>NZ_JBXAGA010000007.1:0-387028 GCF_058793595.1 Acidovorax sp. GW835-FHT14G06
ACTTCGGCAAACCCTACCGGCGTCGTCAAGGTCAAAGTCACAGTTTTGGCGGAGCCGTTCACGGCCACGCCAGTCACGGCATTGGCAACACCTCCTGAGATCACCGAGAAGGCACCAGTGCCCGCCACGTTGACGGCATCCAGGTCGCTGGCGTCGGTGTAGGTCAGCACCAGGCTGGCGCCGTTGGCGCTGGCTGAAGCGAATACGGGGGCGTTCGGGTCGTTTCCAGCAACAGTGACGCCATTGCCTGCGAGGTCGGCGATCACCACGGCAGGATCGGCGCCTGCTGCCCAGTCTTCGGCGAAGGCCAGGTTGTAGGTGGTCCCCCCCAGAGAGGCTGTGCCGTCTTTGTTGAACAGCAGGGCGACTGCTGCCTTGTCGGTCGCCGACAGGGTCAAGGTGAAGCTGGTGGCCGAGGTGATATCGACGTTGCCGGTATCGGTCAAGACATAGGTCACGCCCCCCTGGCCCAGCAAGGTGAGCTTGTTGGCAATGATGTCGTTCAGGGCTCCTGCCGCGGAGGTGAGTCCTGTGCCGGTCACGACCAGCACGCCAGTGCCTACGTTGTAGGTGGCGCTGGTGACGGTGGGAACTGCAACGTTGCTGACCGTAACACCGTTGCCGGTGAGGTCGGCGATGACCACCGCCGCGTCGGCTCCCGCGTTCCAGTCTTCGGCTGCAATGAGGTTGTAGGTATTGGCACTGGTTGAGCTGGTGCCGTTCTTGTTCATGAGGAGGTTGACGCCCAGTCTGTCCGCCCCGCTCAGGCTCAGGGTGAAACTGGTGGCGGAGGTGATCTCCACATTGGCTGTGGTGGTCAGTGCGTAGCTGGCTCCACCTTCGCCTTGCAGGCTGAATTTGTTGGCAACGATGTCGTTGACGGCCCCCGCCCGGCTGGAGAACCCGGTGCCGGTGACGACGAGCGCTCCGGTGCTGGCGTCGTAGGTGGCGGATGTGATGGCGGGTACTGCGACGTTGCTGACGGTCAGCGCGTTGGTGGCGTCGGCAATGTTGCCTCCTGTGACCACGCTGTTCCAGTCGTCTGCAGCGGCCAGGTTATAGGTACTGCCGCTTGTGGAGCTGGTGCCGCTCTTGTTGAGCAGGGCTTCTACGGCGGCGATATCTGCACCCGAGAGGGTGACGCTGAAGCTGGTGGCCGAGGTCACTTCCGCGTTGCCTGTGGTGCTCAGGGTGCGGGTGGCACCACCCTCGCCAGCAATCGTCAGTGCGCTGACGGCGATGTCGTTGGTGGCACCGATGGTCTTGACCAGGCCGGTGCCGGTGACGGTCAGCACGTGGGTGCTGGCATCGTAGGTGGCCGATGTGATCGTCGGGGCAGTGACGTTCGATACCGTTACACCGTTGCCGGTCAGGTCGGCACCCGATGTTGTGGTCGCATTCCAGCTGGCTGCGGCCGCCAGGTTGAAGGTGGTGGTGTCCACCGCCGACGTACCGTTTTTGTTCAGGATCCCGTTGATGGCCAGTTGGTCTGCCGCGTTGAGCGTGACCGAGAAGGCCGTGCCGCTGCTGGCCGTGACGTTGGCACTGGTGAGGGTGTAGCTGCCTCCCTGGCCTGTCAGGCTCAGCTTGCTCACGTCGATGGTGTCGCCACCAACGATATTCAGTGCCGACACGGTCAGGGTGCCTGTGCTGGCGTCGTAGCTGGCCGACTGGATGTTCGGTGCGGCGTTGCTGACAGTGATGCCGTTGCCCGTAAGGTCGGCAATGTTGCCGCCTGTGATGACGCTGTTCCAGTCGTCTGCCGCAGCGATGTTGTAGGTGGTGGCGCTGGCTGAGCTGGTGCCGTTTTTGTTGAGCAGGTTGCTCACGCCAGCGATGTCTGCCCCCGTCAGGGTGATGGAGAAGCTGGTGGCCGAGGTGACCTCCACATTGCCCGTGGTGGACAGGGCGTAGGTGACGCCGCCCTCGCCGGTGAGGGTGAGCTTGCTGACGGTGATGTCGTTGGTGGCTCCGATGGTCTTGACCAGGCCCGTGCCAGCTACCGTGAGCACGTTGGTGCTGCCGTCGAAGGTGGCGCTGGTGATGGTGGGAGCGGTGACGTTGGAGACGGTCACCGCATTGCCAGTCAGGTCCGCTCCCGAAGGTGTGGTGGCATTCCAGCTAGCTGCGGCCGCCAGGTTGAAGGTGGTGGTGTCCACCGCCGACGTACCGTTTTTGTTCAGGATCCCGTTGATGGCCAGTTGGTCTGCCGCGTTGAGCGTGACCGAGAAGGCCGTGCCGCTGCTGGCGGTGACGTTGGCGCTGGTGAGGGTGTAGCTGCCTCCCTGGCCTGTCAGGCTGAGCTTGCTCACGTCGATGGTGTCGCCGCCTACGAGATTGACTGCAGTGACGGAGAGGATTCCGGTAGACGCGTCGTAGGTGGAGGAAAGGATGCTGGGCGCAGCGTTGCTGACGGTGATGCCATTACCCGTGAGGTCGGCAATGTTGCCACCCGTCACCACGCTGTTCCAGTCATCGGCGGCAGCGATGTTGTACGTGGTGGTGCTGACAGCAGAAGTGCCGTTCTTGTTCAAAAGGGTATCAACCGCAGCAATATCGGCGCCAGCCAGGGTAAAGGTGAAGCTGGTGGCCGAGGTGACTTCCACATTGCCCGTGGTGGACAGCACGCGTGTTGCACCGCCTTCGCCGGTGATCGTCAATGCGGAGATCGTGATGTCATTCGTTGCACCGATGGTCTTGACCAAGTTGGTGCCGGTGACGGTGAAGACGTGGGTGCTGCCGTCGTAAGTCGCTGAGGTAATCGTTGGTGCAGTGACGTTCGAGACCGTGACCCCATTGCCGGTTAGGTCTGCAGTTGTGTTGACGGTGGTGTCCCAGCCCGCTGCAGCTGCCAGGTTGAAGGTGGTGGTGTCTACCGCCGTCGTGCCGTTTCTGTTCAGAACGCCGTTGATGGCCAGCTGGTCGGCTGCGTTCAGGGTGACCGAGAAGGCCGTCGCGCTGGAAGCCGTGACGTTGGTTGACGTCAGGGTGTAGGAACCAGCCTGACCAGTAATGGACAGTTTGGAGACATCAATGGTGTCACCATTTGCCAGATTTGTGCCCGTAACCGACAAGATGCCTATGCTGGCATCATAGGTCGCCGAGGTGATGGCTGGTGACACCACATTCGAAACCGTGATCCCATTGCCCGCGGTATCGGCAATATTCAGCGCAGCGTCTGCGCCATTGGCCCAGTTGTCTGCTGCAGCGAGGTTGTAGGTCGTGCCACCTGCCGATTGCGTACCATTGTTGTTTAAAAGGGTACGCAGTCCAGCTCTATCGGTAGCCGACAGCACGAGCGTAAAGCTGGTGTCTGAGCTGATTTCTACATTAGCCGTATCGGTCAATGTGTAGGTGCTGCCACCTTGGCCGGTCAGCGTATATGTATTGGCGATAACATCGTTGGTAGAACCCGCGCGGTGGGTAAGGCCTGTACCGGTCACTACCAGTGTGCCCGTACTGGCGTCATAGGTGGCGGATGTGACGGTAGGTACTGCCACCGTTGCGGTGATTCCGTTGCCCGTGAGGTCGGCATCAACGACTGCAGCATCAGCCCCTGCTGTCCAGTTTTCTGCAGCGGCCAGGTTATAGGTGGTGCCACCGGTGGAGCTGCTGCCGTTCTTGTTGATGATCTGGTTGATGCCCGACTTGTCGGTAGCACTCAGGACGAGCGTAAATTGTGTATTGCTGGTACCCGTGATGTCGACATTGCTGGTGTCGGTCAAGGTATAGGTGCTGCCGCCTTCACCCGTCAGCGTGAATTTATTGGCAACAATGTCGTTGTTTGCACCAGTGAGCTGCAGGAAACCCGTGCCGGTGACAACCAGTGTTCCAGTAGCGGAGTCGTAGGTTGCTGACGTAATGGTTGGTACCGGTACATTCGACACCGTCAGCGGGTTGGTGGCGTCAGAAGTGTCGCCATTCGTGATGCTGCTGTTCCAGTCGTCGAATGCAATCACGTTGTAGGTTGATCCACTGGTCGAAGTCGTGCCGTTTTTATTGAGCAAACTATCAACAATAATCCTGTCATTGCCACTCAACTGAACAGAAAAAGTGGTGGCATCGGTAATCTCAACATTGCTGGAAATGACAAGTGTGCGTCCTGCCCCTCCTTCGCCAACGATGCGGATTTTGTTTACAGAAATATCATTGGTAGCGCCAATTGTCCTGACCAGACCTGTGCCTGTGACAGACAAGATACCTGTAGTAGCGTCATAAGAAGCAGCGGTGATCGTCGGTGCTGTGACATTGGAAACAGTGACGCCGTTACCAGTTAAATCCGCAGATGCCGAAGCCGTAACGTCCCAGTTTGCGGCGGCTGCCAGGTTGAACGTTGTTGCCCCAGTGGCAGAAGTGGTTCCGTTATTGTTGAGTACGCCGTTGACCGCAATTTTGTCGGCGGCACTGAGCGTGACGCTGAAGGCCGTGCCACTGCTGGCGGTAACGTTGGCTGACGTTAAGGTATAAGTCCCGCCCTGGCCGGTGAGCGAGAGTTTCGATACGTCAATCGTGCCACCGTTGGTGATATTGGCACCTGTTACCGACAGAACGCCAGTTGACGCGTCATATGTGGCGCTGGTGATAGAGCCTGACGGAGGCTTAATATTGGCCAGAACAACGTTGTCCAGTCCCATGTATTTGACAATGTTGCCATTGCTAGTGGCTGTCATGACGATCTTAGTAACCCCGGTCATGCCCGTAAAGGTCAATGTATTTTCAGTACCGCCAGGGCCACTAACGGTTTTGGTGTTGGTTGCAACCAGGTTATTTCCGGCGTCGTATCCTCTGAAGACCAAGTTCTGGTCTACAGCCTGCCGTACGAGCCCAAACGATGTTGCATCGAACCGCTGGCCGCCCTGAAAAGAAAAGACAACAGATGTCTCGGTGCCGGCGTCGTTGAAATCAATATTGATATAGCCCGCCCCCGGGTCCTTGGAAATGTCCCTTACCGTGCCATCGATTTTGAATAGGTAGGATGCATTGTTGTTGACTTTATATACAACATCGCTGGCGGCGCCCAACGTGTAGTCGCCAGTATTGCTGAAGTTGCCAACCGTATCGAAATTGAGTGTGGCGCTCGCAATGTTCAGCACGCTCGTATACAGTTCCGTCAGCGCCGGGCTGCCGACCGACGGCGTCTCAATACTGCCAGCCTTGACCTCCAGGTCCCAGTCACCCTGCAGTTGGGCACTTCCCGTCAAATTATTGGAAGCCGCAACATCGGCCCCCGTGGCAATAGCCAATTGACTGATAAAAGCCTGCCCCGCACCCGCGCCGACATCGCAGCCATACAGCATGATGTCTGCACCCTTGTTCAGGCTCTGACCTATGGCCTGAAGCTGCGCGGTATGGGCAGACAGATTGTCCTGGTCAAGAAACAGCGTCCCCAGGTTGATCGAAGCTTCTTTGCCGTGCGAGATGATGTGCAGGGCATCGACGTTGCTGCGCCCAGCCAGTATGTCGGCCATCTGCTGGAGGCCGTCCTTGCCAGCGTCGAGCACATGCACTTCCTTGCCGGCGCCAATGCCTTGCAACAGTGCGTCGATGTCGCTGACATTGCCTTCAATGAAGACAATTTCTGTGCGCGCTGGCATGGCTGCATTCACGACGTTCGCACCCAGTAGCGGGTCGCTCACGATCTGCAGATGCGTCAAATCCGGTGCTGCCACAACGGAAGGCTGGACACGACTGCCCGCGCCGGACTGTATGGAAAAGTCAATCGATGGGTTGACAGAAACGGTGTTCATACGGTGGCTTCTTTCGTGTCAGGCTTGGGGGCAATAACATTGGCGGCGCTTCCGCTGGGGTCGCTCCAGAAAGTCATCTTGGAAAACTTTTCAAACAAGTCAGGCGGGATGATGGTGCGCCGCTCGGTAAATTCGACCTTGGGTCGCACCCGGTGTAGACCTGGCAAGCCCAGTTGTAGATCGAAATCTGGAGCGTCGTAGGCCAGTTGTTCGAAGTCGTGCGCAAATCTGGGCTCACCAATGAAGTCGTACAGCAGGCCTATGACTTTTTCTGGAGCCTGGGTCAGAAGGTCGTAATCAATGACCAGAATCGATTTGGCGTGTTCGCCATAAAACGCCTCGCGCAAGGCTGCCCAGGCAAAACCCACCAATTGGTCGTGTTGTGCAAGGCCTTCCAAACGCTGGTACACGGTGCTGCGCCCCATGTTGTTACCAAAGAGCTTGGTGTTTTCGTAGGGGTTGCTACGGTATTGCCGCTCAATGCTGTCCATCACCCAGGCCACATTGCGCGCGCAGGCAATGACTTTGGCGTCGGGGAACAAATCTAATAGCGTTGGCAGCTTGGCACACCACATGCGATTGGTGTCAAAAATGACGCTCTTGTCGCTGTCTTTCCGGTAGTAGGAGTCAAACAAGCCGGTCAGCAAGTCTTTCCTCTGTACGTTGTCAACCAGCGTGGCAAATTCGCTACCCGCGCTGACTTGGGAGAGGATTGAATTAACGAACGAACCTACCGGGCTGGACATACCGGCCTGAAAACGCGGGTTCTGGCGCAAAATCGCCGCCAGCAAAGTGGAGCCAGAACGCGGCAAGCCCGAGATGAAGTGGTATTGAGGGGACGTCGAGAGTGACATGAGAGGAGAAAAAAGTCGGGTTAATGGGGAACCTAGGCCAGGAGCAGTTGTCGCACAGCAGCTTGTATTTCGGTCTGGCTGGTGTCGATGCGCAGTGCGGGAGTTGTCGGGCACTCGTAGCCCGCTTGTATACCGGTCATCTGTGTCAGCTGATTGGCCCGCGCCCGTGCGTACAGGCCTTTGGGGTCGCGTTTTTCGCAGACTTCCAGAGGGGTGTTTATGTGGATTTCTTTGCAGCGTCCCACTCCTATGACAGCGTACGCTGCCTCGCGTGCCTGAATTGCAGGGGAGACCATGGCAACGATCGCATGTATGGCGTTGGCATTTAGCAATTGGGCCAGGTGTGCGGCACGGCGCACGTTCTCTGCACGACTCGCTTCGTCAAACGCGAGGTCATTGCACAGGCCCGTGCGCAGTTCATCGCCATCAATCACGCAGGCGGGTTCACCACGATCCCGCAAAGCGGCAGCCAAAGCCTGTGCCAAGGTGGTTTTTCCAGCGCCCGGCAGGCCCGTGAGCCACCAGGTGGTGGCCATCTGTTGTTTCATGAAGGTGCGTCGCCTTTGAACTGGTCCACCTACAACGCGAGCAGGATTCGCGTGGAGACTCAAACGGCAGGCAAAAGAGAATTAACAATTCGGAGACTGTGGTTTTACCGAATGTCTTCACCCTTGTCACTCTTTGTTTTTCAGCGCTGCGTACCCCCAGCGATGCATGCTGGCTGGGAAATGTATAGCGACGTCAAAAAACGACAAGCAGGTTTGCAAAATTAAAGTACGGCACGCCAAGTGCGTGGGGCAGAGTTCGGCCAGGAGCAGCCGGTGGGGTAAGGGGGCCCTTCAATCCCTCAAGCCTTCTGGCATCACACTCGGATGTTCAGCGTAGATTGGGTCAAGCAACTCATGCGACAGCTTGCCAACATGTATGCCGATCAAGCGCTTGAAGGACTGAATCGCCCCGGTTTTTGAGGAGGCTCAACACTCTGAGAGGATTGAGCTATGAAGAAGACGAACAAGTTCTCGCCTGAGGTGGGTGAGCGCGCGGTGAGGATGGTGCAGGAACAGCGCGGGGAATACCCATCGCTGTGGGCCGCCATCGAATCCATCGCCCCAAAGATTGGCTGTGTACCCCAGACCCTGAACGAATGGGTCAAACGTGCCGAAGTGGATGCAGGCACGCGAGAAGGTGTCACCACGGCCGAAGCCCAACGGGTCAAGGAACTGGAGCGCGAGGTCAAAGAGCTGCGCCGGGCCAACGAGATACTGAAGCTGGCCAGCGCGTTTTTCGCCCAGGCGGAGCTCGACCGCCGTCTGAAGTCCTGAAGGGCTTCATTGATCAGCATCGACAAGCCTACGGGGTCGAGCCGCTCTGCAAGGTTCTGCAGATCGCTCCGTCGGCGTATTGGCGCCACGCCGCGCTGGTGCGCGAGCCTCACAAGCGCTGCACCAGCGCCAAGCGCGACGAGGTGCTGATGCCGCAGATTCAACGCGTCTGGCAGGCCAACAAGCAGGTCTATGGTGCCGACAAAGTGTGGCGGCAACTGGCACGCGAAGGAGTGACCGTAGCCCGCTGCACGGTCGAACGATTGATGCGCAAGCTGGGCCTGCGCGGTGTGATGCGCGGCAAGGTCGTGCGCACCACCATCGGCGATGCCAAGACGCCATGCCCGCTGGACCGGGTCAATCGGCAGTTCCGCGCCGAGAGGCCCAACCAGCTGTGGGTCTGCGACTTCACCTATGTGTCGACCTGGCAGGGTTGGCTCTATGTGGCCTTCGTCATCGACGTGTTTGCCAGGCGCATCGTTGGCTGGCGGGTAAGCAGTTCGATGCGCACAGACTTTGTGCTCGATGCCTTGGAACAAGCCCTATATGCCCGTCAGCCCGAACGCGACGGCAGCTTGGTCTGTCACTCCGATAGAGGTTCGCAGTACGTCAGCATCAGGTACACGGAGCGGCTAGCCGAGGCAGGCATCGAGCCTTCGGTGGGCAGCAAGGGCGACAGTTACGACAACGCCCTGGCCGAGACCATCAATGGCCTGTACAAGGCCGAATTGATTCATCGCCGAGCTCCATGGAAAACCAAGGAAGCAGTTGAGTTCGCCACGCTCGAATGGGTATCGTGGTTCAACCACCATCGCCTGCTCGAACCCATTGGCTACATACAGCCTGCCGAGGCTGAGGCAAACTATTACCGGCAACTCGCCAGTCAGAACACCGAAGTGGTGGCCTGACTTAAACCAAACAGCCTCTTAGAAACCCGGGGCGATTCATTGCTCGTGAAGCGACTTGGTCCCCATGGCAAACATCGCGGACCTTCAGGGGGACTAGGTCGCATCCGCGTAGCTTGCTGTCGATTCCCAGATTGAAGAGCGCAAGCTCGCGCACCCGGTTCTCCATCTGAAGGCGCACTCGCAGCGCCCAGATATCTTTGGGCTTGAAGGGCGCCTTCTGACCAACGATCTTTCCCTTGTTCCAGGGCTCGCGATGAACGACGGCTATAGCGGATTCCATGAGGGTCTCCCATCGAGCGAGGGGACAAAGACCATGCGCCTTCTGGATGCCGTTGTCCACGAGTGACCACGCTAGCTGTGTCAGCTCTTGCGGTTCAGAAAAACGCCCGGTGATGTTCTTCAGTGTCAGCTCTCGGTCGCAGCAGTCGTTCAACGACTGCGTATTGAGCGACAGCAACCAGCCTGAAGCGGTCGTCCTTGTTGTCTCAAACATTGCCGCTGTGACTGTACGCGAGTGACCGGCTGTGGGCTACTGCCTCAGACTTTCGTAGTGAATGGGCGGACCGCGTCACAGGGTCAGTTGTCTCAGAATTCACTGGCAGTGAAGCCACGAATCGGTCAAAAACAATAGCTGCTAGCGCTTGCTCAATAAGCACCAGGGGCCAAAAACCCCGAATTTTTAACCGCAGTAGTCGCGTTGACCCATTCGGCATACCCCGACACCTCCCGGGTGCCTAGTGCGCCAGTTTCGCTGCGCTAATCTGACCTACTCAGCTACTTGGCACCCAGTGGCGGCGGTAGCACCTGCGCCCGCTCCCCACAAAACCGCAGCGCCTCATCCCCCAGCCAATCTCGCACCAGCTGCATCGCAGGGCTGGGGTGCGTCGTAGTCACAAACGAATACGCCGCGCGCGACAAAACGCTGCGCCCCAGCAGCGGCACCAGGCGTCCGGCCTTCACGTCCTGAAGCACCAGCGCCGCGCGACCCATGGCGATGCCTTGGCCTGCCAGCGCGGCCCCCAGGGCGAGTTGCGAAAGGTTGAACTGCTGGCCGCCTGTCCATGACGGCGGCGGGGCGCCCACTTGCGCAAACCAGTGTTGCCATTCTTCGTACGTGTCGGCGCCGTCCCAGGCGCTGCCGTCGTGCAGCAGCCAGTCACCTTGCAGGTCTTGCGGCTGGGTGACGGGCGGGTGGCGGGCCACGAACTCGGGGCTGGCCACGGGGATGAGCCATTCATCCAGGAACACGATGGCGGTCAGGTCGCGGTAGCCACCCAGGTCGAAGCGCAGGGCAGCCTCCACGCCTTCGCGCACCATGCGGGTGCGGTCCAGCGTGTGGAACTCGCCAAACACGCGCAGCCCGGTGTGAGGGTGCTGGCGGAAGAAGTCGCCCAACCGGGGGGTGAGCCAGCTCATGGCGAAGGACGGTGAGCAGCTCAGCGTGGCGGTGGCGGCCTCTGCGGGCTGTCGCATCTGGGCCAGGGTGCTTTCGATGGCGTCAAAGCTCTCGCGCAGTACCACGGCCAGCCATTTGCCCTCGGGCGTGGGCACCAGCGCGCGCGGGGTGCGCAGGAACAGCGGGCGGCGCAGCCAGTCTTCAAGCTGCTTGACCTGCTGGCTGACGGCGCCCTGGGTGATGCGTAGCTCGGCCGCTGCCTTGGTAAAGCTGCCGTGGCGGGCTGCTGCATCAAAACTGCGCAGCCAGGCGAGCAGAGAAGGGGAGAGGCGAATATCCATTATTAAAACTAATGCGGTGCTCAATATAAATGCGTTGTGACGGGTGCATGACCGGCGAAGAATGCGGGCAAGACTTTTCGAGACAAATGCGCCATGACGATTGCTGCCCCCCAAAACACTGCAGACTCCATGCTGACCATACGTCTGCGTAACGCCCAGCCCGCTTTGTGGAGCAATCCGGCCCGACAGGCACAGCCAGCCGCAGCGCTTTCAGCACTAGGGAGAACCATTAGTCTGGATGATACGCAGGCGGCTGTTGCCCGTCTTGCCCGTTTCGCCAGGTTGTTGGCAGACGTGTTTCCCGAGCTGGCCGCGACCGGTGGGGTGGTGGAGTCGCCTCTGCTGCCCGCAGACGCATTGCAACCCTCCCTGGGCTGGGCCGAGGGGCAGGGCCGCTTGTTCATCAAGGCCGACCACAGTCTGCCCGTGGCGGGGTCCATCAAGGCGCGCGGCGGCATGCACGAGGTGCTGGAGTTTGCCGAGGGGCTGGCGCTGCAGCATGGGCTGGTGTTGCCCGGCGACGACTACCGCGCGCTCGCCACACCAGAGGGGCGCGAGGTGCTGGGCCGCTACCAGGTGGCGGTGGGCTCAACCGGCAACCTGGGGATGAGCATTGGTGCGGTGGCATCTGCCCTGGGCTTCCAGGCCATGGTGCATATGTCGGCCGATGCGAAGGAGTGGAAGAAGGACCGCCTGCGCCAGCGCGGAGTGCAGGTGGTAGAGCACACGGGCGACTACGAACGCGCTGTGGCCGCAGGCCGTGCCGAGGCAGCCGGCAACCCCCTGTGCCACTTTGTGGACGACGAGCAATCGTTTTCGCTGCTGCTGGGCTACAGCGCAGCGGCACTGCATCTGCAACAGCAGCTGGCAGAGCAGGGCGTGGTGGTGGATGCAGAACACCCGCTCATCGTGTACCTGCCCTGTGGCGTGGGCGGCGCGCCTGCGGGCATCACCTTTGGCCTTCGGCAGGTGCTGGGGCCACATGTGCATTGTTTTTTTGCAGAGCCGGTGCAGTCGCCGTGCTTTTTGGTGCAGATGCTGGCGGACTCATCCCAAGGGGCAGGCGGTCACCCGTCGGTGTACGACTGGGGCCTGACCAACCGCACTGAGGCCGATGGCCTGGCAGTGCCGCGTGCGTCGCTGCTGGCCGCCGAGCTGATGCAGCCACTGCTGTCGGGCGTGTTCACTGTGACCGATGACACCTTGTTTGCGCAGCTGGTGCTGGTGCTGGATGCCCTGGGCGAGCGCATTGAGCCCTCGGCTGCGGCAGGCTTCAGCGGCCCGGCCATGTTGACCGGCACCACGGCCGGGCAGGCCTGGCTGCGCAACACGGGCATCGACGCGGTGCTGCACCAGGCCACGCACCTGGTGTGGACCACGGGTGGCCTGCTGGTGCCCGATGTGCAGTACCAGGGTTTTGTACAGCGCGGGCGGGCTGTGCTCGCAGCGCAGGCCTGATGGCCCGCCAGTTTCTTTTCACTTTGATCCGGAGCCATGTCATGAACCGCAAGCAACTGCTTTTGTCTGCTGTACTCTATGCCGCCCTGGGGGCCACTGCATGGGCTCCGGCCATGGCGCAGGAGGCCGCCTTCCCCACCAAGCCGATCACGCTGGTGATTCCGTTCCCGCCCGGTGGCGCCACCGATGTGCTGGGACGGCTGATTGGCAAGAAGCTGGGCGACAAGCTGGGCCAGAGCGTGGTGATCGACAACCGCGCGGGGGCGGGCACGGTGATCGGTGCGACGTCGGTGGCGCGGGCGGCGCCGGATGGCTACACGCTGCTCATGAGTTCGGGCACCACCTTCACCGTCAACCCCGCCGTGCGCGCCAAGCTGCCGTATGACCCGATCAAGAGCTTTGAGCCCATTGGCATCACGGGCCGCACGGGGTTGATTCTGCTGGCCAACAAGGATGTGCAGGCCAACGACCTGAAGCAGTTCGTGGCCCTGGTGAAGGCGGCGCCCGACAAGTATTCGTATGGCTCGTTCGGCACGGGCACCACCTCGCAGTTTGCGGGCGAGATGTTCTTCCACGCGGCGGGTCTCAAGATCCAGCATGTGCCCTACAAGGGCAGCGCGCCTGCGATGACCGACCTGCTCGGCGGGCAGATCCCGTTCACGGTGGACACCGTATCGGCCGCGCTGCCGCAGCTCAAGGACGGCAAGATCAAAGCCATTGCGGTGACCTCCGGCAAACGCTCGGCCCTGCTGCCCAAGGTGCCCACGTTGGCGGAGAGTGGCTACCCCGGCCTGGAGATGGACACCTGGCTGGCCATGGTGGCGCCGCGTGGCCTGCCACCGGCCGTGAAGTCGCGGCTGGAGCTGGCGCTGGCCCAGGTGGTGTCAGATCCCGAAACGCGTGACAAGATGATCGCCGTGGGGTTTGAGCCGTCCTATGCTTCGTCCAAGGTGTTGGCCGAGCTGATCGACAAGGAGCTGCCGCTGATGCGTGCCATTGCACAGCGTGCCGCCATCACCGCAGACTGAACCCGTGTGACCAGAACAAGGAGACAAGCCCGAGATGACCACAACAAGCCCCCAAGCCCTGGTTGAGCTGACCGCCAACGAACTGCGCCATCACATCGGCACGCGCGAGATTTCTCCTGTCGAACTGTTTGATGCCTGCATCGCCCGCATCGAGGCGGTGAACCCGCATGTGAATGCCGTCACGGCCACCTGTTACGACCGCGCCCGCACCGAGGCCAAAGCGGCCGAGCAAGCCGTGCTGCGCGGCGAACCACTGGGCCTGCTGCATGGCCTGCCCATGGGCGTGAAGGACCTGGAGGCCACGGCGGGCTTGCTGACCACCTATGGATCGCAGATCTACCGTGAGCACATTCCGGCCGAGGACAACGTGCTGGTGGCGCGCTTGCGCGCGGCGGGCGCCATCGTCACCGGCAAGACCAACATCCCCGAGATGGGGGCGGGCGCGAATTCGCGCAACACCGTGTGGGGCGCTACGGGCAATCCGTTCAACCCCAACCTGAACGCTGGGGGCTCGTCGGGCGGATCGGCCGCTGCGCTGGCGTGCGACATGCTGCCGGTGTGCACGGGGTCGGACACGGGCGGGTCGCTGCGCATCCCGGCGTCCATTTGTGGCGTGGTGGGCTTCCGGCCATCGCCCGGGGTGGTGCCCAGCTCGCGCAAGCTGCTGGGCTGGACGCCCATTTCGGTGGTGGGCCCCATGGGCCGCACGGTGGAAGAGGCCTGCCTGCAATTGGCAGCCACGGCGGGCATGTCGGCGGGCGACCCGCTGAGCTACCCGCTGGACCCGATGAGCTTCCTTCTACCCGAAGCCGTGGACCTGAGCCGCCTGCGCGTGGCTTATTCCGAGGACTTTGGTGCCTGCGCTGTGGACGACGGTATCCGCGCCGTGTTCCGCCGCAAGGTACGGGCCATGAAGCATCTGTTTGCGCGTTGCGACGCCATCGACATCGACCTGGGCGATGTGCACCGGTGCTTTGATGTGCTGCGCGCCGAGGCCTTTGTGGCCAGCACGCGCGAGGCCTACGAGCGCGACCCCGCCACCCTGGGCCCCAACACCCGCGCCAACTACGAAATGGGCGCCGCCATGACGCTGCTGGACAGCGCCTGGGCGCAGGCCGAGCAGACGCGCATTCTGGCGCGTTTCCAGAAGCTGTACGAGGACTACGATGTGATCCTCGCGCCCACCACGCCTGTGTCACCCTTTGCGTGGACGCAGCTTTTCGCCAGCCACATTAATGGCGAGCCACAGGCCAACTACTACCGCTGGCTGGCGCTGACCTATGTGACCACGCTCACCACCCACCCGGCGCTGAGCCTGCCATGCGGGCTGGACGACGCCGGGATGCCGTTTGGCCTGCAGATCGTTGGCCGGTTCCGTGCCGACCGCCACACGCTGGGCGTGGGGCATGCACTGGAGCAGGCGTTCAAGGGCATTGCAGGGCTGGCACGGCCCCGGCCTGACATCGCCAAGCTGATGCAAACGCAGGTCGAGCCTGCGCTGACATCCATCGTGACCATGGCACCCGACCCCCGCGATGCCCGCAGCCTGCCGCGCGACGACCGTGCGGCATCAGCCGCACAGGTGTCGGCCGTTTGAGCAGGAGGAGCAGATGCAAACCGTAGACACCATCGTCATCGGCGCGGGCATTGCCGGGGCCTCCGTGGCCTGGCAACTGGTGCAGCCCGGCGCCGCAGGGCAGGGCGCCAGTGTGCTGCTGCTGGAGCGTGAATCGCAGCCCGGCTACCACACCACCGGCCGTTCGGCCGCGCTCTACATGGCGACCTACGGCACCCCCAACATCCAGGCGCTGACCCGGGCCAGCCGCGCGTTCTACGATGCGCCGCCGCCCGAGTTTGGCGCCGGCCCCATCCTCTCGCCCCGGGGCGTGGTCTATGTGGCGGGGCCTGGTCAGCTGGATCTGCTCAAGCAGACCTACGACGAAGCGCATGCCATTTCGCCCAATGTGCAGTGGGTGGAGCGGGCCGAATTGCTGGCGATGCTGCCTTGCCTCAAACCCGAGGCCGTGGCTGCCGGTATGAGCGAGCCCGAGGCGGCGGACATTGATGTGAATGCCCTGCACCAGGGCTACCTGCGCGGCCTGCGCCAGCGCGGCGGCCAGGTGCTGACGAACGCCGAGGTCACGGCCGTGCGCCGCGAAGGTGAGGTATGGCAAGTGACGCTGGCCGATGGGCGGGTGTTTGCTGCCCCCACCATCGTCAATGCTGCGGGTGCCTGGGCCGATGTGGTGGCGGGCCTGGCCGGTGTACCACCCATCGGGCTGGAGCCGCGCCGCCGCACGGCATTCACCTTCCCGGTACCCGAGGGCATGGACGCTACCCACTGGCCTGCGGTGATCGGCATCGACGAGAGTTTTTACTTCAAGCCCGACGCGGGGCAACTACTGGGCTCACCGGCCAATGCCGACCCTACACATCCGCACGATGTGGTGCCGGAAGAGCTCGACGTGGCCACCGGGATTTATCACATCGAGGAAATGACTACCTTTCAGATCCGCCGCCCGTCGCACACCTGGGCCGGGCTGCGCTCGTTTGTGCCCGATGGCGACATGGTGATTGGCTGGGACAACCATGTGCCCGGCTTTTTCTGGCTGGCCGGGCAGGGTGGGTATGGGATTCAGAGTGCTGCGGGCGCCTCGTTGTTGGCACGGCAGCTGTTGCGGGGCGAGCCGCTGGCAGAGGAACTGGCGCGGGAGGGCGTGCAGCCGGAGGGGCTGTCGCCTGCGCGTTTGCGCTGAGCCGCGCAAGCGGAGGGGGCTCAGCCCCTCAGGCGAAAGTATTGACGTTGGTGCCCAGCGTGCCGCTGGTGGCCAGTGCGGGCTGTGGCATCGACTGTTGCATGGCGTCGATCATGGTGGCGGCGGAGACGGCCTGCATGTCCAGCGCTTTTTTCAGCACCACCATGTTCAGGGCGTCCGACGTCTTGGCGCTGGCCAGGTTGGTGGCGGTGTTGACGATGCTGTTGGCGAGGGCGACGTCCATGGTGACTCCTTGGGGCGATGGCGGGTTATCGGCATCTCAGCACGAGGCTTGAGTGTTGTTACACGTTCAGCAGTCTCTGGCTCCGGCTTCGACTAGTCCAGCGCAGGCACACCCAGCGCTGCGCAGGCGGCCAGGTCGGAATCGCGGGTGTGTGGCAGTTGGCGGGCCGCGTCGCGCAATGCCGTGCGCAGGCCTTCTTCCAGAGTGGGATGGTAGAAGGGCATACCCAGGAGGTCATGCACCGTCAGTTGCTGCTGCACGGCCAGGGCCAGTAGGTGTGCCAGGTGCTCGCCATCGGGGGCGCATAGCTCGGCGCCCAGCAGGCGGCCGCTGACGTGATCTGCATAGACGCACAGGCGTCCATGGTTGCGTTGGGCGGTACGGGCGCGGCCTTGGTTTGCATAGCCGGCGATGCCGGTGACGGTGCTGTGCGGGTCCATGTCGGCCACGCGCGGCCCCACGACGGCGATGTTGGGGTCGGCAAAAACGATCGACAGCAAGGTGCGGCGCCGAAAGCGGTTGGGTGTGGTGGCCAGGGCGTTCATGCCCGCAATATGGCCTTCGTCCGCAGCCTCGTGCAGAAGCGGGGTATGGGTATTGGCATCTCCCGCCAGAAACACCGGCAAATCGCCAATTTGCTGGGTTTGTGGGTCCACGGCGGGCAGGCCCCGCTGGTCCAGATGCACGCCCAGTGTCTCCAGGCCCAGGTGTTCAATGTTGGGTACCCTGCCCATGGCGGCAATGACCTGGTCCACCACCACGCGGTTGCTGCCGCTGGCGACTTCAATGCCGCCGGGCACTTCGCGCAGTTGCGCTTCGGCACCCATGTGCAGCACCATGTCCTTCTTGAGCAAGGCTGTCAGTTCAGCGTTGAGCTCCGGGTCGCTCAGGCCGGCCAGCGTGTGGCTGCTGGTGAATGCAGCCACCTGCAGGCCCAGCCGCGCAAGGGCCTGCGAAATCTCCACACCAATCGGCCCCATGCCGATGACTGCAATGCGCGGGCCGAGCATGGGCTGCTCGAACAGGGTGTCGGTGGTAAGCATGCGGTCGCCAAACGCCAGCCATTCTTCTGGCAGGCTGGGGCGCGACCCGGGGGCGATGATGATGCTGCGCGTTGCGTAGGCCGTGCCGTCGATGTCCACCGAACGCGGCCCCAGCAGCGTTGCGCGCCCAGACACCTGGGCGCTGCCCAGTCCACTGGTCGCTTTGAGGGCGCCCTCCACGAAGTCGTCGCGCAGGGCGCGCACGCGCCGCAGCACTGCGGGCAGGTCGGCGGTCACCGCGCTCGCGCCCCGCAGGCCAAATTCTTCAAAGGTGTGGCGGCGGTGGAAGGCGTTGGCCGCCTCGATCAGCGTCTTGGATGGCATGCAGCCGACGCGAGCGCAGGTGGTGCCCCACGGGCCTTCGTTGACGATGAGGTAGCGGTCGGTGCGTTTGCGCACTTCGCGCAGGGCGGCCAGGCCCGCCGTGCCTGCGCCAATGATGATGGTGTCGAGCGGTTGGGCCATGGGACTCCCTCGGTGTCTGAAAAGCCGAAGTGTGAAGCGCTAACCGCCGCACCGCTGTAGGCGCATAGGCCGTTTGTGTGATGCTGTGCCGGGCTCTGGCGTGCCTGGGTACGCCGGCCTTGCAGGCCTTTGGGGCCGAGTTGCTGAGTGCTGTCAGACCTCGGGTTCCGTCCAGCCCACACGGCCTTGCCCGTGGTCGTTGATGCGCTGCACGAAAGGGACGGCTTGTGTTTGGGGAAGGCGCAGTTGCAGGCTGACAAGGGTGCCATGCTGCACGTCGACCAATTCGGCACCCGCAGCCTCAATCTCGCGGCGCAGCAGGCCTTCGAGGGAATACGGCACCTGGCATTGCAGCGTGGTCATGCGCTGCAGCGTGACCTTGGGCGCCGTAAGCAGCGCCTGGGCAATGGTGTCGGTGTAGGCGCGCACCAGGCCGCCTGCGCCCAGCTTGACCCCGCCAAAGTAGCGCACCACCGTGGCCAGCACGCCTTCCAGGTCCTGGTGGCGCAGCACGTCCAGCATGGGGCGACCGGCGGTGCCTCCGGGCTCGCCGTCGTCCACTGCGGCCGACTGGCCGCCGGCCAGCAAGGCCCAGCAGATGTGAGCGGCGCCGGGGTGCTGCTTCCACAGCGCATCCACCGCCGCCTGCGCGCTGGCGCGGTTGGCCATGGGTTGCACGCAACCGATGAAGCGGCTTTTCTTGATGATGAGTTCGCTGTGCGCGGGCGCAGCCAGGGTCTGGGGCATGGGGCGGTGAGTGTACGGCGGCGCCCGGGCGTACACGCCCCTGGCCATCTGTGACGAAAGTCACACGCCCTGCCGTTGACGGGGACTGAACGCTATGAACCTCGTCTGGAATGTGCGTTCTGTCACACACGCCGTAGGCGTGCGTTCCTACACTGCGGACTTGTTGCTATGGCCTACGCTGTTGCTACGCATTTGAAAGCACTCAGGCCATCAGAAAAGGACCCCCCATGTTTGCCACTCCGCTGCCTGCACCTTTGCCTATCTCCCTCGCCAGCCATCTGTTTGGCCGTTTCATCTCTCCCTCGGGCTCTGAGGCATCGGACCCCAGCGCGCTGGCATCGACCGGTGCGGTGCCAAGCCAGCTGGAAGGGCAGGACGACGACGCGATGCCGGATCTGGCGCAGCGCGTGCGGGAAATCGGTGAGTGGTGAAGCGGCTCCTGCGTGAGGTGACGGACCGCGCAGTGGCTTGTGTTTTCAGCCAGTGCTGCCTGCACAGTCCTCTGCTGTGTCCATGTCGCGTGCCATGAGCACGCTGGTGTAGTTGGTCAAAGGGCGCCAGTCGCAGTCGCCCACCACCCGATAACCCCAGGATTCATACATCGCTATCAACGCGGTAGCGGGTTGCGCGGTGTCCAGCGCCATCACCCGGGCGCCGGCTCGGCGGGCATAGTCCAGCGCATAGGTGTGCAGCCGTTTGCCGTAACCTTGGCCTTTGGCTCCGGGGGTGATGCAGAACTGGCATAACGACCACACCCCAGGGTCACGGTACAGCGGCACTGAGGACTCGGGCTGAGGCGGTCGCAGCGTGGCGGTGCCCACATAGTCATCGCCGTCCAGCATCACCAGCCCTGTGCCTGAAGCAAACCGCTTTGCCGTATCTTCCACTGACTGGTGGGTGCCCCAGTAGCGCAGGCCCTGTTGCGCATGGGGTGCGTAGGCAGAATGTATGAGGGCGGTGAGGCGTGCCAAGTCGTCGCCGGGGGTGACGGGGCGAATAAGAAGCCGGTTGGACAAGGTCATGGAGATACTCCGTTGTCTCATGCTGAGCGCGACTCTCCCGGGGATGCGCGGCGTTGCGTCAATTCAAAGCCTCAGCTCCCAAGTTTCTCCCACCAATTGCTGACCAAAGTCTTCGTAGGGCTCGGTTTTGACCAGCTGGAAGCCGCGCTGGCCGTAGATGCCGCGCGCAGCCGTCAGGCAACTGTTGGTCCACAACACCATCTTTTTGTAACCTTTTGCACGCGCAAAGGCAATGCATTCGTCGGTCAGGCGGGCGCCCAGGCCGAGGCCGCGGGCTTTGGGGCTGAGGATGAGCATGCGCAGCTGCGCCGTGATGGCCGATTTGCGCACCACAAACACTGAGCCCACGCGCTCGCCGTCCAGTTCGGCGATCCAGGCTTTTTCCCACGCGGGCTGGAACTTGCGCAAAAACTGTGCTGCGATGTCCGCCACCAGCGCTTCAAAACGGCTGTCCCAGCCATATTCGCGCCAATAGATCTCGCCATGCTGCTGCACGACCCAGCCCATGTCGCCCGGCAGCGGGTCGCGCAGCACGGCGACGCGGGGGCCACCTGCCGCGTGGGAGGCGGAGGACAGCAGGGTTTCAATCCGCTCCATGGCATCCACCACCTCTTGGCGCCGCGCGGGGAGCAAAGGGGCGAGCAGGGCGGCGGCTTCGTCGCGCGAGCGCTGTTGCAGCGGCTCGAACGCCTCGCGCCCGGCAGGGGTGAGCGCGACCAGGCTTTGTCGTGCGTCCTGGGCGCTGGCGTGCCGTTCTATCCATCCTGCCTGTTCAAAACGCCGCAATATCCTGCTCATGTACCCGCCGTCCAGCCCCAATTCCCGCGCGAGTTCGCTGGCCACAGGGGCCTCGCGATGGGCCAGCTCGTAGAGCACGCGCACGTCGGTCAGCGACAGCTTGCTGCCCAGGTAAGGGTCCAGCACGCCAATTCGACGGGTGATGAAGCGGTTGAACCGGCGCACCGCCTTGACGGCACTGGCGGGCACCGGGGCAGGGGATTCGGGTGGATGAGAGGGTTCGACAGGCTTTTTCATAATTGCCTTTGTCATGTAATTGATTGACTTTGGCAAGTATATGCTCCACGTGGGTCAAGACCTCCTAGGCGCAGGGGCAAGGCCGGTTCAGCGACAAAAACGGCGTGCCGCCGTAAAATCGCGGGTTACCCACCACAGCCGCGCCCCACGATGCCCCGTTGACCCATGGGGTGGCCGCCCTCCCACTGCATGAACGCCCCCGTTGACGTCTCCTTTTTTGCGCGTGCCGCAAAGCCCTTGACCAGCTACCGTCCGTACTGGGCCAAGCGCTTTGGCACGGCTCCGTTCCTGCCGATGAGCCGCGCCGAGATGGAGAAACTGGGCTGGGACAGCTGCGACATCATCCTGGTGACGGGCGACGCGTACGTGGACCACCCCAGCTTCGGCATGGCCGTGATCGGCCGCACGCTGGAGGCCCAGGGCTTTCGCGTGGGCATCATTGCCCAGCCCGACTGGCAGAGCGCCGAACCCTTCAAGGCGCTGGGCAAGCCCAACCTGTTCTGGGGCGTGACAGCGGGCAACATGGATTCGATGATCAACCGGTACACCGCCGACCGGAAGATCCGCAGCGACGACGCCTACACCCCGGGCGACATTGGCGGCAAACGCCCTGACCGTGCGGCCATCGTCTATAGCCAGCGCTGTCGCGAGGCGTTCAAAGACGTGCCCATCATCCTCGGCGGCATCGAAGGCAGCCTGCGCCGCATTGCGCACTACGACTACTGGAGTGACAAGGTGCGCCGCTCCATCGTGGTGGACAGCAAGTGCGACCTGCTGCTGTATGGCAACGCTGAGCGTGCGCTCGTTGAAGTGGCCCACCGCATTGCAGCGCGTGAGCCGGTGGAGCAGATCACCGATGTGCGTGGGACGGCCTTTGTGCGCCGACCCGACGATGAAAGCGGCAAGGGCTGGTTCGAGATCGACTCCACCACGGTGGACGAACCCGGCCGCGTAGAAGCGCACATCAACCCCTACATGACCACCAGCGAGCAGGCTGCGGCCCAAGGCAGCACCTGCAGCAAAGAGGATGGGAGTGCTACTGATTCTGTAGCGGGTGCCGAAAATAACACGAGCGCTACCGGCCAAAACAGCCCCAACCCTGTCATTCAGCCGATCCAGTTTGTTGCCAATCCGGCGCTCAAGGCCAAGCTCAAAGTGCCCCCGCGCGAGAAGAGCGTGATCCGCCTGCCCAGCTACGAGCAGGTCAAAAGCGACCCCGTGCTCTATGCCCACGCCAACCGCGTGCTGCATCTGGAGACCAACCCCGGCAACGCCCGTGCACTGGTGCAGGCGCACGGCGAAGGCGTTACGGCGCGCGATGTATGGATCAACCCACCCCCCATCCCGCTGACCACGGCCGAGATGGACTACGTGTTTGACCTGCCTTACGCACGCGGCCCACACCCCAGCTACGCCGACGAAAACGGTAGCCACGACGGCGCGACCAAGATCCCCGCCTGGGAGATGATCCGGTTCTCCATCAACATCATGCGCGGCTGCTTTGGCGGCTGCACGTTCTGCTCGATCACCGAGCATGAGGGCCGCATCATCCAGAGCCGGTCCGAGGATTCGATCATTCAGGAGATTGAAGACATTCGCGACAAGGTCAAGGGCTTCACCGGCACCATCAGCGACCTGGGCGGCCCCACGGCCAATATGTACCGCCTGGGCTGCCGCTCGCCCGAGATTGAAGCCGCCTGCCGCAAGCCGAGCTGTGTCTACCCTGGCATCTGCCAGAACCTCACTACCGACCACGGCCCGCTGATCAAGATCTACCGCCGTGGCCGCGCTTTAAAGGGTATAAAGAAGATCCTCATCGGCTCGGGCCTGCGCTATGACCTGGCGGTAAAGAGCCCTGAGTACGTGAAGGAGCTGGTTCAGCACCACGTGGGTGGGTACCTGAAGATCGCGCCCGAGCACACCGAGCAGGGCCCGCTCACCAAGATGATGAAGCCGGGCATCGGCAGCTATGACAAGTTCAAGCAGATGTTCGAGAAGTTCAGCGAAGAGGCGGGCAAGAAACAGTTCCTGATCCCTTACTTCATCGCTGCGCACCCCGGCACCAGCGACGAGGACATGATGAACCTCGCCATCTGGCTGAAGAAGAACGGCTTTCGCGCCGACCAGGTGCAGACTTTCTACCCCAGCCCCATGGCCACAGCCACAGCCATGTACCACTCGGGGCGCAACACGCTGACCCGCGTGCGCCGCCAGATGCGCGACGAGGCGGAGGAGTCTGTGGACATCGTGCGCGGCGAAAAGCGCCGCCGTCTGCACAAGGCCTTCTTGCGCTACCACGATCCGAACAACTGGCCGCTGTTGCGCGAGGCGCTCAAGGCCATGGGCCGGGCGGATCTGATCGGCAACGGCAAACACCACCTGATCCCGACCTTCCAGCCCTTGACGGACGGCGGCTACCAGAGCGCGCGCCGCAAGAACTCCACGCCCACCGGCGTGAAGAGCGCCATGGCCGCGCCGGTCAAGCCTGCGAAGCCCGGGCAACCGCAGAAGGGCCGCATGCTGACCCAGCACACGGGCCTGCCGCCGCGCGTCACGGGCGCCGCGAAACCGTCTGCACGCAAGCCCCGCTGACATCTGGCGATCTGGTGTCCTGGGCCATTTGCAGTGGCTGCAGGTGGCGCAGGGCAGTGAGACGTGCTGCGTAGCTTTCAGCCCTCCGCTGCGTGGGTGCCTACCACCACCGATTGCGGGCCATCACCGGCGGGCTGGGTGATCAGGTCTTCGATGATGAAGGTGCGGTAATAGAACGCTGTGACCGCGCCTTCGGGGGCAATGGCCGCCACCAGTGCGTCGGTACCATCCTTCTCGGCCATGGCGATCAGCATGCCGTGGTGGCCTGTGCCCGCCAGGTCGGCAATGCGTCGCACCATGTCACCTTCGGCCCCTACAGAGGGCAGTGGTGCATCTGCGCTGCCCAGCGTGTGAACGATCTCCTGCAGGATGACCTCGGGGCTGGCGTAGGCGATGTCTCCCTGATGGCCTGCGGCCTGCAATGCCAGTGCGGCCTGCCGCGCACAGTCCTCGTCGGGGAACAGTGCGAACACCTGGCCGGTGGGGTAGAAAACGCCGCCCATGGTGGTCATGGTCGAGTCAAGGATGAGGGGTTTCATGGGCATCTCCCGAGGTGTTTCAGACCTTTGGGATTGAAACCGGGCGCCCCATCGCGCCGTGTAGGTCAGCGGGCCATCTGTGCGTCAGCCCACTTTGCGGCGTAGGAGATAGGGTCGCTACAGCGTGAACCAAAAGTGCCTCAAGCGCTAGTTTTTCATGGGTTTATTGCTATCAAAATTGATATTTTTGTGGGCATTGCTAGCGCAGCCATCCGCCCAGCCAGGCCCCCAAAGCTGCGCAATGCAGCACCGCCGTCGCCCAGTACACTGCGCGAAACTCCGCCTTGCGGGACTTGTGCCGCAGCCACTGTTGGGCAAACCATGCGCCCGGCCAGCCGCCTGCGAGGCTCAGCAGGTGCAGGTGGCTTTCCTTGGTGCGCCACTGGCCGTTTTGCGCGGCGCTTTTGTCGATGGCGTATGCCAGAAACGTGAGGAGGTTGACGCCCGCCGCCGCGCCCAGCACCCACCACGGAAGCCGGCCTGCCCAGAAGCCCCATACCAGCAAGGCCAGCCAGCCCAGCATGAGTAGCCGTATCAGCGCCGAGCCCGCTGGGTTGGCGGGTTCGCTTGGTGCCACAGGGCGTCTGCGTGTTGGGGCCTGAGGTTGACCTGCGCGCTGCGCCGGCGCGCGCCGCGTTGGGTGCGCAGGGGGCGGTTGCGTCGGTGCCGCACCGCGGGGCTGGAGCTGGCCGCCCGCGTGCGCCGAGGGCAACACCGCCATGGCCCTGGGCCCTTTTCCTCCGACATGGATTTCCTCATACACCACGGCGAGCCCTTCGCGCGGCGGGGTGGTGCCCCGGTAGTCCCGTACATGAAAGAACACGTCGGCAGATGTGTCCGGACTGCGGATAAAGCCGAAGGCGCGGGTGGCGTCCCAGCGGATGACGGTGCCATTTTTTTGCATCGGTCAGGAAGTGCCTTCAGGCCAGGGTGTGCAATGGAATGTCCTGCGCCACCGCCAACGCATTCAGCTGCGCGCGGGTCTGTGTGCGCAAGAATGCTGCCACGGCCGCGTGCGTAGCGGGGGCGCGCAATACCTGCGGATCGCCCGTGGCGGGCAGGCCTGCAGCGGCGCACAGGCTGGCGGCAAAGTGCGGCTCCAGTGCGGCCACGGCCACTCGGCCGTCGGCACAGGGGTAGATGCGGTAGCCCGCGTGGTTGCCGCCTACGTCGCCCTCGGGCGTGGTCAGGCCCCAGTCGCGCGGCTGGGCCAGCCAGGCGGCGGCATCGGCCAAGGCAACTTCGATGCACACGCCGCCGCCTGTGTGGCCACGCTCCAGCAGGGCCTGCAGCACGGCCTCGCTCGCCATCAGGGCGCCGCCCATGTCGGCGTACAGCGTGGGGGGCATCTCGGTGCCTGTCACCAGCCCGGCGTTGGCCAGGTAGGTGAGGTCGTGGCCGGGCTCCTCGGCCCGCCCGGCGGCTGCGCCCACGATGCGTACCAGCGAAAGGCGCGGGTATTTGGCCTGCAACACATCCCAGACCAGGCCCAGCTTGGCCAATGCCGAGGGGCGAAACGAGGTGATCAGCACATCGGTGCGCGCCAGCTCCGCGTGCAGCGCGGCCTGGCCTTCTGTCGTCTTGAGGTGGGCATGCACCACGCGCACGCCACTGTGCAGCGTGGCATAGGCCGCCGGGCTGTAGATGCCCATGGGGTCGGCACTGGGATAGCCGGGGGCTGGAGGCGGTTCAAGCTTGGTGCATTCGGCCCCCATGCGGGCGCAGCGCATCAGGGCGGCGGGGCCGGGCAGGTTGAGCGCGAGGCTCAGGACGCGGACATTGCGCAGGGGCTGGGGCAGGGCAGTTGTCATGGGTTGGGGCTTGTCTCGGTGTTGTGGTTTTGAACGGAAGGTGCGGCGCCGGAACTTCAGGCGCGCGCGCGGGCTCACTCCCTGCGTTATACATAATTTGTTACGCTCCCCGACCCATGCAACGCAGAACCTCTTTGGCCGCCCTCACAGGCCTGGCCGCCTTCCCGGGAGCCTTCATGACCACCTCCCTGAGCAGCGCCGCCTCGGCATCTGCATTGCAGGCGCTCAAGCCCTCGCCCCGCATGCCCGTGCTGTTTGTGGGCCATGGCAGCCCCATGAACGCCATCGAGGACAACGCCTGGCGCCGCAGTTGGCAGGCGATGGGCGCGGAGCTGATGGCGCGCGCCGTGCAGCCGCAGCTCATCCTGTGTGTGTCGGCCCACTGGCTCACGCGGGGTGGCTGGCAGCTGACCGGCATGGCCAACCCCAAGACCATCCACGACTTTGGCGGCTTTCCGCAGGCACTGTTCGACCAGCAGTACCCCGCGCCCGGCGCGCCACAGGTGGCGCGCAGCCTGGCCAGCGAGCTCAAGTCGCCCGCTACCGGCGGGGCACTGGGCGTGGACGAAGGCGAGTGGGGTCTGGACCACGGCACCTGGTCTGTGCTCAAGCCCATGTTTCCCAAAGCGCAGATTCCTGTGATGCAGCTGAGCATGGACTACAGCCGCGCCCCGGCCGAGCATTACGCGCTGGGCCAGCAGCTCAAGGGCCTGCGCGAACGTGGCGTGCTCATCGTGGGCAGCGGCAACGTGGTGCATAACCTGCGCGCCACACGCCGTGGCACGGCCGCCAATGAGGCTTACGACTGGGCTACCGAGTTCGACACCGTGGTGCAGGAGCAGATCAAGAAGGGCCAGCTGGGGGCGCTGCAGGACTTCCAGAAACTGGGTGCGGTGGCCCAGCAGGCGCACCCCACGCACGAGCACTATCTGCCGCTGCTGTACGCAGCGGGGGCCGTGTTGCCCACGGAGATGCCCCGCTTCTTCAACACCGGCTATCAGTCGGCATCGATCTCGATGCGGTCGGTGCTGTGGGGCTGATGGCTGCTTTCTGAAGCAGATTGACTGCTTCTTTTTTGATAGCTATTGGCGCATTTACATCCAGCGCTTGAGGCCAAAAACGCCTGAAATCGCCGCGTCGCAGCTGCGAGACGGTCTTCAGGCCGCCGTCAGACCTGCGGCCTGGATCGTCAGCCACGGCCAGCGTTCGCGGTAGCTTTGCGCCTTGGCCTCAAACAACGGCAGATGCGGGCAGGCGGGGTTGGGTTTGAGAAGTCCTGCGTACAGTTCTTCCAGTCCGTACGGCGCGTACAGCGTGGGCTGAGCAACGCCAGGGTTGCTAGCAGGTTGCAGACCCACGCAGGTGCAAGGCACCAGAAAACGCTCGATCCCATTGCGGGCGGAATGCAGCGGCGCATACGGGTAACCAAACCAGCGCTCGTACCAGAGGTGCACGCGGGCCTGGTTCTTGGCTTCGACGGTGATGGGCAGGTCGGCGAAGAGTGCAGCGACGCGGTCTTGCACGGCCAACTCGGCGGCTTCGGACAGATCCGACACATCGAAGTAGAAGAGGTCGTAGTCCTTGATGTTTGCAGTCGGCGCCAGGCCGGAGTGCAGGTTCCACACCGTCTGGAACAGGCAGCCAGCTACCAGCCACGCATCGGGCAACCCCAGAAACGGCAAACGCTCCAAAAGGGCCGCGTTGTGCGGGTTCTGGAGCGTTTCGCTCACAAAGCGGCGCTGAAGATCAGAGCTGCGGTTCAAAGGGGTGTTCACCGAATTGCGTATTGCCGCTGCCTTCCGAGCAAGTGCAGCCAATGCGAGGTCGCCGCGCAAGGGCCGCCCAAGCTGCGTAGCGGCGCTCCTCTTGCGTGCGCTGGCTGCGTCCCCCTTCCCGAATTACGCAGCAATTCGAGAGAAAGGGGGAAGGCGCGTCAGCGACTCAGGGGGTTAGACCACTTTGGCGATCGCCTGGCAGACGTAGTCGATGTTCTTGCTGTTCAGGGCCGCAACGCACATGCGGCCGGTGTCGGTGCCGTACACGCCGAACTCGTTGCGCAGGCGCACCATCTGGTCCTTGGACAGGCCGGAGTAGCTGAACATGCCGATCTGGGTGGTGATGAAGCTCATGTCCTGCTTCACGCCAGCGACCTTGAGGCCGTCCACCAGCTTTTGGCGCATGGCCTTGATGCGCACGCGCATCTCGCCCAGTTCCTTCTCCCACATCGCGCGCAGCTCAGGGTTGTTCAGCACCGCAGCCACCACCGCGCCACCGTGGATGGGTGGGTTGGAGTAGTTGGTGCGAATGACGATCTTGAGTTGGCTCAGCACGCGCGAGGCTTCTTCCTTGTCGGCGCACAGCACCGACAGGCCACCCACGCGTTCGCCGTAGAGGCTGAAGCTCTTGCTGAAAGATGTGGAGACAAAGAAGTTCAGGCCGGCAGCCACAAACTTGCCGATCACGGCGCCGTCTTCGGCGATGCCGTGGCCAAAGCCCTGGTAGGCCATATCGAGGAAGGGCGTCAGGCCCTTGGCCTTGACGACGGCGATGACCTGGTCCCACTGCTCGGGGGTGATGTCGTAGCCGGTGGGGTTGTGGCAGCAAGCGTGCAGCACGACGATGGTGCCGGGGGCCGCAGCGTTCAGGCTGGCCAGGAAGCCTTCGAAATTCACACCGCGCTTGGCAGCGTCGTAGTAGGCGTAGGTATCGACCTCAAAACCGGCGTTGGTGAACAGCGCGCGGTGGTTTTCCCAGCTGGGGTCGGAGATCAGCACCTTGGCGTTGGGGCTGACCTTCTTCAGGAAGTCGGCGCCGATCTTGAGGCCGCCGGTGCCGCCGATGGCCTGCACGGTGGCCACGCGGCCAGACGTCACGGGTTCGCTGTCAGCGCCGAACACCAGGCTCTTGACGGCGTTGTCGTACGCCACGATGCCGTCGATGGGCAGGTAGCCACGGGCCGTGGGGGTGGACATCATGGTCTTTTCTGCGGCCTGCACACATTGCAGCAGGGGCAGCTTGCCGTTGTCGTCGAAATAAACGCCGACGCCCAGGTTGACCTTGTTGGGGTTGGTGTCGGCGTTGAATTGCTCGTTGAGGCCCAGGATGGGGTCGCGGGGGGCCATTTCGACGGCGGTGAACAGAGACATGAAAATCCTTGAAAGGTTGTCAGTAGCGAAGAATCCGGGCGTGGTGTACTGTGCCGGGTTCGGCCGATTTTAACGGCCCGCCTCCACCACCCGTTGACCGCCCCCATGCCGGATATCACAGAAGTCATAACTGAAAAGCAAGACGGCGAGTTCGTCCGCTTCCCCGATTCCCCGTTTGAACTGTTCCAGCCGTATCCACCGGCAGGCGACCAGCCCGAGGCCATCAACAAGTTGGTGGAGGGGCTGAATGATGGGGAGACCTTCCAGACGCTGCTGGGTGTGACGGGATCGGGCAAGACCTTCACCATGGCAAACGTGATCGCGCGCATGGGCCGTCCGGCGATCGTGTTCGCTCCCAACAAGACGCTGGCCGCGCAGCTGTACAGCGAGTTTCGCGAGTTCTTCCCCAAGAACGCCGTGGAGTACTTTGTCAGCTACTACGACTATTACCAGCCCGAGGCCTACGTGCCGCAGCGCGACCTGTTCATCGAGAAGGACAGCGCGATCAACGAGCACATCGAGCAGATGCGGCTCAGTTGCACCAAGAGCCTGATGGAGCGGCGCGATGTGGTGATCGTGGCCACCGTATCGGCCATCTACGGCATTGGCGAACCCGAGAGCTACCACCGCATGGTGATGACGCTGCGGGTTGGGGACAAGCTGGGGCAGCGGGACGTGATCGCTCAGTTGATCCGCATGCAGTACCAGCGCAACGAGGCGGATTTCAGCCGAGGCAAGTTCCGCGTGCGGGGCGACACCATCGATGTGTTCCCGGCCGAACACTCCGAGCTGGCGATTCGCATTGAGCTGTTTGACGACGAGATCGAGAGCCTGCAGCTGTTCGACCCGCTCACGGGGCGTGTCAAGCAGAAGATCCCGCGCTTTACCGTGTACCCCAGCAGCCACTATGTGACGCCGCGCGACAAGGTGCTGGCGGCGGTCGAGACCATCAAGCTGGAGCTGGCAGACCGTCTCAAGCAGCTGGTGGCTGACGGCAAACTGGTAGAGGCGCAGCGGCTGGAGCAGCGCACGCGATTTGATCTGGAAATGCTGAGCGAAGTGGGCCACTGCAAAGGCATCGAGAACTACACGCGCCACCTGTCGGGCGCGGCGCCGGGTGACCCGCCGAGCACGCTGACCGACTACATGCCCAAGGACGCGATCATGTTCCTGGACGAAAGCCACCAGATGATCGGCCAGCTCAACGCCATGTACAGCGGCGACCGCTCGCGCAAGACCACGCTGGTTGAATACGGGTTTCGCCTGCCTTCGGCGCTGGACAACCGACCGCTCAAGTTCGAGGAGTTTGAGCAGCGCATGCGGCAGGTGATCTTTGTATCGGCCACGCCCGCCGATTACGAAAAGACCCATTCAGGGCAGGTGGTGGATCAAGTGGTGCGCCCTACGGGCCTGGTGGACCCCTTGGTGGAGGTGCGGCCAGCAACCCATCAGGTGGATGATGTGCTGCAAGAAATACGCATTCGTGTGGAAAAGCATGAGCGCGTACTCATTACCACGCTGACCAAGCGCATGGCCGAGCAGTTGACCGACTACCTCACCGACAACGGTGTCAAGGTGCGCTACCTGCACAGCGATGTGGACACCGTGGAGCGGGTGGAGATCATCCGTGACCTGCGTCTGGGCGCGTTTGACGTGTTGGTGGGGATCAACCTGCTGCGCGAAGGGCTCGATATCCCCGAAGTGTCGCTGGTGGCCATCCTCGACGCGGACAAGGAGGGCTTCTTGCGGGCTGAACGCAGCCTGATCCAGACCATTGGCCGTGCAGCGCGCAACCTGAATGGCCACGCCATTCTGTACGCCGACCGCATCACCGACTCCATGAAAAAAGCCATGGGTGAGACGGAACGCCGGCGCATCAAGCAGATCGCACACAACGAGGCCCATGGGATCACGCCGCGCAGCATTGTCAAGCGGGTAAGAGACCTGATTGACGGCGTGTACAGCGAAAAAGCCGGCAAGGACGCCCAGCGCCTGGCCCAGGAAGCCCTGCAGCGCGCGCAGGTGGAGGAGATGTCCGAGAAGGATGTGGCGCGCGAGATCAAGCGACTGGAAAAGCTCATGCTGGAACATGCGCGCAACCTGGAATTCGAGCAGGCAGCCCGGGTACGCGACCAGCTCACGCGGCTCAAGGACCAGGCCTTTGGTGCGCACGGCAGCGATTCTGTGGCCCTGTAAAAGGGCTACAGGGTGGTGGTGTGATGGAAAATTACTATTGGGTCGATTAATAACTATTTGGTTTTTTAACCCGACAGAATCAATAGGGATTTGTGCTATACTTGCACAAAACACTCAACAAAACAGCCCAACGATGAAGGGCTCCGTGGCAGGCGACTGTGCGGAGTAAGGGGCGGAGACGGTGCCTCGCTGGCAAACAGTCAGCGCTGGCGGTTTCTTCAACGAACAAGCCTTAGCACAAGGAGCTTGCGATGCGTCTCACAACCAAAGGCCGTTTTGCGGTCACCGCCATGATTGACCTGGCCCTGCGCCAGAACAACGGCCCCGTCACGCTGGCTGCCATCAGCCAGCGCCAGCAGATTTCGCTGTCGTACCTGGAGCAACTCTTTGGCAAGCTGCGCCGCCATGAACTGGTGGAATCCACCCGTGGCCCCGGCGGCGGCTACACGCTGGCCCGCAAGGCAGGCGACATCACGGTGGCCGACATCATCGTTTCGGTAGACGAGCCTATCGACGCCACGCAGTGTGGTGGCAAGGAAAACTGCCTGGGTGAAGCCGGCCGTTGCATGACGCATGAACTGTGGGCCTCGCTGAACCAGCGCATGGTGGAGTTTCTGGACTCGGTCACCCTGCAAAAGCTGGTGGACGAGCAGCTCGCCAAGGGCGTGCAGATCGAGGACAAACCCGTTGTGCGCCGAGCCATCTCCACGACGCCGGTGGTCAAGCCCATCCGCGTGAACGCCCCCAATTCGGTGTTTGCGCTGGGTAACGTCTTCGCCAAATCCTGATGCTTGGTGCGCCGTGCTGGCCCTGGGGTCAGCATTGCCCTGACCGCGTCGTAATCGATTTCTTGTTTGTTCTGCCTCTCTGTTTGCCAGCCAGAACTCTTTACTGAGCCAGCCATGGACATGACCCCGCACTTCCCCATCTATCTCGACTATGGCGCCACGACCCCGGTAGACCCCCGGGTGGTGGATGCCATGATTCCTTGGTTGCGAGAGCACTTCGGCAACCCGGCGTCGCGCAGCCACGCCTGGGGCTGGGAGGCTGAAGAGGCGGTGGAAAAAGCGCGTGTGCAGGTCGCAGACCTCATTGGCGCCGACCCCCGCGAAATCGTCTGGACCAGTGGTGCGACCGAGTCCATCAACTTGGCCTTGAAGGGCGCTGCGCATTTCTACAAGGGCAAGGGCAAGCACCTCATCACGCTCAAGACCGAGCACAAGGCCGTGCTGGACACGATGCGCGAGCTGGAGCGCCAAGGCTTTGAGGCCACCTACCTGGACGTGCAGGAAGACGGTCTGGTCAACATGGATGCCCTGAAGGCCGCCATCCGTCCAGACACCGTGCTGATCAGCATCCTCTTCGTGAACAACGAAATCGGTGTGATTCAGGACATCCCCGCCATTGGCGCGCTGTGCCGCGAAAAGGGCATCCTGCTGCATGTGGATGCGGCCCAGGCCACCGGTCGTGTCGAGATCGACATGAACGAGCTGCCCATCGACCTGATGAGCATGACGGCCCACAAGACCTACGGCCCCAAGGGCATCGGGGCGCTCTACGTGCGCCGCAAGCCCCGCGTGCGGCTGGAAGCCCAGATGCATGGTGGCGGCCATGAGCGCGGCATGCGCTCGGGCACCTTGCCCACGCACCAGATCGTGGGCATGGGCGAAGCCTTTCGCATCGCCAAGGAAGAAATGGCAGAGAGCAACGCCAAGGCCAAGGCCCTGCAGCAGCGCCTGCTGGACGGCCTCAAGGACATCGAACAGGTCTATATCAACGGCAGCCTGGAGCGCCGTGTGCCGCAAAACCTCAACATGAGCTTCAACTTCGTCGAAGGCGAATCGCTCATCATGGGCATCAAGGGCCTGGCGGTGTCGTCGGGCTCAGCCTGCACCTCCGCCAGTCTGGAGCCCAGCTATGTGCTGCGCGCCTTGGGCCGCAGCGACGAACTGGCGCACAGCAGCCTGCGTATGACCATCGGCCGTTTCACGACCGAAGAAGAGATTGACTACGCCATCTCCACCATCCGCGAGAACGTGGCCCGCCTGCGCGAGCTGAGCCCGCTGTGGGAGATGTACAAGGACGGCATCGACATCAGCACCATCCAGTGGGCTGCTCACTGATTCCGCACACATTCTGGACGTATTGAAGAGGTACACATCATGGCTTATTCAGACAAAGTGGTTGACCATTACGAGAACCCCCGCAACGTGGGTTCGTTCGACAAGGGTGACGATTCGGTGGGCACCGGTATGGTGGGCGCGCCAGCCTGCGGCGACGTGATGAAGCTGCAGATCAAGGTGAACCCTGAAACCGGCGTGATCGAAGACGCCCGCTTCAAGACCTACGGCTGTGGCTCGGCCATTGCCTCCTCGTCGCTGGTGACCGAGTGGGTCAAGGGCAAGACGCTGGACGAAGCCGCGGCGCTCAAGAACAGCGAGATCGCCGAAGAGCTGGCCTTGCCACCCGTCAAGATCCACTGCTCCATCCTGGCGGAGGATGCCATCAAGGCTGCTGTGCTGGACTACAAGACCAAGCACGCCACCACGGCCACTGCCGCCTGATTGTTTGACAGATAGATCGAGAGACATGGCCATTACGCTGACAGAAGCTGCAGCCCGGCACGTCAACCGCTACCTTGCCCGCCGTGGCAAGGGGCTGGGCGTGCGTCTGGGGGTCAAGACGACCGGCTGCTCGGGGCTTGCCTACAAGCTGGAGTATGTGGACGCGAGCGAGCCTGAGGACATCGTGTTTGAAAACCACGGCGTCAAGGTGCTGATTGACCCCAAGAGCCTGGCCTACATCGATGGCACCGAGCTGGACTTTGTCCGTGAGGGGCTGAACGAAGGCTTCAAGTTCAACAACCCCAACGAGCGTGATCGCTGCGGTTGTGGAGAGAGCTTCCGCGTCTGAACGTCTTCAGCTGATGTAACGCCAAACCGCCAACGCGCTCTGTGCTGGCGGTTTTTTCTTGGATTTTCTTCACGCCCCCTTGCGCATGAATCTGCAATCTGACGACTTCGAACTGTTTGGCCTGGCTTGCCGCTTTGCACAAGAACGCAGCGCCATCGACGCGCGCTGGAAGGAACTGCAGCGCGAAGCCCACCCCGACAAGTTTGCTGCGCAAGGAGCGGCGGCGCAGCGCGTGGCGATGCAGTGGTCTGTGCGCATCAACGAGGCTTACCAACGCCTGAAGGACCCCATGCGCCGGGCGGCCTATCTGTGCGAACTGCACGGAGCGCCTATCCGTGCTGAAGACAACACTGCCATGCCTGCTGCCTTTCTGATGCAGCAGATGGAGTGGCGCGAGGCACTGGAAGATGCCCGCGCAGACAGAGAGCTGGATGCACTGGATGATGAGGTGGAGCAAGCGCGCCGCGCCGCTCTGGCGCAGTGCGAGCAACTCATCGACCAGCAGCAGGACCATGCGGGCGCGGCCCGCCAGGTCAGAGCCCTCATGTTCATTGCGCGATTTGCGGACGACATAGAACGTCGCCGAGAGCAACTGGGACAATAGAGCGGTTTTGCTTTCCCCCCGGGGCCCCTGTCGCTTGCTGAGGTGATGGCGTCCCCCACCACGTTGAGACCCGAAATTTCATGGCGCTTTTGCAGATCTCCGAACCCGGCCAGTCCCCCGACCCGCACCAGCGGCGCATCGCGGTGGGCATTGACCTGGGCACCACCCATTCTTTGGTTGCCGCTGTGCGCAATGGTGTGTCCGAATGCCTGCCCGATGCCCAGGGCCGGGTGCTGCTCCCTTCGGTAGTGCGCTACCTGGCCAATGGCGGTCGTCAGATCGGATATGACGCCGTGGCGGCGCAGGCCCAGGATGCGCGCAACACCATCGCCTCGGCCAAACGCTTCATGGGGCGTGGCCTCAAAGACGTGGCAGAAGTAGGAAAGCTGCCATACGACTTTGTGGCGGCTGCCGATGGCGGCGAGGGCGGTATGGTCAGCCTGTCCACGGTGGACGGCAACAAGTCGCCCGTCGAGATCAGTGCCGAGATTCTGGCCACGCTGCGCTACCGCGCTGAAGACACGTTCAATGACGACCTGTACGGTGCGGTGATCACCGTGCCTGCGTACTTTGACGATGCCCAGCGCCAGGCCACCAAGGATGCGGCCAAGCTCGCCGGTATCAACCTGCTGCGCCTGATCAACGAGCCCACCGCTGCCGCGATTGCCTATGGGCTGGACAACGCCAGCGAGGGCGTCTACGCCGTCTATGACCTGGGTGGGGGCACCTTCGATATTTCCATCCTGCGCCTGACGCAGGGTGTGTTCGAGGTGATCGCCACGGGCGGCGACTCTGCCCTCGGAGGCGACGACTACGACGCTGCGCTGGCAGACTGGGTGCTGCAGCAGGTGGGGCAACAGGCGGTCACGCCAGCCGACAAGTCGGCCGTGCGCATGGCTGCGCGCGTCTGCAAGGAGGCCTTGACTGCTACTGATTTGGTAGCATTCAAGGCAGAACTGTCTAGCGCTTCTGTGCAATTTGACGTCAAACAGTCGGATTTTGATGCCGTGACGGCGGATTTGACTGCCCGCTCCATGGCGGCTGTGCGCCGTGCCTTGCGCGATGCGCATCTGGCGCGCGATGAAGTGCAGGGCGTGGTCATGGTGGGCGGCTCCACCCGAATGCCACAGGTGCAGCGGGCCGTGGCAGAGTTCTTTGGCAAGGAGCCACTGACCAACCTGAATCCCGACGAAGTCGTTGCGCTGGGTGCAGCCATCCAGGCCAACCAGCTGGCGGGCAACAACACAGCCGGTGATCTGCTGCTGCTGGACGTGATTCCGCTGTCACTGGGCATTGAGACCATGGGCGGGCTGGTGGAACGCATTGTTGCGCGCAACGAGACCATACCCACCGCCAAGGCGCAGGACTTCACGACCTACAAGGACGGACAGACCGCGCTGGCCATCCATGTGGTGCAGGGCGAGCGTGACCTGGTGCAGGACTGCCGCAGTCTGGCGCGCTTTGAGTTGCGCGGAATTCCTCCCATGGCTGCGGGCGCTGCGCGCATCCGTGTGACCTTCACCGTCGATGCCGATGGCCTGTTGAGTGTGGCCGCGAAAGAGCAGGGCAGTGGGGTGGAGGCCCGCATTGACGTGAAGCCATCGTACGGCCTCACGGACGACCAGATCGCGCGCATGCTGCAGGACGGCTTTGCCACGGCCGCGCAGGACATGAAAGCCCGCGCTGTGGTCGAGGCTCGCGTGGACGCCGACCGCATGCTGATTGCCACGCAAAGCGCGCTCGACGCGGATGGCGACGTGCTGAGCCCCAAGGAGCGGGCTGCCATCGACGCTTTGATGGTGGCCTTGCGCCACCAGCGCGACGCCGACGATGCAGCCTCTATCGAGGCCGCCACGGAAGCCCTGGCCAAGGGCACCGAGGCGTTCGCAGCCCAGCGCATGAACCGCGGTATCCAGCAGGCCCTCGCCGGCAAGAACGTCGCGAGCCTGTGATCCGAGCCTGCGTATCCCTCTGAACAAGAAAAAGACCACCCCATGCCCGTCATCAAGATCCTTCCCCACCCCGAATACTGCCCCGCAGGCACTGAGATCACTGCGCCCGCAGGCACCTCGATCTGCGAAGCCCTGCTGGACAACCACATCAACATCGAGCACGCCTGCGACATGAGCTGTGCCTGCACCACCTGCCACGTCATCGTGCGCGAGGGGCTGAATTCGCTGAATGCGGCAGAAGAAGAGGAAGAAGACCTGCTCGACCGCGCCTGGGGCCTGGAACCGCAGTCGCGCCTGTCGTGCCAGGCCATCCTGGCGCAGACCGACCTGATCGTCGAAATTCCGAAGTACACGATCAACCACGCCAAGGAAAACCACTGATGTCCCGGCAAATTGTTTTGGACACTGAGACCACCGGCCTTTCGGCCGAAGGTGGTGACCGCATCATTGAACTGGGTTGTGTGGAGCTGCTCAACCGCAAGCTGACCGGCAACAACCTGCACCTGTACTTCAACCCTGGCCGTGACAGCCATGAAGATGCGCTGAAGGTGCACGGCATCAGCAACGAGTTTCTGAAGGACAAGCCCAAATTTGCCGACGTGGTGGACGACATCCTGCAGTACCTGCAAGGCGCCGAGATCATCATCCACAACGCTGCGTTCGACGTAGGCTTTCTCAACAAGGAACTGGAGCTGGTGGGGCGCCCGGCGTTTGGCACCTATGTGCAAAGCGTGACCGACACGCTGGCCATGGCCAAGGAGATGTACCCGGGCAAGCGCAACTCGCTGGACGCCCTGTGCGACCGCCTGGGCGTGGACAACTCGGGCCGTACGCTGCACGGCGCCTTGCTCGACGCCGAGCTGCTGGCCGACGTCTACATCAATCTCACACGCGGGCAGGATGCCTTGCTGATCGCCGACGATGGCCATGACAGCGTTGACGGCGTGAAGGTGGCCGCCATCGATTTGCGTGGTCTTGCGCTGCCGGTGCTGCGGGCGAGCGAACAAGAGCAGACGGCCCATGCCGAGGTGCTCACGCAGATCGACAAGGCCAGCGGTGGCAAAACAATTTGGCGAACTCTCCAGTCGGCCTGAAAAGCTGTGCCATAATAGAAGGCTGTCGCAGCGACAAGGGTGATTAGCTCAGCGGTAGAGCACTGCCTTCACACGGCAGGGGTCACATGTTCGATCCATGTATCACCCACCATGTTGCTGCCAGACTTTTCGCAGCGGTATCTTTCTCCAAGGTGCTTGCGACGGGTGATTAGCTCAGCGGTAGAGCACTGCCTTCACACGGCAGGGGTCACATGTTCGATCCATGTATCACCCACCAATTCAAAAACCCCTGCAGGTTCCTGACCTGCAGGGGTTTTTTCTTGGCTCGTCCGCCTGTCTGCAAGCTGCAAAGTGCAGCGACCATTCGCCAAAGCGGCGTACAACGCAGGCTTGCGCGCTACATTTGTCGCCCGTACCTGCAACGCTGCATCCATGATCACCTTCCACAATCCCTTGCACCAGGGGCATGCACCGGCCCACGAATTCTTCCGGGGCGAGCGCGTGCCCTGTTTTGAAAAACCCGAACGTGTGGACTATGTGGAAGACGCCCTGCGCACACGCGGCCACGCCATGGTGTTGCCCGATGTGGACTGCAATGCCGTGCTGGCGCAGGTGCATGCGCCGCGCTATCTGGCCTTTCTGCAGACCGCCTGGCAACAATGGCTGGCGCTGGACCCAACCAATGCGTCAGTGCAGCCTTTTCCGTCTGTCTGGCCGGTGCGCACGCTGCGCAGTGATGTGGAACCCGATAACTTTGTCGCACGGCTGGGGCTGTACTCCATGGACAACGGTACACCCATGGCGGCAGGAACCTGGGCCGCAGCCAAGGCGGGGGGCGATGCTGCTGCCAGCGCGGCGGCACGCGTTGCGCTGGGGACGCGCGCCGCGTTTTGCTGCACACGGCCGCCAGGGCATCATGCGGGCCCGGACTTCATGGGGGGCTATTGCTTCTTGAACAACGCCGCCGTGGCAGCGCAAACCCTGCGCAACCAGGGCGCCCAGCGTGTGGCGGTGCTGGATGTGGACTACCACCACGGCAACGGCACGCAGAGCATCTTTTACGACCGCAGCGATGTGCTGTTCATCAGCATGCACGGTGACCCGCGCACGGAGTACCCCTTCTACCTGGGCCACGCCGACGAGACGGGCGAGGGGGCTGGTGTTGGTTTTAACCTGAACCTGCCCTTGCCTGCGGGCACCAGCGCGGCAACATGGTTCGATGCACTTGAGCAAGCGTGCCTGCGCATCACGGATTACCGCGCCGACGGGCTGGTGATTTCTCTGGGGCTGGATGCCTTTGAGGGCGATCCCATCTCGCGGTTTGCACTGGCCTCGTCAGATTTCACCCGCCTGGGCGAGCGGCTGGCACGGCTGGGGTTGCCCACGGCGTTCGTGCTGGAAGGCGGCTATGCGGCGGCTGAGCTGGGCACCAATGCCGTCAACGTGCTCGATGGCTTTGAGCAGGCCTGACGCGGCACCCGGCAGGTGATGCAGGAGACGCACTGATGATCGATACGGTGGATTGTGTGGTGGTAGGCGCGGGCGTGGTGGGTCTGGCGGTGGCCCGTGCACTGGCGCTCCAGGGGCGGGAGGTCATGGTGCTGGAGGCAGCGGAGGCCATCGGCACTGGCACCAGTTCGCGCAACAGCGAGGTGATTCACGCGGGGCTGTATTACCCCGCAGGGTCGCTCAAGGCCAGACTGTGTGTCCGTGGCAAGGAACTGCTCTATGCCTACTGCTCGGAGCGCGCTGTGCCCCACCGCCGCTGCGGCAAGCTGCTGGTGGCCACCTCTGCAGCCCAGCTGGACAGCCTGGAAGGCATCCAGGCGCGGGCCCACGCCAATGGGGTGCTAGACCTGCAACGCCTGAACCGGGAAGAGGCCCTGGCGCTGGAGCCCGCGCTGGCTTGCGTGGGTGCTTTGCATTCGCCCAGCACCGGCATTGTTGATAGCCATGCGCTCATGCTGGCGCTGCAGGGCGATCTGGAGCATGCGGGTGGTGTTGTAGCGCTGAATTCGCCGCTAGCGCTTGCATCTATTGGCTCTGATGCTATTGATTTGGAAGCGATTGATGGCACACGCCTCCGCGCACGCACCGTGGTCAACGCCGCCGGGTTGCACGCCCCCGCGCTGGCTGCAAGGTTTGCGGGGCTGGCCCCGCAGCATGTGCCTACCGCTTACTACGCCAAGGGCAACTATTTCACGTTGACGGGCAAGGCGCCGTTCAGCCGACTGATTTACCCGGTGCCCGAAGCGGCTGGGCTGGGTGTACACCTCACGCTGGACCTGGGCGGCCAGGCCAAGTTTGGCCCGGACGTGCAATGGGTGGACTCGCCCGACGATCTGCAGGTGGACCCCGCGCGCGGCGATGCCTTTTATGCCGAGGTGCGCAAATATTGGCCGGGCTTGCCAGATGGCGCTCTGGCGCCGGGCTACGCTGGCATGCGCCCCAAGATTCACGGGCCCAGTGCATCCGCTGCCGACTTCGTCATTCAAGGGCCTGCTGTCCATGGGGTAGCAGGGCTGGTCAACCTCTTTGGCATCGAGTCGCCCGGCTTGACAAGTGCCCTGGCCATTGCGGAGCATGTGGCTGCGCTGGTTTGATCTGCGGCAAGCCATTTGCAATCAGTAACCTCTTGCGTCCCCGTCCTACGAGGGGTTTCTGCGCGGATGGCTAAGATGAACTTCAGCCCCAACGTTCGCGTACGGGGTTTCCATCACTCTTGGCACTACACAGAAAGGCTTGTATGACTGCTTCTGACACCACGACCACCCAGGGCGAACTGGAAAAGCTGGTTTCCGATCTTCGGGGGCTGTTGGCCAACAAGGACCTGGACGCAGTGCCTGAAATCAAGCTGCTGCGCCAACGCCTGGACGATGGTATGCACAACGTGCGTGAATCCGCTGTGCGCGCCGCTCAGGACGCCGCCCGCCAAGCGAAGGAAGCCGCTTTGGCAGCCGACCGCTACGCCCATGACGAACCTTGGCGTGTGGCGGGTGCCGCATTGGCCGTGGGTGCGTTGGTTGGCTTTCTGCTTGCACGCCGCTGATCGTCGCTGTCCTCCCATGACGGCACGCCACAGAGGCAACAAGACATGAATTGGCTCTCGCTGCTGGGTCTGGAAGGGTTGGCCGCTCGCTGGCGTGCCAACCTGATCGAGGGCGCAATCGCCGCCGAAGACCGGATGGATCTGGCCCGCCTGGAATGGGCGGACCTCAAGCAGCGGCTGCAACAACTGCTGGTGCTGACCATTCTGGTCGTTGGGCTCACGGTGGTGGCCCTGATCATGGTGTCGCTGGCGGTGCTGGTGCACTTTTGGGACTCCCCGCAACGCACGCTGGTGGCGTGGCTGGTGGCTGCCGTGTGGGCTGCAGGCTGGGCCGCCGCCACGGTGTCGTTGGTGTCTGTGGCGCAGCGCGCGGGCAGCGGCTTTGCGCTGACGCGGCGAGAGTTGGCCCAGGACTGGCGTGACATCAAGGAGCGCTTGTGAGCACCCCCCACCCAACCACTGGTACACCGCAGACTGCAACCACAGTAAAACTGGTAGCTACGTCGGAACAGCAGCGTGTGCTTGACCGAATTGAACTGCAGCGCGAGCGGCTGCGTGCCCGCCGCGTGGCCCGGGCCCAGGCCCGCGCGCTCGCGGAGCAAGCCGGAGGTGCCACAGGCAGTGGAGATGCCTCGCTGGCGCTGCGCGCCGCCGGGTTCGCGCGCGAACACCCGCTGGCGGTGGCGGCCATGGCCGGTGTCGCTCTGGTGGCCGGCCCGCGCAGGTTGATCCGGTGGGCGGGCATTGTCCTGCCGATGCTGATGCGCTTGCGGCGCTGACCACTGGCGGGGTTGCGGAGGGCGGCGCCCTGCTGCTCAAACCCACGCCGAAAACTGAAACGGAGCCCTGTTGCCAGAGGCTCCGTTTTCTTATGGGGCCATGCGGTCGAGCGTTTGTGGCCCGAAGGTTTAGCGCAAGGCCTTGATGGCCTTGGCGGCCTTCACAACCAGCGCAGGGCCTTCATAAATCAGGCCGGTGTATATCTGCACCACGTCTGCCCCTGCGCGAATCTTGCTCACTGCGTCGTCGGCGCTCATGACGCCGCCGACACCAATGATGGGGAATCCGCTGCCCAAGGTTGCGCGCAGCTGCCGAATGACCTGGTTGCTGGCTTCCAGCACCGGAGTGCCACTCAACCCCCCCGTCTCCTCCGCGTAGCGCATGCCCTGCACCGCAGCGCGGCCGATGGTCGTGTTGGTGGCAATCACACCGTCCATGCCGTGGCGCTGCAGCGTCGCGGCGATCACTGCCACCTGGGCTTCATCCAGGTCCGGTGCAATCTTCACAAAAACCGGCACGCGCCGCTGGTGCTGGGCGGCCAGCGTCTCACGGCGCTCGGCAATCGCTCCCAGCAGTGCATCCAGTGCGGTATCGCTTTGCAATGCGCGCAGGTTCTGGGTGTTGGGGGAGCTGATGTTGACCGTCACGTAGTCGGCATGGGGGTATACGCCCTCGAGGCAGATCAGGTAGTCGCTGGTGGCGTTCTCGATGGGGGTGGTGGCGTTCTTGCCGATGTTGAGGCCCAGCAGCATGGGGTGCTGACGGTTCTGCTTGCGAAACTGCGCCTGCTGCACATTGCGCAGGAAGGCATCCAGGCCTTCGTTGTTGAAGCCCAGGCGATTGATGAGTGCGCGGGCCTCGGGCAGGCGAAACATGCGCGGCTTGGGGTTGCCCGGCTGCGCTTTGGGGGTCACAGTGCCCACTTCCACAAAACCGAAACCCATGGCGCCCAGCGCGTCAATGCAGCGCGCATTCTTGTCCAGGCCCGCCGCCATGCCCACGCGGTTGGGAAACTTCAGCCCCGCCAGGGTGATGGGGTCGTTCACGGTTTCGTTGCACCAGGCCCATTGCAGCGGCGTGCGCTGCCCGCGCGCCAGCATGTCCATGGTGAGTTCGTGAGCGGCCTCGGCATCCATGCCGAAGAGAAAGGGGCGGGTGAGGGCGTAGGGGATCAGGGACATGGGGAGATAATTCAGGATTACCCCCGATTTTCTCCCATGACGACCACCACTCCCCTGACCCAAGACGAACTCAAGACCCTGGTAGGCCAAGCCGCGCTGCAATACGTGGTGCCTGGCGAGATTGTGGGGGTGGGTACCGGCTCCACCGTCAACAAGTTCATTGACGCCCTGGCGGGCATGAAGGACCAGATCAAGGGCGCGGTATCCAGCTCTGTGGCCAGCACTGAACGCCTGAAGGCACTGGGCATTGCCGTGTTCGATGCCAATGAGGTGCGATCGCTGTCCGTCTACATCGACGGCGCGGACGAGATTGACGGCCAGGGTTACATGGTCAAGGGCGGCGGCGCTGCACTGACACGCGAGAAGATCGTGGCGGCGCTGGCCGAGCGGTTTGTGTGTATTGCTGACGAGTCCAAGCTGGTCAAGGCCCTGGGCCAGTTTCCGCTGCCGGTGGAGGTGATCCCCATGGCTGCCAACCACATTGAGCGCCGTTTTGCCGCCATGGGTGGACAGGCCAGCCTGCGCCTCAAAGACGGACAGCCGCTGGTGACCGACAACGGCCAGCACATTCTGGACGTGAAGGGCCTGTCCATCACCGACCCGCTGGCGTTCGAGTCAGAGATCAACCAATGGCCTGGCGTGGTGACCGTAGGGGTGTTTGCTCATCAGAAGGCATCCGTGTGTCTGCTGGGCACGGCGCAGGGCGTGAAGACGATTACCTATTGATGAATGATGGTGGAGCGGGTGACAAGCCCAGCCCGTTGTTCGCCAATGCAAAAGGGGCCTCCAGAGGCCCCTTTTGTTGGGTAGATGTGAATCGATCAGCCGCCCGGAGGCGGAGGCTACATCACAGTGTCAGAACCGGATGCCAGCGGGATTGCTCGGTGTTGGGCCGTCATTGACCGGTGGAGGAAGCGCGGGCCGTGCAGGCGCTTTCGGTTCAGCGGCGGGTGCCGCCTCTACCGGCTTGGCCGCAACCAGCGGGGTGGGCGCTGGCTGGCGGTAGTTGCTGGGCAACTGGGATTGTTTGGGGTAACCCGCTGCGTCGAGGTATTGGATCCACTCCGCGTCCGAAAAGCCCACCAGTTGCTGGCCGCCAATGGTGCCAAAAGGCAGGCTGGTGCTGCCACTCAGGCGTTGCAGTGCGGCGATGTCCTCATTGCTGGCCACTGTGCGTTCGGTGTAGGGCACTCCGCGCGATGTGAGCAAGTTACGCACACTCACGCAGGGCGCGCAGTCGCTGCCGGTGTAGATGGTCACAGGGTACCGGTTGGCCACCTGGCGCAGTTCGTAAGGTAACGCTCCATTGGCTGCTGCTGGGCTAGCGGTCGGGGCTGCGGTGCTGCGTGCAGGCGGCGCGCTGGCCTCGGCGGGAGGACGGTCTGAGAAGGTCACCTTGCCGTCGGGTCCGACGATGCGATAGACGGATTGTGCCTGAGCACCCACACAAGCCAGGGCCATCAACAAGGATGCGGCGGCAGGGGCGAACGTAGTACGGGGCATGCGGGTTCTCCTCATTCTTGTGGGGCGGTGGTTCTTGTGGGCCAGGCGACAGACCGCACTCAGGCAGTCAGTTCTTCCGCCATGCCCTGGTGGCGCAGGAGGGCATCCAGACTGGGCTCGCGGCCACGGAAGGCCTTGAACGACTCCATGGCGGGGCGGCTGCCACCCGCTTCCAGGATGGCCTCACGGTAGCGTCTCCCGGTTTCGGTGCTGGGCAAGCCGTCGGTGCCGGCGGTTTCTTCAAAGGCGGCGTAGGCGTCGGCGCTGAGTACCTCAGCCCATTTGTAGCTGTAGTACCCCGCTGCATAGCCGCCAGCAAAGATGTGGCTGAAGGTGTGGGCCGTGCGGCTGAACGCGGGCGGCTGCAGCACGGCCACTTCCTGGCGCACCTGGGTCAGCAGGGGCATGAAGTCCTGGGCCGGGTCGTGTTCGGTGTGCAGCAGCATGTCGAACAACGCAAACTCGATCTGGCGAAGGGTCTGCATGCCGCTCTGGAAGTTCTTGGCGGCAATCATCTTGTCAAACAGCGTGCGCGGCAGCGGCTCGCCGGTGTCCACGTGGGCCGTCATGTGTCTGAGCACATCCCATTCCCAGCAGAAGTTTTCCATGAACTGGCTGGGCAGCTCCACGGCGTCCCATTCGACGCCGCCAATGCCGGAAACATCGCGTTCGTTCACCTGGGTCAGCATGTGATGCAGTCCATGGCCAAATTCATGGAACAGCGTGATCACGTCGTCATGGGTCAACAGTGGCGGCTTACCGTCCACGCCGTCCGCGAAGTTGCAGACGAGGTGGGCAATCGGCGTTTGCAGCACTCCGGTGTCGGGGCGCTGCCAGCGCGTGCGCACGTCATCCATCCAGGCGCCACCCCGCTTGCCGGTGCGGGCGGGCTGGTCGAGGTAGAACTGGCCCACCAGTTGGCCGCTGCGCTCGATGCGATAGAACTCCACCGCAGGGTGCCACACCGGTGCCGTGTCGCGGCGGATGGACACTTCAAACAGCGTCTCGATGATCTTGAACAGGCCTGCCAACACCTTGGGGGCCGTGAAGTAGGCCTTGAGCTCCTGCTCACTGAAGGCGTAGCGCGCTTCTTTGAGCTTTTCAGAGATGTAAGGCCAGTCCCAGGGCTGCGGGTCGGTCAGCCCCAGGTGTTCGGCTGCAAAGGCGCGCAGGTCGGCCACATCCTTTTCGGCATAGGGCCGGGCGCGGCGGGCGAGATCACGCAAGAACTGGACAACCTCGGCGGGTGACTGGGCCATCTTGGGCACCACGGACACTTCACCAAAGTTGGCGTAGCCCAGCAGCTGGGCTTCTTCTCGGCGCAAGGCCAGGATTTCGCCAATCAGCGCGGTGTTGTCGAATTTCTGGCCTTCGCCTTCGGCCTGGTCCGAGGCACGGGTGACATAGGCGCGGTATAGCTTGGCGCGCAGGTCGCTGCGGGTGGCAAACTGCATCACAGGCAGGTAACAGGGCATCTTCAGGGTGAGCTTGTAGCCTGGTTTCCCGTCCGCCTGTGCGGCCGCCAAAGCGGCTTGCTGCACATCGGCCGGTACACCGTCCAGTTCCTCCGCGGTGGCGTAGTAGGCAAAGGCATCGGTCGCGTCCAGCGCGTTTTCGCTGAACTTCTGGCTCAGCTCGGCCTGGCGTTCCTGGATCTGGGCGAAGCGCTCTTTGGCCGCCCCGGTCAGCTCAGCGCCGCTGAGTACGAAGTTGCGCACTGCGTTGCGGTGGGCTTGGCGCTGCTCGGTCGTCAGGGTGGCGGGGTCGATGGCCTTGTACTTGGCATAAAGGCGTTCGTCAGCGCCCAGGCGGGTCCAGAACTCCGTGACGCGGGGCAGGGCGGCGTTGTAGGCCGCGCGCAGTTCCGGTGTGTCGGCAACGCTGTTGAGGTGGCTGACAGCCCCCCAGGCGCGGCCGAGCTGTTCGGTGGCTACATCCAGCACCTTGGCGATGGCATCCCAGCGGGCAGGGAAGTCGGGCGCCGTGACGGTCTCCAGAGCCTGGTTGGCACGCTCCAGCAGCACATCAACCGCAGGGGCTACGTCCTGTGGGGTGATGCGGTCAAAGGCGGGGAGGTCGGAGAAGTCGAGAAGGGCGTTGCTCATGCGGGATTAGATGGCGCCAAGCGGCGCAGGTTCAAGTTGCAAAGCGGCTGGCGTCTTCCCCGGGCGCGGTCAGCGCGCGGCAGCCCGCTCGGCGGCTTCGATGGTGTTCACCAGCAGCATGGTAATGGTCATGGGCCCAACCCCGCCAGGGACGGGGGTGATCCAGCCCGCCACCTCTTTGACGCCCTCAAAGTCCACATCGCCGCACAGTTTGCCGTCGGCCTTGCGGTTGATGCCCACGTCGATCACGATGGCACCGGGCTTGACCATGTCGGCGGTGAGCGTGTTGGCGCGGCCGACCGCAGCCACCACGATGTCTGCCTGGCGGGTGTGGTAGCCCAGGTCGGGGGTGCCGCTGTGGGTGACGGTGACCGTGGCATTGGCCTGCAGCAGCAGCAGGGCCATGGGCTTGCCCACGGTGTTGCTACGGCCGATGACCACGGCATGTTTGCCCTTGATCGACTGGCCCGTGGACTCGATGAGCTTCATGCTGCCGTAGGGCGTGCAGGGGCGGAAACCGTCCAGCCCGGCCAGGAGTTCACCGGCCGACAGTACCGAGTAGCCATCCACATCCTTGGAGGTGGCAATGGCCTCGATGACCTTGTGCGGGTCAATGTGCTTGGGCAGGGGCATCTGCACCAGGATGCCGTGCACCGTGGGGTCCGCATTGAGGGCTTCGATGCGTGCCAGCAGCGCAGCCTCGCTCAGATCGGCGTCGTACTTTTCAAAGATGGAACGCACGCCGCTGTCCTCGCAGGCCTTGACTTTGTTGCGCACATACACGGCCGAGGCTGGGTCTTCGCCCACCAGAATCACCGCCAGGCCAGGCTGGTGGCCACGGGCGGTGAGAGCGGCAGCGCGTTGCGCCACCTCGCTGCGAAGTTGGCGGGAAAGGGCGTTGCCGTCGATGAGTTGGGCTGTCATGTCAGAGAATACAAGTCAAAATGGCTGGTGGCGCTAGTGCAATATGCGCTGGTAGCTATCAAAATGAGAGCGATCAGCCCTTGGGCGCGTTCTGCCCCAGAGCGATCTTGAGCAGGTCGGCCACGGTGTTGGCGTTGAGCTTCTCCATGATGTTGGCGCGGTGCGCCTCCACCGTCTTGATGCTGATGCCCAGGTCGTCGGCAATCTGCTTGTTCAGGCGACCGGCCACGATGCGTTCGAGCACCTGGGCTTCGCGGCTGGTCAGCTTGGACAGCAGGGCATCGCGGCTGGCGGCCTGCTGGTAGCCCGCGAAGGCTTCGCGGGCGTGGTCCAGCATGCGCTCGACCAGACCCACCAGTTCTTCTTCGTCAAAAGGCTTCTGGATGAAGTCCAGCGCGCCTTTCTTCATGGTGTTCACGGCCATGGGCACGTCGCCGTGGCCGGTGATGAACACGATGGGCAGCGGCGATTTGCGCTCAATGAGGCGGTCCTGCAGCTCCAGACCCGTCATGCCGCCCATGCGGATGTCCACGATCAGGCAGGCCACCTCGCGCGGGTCGTAGCGCGACAGGAAGGTTTCAGCCGAATCAAAGCAACGCACCCGGTAGTCCTTGCCTTCCAGCAGCCACTGCAGGGAATCGCGAACTGCTTCGTCGTCGTCCACAACGTAAACAGTGCCTTTTTTCGGAATCAAGCTCATGCAACAGTCCTTGGGTTTTGTTCGTTTGCTACAGAATTTGTAGTGGCATCAGCAGGCTTGGCGAGCGGCAGCCAGAAGGAGAACCTGCAGCCTGTGACCTCCGGGCCATTGTAGAGGTTCTCCGCCTGCATCCGACCCTGGTGCGACTCGACGATGCTGCGGCACAAATTGAGACCCATGCCCATGCCTTCCTGCTTGGTGGAGAAGAAGGCCTCGAACAGGCGCTCCAGCACTTCAGGGGCGAGGCCTTTGCCCGTGTCCTGCACCGAGAACTCGACCACCTGGCGGTCATCGATCTGCTTGGGCACCACACGCAGCTCCACGCTGCGGTTGGCGGCGGGGCGGTCGGCATGCTGGATGGCTTCGGCGCCGTTCTTCATCAGGTTGACGAGCACCTGCTCGATCAGGATGGTGTCGGCCATCACCTGCGGCAGGCGCGCGGCGACGTAGTGCGTCAGGCGCACGTTGTGCCGGCGCAGCTCGATGTCGGCCAGCTCGACGGCTTCGTTGACCATCGAATGCACGTCGGCCAGCGTGCGGTTGGGCTCGCTCTTTTTCACGAAGGAGCGGATCCGCTGGATGATCTGGCCTGCGCGCTGCGCCTGGTGGGCCGTCTTTTGCAGGGCTGTGAGCAGTGCCTCTTCGGTGAGCTGGCCGCTCTGTATGCGCGAGACCATGCCGCTGCAGTAGTTGTTGATGGCGGTGAGCGGCTGGTTGAGTTCGTGCGCCACGCTGGACGCCATCTCGCCCATGGTGATGAGGCGGCTGACCGACTGCGCGCGCTCGGCTTGCCGCTGGGCCTGTTCCTCAGCCAGTCGGCGGGGGGTGATGTCCGTGGCAATCACCATCTGGGCCAGGCGGCCGTCCACCCAGTTCAGATAGCGCGAGCGCACTTCGAGCCACTTGCCCAGGTCGGGCAGGTAGATTTCTGCGTTTTCGCTGCGGGCGCTGGTCAGTGTGTCGGTGGGCAGGCCCATCAGGCCGTCCTCATCGTCCATGCCACTTTGCTCCTTGCCCGCGATCGGCACTACGCCAGCCTGCGCCACCAGTTGCAGGTGCCCGCCGGTTTGCGACCCGAACCACTGGCGGTAGAGCTTGTTGGCAAACAGCAGCTCTTCGCTGCCCAACGGGGCCACCGACACCGAGGCGTCCAGCGACTCCAGCACGATGGTGAAGCGCTCGTGCGACGCCGACAATTGTTCCCGGATGCGATTGGGTTCCGTGATGTCGGTCATCGACGTCATCCAGCCCGTCTGCTGGCCATGGGCGTCGATCAGGGGCGACACATAAAGCCGGGCGTCGAACAGCGTGCCGCTTTTGCGTTTGACACGCACCTGGAAGCCCCCCGCCATGGTGTTGCCACGCAGTTCGTCGCGCAGCTTGGCCTGCAGGGTTTCGTGATCGGCCTCGGGCCAGTAGGGGAAGGGGGCCTTCAGGCCCACGAGTTCCTCGGCGCTCCAGCCCGTCATCTGGCAAAAGGCGGCATTCACATAGCTGATGCGGCCTTCCATATCCAGGGCGCGCATGCCGGTGAGGATGGAGTTTTCCATCGCCCGGCGAAAGTTGGTCTCGGCCACCAGTGCCTCTTGCGCCTGCATGCGGCGACGGGTGTGGCGCCAGGTGGCAATCAGCATCCAGGCCGTCATCGCGCTCAGCGTGCCCACTAGCCAGAACAGCCCGCTGCCCACCACACCGAGCGATGTGCGGTAGGCCTGGGCGCGCAGCACCAGGCCGTTGCCGACGGGGGAGACCGGTACCTCGTACTCGTTGGCCTTGGGCGTCCATGGCAGCAACTGCGTGGCCTTGTTGCGCGGGCCCAGCGGCGTGCCCGCCAGCACCTGGTTCTTGCTGTCGAGCAGCGTCACCGCGTAGCGCGCCAGCACTTCGGTGGGGGTGCCGTAGCGCAGCAGGCTGTCGATGGAGTATTCGCCCAGCACCACGCCGCTGAACTTGCCCTGGTTGTTGAGCGGTACCTGCAACTGCAGTAGTGGGGTCGCGTCGCCCGACGTAGCGGCCGGCTGCGCGTACACCGGTTGCTGCAGGTCCCGCGCCAGGCCAAAGGTGTCGGCGGTGTCGCCGGGCTTGAGGACTTCGCCTGCGATGCGCAGCTCACCACTGGCCAGTGTGGGAGCGGCCTGGCTTGCGCGGATGCGTCGGCGGTCGTCAATCCAGGTGATGGCCTGCAGCTCGGGGTACTGGCTGATCAGTGCCTCCGCGCGGCTGATGAACTCTGCCTTGCCCAGGTCCTGGTTGGACACATCGCGGGCGATGCGCATGAGCTGCTCCTGCCGCTCCAGCAGGCGCAGGCGTACTCGCTGCTGGGCGTATTCCACGTCTCGCCGTAGGGCTTCTTGTTCGCGCTCGGCTTCCTCGGCACGCAGGTACCAGAACGCCGCAACGATGGCGGCCAGGAACATCAGCACTGCCGCGAGGGGGGCGAGTGCGGCAAAACGGTCTTGCCGGGTGGGCGACAAGCCGCGCCACCACTTGCGCCACCAGCGTATCGGCGCTGCCACGGTCGTGGCCGTGGGGGAGGAGGTGGTGGGCATCGAATCCATTTAGGGAGTGTAGAGGAGCCCCGGGAGTGCTCAGGCCTTCCGCATCATGTGCGTCTGCAGCAAATTATTGCAATATGAAATGAATAAGCACCATTTGAAATTACGAAAAAATATGCGAAACTAGAGCCAACGTACTAAATTGCTGCCACACCTACAGGAGACAAAGCATGTCAGCTCAGCCCGACCCTCAGGCCGGTTTCGGCATCGGTTCCGATACCGACCAGCAAGAAACCCGTGAATGGATGGACGCGCTGTCCGCCGTGATCGACAAGGAGGGCCCAGAGCGCGCCCACTTCCTGTTGGAACAACTTCTTGAACACGCCCGCCAGAGCAGCATCGACCTGCCGTTTTCTGCCAACACGGGTTACGTCAACACCATCGAGCCTGAAAAAGAGGCGCACTGCCCCGGCAATATCGCCATCGAAAAGCGCCTGCGCGCCTACATGCGCTGGAACGCCATGGCCATGGTGGTGCGTGCCAACCGCCTGAACCCCGCTGACGGTGGTGACCTGGGCGGCCACATCGGTTCGTTTGCTTCGGTGGCCAGCATGTTTGGTGCGGGCTTCAACCACTTCTGGCATGCCGCCAGCGAAGACCACGGCGGTGACCTGCTGTACATCCAGGGCCACAGCGCCCCGGGCATCTATGCGCGCGCTTATCTGGAGGGCCGCCTGAGCGAAGAGCAGCTCGATAGCTTCCGTCAGGAAGTGGACGGCAAGGGCCTGTCCAGCTACCCGCATCCCAAGCTGATGCCCGAGTTCTGGCAGTTCCCTACGGTGTCCATGGGCCTGGGGCCATTGATGGCCATCTACCAGGCCCGCTTCCTCAAGTACCTTCACGCCCGTGGCATTGCCAACACCGAAAACCGCAAGGTGTGGGTGTTCTGCGGCGACGGTGAAATGGACGAACCCGAATCCCTGGGCGCCATCGGCCTGGCCGCGCGCGAAAACCTCGATAATCTGGTCTTCGTCATCAACTGCAACCTGCAGCGCCTGGACGGCCCGGTGCGGGGCAACGGCAAGATCGTGCAAGAACTCGAAGGCGAGTTCCGCGGCGCGGGCTGGAACGTGATCAAGCTGCTGTGGGGCAATGGCTGGGATGCCCTGCTGGCCCGCGACAAGACCGGCAAGCTCAAGCAGCTGATGATGGAAACGCTGGACGGCGATTACCAGGCCATGAAGGCCAACGACGGCGCCTTCGTGCGCAAGAACTTCTTCGGCAAGTACCCCGAAACGCTCAAGCTCGTCGAGCACATGACCGACGAAGAGGTGTTCGAGCTGCGCCGTGGCGGCCACGAGCCCGCCAAGGTGTATGCCGCCTTCCATGCTGCCAACGAGCACAAGAACCAGCCCACCGTGCTGCTGGTCAAGACCGTCAAGGGTTATGGCATGGGCAAGGCGGGTGAAGGCAAGAACACCGTGCACCAGACCAAGAAGCTGTCGGACGAGGACATCAAGTACATCCGCGACCGCTTCGCCATCCCGATCCCTGACAGCCAGCTGGCCGAGATCCCGTACTACAAGCCGGCCGACGACACCCCGGAAATGCAGTACCTGCACGAGCGCCGCAAGGCCCTGGGTGGCTACCTGCCCAAGCGCCGTCCCAAGGCCGACGAGCACTTCACCGTGCCCGCCATCGAAACCTTCAAGGCCATCCTGGAGCCCACGGCCGAAGGCCGTGAAATCTCCACCACACAAGCCTACGTGCGTTTCATCACGCAACTGCTGCGCGACCAGGCCCTGGGCCCCCGCGTGGTACCCATCCTGGTGGATGAGGCCCGCACCTTTGGCATGGAAGGCCTGTTCCGCCAGATCGGCATCTACAACCCCAAGGGCCAGCTGTACACCCCGGTCGATCGCGACCAGGTGATGTACTACAAGGAGGACAAGGCCGGCCAGATCCTGCAGGAGGGCATCAACGAAGCCGGCGGCATGGCCAGCTGGATCGCTGCTGCCACCAGCTACAGCACCAACAACCGCATCATGGTGCCGTTCTATGTGTACTACTCGATGTTCGGATTCCAGCGCATTGGCGACCTGGCCTGGGCGGCGGGTGACATGCAGGCCCGTGGCTTCTTGCTGGGCGGGACCTCGGGCCGCACCACGCTCAACGGGGAAGGCCTGCAGCACGAAGATGGCCACAGCCACATCCTGGCCAACACCATCCCCAACTGCGTGAGCTACGACCCCACGTTTGCCCACGAAGTGGCAGTGATCATGCACCGGGGCCTCAAGCGCATGGTCGAGCAGCAAGAGAACGTTTTCTACTACATCACGCTGCTCAACGAGAACTACCCCATGCCAGGCCTTGTGGAAGGCACGGAAGAGCAAATCATCAAGGGCATGTACCTGTGCAAGCCCGGTGCCGAGGGTGACAAGCGCGTGCAACTGCTGGGCTCAGGCACCATCCTGCGCGAGTCGCTGGCCGCACAAACCCTGCTGGCTGCCGATTGGGGTGTGCAGGCCGATGTCTGGAGCTGCCCCAGCTTCAACGAACTCACCCGCGAAGGCCAGGACGCCGACCGCTGGAACCTGTTGCACCCGCTGGAGACGCCGCGTGTGTCGTTCGTGGCGCAGCAACTGGGCAGCAGCACCGGCCCCGTGGTCGCATCGACCGACTACATGAAGGCCTATGCAGAGCAGATCCGTCCCTTTGTGCAGAGCTCGGCCAAGGGTGGCCGCAACTACAAGGTGCTGGGCACCGACGGTTTTGGCCGCAGCGACTTCCGCAGCAAGCTGCGCGAGCATTTCGAGGTCAACCGCCACTACATCGTTGTGGCCGCCCTCAAGGCGCTGAGCGAAGACGGCGTGTTGCCTGTCACCAAGGTGGCGGAGGCCATTGCCAAGTACAACATCCAGGCCGACAAGATCAACCCGCTCTACGCATAAACCGAACGGAGACAGAACAATGGCATTGGTCAACATTCAAGTCCCGGATATCGGGGACTTTGACGAAGTGGGCGTGATCGAGTTGCTGGTCAAGGTGGGTGACACCGTGAAGGCCGAGCAGTCGCTCATTACCGTCGAATCGGACAAGGCATCCATGGAGATCCCGTCCAGCCACGCAGGCGTGGTCAAGGAACTCAAGATTGCATTGGGCGACAAGGTCAAACAAGGCTCGGTGATTGCTGTGGTGGAGTCCGCTGACGCGGGCGCCGCCGCAGCTCCGGCCGCTGCGCCGGCTCCTGCAGCGGCGGCTCCCGCCCCAGTGGCGGCACCTGCGCCAGCTCCTGCTGCTGCCGCCTCTGCGGCCACTGGCCCGGTCGAAGTGCGAGTGCCCGACATCGGCGACTTCAAGGACGTGGCCGTCATCGAGATGCTGGTCAAGGTCGGCGACACCATCAAGGTCGAGCAGTCCCTGTTCACCGTCGAATCCGACAAGGCCTCCATGGAGATTCCTTCGCCTGCCGCTGGCGTGCTCAAGGAACTCAAGGTCAAGATTGGCGACACCGTCAACATTGGTGATCTGGTGGCTCTGCTTGAAGGTACGGCAGCTGCTGCAGCGCCTGTAGCAGCACCTGTTGCGGCCGCTGCGCCGACACCAGCCCCAGTGGCTGTGGCCGCTCCTGCGGTGGCAGCCGCAGCACCCGCCGCTGCCTCCGCCTCGGTGGCTGTCCCTGCCCACCAGCCCGGCACCCCTAAGGCAGGCCTGCCCCATGCATCGCCTTCGGTGCGTAAGTTCGCCCGCGAACTGGGCGTGCCCATCGACGAAGTCAAGGGCACCGGCCCCAAGGGCCGCATCACCCAGGACGACGTGGCTGCCTTCACCAAGCAGGTGATGACTGGCGCGGTGCAAACCAAGGCCCAGGCGGCCAAGGCGCCCGCAGCAGCATCCGGCGGCTCCGGCGTGGGTCTGGACCTGCTGCCCTGGCCCAAGGTGGACTTCACCAAGTTCGGCCCCGTGGAGCGCAAGGACCTCTCGCGCATCAAGAAGATCAGCGGCGCCAACCTGCACCGCAACTGGGTCGTCATCCCGCACGTCACCAACCACGACGACGCCGACATCACCGACCTCGAAGCCTTCCGCGTGCAGTTCAACAAGGAAAACGAGAAGAGTGGCGTCAAGGTCACCATGCTCGCCTTCATGATCAAGGCCGCCGTGGCCGCGCTCAAGAAGTTCCCCGAGTTCAACAGCTCGCTCGACGGCGACCAGTTGGTGATGAAGAACTACTTCCACATCGGCTTTGCGGCCGACACGCCCAACGGCCTCGTTGTGCCGGTCATCCGCGACGCCGACCAAAAGGGCATCGTCCAGATCTCGCAAGAGATGGGCGACCTGGCCAAGAAGGCGCGCGACGGCAAGCTCGGCCCGGCCGACATGACCGGCGGCTGCTTCTCCATCAGCTCCCTGGGCGGCATTGGCGGGCGTTACTTCACGCCCATCATCAACGCTCCCGAAGTCGCCATCATGGGCGTGTGCAAGAGCAGCCTGGAGCCAAAGTGGGACGGCAAGCAATTTGCGCCGCGCCTCATGCTGCCCCTGAGCCTGAGCTGGGACCACCGCGTGATCGACGGCGCCGCTGCTGCACGCTTCAACGTGTACTTTGCCTCGCTGCTGGCGGACTTCCGCCGCATCGTGATGTAACGAAAGGGCAAGACACACCATGGCAATCATCGACATCAAGGTGCCCGACATCGGCGACTTCGCCGAAGTGGCCATCATCGAAGTGCTGGTCAAACCCGGCGACACCATCAAGGCCGAGCAGAGCCTGATCACCGTGGAGTCCGACAAGGCCTCCATGGAGATCCCGTCCAGCCATGCTGGCGTGGTCAAGGAGCTGAAAGTGAAGCTCGGCGACAAGATCGCCGAAGGCTCGGTGGTGCTGACGCTGGAAGTGCAGGGCGCAGGTGCAGCCGCTCCAGCGCCTGCTGCTGCCCCAGCGCCCGCAGTGTCAGAGCAAAAAGAGGCTGTAGCGCAGGTAAATCATGTGCCAGCAGCTATCAATCCAGTAGCATCCAGCTTTGCAGGTACTGCAGATCTGGACTGCGACGTGCTCGTGCTCGGCGGCGGCCCCGGCGGCTACAGCGCCGCCTTCCGCGCCGCAGACCTGGGCCTCAAGGTCGTCATCGTCGAGCGCTACGCAGCCCTGGGTGGCGTGTGCCTGAACGTGGGCTGCATCCCCTCCAAGGCGCTGCTGCACGTGGCGGCCGTCATGGACGAAGTCAGCCACATGGCCGACGTGGGCGTGGACTTTGGTGCGCCCGCCGTCAACATCGATAAGCTGCGTGGCCACAAAGAGAAAGTCATCGGCAAGCTCACCGGCGGCCTGGCCGCCATGGCCAAGATGCGCAAGGTGACCACCGTGCGCGGCTACGGTGCTTTCGTCGGTGCCAACCACCTTGAAGTGGAAGAAACCACCGGCACCGGCCAGGAGAAGACGGGTACCAAGAAGGTCATCGCCTTCAAGAAGGCCATCATTGCCGCGGGCAGCCAGGCCGTGCGCCTGCCCTTCATGCCCGACGATCCACGCGTGGTCGATTCCACCGGCGCCCTGGCGCTGAAGGAAGTGCCCAAGCGCATGCTCATCCTGGGCGGCGGCATCATCGGCCTCGAAATGGGCACCGTGTACAGCACCCTGGGCGCGCGCCTGGATGTGGTCGAGATGATGGACGGCCTGATGCAGGGCGCCGACCGCGACCTCGTCAAGATCTGGCAGAAGATGAACGCCAAGCGTTTTGACAACATCATGCTCAAGACCAAGACGGTGGGTGCTAAGGCCACGCCCGAAGGCATTGAGGTGACGTTTGCGCCAGCGGAAGAGGGCGGTACCGCCCCCGCACCCCAGGTGTACGACCTCGTACTGCAGGCCGTGGGCCGCACGCCCAACGGCAAGAAGATCGCTGCCGAGAAGGCTGGCGTGGCCGTGACGGACCGTGGCTTCATCAACGTCGACATCCAGATGCGCACCAACGTGCCGCACATCTTCGCCATCGGCGACATCGTGGGCCAGCCCATGCTGGCGCACAAGGCGGTGCACGAGGCACACGTGGCGGCCGAAGTCATCGCGGGTGAACTGCAGGGCAACAAGGAACTGGCAGCAGCCGCCTTCAACGCCCGCGTTATTCCCAGTGTGGCCTACACCGACCCCGAAGTGGCATGGGTCGGTCTAACCGAAGACCAGGCCAAGGCCCAGGGCATCAAGGTCAAGAAGGGCCTTTTCCCCTGGACGGCCTCTGGCCGCGCCATTGCCAACGGCCGCGACGAGGGCGTGACCAAGCTGCTGTTCGACGACTCGCCCGAAGCCCATGGCCACGGCAAGATCCTGGGCGGCGGCATGGTCGGCACCCATGCGGGTGACATGATTGGCGAGATCGCGCTGGCCATCGAGATGGGCGCGGATGCGGTGGACATCGGCAAGACCATCCACCCGCACCCCACGCTGGGCGAGAGCATCGGCATGGCGGCGGAGATTGCGCACGGCTCGTGCACCGACGTGCCGCCGCAGAAGAAGTAGCAAAGCACGTCCCCATCTCTCCACGCACAAGCCCGAACTGGCAACAGTTCGGGCTTTTTCGCATGTGGGCGGATGGGCAAGAGGCAGGGCAAGGGGGTGCAATACTCACAGCGGGCGGAAATGGTGCCGAAACGGCCAAGTACCGCCATGGCCTCATGTTCCAAATGCCAGCTGCTCAGTCACATGCCTTTGATCCTCCGTGTTTTCCAGAATGCCCTGCTGAGTAGAAATCGCATGGCCCTGCTGGCCTTGTCGCCGTTGCTGTTGTTCGCCCTGGTCGCACCTGCCTACTGGGCGTTCTACATCTTTCAATTGTCGATGGGTGTTGTAGCGCTTTTTTTCCCCTGGGGGCTGTTGCTTGCACCCTCCGGCATTGGGCTTGGTACGGGTCTCATCGTTGGTGCCCTGGCGAGTTTGGTCGCCATGGGCTTCATGTTGTACCGACATCCCAGTTCGCGGGCGTGGGGCTGGGCTTTCCCTGCCATTCCCTTGGCGTTGTTGTGCATCGGTTCTTGGGCGTTCGCACGAGGCAAGCTGGCCGAACAAGTCGCTGCTGGGCTCGATGTGGGCTGGGCAGCGTTGGTAATGCTGGCACAGGGAGCCTACGTACTGGTGGTTGTGCTGCTGTTGCTGCTCATTGCGCTGCCGTATAAAGTGGCTTCTCGCGAAGGAGCATGGAAACGCTTGGGGGGCGTTGTATTGTTCTGGGCGATGTCCCTTTTGGCCATTGGTCACGCGCAGTCCTGGGCACGAGGCCATCTGACGGGCTTGCGCGACGGCTTGGCGGAAGCAATTGCCACCGACAGCCGAAACCCGTTGGTGCGTGCTACTTGCTCGGGAAACTTGAGCCAAGCGAATGATCTGCTTGAGCGCAGCGGCAAGCCCTTGAGTGAGGGCAACCTGGATGCGCTCAAGCGTGAGTGTCTCAGGAGCAATACCTCACGTTTCTACGCTGAGCGCATTCCGGTGGTTCTTCAGGCCACACTGGCCTTTGAAGCGCGGGTGCCATCTGCAGGACCCAGAGGATGCAGCAAACGTCAGCAGGCCTTGCTTCGCACTATTTACGAGAACGACTTTCCGGATATCGCCCTGCGCGCCTTCTTGGACCGCGGCCTGCCGATCCAGTGTGCGGTGACACCTGGCAGTGATGAAATTCCCGTCTGGTGGTCTGTGGCCTCCCCTCAACCTGGTTTCGATCTGGATACAGAGCGAATTCGGCGTTTGGAGATTCTAGGGATCGACCTGTTGCAGCAGAACGGTCAGGGCCTGGACCTTGTGGGTGCCAATCCGAACTACTTCATGTCAGGAGCATCAGATGCCACATTGCTGCGGCTCTTTGAGCTTGGCCTGCGCGACCAGGCCGACGGCCGTACGCCCCACGGCCTGGTGATCGAGGTGATGCGGCGCCGGTTCGGCTTGGGCACGGCAGATTCCGATTCTGCGGACTTTGCGCGCCTGTATGAGCGGGTGGGAGACCCGACCAGGGAACAGCTACTGCATGTTGAAGCAAAAGCTCCATGGATGTTGCCATCGACTACACAGGCCTTGAGCGGGAATGAAGCGCGTTTGAGGCAATACGTTGCGCAACGTCTGGCGCAATAGCTGTTTGGGGAAGGCGCAGGGTACGAGACGATTGGCAACAACCTGCGAGATCCCCGCAGCAGCAGACTTGCAACTCAACTGGTGACCCCATCCCGCGGCCCTGGCGGAAGTCACGCACGTTCTGGCGCAGACTGATGCCCCTGACCCCCCCCGAAAGGGGCCCGCCAAAAGTCGTGGAAAATAGAGGGTTTCCTGCCGCTGAGTCCCTTGGCAGAACACCCGTCCGGCTTTCCAACTTTTTTGCTCCCCTGAGCCTGTCCATGCAAGACGTTCAAAACTCCAAGATCTCTGTCGAGAAGATCGGCGGCACTTCCATGACCGCCTTTGGCGATGTGCTGCGCCACATCATGCTGCACGACCCCAAGCGCATTTACGGCCGGATTTATGTGGTGTCCGCCTACTCGGGCGTGACGAACCAGTTGCTGGAGCACAAGAAGACGGGCGAGCGCGGCATCTACGCCCTGTTTGCTGAAGGCAAGGGCTACCAGGACGCCTTGACCCAACTGGCCGCCAGCCTGAAAAAGCTGAACGCGGGCTACGCCGACCTGCGCCTGCCGCTGGATGTGGCAGACGCCTTCATCGACCAGCGCGTTGGCCAGGCGCGTGAGTACCTGAACGCCATGCAGCACGTGCTGGCCAGTGGCTATCTGAGCCGCAAGGATGTGCTGCTGGCTGCGCGCGAAGTGTTGGCCTCCATTGGCGAGTCGCACAGCGCGTTCAACTCGGTCGAGATCCTCAAGGCCAATGGTGTCAACGCCATCCTGATGGACCTGGCTGGTTTTGACGACAACGAAGCCTGGACCATCGACGAGCGCATTGCGCAAAGCTTCAAGGGCCTGGACCTGAGCGACAAGGTGGTGGTGGCCACTGGCTACACCAAAGGCACTGAAGGCATCATGCGCGAGTTTGACCGGGGCTACTCCGAAGTCACCTTCAGCAAGATCGCCGTGGAAGTGCGCCCCGCCGAGGCCGTGATCCACAAGGAATTCCACCTCTCGTCCGCCGACCCTAACCTGGTGGGCCTGGAAAACGCCATCGTGGTGGGCGCCACCAACTACGACGTGGCCGACCAGCTGGCTGACGTGGGCATGGAGGCCATCCACCCCAAGGCCGCCAAGCCCATGGAGCTGGCCGGCATTCCCATCCGTCTGAAAAACACGTTTGAGCCCGACCACCCGGGCACGCTGATCACCAAAGACTTTGTGGGCGAGCGCGCACGCGTCGAGATCGTCACGGGCACCGACAAGGTCACGCTGATTGAGATCCACGACCCCAGCATGGTGGGCACTGTGGGCTTTGATGCGGGCCTGATGAACGTGTTCTGCAAGCACGATGTGAGCTACATCCTGAAGGCGACCAACGCCAACTCCATCGCTCATCTGGTGTGGGACAACCAGGTCACGCCCGAACTGGTGGCCGAGCTGCAGGAGGGCTACCAGGTCGTGACGATCAAGCCAAGCGCCATCGTGTGCACCATTGGCTCCAACATCAGCATCCCAGGCGTGCTCGCCAAGGCAGCGCAGGCGCTGGCTGATGCGCAGGTCAACGTGAACTGCGTGTCGCAAACTTTGCGCCAGGTGAACATGCAGTTCGTGATCGAACGCGAAGACTACAAGACAGCCATCAAGGCGCTGAACATGGCCTTGTGCGTGAACTCCGGCACACCCGTTCCGCGCGTTTGATCCCGCCACGGTGTTATCTGAAAGCCCGCTGCATGCGGGCTTTTTTGTGCATGGTGCGTGGTGCTTCTATCCGTTTGCCAACACTGCACCCCAGCCTCACGTTCTGCCCATCCACCAGCAACATAGCCACTTATCCCAGCAAAACCCGTAACGGCAGCCCCGTCATACGCACCCGCGCGCCTTGGTCGCTGGCGTGGCCGCGCCTATTTGCTGCGGTTAGTGTGATTCGCCTGCGCCGAGCGGGGCGCCCGCTCGCGGCGGTTGTGCCACGGCGGCCACCGGCCGTTTGCTTATCAGCAGCACCCCTGCCAGCACCAGCACGGCGCCGCCCATCTGCCAGGCGGTCAGCGGCTCGCCCAGCAGCCATGCGCCAAAGAAGATGGTGAGGATGGGCCCCAGCGTGCCGATCAGCGCGGTTTTGGGTGCGCCGATGCGGCGGATGGCGGCGGAGGTCATGAACACCGGCAGCACGGTGGAGAACACCGCCATGCCCAGGGCATGCAAATACACCGGCGCGGGCTGCACCAGCGCAACCGCCGGCTGGGTGGCGGCGAAGTGCAGCAGGGTGGCAACGGTGGACACCAGCATGGCCAGCGCCGTGAAGCGGGCGGCGCCCAGGCGGCGTATGGCGGGTTCGCTGCCTGCCTGGTAGAACGCATACGACACCGCCGAGCCAAAGACAAAGCCCGCGCCAATCAGCACCGCGCGCGTGTCGCCCGCAATGTGCAGGTCGTGCGCAAACGCCAGGCCAATGCCCGCATACGACAGCAGCAGCGCTGCCATCTCCCGGCGCGACGCGGTTTTGCCGAGGAACAGCACGCCGATCAGGATGGTGAGCGTGGGGTAGGTGAACAGAATCAGCCGCTCCAGGCTGGCGGTGATGTATTGCAGCCCCACGAAGTCCAGAATGCTGGCGCCGTAGTAGCCCAGCAGGCCGAGCGCCACCACCGCCAGCCAGTCGCGCCGGGCCAGCGGTGCCAGATTGCGGCTGGCGCGCCAGCCCACCCAGGCGAACACCGGCACCGAAAACAGCATGCGCAGCGCCAGCAGGGTGACCGAGTCCACCTGTACCGCCTGCGGCACGGCGTAGGCCAGCTTCACAAAGATGGCTTTGAACGAGAAGCCGAACGCTGCGAGCACGGCCAGGGCCAGCCCAACGCGTTCGGGGGACCATGTTTTGATGGACATAGGGGCAACTAACTTGGCAAGGGGCTAAGGGACAAGGGTGGGGCGGACCTTTGAGCGCAGTCCTCTGACGCTGTTTCGTTCGGTTTTTGAATGGTCGGTGCATTTGCAGCAAGGCACAATTGCCCATCTCCCAAGCCAGCGTTCGTTGCAGGCGAACACAGCACCCCCATGAACTACGACCTGACGGACCTGCGCCTTTTTGTGGCGGTTGCGGAAGAGGGCAACCTCACCCGTGGCGCGGCGCGCGCGTTTCTGGCGCCGTCTTCGGCCAGCCACCGCATCCGGCGGCTCGAAGACGCGCTCAACGCCACGCTGCTGGACCGCCAGGCGCGCGGCGTGGCGCTGACCCGCGCGGGCGAGGCGCTGCTGCGCAACGCGCGCCAGGTGCTGGCCAGCCTGGAGCAGATGCACGCCAACCTGTCGCCGTTTGCCACGGGCATACGCGGCCATGTCAGCCTGTGGGCCAACACGCATGCCACGCACACGTATTTGCCCGACGACCTGGCAGATTTTTTGCGCCAGCACCCGCAGGTCAGCGTGAGTCTGGAAGAGCGCACCAGCACCGACATCGTGGTGGCCGTGGCCGGCGGCGAGATTGACGTGGGCGTGCTGGCAGACAGCGGCCACAGTGCAGGCGTGGACCTGCTGCCCTACCGGCAAGACCGGCTGGTGCTCATCGTCCCCCGGGGCCACGCGCTGTCGTCACGCACGGGCGTGGGTTTTGCCGAGGTGCTGGGCCACCCGTTTGTCATGCTGCATGCGGGGTCGTCCATTCACACTTTCACCATGAATGCTGCCGCCGCCCTGGGCCAGCACCTGGACGTGCGAATTCAGGTGCGCAGTTTTGAGGCCGTGTGCCGCATGGTGGGCGCGGGTGTGGGCATTGGCATGGTGCCGCGCAGCGCGGTCAGCACGGCGGGCCTGGCCGAGCCGCCCGTGGTGCTGGAAATGAACGAGCCCTGGGCGCAGCGCGACCTGCAGATTTGCACCCGCAAGGGCGTGCTGCTTTCCGGCTTTGCCGCCGCGCTGGTGGCGCATTTGCAGGCGACAGCGCCGGGCCATGTTGCAGATCCCGTGCAGTAGCTGGCGTGATGGCGCCCGCACCCGTTCCTTCTGGTCAGACCAACCATTCAAAAATGATAGCTGCTAGCGCATGATGTATAAGCGCTAGCGGCCAAAAACACTTCAACTTTTCTATGCAAGCCCTGCTCGACACCATTGCCACCATGCCTTTGCCCACCGACGCCATGCGCGTCTTTCATGGGCGGGGTGGCAAACACCCGGGCGATGAGCAGTGGGTGCTGGACGCCTACCCGCCCGTCTTCGTCGTCACCGGCTTTGCACCGGCCACCGATGAGCAACTGGCCGCTATCGGCGCCGCGCTGGAGGCACGCTGGGCGCAGATTGCCCCGGCGGGCGAGGTGTTGAATTGGGTGTTTCAGCACCGGGGCGAGGCCCTTCGCATGGAGGGCCGCAGCGAGACGCGCTTGATGGCCGGCGCCGTGCCCGACCCGCATGTAGTGACCGAGGCGGGCGCGCGCTACCGCGTGCATGTGCTGCGTGGCCAGAACCACGGCCTGTTTCTGGACATGGCCGAAGGTCGGCGCTGGGTGCGCGACTATGCCGCCGCCCGCAGCACCGACCGCTATGGCCTCAAGGTGCTGAACCTGTTTGCCTACACCTGCGCGTTTTCGGTGGTGGCGCTGCAGGCGGGCGCCAAACAGGTGGTGAATGTGGACATGGCCCACGGCGCCATTGCCGTGGGCCAACAAAACCACCAGCTCAACGGCATCACCACCGGCGCGGCGTTTTTGCCGCACGACATTTTCAGCAGCTGGGGCAAGATCAACCGTAGCGGGCCGTATGGTCTGGTCATCGTCGACCCGCCCAGCTACCAAAAGGGCAGCTTTGTGGCCACCAAGGACTACGCCCGCCTGATGCGCCGCCTGCCCGACCTGCTGGCCCCCGGCGGCCACGCGCTGCTGTGCCTGAACGCGCCCGAGCTGGGCCTGGCGTTTTTGCAGGACCAGATGCGCGAGCTGGCGCCTGAGCTGCAGTTTGTAGAGCGCGTGGCCAACCCAACCGTGTTTGCCGATGTGGACGAGGAGCGGGCGCTGAAGGTGCTGGTGTACCGCGCGCCTGCGTGAGGGGGGATGGCACGCGCGAACGCGATCTGGACGAGGGCGCGAACCATGTTCGTGCGAGTCCCGGGGAGTGGAGCGTTTGGTTGGCTGCCCGTTGCGAACTGTGAACCTACGGACGCAGGAGAGATCGCCCTGTTGCGTGGGAGCAGGGTGTATTCGGCTGCGTTCCGCCAAACGGGTGGCCTCAGGCAATGCCCTGCGCCAGGCACTGGCTACCGTCCTCCACCGACAATTCCGGCTGGCCAGTCGCCGGAGCAGGTGGTGCTCCTGTTTCGGCCTTGATTATTTCTTCCACGCCCCATATCGGAGAACCTTATGCCAGACGATGACCGTTGTTGCGGCACCGGCACCTGCATCATTGATACCGAGGGGCGCTGCTGGTGCGGGCAGGTGTGGAATGGCGAACAAATGTGCCGACCTGCGCTGACGGACGCCATTCCCGACGCCACCCCTGACGCCACCCCCGCTCGCGGAACATGTGCCCCTGATCAGCCGGCAGGCACGGCTCCATGAGCGCCATCGCCCACACGCTGCTCAACAACGACTACACGGCACGCTGCGTGATTGATAGCCAGGCATTGCCCTGGCAGCAGTCGCCATCGCCGCTGGTGCACCGCCGCCTGCTCGAGCGTGACGGGGGCGAGGTGGCGCGAGCGACCTCCATCGTGCGCTACGACGCCGGTGCGCGGTTCGACCACCATTCGCATGGCCTGGGTGAGCAGATCCTGGTGCTCGAAGGCACGCTGAGCGATGAACTGGGTGACTACCCCGCAGGCACGTATCTGCAAAACCCGCCGGGTTCCGGGCACGCTCCGTATTCCATTGATGGCTGCACTCTGTTCGTCAAGCTGCGGTATCTCGACCCCGCTGATACGGAACGGGTGGTCATCAACACCCGCACTGCTTCCTGGTTTCAGGGCATGGTCGGCGGGCTGACGGTGCTGCCGCTCAGTGCTTTCGGCTCCCGTCATACCGCCATGGTGCGCTGGGCGCCCGGCACCTATTTCAATCCCCACCGCCACCATGGCGGCGAGGAGATCCTGGTGGTCGAAGGCGTGTTCTCCGACGAGCACGGCCACTACCCGGCGGGCAGCTGGCTGCGCAGCCCGCATGGCAGCCAGCACCAGCCCTACAGTGTCGAGGGCTGCCTGATTCTGGTCACCACGGGGCACCTGCTGAACACCTGACCGGACACGCCGTCCTGTGTGTCCAGTCCGCTCCCGCCCGGGGGGCGCCGCAAGGGGTGCACCATCTGTGCTCCATTTCAGGGTTTCCGTGATCGGGCCTGGCGCTGGTGGGCATGGGCCTGTCCGTCTTCGGTGTCTGGCTGGCGCGCCGCTGATCCGCCGCAAGCCCTATCGCAGCGTCATCAGTTCGGTGGTGATCACCGTCCACTCGTCTTGCGACACGGGTGTGATCGACAGGCGGCTGCCACGCTGCAGCAGGCGCATGGTGGCCAGCTCGGGCCGGGCCCGCAGCTCGGGCAGGCCGATGAGCCGGGTCTTGCGCAGCGCCTGCACGTCCAGCAGCAGCCAGCGGGGCGCGTCTCGTGGCGATTTGGGGTCGTGGTATGGCGACGCGGGGTCAAACTGCGTGGGGTCGGCCCGGATGCCGCTGGCCACACGGGCAATGCCCGCAATGCCGGGCGCAGGACAACTGGAGTGATAGAACAACACCCCATCTCCCACCTGCATGTCGTCGCGCATGAAGTTGCGGGCCTGGTAATTGCGTACGCCCGTCCAGGGCACCGTGGCGTTGGGCGCGGCCAGGGCATCGTCGATGGAGCACTCGTCGGGCTCGGACTTCATGAGCCAGAACTGGGCCGGGCGGCCAGCGGCGGCGTGCGAGGAGCGTGAATGAGTAGGAGCGGTGACCATGGCCGCATTCTGTCAAAGATGCCGAGGGTGGTGGCGGGCGCCTCAGGCCAGGGCACAGGCGGTGAGCTGCTATCTTTGTGATAGCTGTCCAGGCATGTTCCACTAGCGCTTGTGGCTTAAAACACCATAAATCGGCTGCGATCGCGTTGAAATGAGCCTGCTGTCTACATGGCAGATTGCGCCGCCCGGGGAGGCGCCGCAGAATCTGACAGTGCAAGGCTGGGGGGCGCCGGTCCAGGCCGCATGTGGCGGCATTCACCAGGTCCATCACCCCGTCGGTTTGTTGTCTTTTTTGCCCCGAATTTTGTCCATGACAAGACGCTCTTCTTCAACCCATGCGCAGGGTGCGCGCGGCCCCGCTGCCCGCGGTGGCCAGCGCGCTGGGGGCTGGCTGCTGGGCCTGTTTGCCCTGCCGTTTGCAGCTGTGGGCGTGGGCATGTTGCTGCTTAGCGTGTTGCCCACGCTGTACGACTGGGCGCGCATGCAGTGGTGGCAGCCCGTTCCGGCCACGTTGGAGGCTGCGCGGCTGGAAACCAGCCGTAGCAGCAAATCCAGCTCCTACACCGTCAAGGCTACCTACCGCTATCAGGTGGCGGGACGCGAGTACCAGGGCGAGCGCGTGGCGATCAGCGGTGGTGGCGACAACGTGGGCGATTTTCAGGAAGCGCTGGGTGCGCGGCTGGAGCAGGCACTGCGCGATGGCGCGCCCGTTCAGGTCTGGGTCAGTCCGTCTGACCCGGCAGACGCAGTCATTGACCGCAGCCTGCGGCCCGGCCTGCTGGCCCTGAAGATGGTGTTTGTGGTGGTGTTTGGCGGTGTGGGCGTGGGCCTGCTGGTGCATGTGCTGCGCCCAGCCCGGGCCGCGCGGGGCAGTGCAGGCGGCAGCGCCCAGCCACTGACAGCCGGTATGCCCGGGCGGGTGGAGCGCACGCCCGGCGGGGTGGCCATGTACTTTCCGGCGGGCCGATGGTGGGGACTCAAACTGGCGCTGGCCTTGGTGGGGGCTGTGTTTTTGGCCGTCGGGGCGCTGGTGCCCTGGGAGCAGGAATCATCGGGCGATATGGCGCCGTGGCTGTTCCGCCTGCTGTTTGGCGGTGTGGGCGGTGTGGTGCTGCTGGCCAGCTTCTATGCCCTGGCCAACAGCCTGCGCGTACAGCTGGACCACACCGGCCTGCGCACCGAGCGGCGCCTGCTGGGCCTGATGCTGCGCTGGCACCAGGTGCCCCCGCACGACATTGCCCGGCTGCGGGTGGTGGAGAGCTACACGGTCGAAAGCAACGGCAACCGCCAAGCGTACTTCCGCATCGTGGCTGAGCTGCGGGGTGGGCGGCAGCTCACCATCGCCCAGGACCTGAAGGGGCGCGCCCAGGCCGACAAGCTGCTGGCGTCCATTGGCGGCTGGACCGGCTACGCCACGTGTTGATTTCAGCAGGGTCGCTGAGACGACCTCAACCGGCCTTTCTGAAGGTGAGGTTGATGCGGTGGGCCCCCGTCAGCGGGTGGTGCGCCTGTGGCAAAGGCAACACCCCATGAAAGCGCAACCGCGCGGGCCCGCCCCAGACCACCACGTCGCCGTGCAGCAGCGCAATACGACGGGTCTTGTCCGCCCGCTGCGCGCCGCCCCACAGAAACATCGCCGGAACGCCCAGTGACACCGACACGATGGGGTGGGCGTAGTTGCCTTCATCGCGGTCCTGGTGCAGCGACAGCCGGGTGCCCGGCTCATAGCGGTTGACCAGGCAGGCATCGGGCGCAAAGCCCGGAAAGCCCGCTACTTCCGCAGCATCAAGCGCCAGTTGGCGAAACAGCGGTGGCATGGCGGGCCAGGCCTGCCCGCTGTCTGGGTCGATGGGGTCGTAGCGGTAACCGCTGCGATCACTCACCCAGCCCAGTGCACCGCAGTTGGTCATGGCCACCGACATGCGCAAGCCACCGGGCGTGATGAGATGCCTGAAGGGTGCCTGAGACGTGATCTGCTGCACCGCAGCCAGCAAGTCTGTGGCCTGCCTCAGCGCAAAGCTGCGCAGCACCATGGCGCCGGGCTCCAGCACCTCGGGTGGCTGGGCGGGCTGGGGCGGGTCATCGAACAGGCTGGCGGTCATGGCATTGGTCATGCGTGGCGATGGTGCAGCATGCGACGGCCACCGCGAACGTCGTCACTCTGCGTCATGAAAAATGACGCCCAGCGTGTGCCGCTGCCCGCTGCGCAAGCGGCTCACACCGTGGCGCATCAGCACGCGATACGGCCCGCGCGTGCCCTGCAACGGGCGGTGGTGCACGGCAAAGACCACGGCGTCGCCGCGCGAGAGCGGCACCACCTCGGCCCGCGACTGCATGCGCGGGCGCTGCTCGGTCAGTACGAATTCGCCGCCCGAGAAGTCGCGCCCTGGCTGACACAGCAGGATGGCCACCTGCAGCGGAAACACATGCTCGCCATACAGGTCCTGGTGCAGGCAGTTGTAGTCGCCAGCGGCGTACTGCAGCAGCAGCGGGGTGGGGCGCACCTGGCCTGCGGCGTGGCAGCGGGCAATGAAGTCGGCATGCCGCGCGGGGTAGCGCACGTCGATGCCCATCGCGGTGTTCCACTGGTTGGCGATGGGGGCCAGGTGGGGGTACAGCGCCCCGCGCAGACCTGCCACTAGCGCGGGCAGCGGGTAGCTGAAATACCGGTATTCACCCTGGCCAAAGCCGTGGCGCTGCATCACCACGCGACTGCGAAAGGTGGCCTCACCCGCATGGCCATACAGCCGGGCCAGCGCGGCGCATTCGGTGGCGTCCAGCAGCTGGGGCAGCACTGCGTTGCCTTGCAGGTGCAGGGCCTCGGTGGCGGCATGCCAGTCGATGGCGGCCGCACGCTGGGGCCAAGCCCCATCTGCGGCGGGGGCTGGTGTGGGAGGTGCCACAGCGCTCATGCCACCTTCTCCACCAGCGGCTGGGTGGGCTCCGTAGCGGATTCACGCGTCAACAGCGCTCTTTTGCGCTCCACGCCCCAGCGGTAGCCCGACAGCGCGCCATCGCTTTTCACCACCCGGTGGCAGGGGATGGCCACCGCCAGCGCGTTGGCTGCACAGGCCTGCGCCACGGCGCGCACAGCCTTGGGGCTGCCGATGCGTTGAGCCACCTCGGCGTAGCTGGCCGTCTGCCCTGGGGGAATGGTTTGCAGCACCCGCCACACCCGCTGCTGGAACACCGTGCCACGTACATCCAGCGGCAGGTTCAGCCCCAGGTCCGGGGCCTCGACGAACGCCACCACCTGTGCGACCAGGGCTTCAAACGCAGCGTCGCCCCCGATCAGGTGGGCCTGCGCAAATCGGTCCTGCAACTCATGCAACAGCGCCTCGGGGTCGTCCCCCAGCAAGATTGCACAGAGGCCCCGGTTGCTTTGTGCCACAAGAATCGCGCCCAGCGAACACTGTCCGATGGCGAAACGGATGTCCTGCGCCGCACCCCTTGCGCGGTAGTCGCTGGGCCTCATGCCCAGCACCTGGGCCGACTGTTCGTAGAACCGGCTGCTGGACTGGTAGCCCGCACCGTAGATGGCATCGGTTACCGAGGCCGTCGGCTGGTTGTCGAGCGCGCTGCGCAGCCGTTGGGCACGCTGGTCCACCGCGTAGGCCTTGGGTGTGAGGCCTGTGGCCTGCTTGAAGATGCGGTGCAGGTGTGATGGGCTCAGCCCCACCCGCGCCGCCAGTGCATCGAGCGTGGGGGCTTCACCGGGCGATGCGCTTTCGATGATGCGGCAGGCCTCTGTGACCAGTGCCGCATGGTGCGACAGCGCGCTGGTCTGGCGCGGCTTACAGCGCTGGCAGGGGCGAAACCCGGCGCGCTCGGCGTCGTCGCAACTGCCATGGAATCGCACGTTCTCCGGCCGTGGCGTGCGCGACGCGCAACTGGGGCGGCAGTACACGCCCGTGGTCTGCACGGAATACCAGAAGGTTCCATCCGCCGCCGCGCTGCGTGCCACCACTGCGGCCCAGCGTGGGTCGGCCTGGGTGCTGGTGGCCTGCGTGGCCTTGGCAGAGGTGGGGTGGCGGGTCGGCATGGTGGCGCTGTGGGGAAGGGCGTTCACATTCATCATGGTGCATGGCTCACAAGGTGGGTTGCGATGCCATGCACTCTAGGGATGGGGGGCGTGGGGCGCACTCCGAAGCTTGCTTTTGAATTCTGCGCTTTTTAGGCGCACGCCATTTTCCAACTATTCGCTCATTTATTGATAGCTGTCAGCGCATGATTCACATGCGCTATAGGCCAGAAAGGCTCAAAAACTAAAGCTCGGGAGGCTGCAGCGGCCGGGGCCGCCGTTTGCCTGTGCCGCCCCAGCGCAGCGCATCTTCGCCCGGTATGCCCAGCGGGTTGTTGGCAGGCTCGGTGAGTGGCGCCAGCAGCGCGTGCAGGTCGGCCTCACTGAACTTGACCGCTCCCTCGGCGTCATGGCCCAACACGCCTTGGGACAAGGCCGCTTTGCGGGCCTGCAGCTCCAGCATGCGCTCTTCGATGCTGCCTTCGACCACCAGCTTGTAGACAAACACGGGCTGGTCCTGCCCGATGCGGTGGGCGCGCGCGGTGGCCTGTTCTTCCACGGCAGGGTTCCACCAGGGGTCCAGGTGGATCACGGTGTCGGCGGCCGTGAGGTTCAGGCCCAGGCCCCCGGCCTTGAGGCTGACCAGCAGGATGGGGGCGCTGGTCTCGTCCTGCGACTGGAACTGCCGCACCACCGCGCCACGCTGGCGGGGTGGCGTCTGGCCGGTGAGTGTGAGGTAGGGCAGGGCCAGGGTGTCGAGCAGCTCGGCTGCCAGGCCCAGCATTTCGGTGAACTGCGAGAACACCAGCACGCGGCGGCCTTCATCAACCAGGGCGGGTAGCAGGTCGGCCAGCAGTTCGAGCTTGGCGCGCTCCATGGCGTGGGCTGTCTTCGTCGTCCCCTTCACCAATCGCGGGTCGCAGCAAACCTGGCGCAGCTTGAGCAGTGCATCCAGGATGGCGATTTGCGAGCCTTCAAAACCCTGCCGCTCCAGTGCGCGGCGCACCTGTTTGTCGGCGGTGGTGCGCACGGCCTCGTACAGCTCACGCTGTTTGCCTTGCAATTGCACGCGCAGGATGGTTTCGGTGCGCGGCGGCAGTTCGGTGGCCACGTCCTGCTTGCGGCGGCGCAGGATGAAGGGGCGCACACGCTGCGACAGCAGCTGGGCGCGCAGGGTTTCGCCGTTTTCCTCGATGGGCTTGCGCCAGCGGGCGTTGAAGCTGCGCACATCGCCCAGAAAGCCGGGCATCAAAAAGTCGAACTGCGCCCACAGCTCGCCCAGGTGGTTTTCCAGCGGCGTGCCGGTCAGGCACAGCAGGTGCGGCGCCTGCAGCTTGCGCAGGGCGCGGGCGCTGCGGCTGCCGGCGTTTTTCACCATCTGGGCTTCGTCCAGGATGAGCAGGTGGAAGGGCTCGGCGGCCAGCGCCTCCACATCGCGCCAGAGCAGTGGGTAGGTGGTCAGTACCAGGTCGTGGTCAGCGATGTGCAGGTAACGTTTGCCACGGTCGGCGCCATGCAGGGCCAGCACGCGCAGGCTGGGCGCCATGCGCGCGGCCTCGGCCTGCCAGTTGAAGAGGAGCGAGGTGGGTAGCACCACCAGCGCCGGGCGCTTCAGCCGCCCGGCCTCCTTTTCGGTCAGCACATGGGCCAGCGCCTGTGCGGTTTTGCCCAGGCCCATGTCGTCGGCCAGGATGCCGCCCAGGCCCTGGGCGCGCAGGTACTGCAGCCAGGCCAGGCCTTCAAGCTGGTAGGGGCGCAGCTGCACCTGCAGGCCCTGCGGTGCGGCCACCGGCTGGGGCGCACCGATAGAGCGCAGGCGCTTGGCGAGCTGCGCCAGGCCCGCGTCGCCCTGCAACTGCCAGTCGTTGTTCCAGCCGTTCACCGTGCCCACGCGGTGCACCTGCACGAGTCCTGCGCGCAGGGCCTCGATGCGGCGGGCCTCCCAGGCGCCCAGGCGCAGCGGGTCGCCGTCTTTCAGCTGTTTGCGGGTGGGGTCGGTCAGCAAGTCCACCATGGCGCCCACGATGGCCTTGAGTGGCCCGGCAGGCGCCTCGATGCGCTTGCCGCCGGGCGCGCGCAGCGAAATGATGGCGATGTCATCGATGGCGGCCATCTGCCGCGCGTTGAGCCAGCGGGCGTCGCGGCGCAGCAGGTCGGCCAGCATGGGGGCCAGATCCAGCGTTTCACCGTCGATCTCGATGCCCAGGCTGAGCAGCCAGGCGCCCTCGCGCTCGGGCAGCATGAGCTTTTGCACGGGGCGCTGGCGTGTGCCCAGCGGGCCATCGACTTCCTTGGCCAGCAGCTCGCCAGTGTCGGGGGCGATGACCAGCTTCCAGCGCGACACGGGCACGCTTTCGTGCGCAAAGCCGGGGTGCACCACCACGCTCCAGCCCTCGGTGCGCAACCGGGGAACCACGTCGGCCCAGAAGTCGCCAAAGTGCGCCTCCTGCGCCAGCGTCCACACAGGGCCCAGCGTGGTGGCGGCTGCGCGGTGGCGCCACTGCAGGCTTTTGGGGTCTACAGGGGTCAGGCCCAGGTCCCACACGCGGTCCATGGCGTCGGCTTCAGCCGCCAGGTTGCGCTGCATGCGCACCACCGGGCCACCGGTGTCGAAGAGGTCTTGCACCGGGGCCGGGCGCGCGTTGAGGATGGAGGTGGGGGCCGGCGTCTGCCAGGTGGCGCCATCGTCGGTGCGGTAGGTCCAGTCAATCTGCACCAGCGTCACGCTGTCACCACGCGGGCCCAGTTTGCCCTGGGGCGCCATGCCCAGCAGACCATCGCCCCGACCCAGCGTCATGAGGGTGATGCGCGGGCGAAAGTGGCCGGGGACGACGCCATCGGGTGTGTTGGGCGCCGGGCTGTGGCCCGGCGGGTGGCTGCCATCGCCCCGCAGCTGGGCCATGACCTGCGCGGCCTCGGCGTCGGTCAGCGGGGGCAGCTGCTGCAGGGCGGCGCTGTCAGCACGGTTGCGCAGGGCCTGGGCCCATTGCGCAACCACATGGGCACGGCCTGCGGGGGGCGTGGGTGGAACGGGTGACTGCGGCAGGCTGGGCATGGGCTGGCATTGTGCCCATGCGTGGCGTACCCTTTCGTCTAAACGCTGCGTTGGGTGCCCAGCGCCAGTGCAAACAGCTCGTTGCGAAAGTGGATGCCCAGGCGGCTGAATGCGCGGTTGCGGTAGGTTTTGACGGTGGGAAGGCTCAGGCCCAGGTCGCAGGCAATGCCCTCCTGCGTCATGCCTTGCAGCAGGCGGGCGCACACGTCCAGCTCGCGCTCGGTCAGCCCCGCGTGGGCGCGCAGCAGGCGTTCGCGCAGCGCGGGCAGGCTGTGGGACAGCGCGGGGGCCGTGGCCTGTGTCGGGGGCTGCAGTGCGGGTTGCAACACCCCGGGGCGCTGGGCCAGGGCGATGTGCTTGCGGGTCAGCGCCAGCAGCACCGGGGCCATGCCCTCAAAGTCGCTGATCTGCCGGTCCTGGAACGGCTTTTGGTGCTGGTGGCGGTAGAAGTTGACGGCAAAGACCGAGCCATCGCTCTCGTGTTCGACCACCGACACCCGCTCGGCCACGCCATGGGCCTCGTACACGCGGGCGCGGTGTTCTGCGTCCACCTCGGGCGCCGTCAGGTGGCACAACTGGGTGGGCGCTTCGGCCGGGGCGGCTTCGTCCAGCGAGCGGCCCCAGGTGCGGTCGGTGCGGTAGGGGCCTGACAGGTAGGCCCACCAGCAGTCCTGCGTGGTGTCGGGAATGCCGTAACTGGCCGACATGAACAAGGTGGGTTTGCAATGGCGCCCGGTGCGGTACACCGACCACGACGCTGCGGGCAGCACGGGTGCCAGCTCCTGCAGCATGCCGCAGGCAAACCCGTCGTCACCCAACTGGTGAACCATGGCGCCCAGGGCTGAGCCCGTGAGGTTGGGCGTGGGCGCAATGCTGCTGCCCGAGGTGCTTGCAGGGAGCCAGTGCCTCATGGGTTGCGCGGGGTATGCCGGGTGGGCTTTGTCATTGCTGTCATCTTCAGGGATGACAGGGGTCAAGCGCCACGGGATTTACGCTAGGTGCAACCCCCGCAAGCAGGCTGGGTGCACGCCGCCCCTGGCCGCTTGCCTGCCAGACACCCGAAAGATGGAGCCCATGACCGAACCCTTGCCCTTTGTGGAACCCCGTTTGCGATTTTTTGCCGACCTGCGCGTGGAGGTGGGCGTGCCCCAGGAGGTGGGCCGCACCGTGCACGGCCTGCGTCGGCTCATCCCCATCCTGGGCGGTCAGGCGCAGGGCGATGGCTGGCAGGCCCGGGTGATGCCCGGCGGGGCGGACTTTCAGCTCATCGTGAGCGACACCCTGGCCGAGCTGGACGCGCGCTACACGCTGGAGGCGGATGGCGGCGACTTGATCTATGTGCAAAACCGCGCCGTGCGGTCCGGCCCGCCCGAGCTGATGGCGCGCCTGGTGCGTGGCGAGGTGGTGGACCCGGCGCAGATCTACTTTCGCTGCAGCCCCCAGTTCGAGACAGCGTCTCCCGCGTTGCGATGGATCGGGGAGCGCATGTTCACGGGCACCGGTGCGCGGTTCCCTGATGCAGTAGCCATGCGGTTCTGGGAGCTGATGTAGCCGCACAGCAGTCCCGCATTTCACTTTTTTGATGACCGACAGCACACAACAACACCCTGGAGACCTTGTCATGACCTCTTTTTCCACGCTCACCCGCACCCTGTCCCGCAACTTCTCTCGTCGGCATGCCCTGCGCAGCGTCTGCCTGGCAGCCACGGTGGTGGCGGGCCTGGCCCCCGCCACTGGTGCCCTGGCGCAGACGGCCAGTTACCCCAACAAGCCGGTGCGCATCATCGTGGGCTTTCCGGCAGGCACCGGGCCGGACATCGTGGCGCGGCTACTGGCGCAGAAGTTATCGGAAGGCTGGGGCAACCTGGGCGTGATCGTGGACAACAAGCCCGGCGCCGGGGGGCTGATCGCTGCGACCGAGGCCGCACGCGCCACCCCTGATGGCTACACGCTGATGCTGGGCGAAACCGGACAGCTCAGCATTGCGCCCAGCAGCTACAACAAGCTGCCCTACGACCCGCAAAAGGACTTCGCGCCCGTGAGCCAGGTGGTCACCGCCGACTTCGCGTTGCTCGTCAACCCACAAAAGGTGCCGTCGCGCAATGTGAAGGACTTTGTGGCCTGGACCCAGCAGCAAAAGGGTCTGTTCCTGGCCACCTTTGGCGCGGGTACCCCGGGGCACTTTGGCGCCTTCATGTTTGGCGAGGCCGTGAAGCTCAAGCCCGAACCGGTGCACTACAAGAACACCACCGACGCGCTGGGTGGCCTGTTCAGCGGTGATGTACAAGGCGTGTTTGCCAGCGTGGGCCTGGCTGCGCCCAACGTGAAGGCCGGCAAGCTGGTGGCGCTGGGCACCACAGGCGGCACCCGGTCCAACGCACTGCCCGATGTGCCCACCATCAAGGAGCAGGGCTACCCCAGCCTGGAGTTCAACTCGTGGTTTGGCATCGTGGCCCCGGCCAAGACGCCCCCCGAGATCGTCGCCAAGCTGAGCGCTGACATCATCAAGGCCGTGCAGTCGCCCGAGGGCAAGGCCAAGATGGAAGAGGCTGGTTTCCGCGTGACGGGCACCAACCGCGAGGAGTTCGCACGCATCATCGCGGCCGACACGGTGACCTGGGGCAAGGCCGTGGCCGCCACGGGATTCAAGGCCGACTGAGTCGGCACTGCCCAGTGATTGCCGGGCGCTACGCATTCCGCTCGCAGGGCGGCGCCAGGCGATAGGGGCAACGCCCTTCGATTTCCCAAAAAAATCAGCGCACCTCCCTCAGCGACGCCCTGACGGCCGTCGCCGGGCGTTCCTGCGCCAATGGTTCAACCCCACAAGACCGATCAACCGAGGAGACCACCATGCCATCCCTTTCGCTGGATACCCCCATCGCGCAACGCGTCGCGCTGCCCGCCGCCGTGCTGCTGCCGTTATTGCTCAGTGCGTGCGGCGGCGGCAACGCTGTACTGGTGACCGAGAGCGCCAACCCGGCCGCCGCTTGCGCCGCATTGAGCACCAACGCGCAGCTCAGCAACACCAACTTGTCCACCAGCTATGTCCCACCGGGCACGCGCCGCCCCGGTGGCGCTGCCACGGGCGACTTTTTGCCCGGGCACTGTGTGGTCACGGGGGCCATCAACCCGCGTGTGGGTGTGGATGGCAAGAACTATGCGATCGGCTTTCAGTTGAGCCTGCCCGACCGCTGGAACGGACGCTTTCTGTTCATCGGCGGGGGCGGCAACGACGGCATCCTGCGCGACACCTCGCTCAGCTCCAGCATTTCGGGCGGCACGCCATCGCCGCTGGGGCAGGGCTTTGCGGTGGTGTCCACCGATGCGGGCCATACCGGCACCAGCGCCAGCTTTGGCGCCGACCCGCAGGCGCGCACCGACCATGCCTACAACTCTTACGACAAGACGGCCGTGGCCTCCAAGTCGCTCATCAACACGCGCTACGGCCGCAAGCCGGACTACTCCTACTTCTCAGGCTGCTCCGGCGGCGGGCGCCAGGGCATGATGTTCTCGCAGCGGTTCCCGGACTACTTTGACGGCATCACCGCCGGAGCGCCCGCCATGCGCGTGTCCAGCGGTGCCACGGTGGCCGCCATGTGGAACACCATCCAGTTCAACGCCATTGCGCCCCAAGACGCCAGTGGCAACCGCATCCTCTCCAAGGCCTTCAGTAACAGCGACCTCAAACTGGTGGCCACTGCAGTCAATGCCACCTGCGACGCCGCCGACGGCGTGGTGGACGGCCTGGCCCAGAACGTCAACGCCTGCAAGGCGTTTGACCCCGCCGTGCTGCAATGCGCGGGCGGCAAGACCGACAGTTGCCTGTCGTCCGCCCAGGTGGGTGCGCTCAAGAGCGTGTTCGCCGGGCCCCGCAACTCGGCGGGCAAGGCGCTGTATACGGGCCAGCCTTGGGATGCCGGACTGGCGGCTCCCGGCTGGCGGTCCTGGACGCTGGGTAACTCGACCACGGCCACACCCGACGCACGCTACATCACGCTGATGGTGGATGCCCTGGTCAACGAGTTCTTCACACCGCCGGATCTCTCGTTCAACCCGCTGGCCTTCAACTTTGATACCGACCCCGCACGCATGGCTGCGTACTCTGCCGTCTACGACACCTATGCCGACGACAAACTGGCGGCCTACAAGCAGCGCGGCGGCAAGCTGCTGTTCATCCACGGCATGTCTGACCCGATCTTCTCGGCGTTTGACACGGTGGACTACTACGAACGTCTGGCCGCTAACAACGGCGGCATGGCGGCTACGCAGAACTTTGCGCGGACCTTCCTGGTGCCGGGCATGAACCACTGCTCGGGCGGTCCGGCCACCGACAACTTCGACTCGATCCAGACCATGGTGGATTGGGTAGAGAAGGGCATTGCCCCACAAAGCATCGCGGCCAAGGCGCTGCCCACCAACGCAGACTTTCCCAACCGCACGCGTCCGCTGTGCCCCTACCCGCAGTTTGCCAAGTACAAGGGCTCGGGCAGTGTGGAGGATGCCAGCAGCTTTGTCTGCTCGGCCAGTTGATGCAACGTCAGTGTGAGTCCGTAACGATGCACAAAGGGCCCTCTCGGGCCCTTTGTGCTTTTTGCCGCCGGTTCATTGGGGGTCAGCGCTTGGCCGCTGAAGAGGCCACCGGCGGCGGTAGTCGCAACTGTGCCTGTTGCACCACGCGGATGCAGTCGCGCAGGTGCTGCTCGCCCAGGTAACGTAAGGTGGCGTAGCCAATGGTGGCTGCGATGGCCTGGCCTGCCAGGGGCACGTACTTGGCTGCCTGTTTGGTGCTCAGTCGCAGCCCCACCGTCTGGGTGGCACGGATGACCAGCTCGCGGGTGATCAGCTTGCCGATGAGCACGGACCCCACCAGGCCCACGGCCTTTTGCACCTGCTCCCGCTTTTTCGGGTCCATCTGGTCGATCTGCTCTGCCGACAGGCCGAATTCGGTATTGATCTGAGGGATCAGGCGGGAGAGCAGGGCGGCATCGACCGCCCAGTCAAGCCCCGGCACCGGCACCAAGCTGGCCGCCGCCGCCACCATGGCGCGGCGGTGTAGAAGCTTGCGTGCGCGGCGTACAACCGCGGCCAGTTCAGGGTCTCCAGCGGCCATTTGCAATGAGGTGGGCATGGGTGACAAGGTGATGGAGGTTGAATGGGTGGTGAAAGTGGGTGATCCAGTGTGTGATTCAGGGATCGGGTGGCGGCCGGTTCTGGGGGCGCTACTGCCGCTCAGGATTTGCTTTTGACCAGGCTATAGACCACCAGCAGTGCGGCAGCCCCCAGCACAGAGGCAATCCAGCCAGCGCTGTCACCCTGGGCATACCAGCCCATCGCCATGCCCACATAGCTGGCCAGGAACGAGCCTGCAATACCGAGCAGCGCGGTCATGATCCAGCCCAGTTTGTCGTCCCCGGGTTTGATGGCACGGGCAATCAACCCCACCACCAAACCAATCAGTAGCATCCCAAGCAGTGACAGCATGTTTTTCCCCTTGATAGTTGGTTCAGACGATAGAGTCACTTTACAGATGAGGTAGTCAAATCGCTGTCGGACAATGCCCCCTGTCAGCGTCCCCCAGGTGTGGTGCCGCTCAAAGCCCTGGAGCCCCATGGATGCAACGGGCGCTCGAAAAGGCATCGCTCAAAGCGGTGCGCATGCAGTTCCATGCCCGATATCTGGTGGTCGGTGCGGGCACAGACATAGCGGCCCGCAGGCAGGCTGGTGCAGGCGGCCTCTGTGAGCAGGATCTCGTTGGCCGTGGCAATGTCTTCGCCCAGCTTGCATGCGCAGTTCATCTCCGGGCCAAACAGGTCTTCGCGTGCAATGACCAGGGTGGGGCCAAAGCCTATGCCTGCGCTCACGTTCAGTGCCCGCTCGGGCGGCAACACGGTGTTCATGGCACTCAGGGCGCGCAGGGTGTCCAGCGCGGCCTCCAGGGCCTGCTCGGGTGTCGCGAATACCGCAAACAGGTTGTCCGCCTCCTGCTTGATGACCTCACCGCCATTGCCCTCGATGGCGGGGCGCGCTGCCTGCTCCATCTAGTGGATCATCGCCAGAAAGTGAATGATGCCGTGGCGCTGGGTGATGCGGGAGAAGCCGCACATGTCCAGCACCAGGATGGCAACACTGCGCACAAATGCCTGCTCAATGGCTGCGTCAATCGCTCCGGTGTCGCTGGTGGGGGTCTGGTTGCGCTCTGACAGCAGGCGCTTGAGATAGCCTTTGTCGTGCGCTGTCTCGGTGTCGGGTGGCAGTGCGGGGGTGTGGTGCATGGCAGCGCCCTGTGGGTGGTGTCCGACATGGTAGCGCGGCCCGTGCTGGCGCTGATCAGGTCCAGCCCAAGGCTACAGTGGGCTGTCCCAAGGGCTGGCCGGGTGTGCGCAAGACTTCTCGCATCGCCCCCGCTGCCTGCCCCACTACAGACAGAAAGGTGTACCCACCATGTTCACTACGTCATCCGCCCCCTTGTTTTCGCTCTCCGCTGCGCCAACTCCTGTGGCGAAGAGCCCCGCGTGGAAGCGCTTCCTGGCGCGCCCTGCAGCCATTCTGGTTGCTGCACTGGCCTTGGGCGGCGCACTGTCATGGCCCACCGCCGCCCAGGCGCAAAGCGACGAGGCATCCCTGGCGCGCGGTGCCGTGCCTGACACCACGCCGCAGCAGCGCTACCAGTCGGCCATTCGAGAAGCGGGGGGCGGGCTCAAGGTGAGCCTGGAAGAGTGCCGAACCATGCCGACAGTGCAGCGCAAGGGCTGCGAGTCCGAGGCCCGGGCGCGTTACCAGGCCGATATGTCGGCTGCCAAGGCGCTGTTGCGGGGCGATCCATCTGCGGGACCGGTCAACATCAGCGGCGGCCCGGTTCGCAGCACCGAGACGGTGTATGTGATCAAGCCCTGATGCACACATGAGGGCGCAGCGCCCTCAGTGGTCACGCGCTTATTTTTGCGTCTGGGGTGCCTGGGCGCTGTCGACGCCCTCGCCGGGCGTCACGCGGCGTGCGCCGTTGAAGCGGCGGGCCCAGTAGGCCATTCCCATGTCTTCAACCCGGATCTCCGAGCCGCTGCGGGGCGAGTGGATGAACTTGCCATCCCCCACGTAGATGCCCACGTGGCTGAAGTTGCGGCGCATGGTGTTGAAGAACACCAGGTCGCCGGGTTGCAGTTCTTTCTTGTCGATGATCTGGGTGGCTGCAGCCTGCTGATCGGCACGGCGTGGCAGAAGAAGGCCCACAGTCTGCTCATAGATAGCGCGCACAAAGCCGCTGCAGTCAAAGCCGGTCTCGGCGCTGTTGCCGCCGCGCTTGTAGGGCACGCCCAAAAAACCCATGGCGTTGACCACCAGATCCCCCGCGCGGCCTGCCACGGTCTGGGCCTTGTCAGCCACCTTGTGGCTCACGTCTTCGAGTCGGGTGAAAAGCCCTTTGTCCGCGAGCAAGCGGTCCATATCGTCAGAATTGGTGCCCTGGGGCGCAGCATGCGCAGCGGTGGCGCAGGCAAGGATGAGAATGCATAACCATCTGGACATGGGGACGAAGGGTAACACGGTACGGTTGTTTATCAAAAATAAGCGTTTTTGCAAGCTGTTGATTTGATTCAGATAAATGGATTAGCCTTGGTTTTTCAGATTGCAGGACGCGCGCCAGACCGGCTTTGCACCGCCCAGGTGCTGCCGGTGGCCGGGACACAGGCCATGAGGAGCTTGAGAGCATGGGTTGGAAATCAAATCCGCGGGTGGCGCTAGTGAATAAAGTACGGGCTGCTATATTTTTGATAGTGACTGGGGCGCATGCAGGCAGCCAGGCTCAAAACGCACCGATTCCCGCAGCAGCGGTGTCGCTGGCACCCGTGGCCAGCGGCCTCGCCCATCCGTGGGCGGTGGCCTTTTTGCCAGGCGGGCAGTTTTTGGTGACGGAGCGACCCGGCCGCCTGCGCGTGGTCAGCGCGACCGGGCAGGTGGGCCCTGCGTTGGCTGGCGTGCCGCCGGTGGCGGCGGGCGGGCAGGGTGGCCTGCTGGACGTGGTGACCGACAGCGACTTTGCACGCAACCGCCGCATCTACTTTTGCTTTGCAGAGCCTGCAGCGGGTGGCTCGGCAGGCAACAGCACAGCGGTGGCGCGTGCCAGCTTGTCGGCCGACGCTAGCCGCCTGCAAGAGGTGCGGGTCATCTTCAGCCAGCGCCCCAAGGTAGAGAGCGCACTGCATTTTGGCTGCCGCATTGCGCAGGCGGGAGATGGCAACCTGTTTGTGGCGCTGGGCGAGCGCTACCAGCGCAAGGACGACGCCCAAAAACTCGACAACCACCATGGCAAGGTCATTCGCATCACCCCAGACGGTGCCGTGCCGCCCGACAACCCGTATGCCAAGCAACCCGGCGCCTTGCCCGAGATTTGGAGCTACGGCCACCGCAACCCCCAGGGCGCCACAATAGGCCCCGACGGCAAGCTGTGGATGCACGAACATGGCCCGCAGGGCGGCGACGAGATCAATTTGCCCCAGCCCGGGCGCAACTACGGCTGGCCTGTGATCACCTACGGCGAGAACTACGGCGGCGGAAAGATGGGCGAGGGCACAACCCGCGCGGGCATGGAACAGCCGCTGCACCAGTGGACGCCGTCCATCGCCCCCTCGGGCATGGCATTTCTGACCAGCACGCGCTACGGCGCGGCGTGGCAGGGCAGCTTGTTCGTCGGGTCACTCAAGTTTGGCACGCTGCATCGGTTGGAAGTGGCCAGCGGCAAGGTGCAAAAAGAGGAACGGCTGTTGCAAGGCAATGGCGAGCGCATTCGCGATGTGCGCCAGGGGCCAGACGGCTTGCTGTACCTGTTGACCGACAGCCCACAGGGGCGCTTGCTGCGGCTGCAGCCCGCTGTGGCCCCGTGACTGGTTTTGCTTGATGCAGGTCAAGCAAGCCAGGAGATGGGGGCCCGAACCCGTTGACCCGGGGTGATCCCGCAGCTTGCGGCGGGCTTTTTCGGTATAGGCTGGTGCGATGCACGCCGAGCCCACCCTCTCATCCTCTGCCGTCCCCTCCGTTCCTGCTGCCGTCTTGGCGAACCCGGGCACCGCCCCCGCCGACACTGCGGGTGCGCCACCCCGTTCCCAGCTGGCCCTGCGCCGCGTGGCCATCGACACCTGGCGCGAAAACGTGGCCTACCTGAACCGTGATTGCGCCGTGTACCGGGCCGAGGGCTTCCAGGCCCTGTCCAAGATCGAGGTGCGCGCCAACGGCCGCCGCATCCTGGCCACTGTGAACGTGGTGGATGACCCCGCCATCGTGGGCTGCCACGAGTTGGGCCTGTCGGAAGACGCGTTTGCCCAGCTGGGTGTGGACAACGGCCACACCGTGTCGGTGGCGCAGGCCGAGCCGCCCGAGTCCATGGGCGCGCTGTTTCGAAAGATTGCCAGCGAGCGCCTCACCCGCGAGGACTTTGGCGCCATCGTGCGGGACATTGCCGACCATCGGTATTCCAAGATCGAACTCACCGCTTTTGTGGTGGCCTGCCACCGCAGTGAGCTGGACCGCGAGGAAGTGTTCTTTCTGACCGATGCCATGGTGGCCAGTGGCCGGCGGATCGACTGGCATGAACCCCTGGTGGTGGACAAGCACTGCATTGGCGGCATTCCGGGCAACCGCACCACCATGCTGGTCGTGCCCATCGTGGCCGCGCACGGCATGTTGTGCCCCAAGACGTCTTCGCGTGCCATCACCTCGCCTGCGGGCACGGCCGACACCATGGAAGTGCTGGCCAAGGTGGAGCTGCCGCTGGAGCAACTGGCCGACATCGTGCGCGACTACCGGGGCTGCCTGGCCTGGGGCGGCACGGCCAATCTGTCGCCCGCCGACGATGTGCTGATTTCGGTGGAGCGGCCACTGTCCATCGACTCGGCCGGCCAGATGGTGGCGTCCATCCTGTCGAAAAAAGTGGCGGCGGGCGCCACGCACCTGGTGCTCGACATTCCCATCGGCCCCACGGCCAAGGTGCGGTCCATGCCCGAGGCGCAGCGCCTGCGCCGCCTGTTTGAATATGTGGCGCGGCGCATGGGCTTGTCGCTGGACGTGGTCATCACCGACGGCCGCCAGCCCGTGGGCAACGGTGTGGGCCCGGTGCTGGAGGCGCGCGACGTGATGCGCGTGCTGCAAAACGACCCACGTGCGCCCGACGACCTGCGGCAAAAGTCGCTGCGCCTGGCCGGACGCCTGATCGAATGCGACCCCGATGTGCGCGGCGGCGACGGCTATGCGATTGCGCGCGACATCCTTGACTCGGGCCGCGCGCTGGCACGCATGAACGCCATCATCGCCGCCCAGGGCAGCACTGGGTTTGACCACAACCACCCGGCGCTTGGTGCGCTGACGCTGGACGTGGTGGCCCCGGCCAGCGGCGTTGTCGCGGGCATCGACAACTACCAGATCGCCCGCGTGGCCCGACTGGCCGGTGCGCCAAAGGTGCCCGGCGCCGGGGTGGACCTGATGCACAAGCTGGGCGACACCGTGGCTGCCGGAGACTTGCTGTACCGCGTGCACGCCAGCTACCCGGCCGACCTGGAGTTTGCGCGCCACGCGTGCGAACGGGACAGCGGTTACCGCCTGGGCACCGCCGACGAGGTGCCGCGTGTGTTTGTGGAGTTCTGACCATGTCCCCGCCCGAAGTTGCCTGTTTGCTGTATTTCGACGACGAAGCCGCGCCTGCCCTGCGCCTGGCGCAGGCTGCAGGCCTCACCGCCAAGGCCATCGAACGCCACCGTTTCCCTGATGGCGAACTCAAGCTGCGCCTGCCCGTGGATGCCACAGGCCGAATGCCAAGGCACGCCGTGTTGCTGCGCAGCTTGCACCAGCCCAACGAAAAGCTGGTGGAGCTGCTGCTGGCCGCGCGCACGGCCCGCAGCCTGGGCGTGCAGCACCTCACGCTGGTGGCGCCGTACCTGGCCTACATGAGGCAGGACATCGCCTTCCACCCCGGCGAGGCCGTGAGCCAGCAGGTGGTGGGCGGGTTTCTGGCCGGGCTGTTCGACGCTGTGATCACCGTGGACCCGCACCTGCACCGCATCGACCGGCTGGAGCAGGCCATCCCCGTGCCACAGGCGGTGGTGCTCAGCGGCGCCGAGCCACTGGCCGACCTGATTGCGGAGCAGCGCCCCAACGCCTTGCTGGTGGGGCCCGACGGCGAATCCGCCCAATGGATCGCCCAGGCCGCCGCGCGCCACGGTTTTGACCATGCCGTGTGCACCAAAGTGCGCCATGGTGACCGCCATGTGGCCATCGAGCTGCCCGCGCTCAACGCCCAGGGCCGGGCGGTGGTGTTGCTGGACGACATGGCCAGCACCGGCCGCACGCTGGCGTTGGCAGCACGGCTGCTGCTGCAGGCGGGTGCGGCATCGGTGGATGTGGCCGTGACCCACGCGTTGTTTGCGGGCGATGCACTTCAGGTGCTGCGCGATGCGGGTGTGGGCGAAGTCTGGAGCACCGACTGCATCCCGCACCCCAGCAACGCGGTGGCCATGGCGGGGCCGCTGGCGGCTGCGGTGCGTGCGGTATTGCAGTCCTCCTAGCCAATCACCCCCGCAGGGCTGCGACAATGCGCCACTCTTTGAAAGCGCTGCCGCCCCGGTCGGTGGCCCCACCAACAAACCACCCATCACACCATGCTGCTTGACGCCACCGAATCCCAACTCGTCCTGGTCGATTACCAGGAGCGCCTGATGCCCGCCATCTTTGAGGGCCCCGCCGTGCTGGCCAACGCCCGCCGCCTGGCCGAGATCGCCCGCATGCTGGACGTGCCCGTGTGGGGCACCGAGCAAAATCCTTCGCGCCTGGGCGCCAACGACGCCGCGCTGCGTGCGTTGTGCCAGAAAACCCTGGCCAAGATGCACTTCAGCGCTGCCGAAGAAGGCCTGGGCGAATGGCTGCGCCCACCGGCCAAGCCTCAGGGCGGCAACGCGCGCAGCCTGCCCAAACACCTGCAAAAGCCCGCTGCCGCCCAAGGCGACGAGCGCGGCACCATCGTGATTGCTGGGTGCGAAGCCCATGTCTGCCTGCTGCAGACGGCGCTCGACCTGCTGGAAGACGAGTTTGAAGTGTGGGTGGTGACCGACGCCTGCGGCTCGCGCACCGAACGCAACCGCGACGCCGCCTTTGACCGCCTGGCTGGTGCGGGGGCTGAACTGGTGACCACCGAGATGGTGGCGTTTGAGTGGCTGGGCAGCTGCGAGCACCCGGCGTTCAAGGACGTGCTCGGGCTGATCAAATAGCTCTTTTAAGCTAAATTGGCTGCTGGCGCATGATTTTCATGCGCTGGCAGCTATCAAAATAATAGTGATTCATGCAGTTTCCGGTCAGGCGAAGTAAGGCACCGCCAGCTTGACCGCCAGACCCGCCAACGCACACACGCCCAGCAGCGGCATGACGCCCAGCTTGAAGCGGAACAGCGCCACCAGCGCGCCCACGGCGATCAACGCTGACACGGCGTCGAAGCGGCCGCCAAAACCCTGCGGCCACAGCAGGTGGTACGCAAAAAACAGGGCCAGGTTCAGGATCACGCCCACCACGGCGGCGGTGATGGCTGACAGTGGCGCGGTAAAACCGAGCTTGCCGTGTGTGGCCTCCACCAGCGGGCCGCCTGCCAGGATGAAGATGAACGAGGGCAAGAAGGTCACAAAGGTCACCACAGTGGCAGCCGCTGCAGCGCCTGCAAACAGTGCGTCCGCTCCCCACACCTGCTGCAGCCAGCCGCCCACAAAGCCGACGAATGCCACCACCATGATCAGAGGGCCGGGTGTGGTCTCTCCCAGTGCCAAGCCGTCAATCATCTGTGGGCCGCTGAGCCACTGATAGTGCTCTACCGCGCCCTGGTACACATAGGGCAGCACGGCATAGGCGCCGCCAAACGTCACCAGCGCGGCCTTGGTGAAGAACCAGCCCATTTGTGTGAGCGTGCCTTGCCAGCCCTGGGTGGCTACCAGCAGGCCCATGGCCGCCAGCCACAGCGCCAAACCCGCCGCCAGTACCTTGACCAGGTGGCTGCGCGAAAAGCGCGCATGTTGGGGGGTAGGGGTGTGGTCGTCGATCAGCGCCGGGCCATAGCCTTTGTGCGCATTTGCGTGGCCACCTCCCAGCGCAAACACTGACGGCCAGCGCTGGGCGCCCAAGTAACCGATCAGGGCGGCAGCCAGCACGATGGCAGGAAAGGGCGTGTCGAACGCAAAGATGGCCACAAACGACGCGGCGGCAAGGGCCCACATCCAGCCGTTCTTGAGCGCCCTTGTGCCTATGCGGCGCGCCGCATGCAACACCAGGGCCGTCACGGCGGGCTTGATGCCGTAGAAGATGCCGGCCACCACGGGCACATCGCCAAAGCGCAGGTACACCCACGACAGCCCGACCAGAATGAACAGCGAGGGCAGCACAAACAGTGCCCCGGCCACGATGCCGCCCCAGGTGCGGTGCATGAGCCAGCCGATGTAGGTGGCCAGCTGCTGCGCCTCGGGGCCGGGCAGCAGCATGCAGTAGTTGAGTGCGTGCAAGAAGCGGTTTTCGCTGATCCAGCGCCGGCGTTCCACCAGCTCGGAGTGCATGATGGCGATCTGGCCTGCAGGCCCGCCAAAGCTGATGAACCCGAGCTTGAGCCAGAAAAGAAAGGCCTCGCCAAAGGAGATCGACGAGGGAGCTGGGGACGGTTCTTGATGCATGGCCCGGGAGTGTGACAGCCCCGTGTGACGCAGGTTGGCATATTGATATGCCTGCCGCGATGTGGCTCGGCGCTACCAGGGCACAGCGGGCTACGTCAGTTTGCAGCAAGCCCGTCATGAATAATTATGAATTCAAAACCTGCTGTCCTGGCAGGGCGAGAGAGATGCCGAGGAGACACCCACAATGACCGCACACAGCACCTACGCCGACTTCTACCGCCAGTCCATTGACCACCGCGACGCCTTCTGGAGCGAGCAGGCGAAGCTGATCGACTGGAAGACGCCTCCTCAGCAGGTGTGCGACTACAGCAACCCGCCGTTTGCGAAATGGTTTGTGGGCGGCACCACCAACCTGTGCCACAACGCGGTAGACCGCCACCTGGCCACGCGCGCCAGCCAGGCAGCGCTGGTGGCTATATCGACAGAAACCGACATCGAACGCAGCTACAGTTTTGCCGAGCTGCATGCCGAAGTGCAGCGCATGGCGGCCGTGCTGTTGTCGCTGGGTGTGAAGAAGGGCGACCGTGTGCTCATCTACATGCCCATGATTGCAGAAGCCGCGTTTGCCATGCTGGCCTGCGTGCGCATTGGTGCGTTGCATTCGGTGGTGTTTGGCGGCTTTGCGTCTGGCTCGCTCGCCTCGCGCATTGAAGATGCCGAACCCGTGGCCGTGGTCAGTGCCGATGCCGGGTCGCGCGGTGGCAAGGTGGTGCCCTACAAGCCGCTGCTGGACGAGGCCATTGCGCTGTCCAAGCACAAGCCCACAGCCGTGCTGATGGTGAACCGGGGCCTGGCCCCCATGCACCTGCAGGCAGGGCGCGACCACGAATGGGCCCCGCTGCGCGAGCAGCACCTGAACACCGTGGTGCCCTGCGAATGGGTGGAGTCCACCCACCCCAGCTATACGCTGTACACCAGCGGCACCACCGGCAAGCCCAAGGGCGTGCAGCGTGACACGGGCGGCTATACCGTGGCGCTGGCCGCCAGCATGAAGCACATCTTTGACGCCAAGGCGGGCGATGTGTACTTTGCCACCAGCGACATCGGCTGGGTGGTGGGCCACAGCTACATCGTCTATGGCCCGCTGATCGCTGGCATGACCACCATCATGTACGAGGGCCTGCCCACGCGGCCCGATGCGGGCGTGTGGTGGAGCATTGTCGAGAAGTACCAGGTCACCCACATGTTCTCGGCCCCCACGGCGGTGCGGGTGCTCAAGAAGCAGGACCCGGCCTACCTGGCCAAATACAACGTCAAAAGCCTCAAGGCCCTGTGGCTGGCGGGTGAGCCGCTGGACGAGCCCACGGCCCAGTGGATCAGCGACGCACTGGCCGTGCCCATCATCGACAACTATTGGCAGACCGAAACCGGCTGGCCCATCCTGACCCTGGCCAACGGCGTGGAGCAGCAGACCACGCGCTTCGGCAGCCCCGGCAAGGCCATGTACGGCTACGGCGTGAAGCTGATCGACGAGGCCACGGGCGAGGAACTGACAGCGCCCAACCAGAAGGGCGTGGTTGCCATCGAAGGCCCGCTGCCCCCCGGCTGCATGCAGACGGTGTGGCGCGATGACGCGCGGTTTGTGAACACCTACTGGAAGAGCATTCCCGGCCGCCTGATCTACAGCACGTTTGACTGGGGCATCCGCGATGCCGACGGCTACCACTTCATCCTGGGCCGCACCGACGACGTGATCAACGTGGCAGGCCACCGCCTGGGCACGCGCGAGATCGAGGAGAGCATTGCCTCCCACCCCAACATCGCTGAAGTGGCCGTGGTGGGTGTGGCCGACAGCCTCAAGGGCCAGGTCGCCATGGCATTTGCCGTGGCGCGCGATGCCTCGGGCCTCACTGACGATGCTGCACGCCTCAAGCTCGAAGGCGAGGTGATGAAGCAGGTGGACCACCAGCTCGGCGCCGTGGCGCGGCCGTCGCGCGTGTACTTTGTGACCGTGCTGCCCAAGACCCGCAGCGGCAAACTGCTGCGCCGGGCCCTGCAGGCCGTGGCCGAGCGGCGCGATCCGGGCGACCTGACGACGATGGAAGACCCAGCGGCGTTGCAGCAGGTGAAGGATTTGGTGGGATGAGTTGGCAGCGCGGCGCGGCACCCAAAGCGCAGTGCCTGGCCTGCCAAATCAATGCGGAGGTCTGGCGAAAAAGGCCTGTTTGCCATGCCGGTCAAACCCGGCTTGCTCGTAAAAGCGCAGGGTGTTTTCGTCTTTGCGGCCGGTCATCAGCATGACCTTGTAGCAGCGCTCCCGCCACGCGTGGGCGAGGGCGTGCTGCAACAGGGCGTGGCCCCGGCCCTGGCCGCGATGGGTCGAGTGCGTCACGACGTTCTCGATGACGCCATAGGGTCTGCATGCGCGGGTGAGGTTGGGTATGACGGTGAGCGTGCAAGACGAGACCAACATGCCCGCGTCCCACCCCCCAAAGTACCGAATGCGTGGATTGGCAAGCGCCTCGGCCCACATGGCTTGCACCTCGGGGGCCGCGGGTAAGGGGTCGTCGTATTCGTGCAGTTGGGTGTACAGCCCGAGCAGGGGGGCGAGGTCTTCGGCGCAGAGTTCGCGGATGTTCAATGCTCGTCTCCGATACTCACTGGATACCCTTTGAAACTATCAAAAGCATAGCTAGTCAGGCATATAGCACCGGCGCCTGGCTGGAATTTCAGTGTTTTTCACACCGGCCGGTTCCGTTGCCACCCCGCAGGTGGCTGCCAGGTAGGCGTCCAGCCGATGAAATCCTCCAGTGGCATGGGCCGGGCAATGCAGTAGCCCTGCGCCTGCAAGCAGCCCAGTTGCAGCAGCATCTGGCCCTGTTCGACGGTTTCCACCCCTTCAGCGATCACCCGGTAGCCGAACGAGCGGGCCAGGCCGATCACACCCTGCACAATGGCCAGGTCCCCCGGGTCGCCCATCATGCCGTGCACAAAGCTCTGGTCGATCTTGAGCGTGTCCATGGGCAGGCGGCGCAGGTACGTCAGCGACGAATAGCCGGTGCCAAAGTCGTCCAGCGCCACCGTCACGCCCATGGCGCGCAGGGCGTTCAGCGTGTCGGCCACAGCGCTCAGGTCGTACAGGGCGGCGCTTTCGGTGATCTCGATCTCCACCAGATGCGCGGGCACACCTGGGTGGCGGGCCAGGCAGCTGGCCACCCAGTTGGCAAAGTCTGGTTGCTGCAGGTGCTGGGCGGCAATATTGATGCTCAGCGGCATGGGCATGCCCCGGTCCTGCAACTGCTCCAGAACTGTGAGCGCGGCCTCGGCCACCCATTCGCCAAAGCTGATCTCCAGCTCGGTGCCCTCCAGCAGCGGCAAGAATTCACCGGGCGGCACCAGGCCCCTCTCGGGGTGCTGCCAGCGTGAAAGCACCTCAGCGCCCACCACCGAGCCACTGCGCATGTCCACCTTGGGCTGCAGGTACAGGGTGAACTGCGCTTGCGCCAGCGCCTCGCGCAGGTAGTGCCCCTGGGCGCGCAGCAGCTGCACGGCACGCTCCTGGGCGGCGTCGAACTGGTGAAAACGGTTGCGCCCCGCTTGCTTGGCCGCATACATGGCCTGGTCGGCATGGCGCAGCAAGGTGTCGGCGTCGGCATCGTCCTGCGGGAAGATGGTGTAGCCAATGCTGGCCGTGACGACCACGCGCTCGGTGTCGAGCGTGTAGGGGGCCGAGACGCTTTCCATCACACGCTCCAGCATGCGTTCGCAGTCGTTTACCGAGTCCAGGCCGGGCATGAGGATCACGAACTCGTCGCCTCCCAGCCGGGCCACCGTGTCCAGAGGCTGCAGTGCCCGCGTAAGCCGCCCGGCCACCACCACCAGCAGGCGGTCGCCCGCACCGTGGCCCAGGCGGTCATTGACGGGCTTGAAGCCATCCAGGTCGAGATAGGCCACGCCCAGCTGCTTGCCGGTGTCGCGGGCCTGGGCCATGCATTCCTGCAGCTTGCGTGCCAGCAGCACGCGGTTGGGCAGGCCGGTCAGTGCGTCGTACAGCGCCAGGCGTTGCAGCATCACCTCCTGCTCGCGCTGGGGGGTCACGTCAATGGCGACGCCCAGCATGCGTGCAGGGCGGCCTTGCTCGTCAAAGCCCACGATCTTGCCCAGGTTGCGCACCCAGCGCACCGGCTCGTTGGGCTGGTTCAGACGCCAGGTGGCGTCGAACGGCGTGCCCAGGTGGGCGGAGTGGCGCGACAGCTCGATGGTGATGCGGTCGATATCGTCAGGGGCGATGGCCGTGGTCCATTGCACGGCTGCCGAGGTGTCGCCTGTCACCGGCAGTCCTCGCATCGCACGCCAGCGCCGGTCGCCTGTCACCAGGCCGGTCTGCAGGTCCCAGTCCCACAGGCCCAGCGCTGCGGCGGAGATGGTCAGCGAGAGCAGGGCCTCGCGTTCGCGCACCTGCACCTCGTTGCGCTTGCGGTCGGTGATGTCGTGCACCGAAAACAGCCAGCAGGGTTCTCCGTCGAAATCGATGGCGCGCATGGATTGCAGCACGGTGAGCCGGGGGCCGTTGCGCACGTTCAGGGGCACTTCGTAGTCGCTGAGCTGGCCGGTCCGGCTGACCTGCTCCATCAGGCGCTGGCGGTCTTCGGCCGTGAAGATGCCCAACTCCACCGCCGTGCGGCCGATGGCCTCTTCACGGGGAATGCCCAGTATCTCGACCCAGGCGGGGTTGAGGTCCACGTAGCGGCCGTCGCTGCGGTGCGACAGGCCCATGGGGTAGGGCATGAGATGGAAGATGCGCGAGAAACGCTCTTCGGACTGGCGCAGACGCTGTTCGGCGCGTTTGGCCTCGTCGATGTCCTGCATCACGCCGCGCACCTTGACCACGCGGCCGTTTTCGATCACGGGCTCACCACGCGCGCGCACCCACAGCAGGTGGCCATCGGCATGATAGACCTCCATCTCCATGCTCCATTCGGCGCGAGAACGGATGCTCTGACGGAATTTTTCGCGCAGCGGCTCGCGGTACTGCGGGGCCACATGGCGGTCGATGTAGTCGCTGGGCGGGGGCTGGTTGGGGGACAGGCCGTGGATGTCAAAACACATGTCCGACCAGTACACCAGGCCTCGGCCGCGCTCGTCCTCCCACGCGCCCAGCCGGGCCAATCGGCCGGCTTGCTGCAGCTGGTTGTAGAGCGCCCGAAGTTCGTCGCTGGTGCGTTGGGCCTCGGTCATGTCGTGGAAAACGAAAACAAAGCAGTTTTCGCCATTCACAAGCACAGAGCGTGCCGACATCAGGCCCGGAACCTGCACCCCTTTGTTTTGCGCGACCAGGGGCAACCGGTCCACCTTGCCCTCGCTCTGGTAGGTGTCCAGAAGCCGCTTGCGCTCGTGCTCGTTGGCCCAGATGTGCAGCTCGGACGAGGTGTGACCCAGAACCTCCTCGCGCGTGAAGCCCAGCAGCTCGCAGAACGCCGGGTTCACATCGATATAGCGTCCGTCGGCAATGCGGGTGATGCCCGCCGGGTCGGGCAGCGTCTGGTAGAAGGTGGTGTACTTGGCCTCGGCCGACTGCAGGGCCTCCTCGACCTCGCGGTGAGCGGTGATGTCCACGTCCATGCCGATCATGCTGGTTGGGCGACCCTGGGCGTCGCGCCGCGCCACGGTACCGCGCGACATCAGCCAGCGCCACTGGCCCTGGGTGTTCATCACGCGGAACTCGGCCTCATAGCTTTCCTCCAGCCCGTCCATGGCACGTGCCAGCTTGGCGGCATTGCGCTCGGCATCCAGCGGGTGACGCCGGGCGTACCAGCGTTGCCACAAGTCGGGTGACTTCGCATCTGCACCGGAGATGCCGTATGCCTCGTAAAAGCGTCCATCGCAGATAAACCGGCGCTCGACCACGTCCCATTCCCAGCGGCCGCCACCCAAAGCATCCAGCGCCAGGCGCAACTGTTGCTCTTGCTCACCCAGCGTCTGCTGGATGTTGCTACGCGCCAGCTCGGCGCGGGCTTTGCTGGCAATCACCAGCCAGCCGATCCCGAGCATCAGCACCCCTGCGCCGTGGTGCCAGTGCAAGTTGTTGGCACCTCCCTCGGCCGCACCGGTAGCTGCTATAGCCAGCGAAACCACCAGCGGCAGTGTGATGGTCAGGCCAGCCAGCGGCGCCCATTCGGGCCAATGCCAGCGTGCGCCAAGTTTTCGCCAGGCCCAGCCCGAGGTGAGCGCGCTGCCCAGCACGGTGGTGGCGGACAAGGCGGCTGAGGTGTCTGCCCAGAGCGCTGCCTGCAAGGTCAGCAAGGCGGTGATGGCCGCAGCGGGAACGCCAAAAAACAGCGCCATGAAGGCCGTGGCGGTGGGGTAAGCCACGATGTTGAGTTCTGGCGCGTTCCAGCGCAGGGTCTCAAAGGCGGCGATGGAGACAACACCCCCCGCCACCCCCAGCAGGACCAGGGTGCGCCGCGACGGGTGGAGAGATTCCTGCGGCGAGAGCCAGACCAGCACGAGCAGCAGCAGCATGACGGCGGTGCCTGCCAGCAGCGTGGCGTTACCCATGGCGCTTTCCTTGGTTTGCCTGGGCTGGGCGGAAGGCTGCGGCGTGTCTGCGGGCTCGCAGTACGGCGGCGTGGGCCGGAATCGGGAGCGGGGGCGTGTCGCAGCCTGCGCCGCATGTGGTCAGAAGGCGTGCACCCGATAAAAAACCCATGTAGCAAGTTTAGGCCCGTTCTGACGATGCGGCGGCGGCGCGACCCGTCCTGATAAGCCCGGTTGACAACAACGTGCCGCACACGATCACCAGCGCGCAGCCCACCATCCACGGCGTAATGGTCTCGCCCAGGAACAGCGTGCCGTACAGCACGGCAAACACCGGGGTGATGAAGGTCACAGCCAGCGCACGGCTGGGGCCCGCGTGTTCGATGAGGCGAAAGTACAGGATGTAGGCAATTCCGGTGCACAGCACGGCAATCGCCACGATGGCCCCCCAGGCGCGCGGGCCAGGCATCTGGGCCGGCCACAGCCACAGCGTGGGCAGGGCCAGGCCGAGCGCGGCACCCAGCTGGCTGCCAGCGGCCGTGGCCAGCGGTGGCAGCCCCGTGAGGTGGCGCCGCGCGAAACTGGCCGACACACCGTAGAACGCCGACGCCAGCAGGCACGCCGCAATGGCCCAGTGGGCGTGGTCGGTCTTGAACCCGGTACCGGCCGGTGCGCGCCAGGCCAGCAGGGCCACACCCACAAAACCCAGCGCCAGCCCCACCCAGCGCAGACGGTTGATGCGGTCGCCCAGCCACACCCAAGCGATCAGGGCACCGAACAGCGGCACCGTGGCGTTGAGGATCGAGGTCAGGCCGGTGGCAATGTGCAGCACCGCCCAGGAGAACAGCGAAAACGGAATCGCCGAGTTGATGACCCCCGCAAACAGGATGGGCCGCCAGTGCTGGCGCAGAGCGGGCCAGTGCCCCTGCCGCAGCATGATGGGCCACAGGAACACCGTGGCCAGCGCCACCCGCAGCCCGGCAGTGGGCAAGGGGCCAAAGTCGGACGCCCCCAGGCGCATGAACAGGAACGACGCGCCCCACAGTGCAGCCAGCAGGATGAATTCTCCGATCCAGGCGGAGACGGGCCGGGTGGCGGGGCTGTTCATGCGGTGGCTTCCATGGGATGGGCTGCGGCGGCAAAAAGGGGTGCATTCTCCAGCGTCAGCAAAGCCCTCTTGCGATCGAGGCCGCCTGCATAGCCGGTCAGGCTGCCGTTGGCACCCAGCACACGGTGGCAGGGCACCACCACGCTCAGCGGGTTGCGACCCACGGCGGCACCCACCGCCCGCACCGCGCTGGGGTTGCCCAGCTGGAGGCCCAGCGCGCCATAGCTGATGGTCTGGCCCCGGTCTATCTGCAGCAGCGCACGCCACACCGACTGCTGAAAAGCAGTGCCACCCGACAGGTCCAGAGGCAGGTCGAAATGCAGGCGTTGCCCGCCCAGGTATTGCTGCAGCTGACGGGCGGCCTCTCGCAGCACGGGGTGGTCGCCTGGCCCGATGGCCCAGGCGCAGGGGCCGTGCAACTGGGCGGTAGGTTCGTGGCGCTGGCCCTCAAACCAGACGCCCGACAGGCCAGCGGGCGAGGCCGCCAGCCGCACGGGCCCCAGCGAGGTGTCGGCCCGTGCCTGCACGGTGAGGGGGTGAAACTGCATGCCGGGAGGTCTCCAGAGAGTGGTGTGTGTCGTTTTTGATGGAGATCAGCACGATGCGCCAGTGCTGATTGCCTGGGGTGCTATTGTTTTGGTAGTAAACGGGGTTCTGTACCCTTGGCCAGGGCCACACTGCTGACACCAGCGGCCCAGGCGCGCAGTACCGCGTAGCTGCGCCAGGGGCGCCAGGCTTGGGAGGCCTCCAGCGCCGCGCGTGCCGGGTTCTTGTGCTGCTGCACCCCCAGCGCCTTGTGCAGGGCCACGTCACCCGCCGGGAAGGCGTCAGGCCAGCGCAGCACCCGCATGGCGATGTACTGCGCCGTCCAGTCGCCAATGCCAGGCAGTGCGCACAGGGCTGCGGTGGTGCTGGGCACGTCGGCGCCTGCATTCAGGGCCAGGGCGTCACTGTCCACCGCGCGGGCCAGCGCCACAATGGCCGCCTGCCGCTGGCGCACGATGCCCAACTGGCCCAGCGTGTCTCCATCCGCGTGGGCCAGGGTGGCGGCGGTGGGGAACAGCCGGTGCAGCTCGGGCCAGGGCGTGGCGATAGGCTCGCCCAGCCGCTCCACCAGCCGCTGGCCCAGCGTGCGTGCGGCGGCTACGGTGATCTGCTGCCCCAGCACGGCGCGCACGGCCAGCTCAAAACCGTCAAACGCCCCGGGCACACGCAGGCCGTCACCCTCCGGGAAGTGCGCGTGCAGCACGGTGTTGATGGCCGCGGGGTCAGCGTCCAGGTCCAGCATGGCGCGCACGCGGCGGATGATGAGCGGCAGCACGGGGTACAGGCTGTCGCTTGTCTGCAGCAGCACCTGGTGGCGCGTTACGTCAAAGCGGGCGCTCAGCCAGCCCGTGGTTTCTTGCGACAGGCCCGTGCAAGTGCTGGGCAACCGCACGGTGCGACGCAGGCCGGGGCCGTCCGCACCATGCACCACACACTCCACGCCGTGGAACTGCCGCTTTTCAAAAAAGGCCAGCAGCGCAGCCACATCCAGCGGCGGGCGCCACGCCAGGCGCACGGCGCTGGTGCGCCCTGCGCTTGCTGCGGCGCTGCCACCGCCGTTGCGCCGCAGCTGGGTGGGGTTGAGCCCGTAGTGCCCCACAAAGGCGGCATTGAAACGGCGCACGCTGGCGAACCCGCTGGCCAGTGCCACCTGCGTCACGGGCATGGTGGTGTCGGTGAGCAGCTGCTTGGCCGTGAGCAAGCGCCGCGTCTGCAGATATTGCAGCGGCGATACGCCCAGGGCCGCCTCAAAAATGCGGCGCAGGTGCCGGTCGCTCACGCCCAGGCGCTCGGCCAGCCGGGCCACGGTGGCGCTGCCATCTCCCGGCGCGGACGGGGCCTGCCACAGGTCGGGCGCATCCAGCAGGCGCACGGCCTGCTGCACCAGGATGCCACTGGCGTCCTGCACCGACCACACCAGCGCCTGCGGCGCCAGCTCGGGCCGGCAGCGCAGGCAGGGGCGAAAGCCCGCGTTTTCAGCCTGCGCGGCCAGCACAAAAAAGCGGCAGTTCTCGCGCCGGGGCGTGCGTACGGCGCACACGGGGCGGCAGTAGATGCCGGTGGAGGTCACCCCGGTGAAAAAATGCCCGTCAAACCGCGCGTCGCGCGCCTGCAGTGCCAGGTAGCGGCCTTCGTCGGAAGCCGCATCAGCAGAGATGGACTGGGATGATGCGGTCAGGGTCATGGGCCAGATCATAGGAGCCTTGCTCCACGCTACTGGCCATTTTCGGACCTGTGCCTGCAGCGGCTACCGGGCACTTATCTGCGCAGCGCGGCATCCGCTGACAAAGGCCCCCGAGGGGGCCGCCTACAATGCAGCGGACTTTTCAACCCCATCGCGAAAGGCCCCCCTGCGTGCAACCAACCCCCGCCATCTTCAAAGCCTATGACATCCGCGGCATCGTGCCGTCCACCCTGAACGAAGACGTGGCCCTGGGCCTGGGCCGGGCCTTTGGCACGGCTGCCCGCGCGGAGGGGCAGACCACTGTGGCAGTGGGGCGTGATGGACGCCTGTCGGGCCCCGCCATGTCTGCGGCGCTGATCCGGGGGCTGGTGGAGGCGGGCATCGAGGTGATCGACGTGGGCCTGGTCACCACGCCCCTCTTGTACTTTGCGGCCAGCACGCTGTGCAACAGCGGCATCCAGGTCACCGGTAGCCACAACCCCAAGGACTACAACGGCTTCAAGATGGTGCTGAACGGCCGCGCCATCTATGGCGATGAGATCCAGGCCCTGCGCAGCACCATGGAGCAAGAAAGCTGGCGACTGCTGCCCGGCGGCTCGGTGCGCCATGTGGACGTGCTGCCCGCGTACCGCGAGCGCATCGTGGGCGATGTGCAGCTGGCCCGGCCGCTCAAGATCGTGGTGGACTGCGGCAACGGCATTGCTGGCGCGTCGGCCCCCGCCATCTTCCGTGCGCTGGGCTGCGAGGTGATCGAGCTGTTCTCGGAGGTGGACGGCAACTTCCCGAATCACCACCCCGACCCGAGCAAACCCGAAAATCTGCGTGACCTGATCAACGCCCTGAAGGCCAGCGACGCTGAACTGGGCCTGGCGTTTGACGGCGACGGCGACCGCCTGGGCATCGTGACCAAGGAAGGCACCAACATCTTTCCTGACCGGCAAATGATGCTGTTTGCGCAAGATGTGCTCTCGCGTGTGCCCGGCGGCGAGATCATCTTCGACGTGAAGTGCACCCAGCGACTGGCGCCCGCCATTGCGGCCGCAGGCGGCGTGCCGGTGATGTACAAGACCGGCCACTCGCTGATCAAGGCGCGCATGAAGGAGACCAACTCCCCGCTGGGCGGCGAGATGAGCGGCCACATCTTCTTCAAGGAGCGCTGGTACGGTTTTGACGACGGCACTTACGCAGGTTGCCGTCTGCTGGAGATTTTGAGCCGCAGCAGCGACCCGAGCGCCGTGCTGAACGCACTGCCCACCAGCTTTTCCACCCCGGAGCTGAATGTGGCCTGTGCGGAGGGCGAGCCGCACCGCCTGACTGCACAGCTGCAGGCCCTGGCCGCAGAGACCTTTGCAGCCCCCGCTGCCATCAGCAGCATCGACGGCCTGCGTGTGGACTGGCCGGACGGCTTTGGCCTCATCCGCGCCAGCAACACCACGCCTGTGCTGGTGCTGCGCTTTGAGGGCCACACGCCCGAGGCCCTGGCCCGCATCGAGGCCGCCATGCTCGCGCTGCTGCACCGGGTCAAGCCCGACGCCCATGTGGGCGCGGCCAGCCACTGATTGCGGGCTGCCTGCACGATGCTTTCTCTCTCCACCCCCCTGTGCGTAGCCGCCGCCCAGACGCCGTCGGCGCCGGGCGATATGCAGCGCAATCTGCAAACGCACCTGGCCTGCGTGCGGGCTGCCGCCCACCAGGGGGTGCAACTGCTGCAGTTCCCGGAGCTGTCGCTCATCGGCTACGAGCCCGCGCTCATGGCAGACCACGTACTGACGGCCGACCACCCCGTGCTGCTGGCCTTGCGCCAGGCGGCCCAGAGCCATGGAATGGCGTTGGTGGTGGGCGCTCCGGCAGCGCCGGTGGAGCAGGGCGCACTGCCCGCCATCGGTGCCTGGCTGCTGGGGTCTGACGGCAGCGTGGCGCTGTACCGCAAGCGCCACTTGCACGACAGCGAAGAGCAATTTGCCAGCGCGGGCACGGACGACGCGCAGGTGCAGCTGGTGGCCGGCGAGCCCACGGCACTGGCCGTGTGCGCCGACATCACCCATCCCGAGCATGCCAAGGCTGCCCGCGGGGCTGGCGCGGCCTTGTATGCGGCAGGCGTGCTGATCTCTGAAAAGGCCTATGCGGCCGAATCGGCCATGCTGGAAGGCTACGCGCGTGACCATGACATGGCCGTACTCGCAGCCAACTACAGCGGCACCTCCGGTGGCTACGTGAGTGCGGGGCGCAGCGCCTTCTGGGCGCCCGGTGGCCGCTGTGTGGTGGCTGCGCCGGGTGACGTGCCCTGCATCGTCTGGGCACAGCGCAGCGACAGCGGCTGGGCGGGTGGTGTGCTGAGCTTGCCTGTGCCCGCATGAACGCCGCGCGGGCCCTGTATTCGCTGCTGACCTGGGGTGCGCAGCCGCTGCTGCGCCGCAAGCTGCGCCGCCGTGCGGTGGCCGAGCCTGGGTACGCGTACGCGGTGGGCGAGCGTTTTGGCCGATACCCTGTCCCCATCGACAGCCTGATGCCCCACAGCAGCACCGACCCGCTGGGCCGGTTTGTGTGGGTGCATGCCGTGTCGCTGGGCGAAACCCGCGCGGCCGCCATCTTGCTGGCCCAGTTGCGTGAACAACTGCCGGGCATGCGCCTGTTGCTCACCCACGGCACCGCCACAGGGCGGGCCGAAGGCGAAAAGCTGCTGCTGCCCGGTGACGTGCAGGTGTGGCAGCCCTGGGACACGCCGGGCGCTGTGGGGCGCTTCCTGCGCAAGTTTCGCCCGGCCATCGGCATCTTGATGGAAACCGAGGTGTGGCCCAACCTGGTGGCGGGCTGCCGGCAGCGGCGCATTCCGCTGGTGCTGGCGAATGCGCGCTTCAACGAGATATCGCTGCGCAAGGCGCAGCGCCTGTCGGCGCTGGCTAGGCCTGCGTATGGTGGCCTGACGGCGGTCTGGGCCCAGACCCAGGAGGACGCGACGCGGCTGGAGGCCATGGGCGCACCGGTGCGTGGTGTGCTGGGCAACCTCAAGTTCGATGTGGTACCCGACGCACAGCTGCTGGAGCGGGGCCGCGAGTGGCGCACCCGCACCGGCCGCCCGGTGGTCTTGCTGGCCAGCAGCCGCGAGGGCGAAGAGGCCATGTGGCTGGAACAGATCCAGAAAACCCGGCAAAAAGCGCCTCAAGCGCCAGTGGACCATGCCTCGGAAGCTATCAATAGTGAAGCATTGGGGGCTGATCAGCCCGCCGTGCAATGGCTCATCGTACCGCGCCACCCGCAGCGGTTTGACGAGGTCCACCAGCTGCTGCAACGGGCCGGCCTGTCGGTGTCGCGCCGCAGCACCTGGGCGGCGGCACCTGCTGCCGCTGACGTGTGGCTGGGGGACTCGATCGGCGAAATGGCGCTGTACTACGGCGTGGCCGATGTGGCCTTGCTGGGCGGGAGCTTCGCCCCACTGGGCGGCCAGAACCTGATTGAGGCCGCTGCCTGCGGTTGCCCGGTGGTGCTGGGCCCTCACACCTTCAACTTTGCCGAGGCTGCCGATCTGGCGTGCGCGGCGGGGGCGGCACAGCGCGTGCCCGACTTGGCGCAAGGAATGGCACAGGCTACTGCGCTGGCGGGGGACGCCCGCGCTCATGAGCAGGCCAGCGAGCGGGCTACCCGATTCGCAGCCACGCACCGAGGGGCCGCGCAGGCCACGGCGCGTGCGATTGTGGCGATGGTGCAGCCCGAGGGCGGCCTGCACTAGGCCTCAGCAATTCGTGCACAGGATGCACCCCGGCGCGGGGTGCAAGGACCCATTACTTGGCCAGCAGTGCGTTGACCGCTTCGATGTCCTGCTGCGACAGCGTGCCTGCCGCCTGGCGCAGCTTGAGCCCGCCCAGAAGCACGTTGTAGCGGGCCTGGGCCAGGTCACGCTTGGTCTGGTAGAGCTGGCTTTGGGCGTTGAGCACGTCGATGTTGATGCGCACACCCACCTGGTAGCCCAGCTTGTTGGCGTCCAGCGCGCTCTGGCTGGAGGCTTCGGCCGCTTCCAGGGCCTGCACCTGGCCCTGGCCGGACTGCACGCCGTAGAACGCTGCGCGCGTGGCCTGGGCCACGTTGCGGCGGGCGGTTTCGAGGTCGGCCTCGGCCTTGGTTTCGAGGGCCAGGGTTTCCTTCACGCGGTTTTGCACGGCAAAGCCTGCAAACAGGGGGAGGTTCAGTGCCACGCCCACGCTGGCGGCATTGCTGCGGGCCGTGACGCCGGGCGAGGTGATGGTGCCGTGCAGGTTGCGCGTGACGTTGTAGCCCGCCTGCAGGTCCACCGTGGGCAGGTGGCCGGTTTCGGCTTTTTTGGTCTCCAGCCGCGCAATGTCCAGCGCAATGGCGGCCTGGCGCACGCCGGGCTGCTGGTCGCGGGCGGTGTCCACCCAGGTGGCAAGGTTGTCCGGCACTACGCCAGGCAGTTGCACCGGCAGTGCCAGGGGCTGCGGCTTGGTGCCGGCGATGCCGACCAGCTGGTCCAGCGCCAGGCGCTTGACGCGCAGGTCGTTCTCGGCGGCGATCTCCTGGGCAATCACCAGGTCGTAACGGGCCTGGGCTTCACGCGAATCGGTCACCGTGGTGGTACCGACCTCGAAATTGCGCTTGGCGGCGGCCAGTTGCTCGGACACGGCGGCCTTCTGGGCCTGCACAAAGGTGAGGGTGTCTTGCGCCGCCAGCACGTCGAAGTAGGCCTGGCTCACCCGCACCAGCAGGTCTTGGGTGGCGGCATCCAGCTGGGCCTGGGCCACATCCACGCCGCGTTGGCCTTGTTCCAGCGTGATGCGATTGGCAGGCCGGTACAGCGGCTGGGAGGCATTCACCCCCACGGTCTGTGCCGTACCGGTGTTCTCGATCTTGGGTTTGCTCAGCTCTACGTTGGAGCGGGTGAGGCCCCCGGTGAGTGCGGCGGAAGGCAGCAGGCCGGCGCGGGCCTGGTCGGCCTTGCGGGCTGCGGCGTCCAGCTGTGCGCGCGCCGACTGCCAGGCCGTGTCGTAGGTGCGGGCCGATTCCACCAGCTGCAGCAGGCTTTGGGCCTGGGCTGGTGCGCACAGCGCTGCGCCCAGCGCCAGGGACAGGATGGACAGGGACAGGGGCCTAAACGGTGTCATTGGGGGTCCTTCGGAAGAGTCTGCGAATCGAATCGGGGTGGGCAGCGGCGGGCAGCACTGGGGCATGGGTGCGGCAAGTGCGGTCCATCAACAACGGTCCATCAACCACAAAGGGCGTCAGTAGCGCGGCACCGCCGGATCGCTTTCGTGCGACCAGGCGTCAATACCGCCGGTGATGTTGGCCAGATGCTCGAACCCGTGGTGCTGCAAGAACGAGGCCACGCGCAGGCTGCGGGCGCCGTGGTGGCACAGGCAGGCAATAGGGCGTTGCGCCAGGCGAGCGGGCTCCAGCTCGGCCAGCCGCGCGGGCAACTCGCCCATGGGGATGGCCACCAGCTCAAACCCGTCGGCGCGCACGCTGGCGGTCTGCAGCTCCCAAGGCTCACGCACGTCCAGCACCAGGGGCTGGCTGCCTTCAGGTGCAGCGGCAAACCAGGCAGACAGCTGGGCGGGGCGGACGTGATCGATCATGCAAAACTCCGAAGGCAACCGAAGGGCAGGGGTCAGAACGTGAAGCCAGAGGGCTCGGGGAAGTTCACCAGGCGCGGCGCGATGGTGTCCCAGGGCGATGTGGTCTCAAAGCGGTCGCCGGTGCGGCGGGTCAGGGTGAAACGCATCACGGGCTCGCCACCCACGATGGCGCCCAGGCGGCCCCCATCGCGCAGCAGGGACAGCAGGTGGCTGGGCACCTCGGCCACGGAGCCACTGAGCACAATCACGTCAAACGGGCCGTCAGGGATGGCATCGCGGGCTCCATCGGCCTGGCGCACGTCGGCGTTCTGCACGCCCGCGTCGCGCAGGTTCTCGCGGGCCATTTCGGCCAGCTCGGGGTGGATTTCGAGGGACACCACGCGCTCGGCGCGTGCGGCCAGCAGGGCGGCCATGTAGCCCGAGCCGGCGCCGATTTCGAGCACGCGGTCGGTGGGCAAAATCCGCAGGTCTTGCAGGACACGCGCTTCCACGCGGGGTTGCAGCATGCTGTGGCCTTTGCGTACGGCTTCTTCAGCGTCCGTGCCCAGCAGGGGGACTTCAATGTCCATGAAGGCCATGCTGCGGTAGGCCGGGGGCACAAAGTCTTCGCGGCGCACCACGGCCAGCAGGTCCAGCACGTCGGCGTCGAGCACATTCCAGGGGCGGATCTGCTGCTCGATCATGTTGTAGCGGGCCTGGGCGATGGGATCGCTGATGTTGGCGGACGTGTTCAGGGGCAGGTTCATGGGATTTCTCCGTGGGGCAGATGCAAGGCCGATCAGGACGATCAGGACAAACCTTCGATTTTAGGCGCTGCCGGGGCGCGTCCCATCTTGCGAAGCGCCCACTGGGCCAAGTCGTCCATATAGCAATACACCACCGGCACCACCACCAGGGTCAAGAGAGAAGAGGTAATGACCCCGCCGATCACGGCCTGGCCCATGGGCGCGCGCTGCTCGGACCCTTCGGACAACGCGAACGCCAATGGCACCATGCCAAAAATCATGGCCAGCGTGGTCATGAGGATGGGGCGCAGCCGCACCCGGGCGGCCAGCAGCAGCGCGTCGGCGCGGGGCAGACCGGGCACGGTCTGGCCCTGGTCATTCACGTGTTCCTCGCGGGCACGGATCGCAAAGTCCACCAGCAAGATGGCGTTCTTGGTCACCAGACCCATGAGCATCACCACGCCGATGATGGAGAACATCGACAGCGTGGAGCGGAACATCAGCAGCGCCAGCACCACGCCGATGAGCGTGAGCGGCAGCGACGTCATGAGCGCCAGAGGCTGCAAAAAGCTCTTGAACTGGCTGGCCAGGATCATGTAAATGAAGATGATCGCCATGGCCAAGGCCGAGATGGCGTAGCCAAACGACTCGGCCATGTTCTTGGTGGAGCCGCCAAACTGGTAGCGATAGCCGGGCGGGAAGGTCACGGTCTCCAGTGCCTTTTTGATGTCATTCGAGACTTCACCCGCCGAGCGCTGGGACACGTTGGCGTTCACCGCCACTTCGCGGGTCAGGTCACGGCGGTTGATCTGGTTGGCGCCGGTGGATTCGGTGACGCTGGCGACCTGGTTCAGGCGCACGATGCGGGTCGTCCCGTCGGTGGCGGCCAGGGCAAAGGGCAGGCGCTCCAGGTCGGCCGGGGTGGTGCGCGCCTCGGGGGCCAGGCGCACATTCACGTCATAGGTCTGGTCGTCGGGCGCACGCCAGTTGCCCACCGTGGTGCCTGCCACCAGCGTGCGCAGCGAGGCCGCCATGGGCGCCACCGACAGGCCCAGGTCCGACGCCACTTCACGCTTCACATCCAGCGCAATCACAGGCTTGTCAGGCTTGGCGCTGGTGTCCAGGTCCACGAGGCCGGGGATGCCACGGATCTTCTCGGTGACGATTTTGGTCAGGCGCTCCAGTTCGCGCAGGTCGGGCCCCTGCAGCGAGAACTCCACCTGCTTCTGGCCGCCCACCGCGTCCAGCAGGCCCACATGGGTCACGGTGATGCCGGGCACGGTCTTGAGGCGCTCGCGCAGCACGTCGGACATCTGGTCCACGCTGCGGCTGCGGTCCTTGCGGTCTACCAGTCGCACGTAGATGCTGGCGTACATCTTGCCCTGGGCGTTGCCGGTGTTGATGGTGGCCAGCGTGTAGCGCACTTCGGGCATCTCGCGCAGGATGCCTTCCACCTGCCTGGCCTTGGACTCGGTGGCCTCGAGCGACGAACCCACGGGGGTGTAGAAATTGAGGGAGGTCTCTGAAAAATCGGCCTTGGGCACAAACTCGGTGCCCAGCAGCGGCACCATGACCACGCTCAGCACGAACACCGCCAGGGCAATGACCATGGTGGCTAGCTTGTGCACCAGCGACCACCGCAGGATGTGCTGATAGCCCTCTGCCAGCGCATCGGTGGCGCGGTCAAACCAGCCGGTGACGCGGCCAATGGTTTTGTCGTAGAAGGTGACGGGCGCCGTCTTTTGGCCGTGCGCATGGATGCTCGGGTCGTGCCAGATGCTCGACAGCATCGGGTCGAGCGTGAAGCTCACAAACATCGAAATCATCACCGCCGCGACGATGGTGATGCCGAACTCGTGGAAGAACTTGCCGATGATGCCGCCCATGAAGCCGATGGGCATGAACACTGCCACGATGGACAGCGTGGTGGCCAGCACGGCCAGGCCGATCTCCTGCGTGCCGTCCATGGCGGCTGCGTAGGCGCCTTTGCCCATCTGCACGTGGCGCACGATGTTTTCGCGCACCACGATGGCGTCGTCGATCAGCAGCCCCACGCACAGGCTCAGCGCCATGAGCGTGATCATGTTGATGGTGAAGCCAAACATGTTCATGAACAGGAACGTGCCGATCAGCGCGATGGGCAGCGTCAACCCGGTGATCACGGTGGAGCGCCAGGAGTTCAGGAACAGAAAGACGATGAGCACCGTGAGGATGGCCCCCTCGATCAGCGTCTGGCGCACGTTGTTGACCGCCACGCGGATCGGGCGGGCGCTATCGCCAATGGTTTCGAGCCGCACCCCGGGTGGCAGCTGGTTCTTCAGTTCCACCACGGCAGCGTTCAGGCCATCGACCACCTCAATGGTGTTCTCGCCTTGCGACTTTTGCACCGACAGCAGCAGCGTGCGCTGGCCGTTGTAGAGCGCCAGGCTTTCCACTTCCTGCGCGCCGTCGTTGACGCGGGCCACCTGGTCCAGGCGCACGGGCGCCCCGTTCTTGCGGGCCACGATGATCTTGCCGAAATCCTCGGGCCGCTCCATGCGCGCGTCGATCTGCACCACGCGCTCCTGCGCCAGCGAGCGGATTGCACCCACGGGAAGGTCCTGGTTCTCGTTGCGCACGGCATTGGCCACCTGGTCGGGTGTCACACCAAAGGCTTCCAGGGCCTGTGGGTTGAGGTAGATGTTGATTTCGCGCTTGGTAGCACCCACCAGGTTCACCGCACCCACGCCGCGCACGTTTTCCAGGCGCTTCTTCAGGATCTGCTCGGCCCAGGTGGTCAGTTCCACCGCGCTACGACCCGATTTTTCCTCGGGCAACACGGCCAGCGACCATACGGCGCGGCTGGCGGGGTCAAAACGCAGCACGCGTGGCTCCTTGACCTCGGTGCGCAGCAAGGGGCGCACGGTGGCGACCTTTTCGCGCACATCCTCGGCGGCCTTGCGGCCGTCGATGTGGAGCTGGAACTCGATGATGACAACCGCCGTGCCCTCATAGCTGCGCGAGGTGAGGGCGTTGATGCCCGCAATCGAGTTGACACCTTCCTCGATCTTCTTGGTGACCTCGCTCTCGACGATTTCAGGCGACGCACCGGGGTAGTCCACGGTGACCACCACCACCGGGAAGTCGATGTTGGGAAACTGATCGACCTTCAGGCGCTGGTACGAGAACAGGCCCAGCACGACGATGGCGAGCATCACCATCGTGGCGAACACGGGGTTTTTAAGACTGACTTTGGTGAACCACATGGCGCGTCCGCTGGTCAGGGCGCAGTGCGCGAGGCGGGAGCGGCTTGTGGCGCAGCAGTTGCCGCCGCCACGGGCGTGCCCTCGCGCAGCGAACCCATGCGGCCTGCAATGACCGTCGTGCCCACGGGTACGCCGTCCACCGCGACCAGGGTCTGCCCATTGACCACGGCGCGCGCTCCCGTCTGTACCGGCGCATAGGCCACGCGGCCCTCCTTGATCGTCTGGAGGTAGGGTGCCGGTTTGTCGGTGCGCACGGCATCCAATGGAACGGTCAGTACCTGCGCACTGCCCGTGGCCAGAAGGCCTTGCACAAACAGGCCCTGGCGCAGGCTGGCGTTGTGGGGTGCCTGGTCCACCCGCAAATAGACTGGCACGGTGCGGCTGCCCGCCTGGGCGCTGGGGTTGATGCGCACGACGGTGGCTTGTACCGGCGCCGGGGCGCCTTCGACCGTGAGCTGGGCCTTCTGACCCACACGCACGCCGATGGAGTCAGCCGGGGTGAGCAGGGCTTCGAGTTCCAGGCGGGAGAGGTCCACCACTTCGATGATGCGGGCGTCGATGGGCACCCGCTCTCCCGGCTGGGCCAGCCGCTGCGCCACCAGGCCGCTGATGGGGCTTTTGAGGACGGTGTCTTCGAGCGCCTTGCGGGCGACATCGGCGGCCGATACGGCGGCCTGGTAGCTGGATTGGGCCGCTTCCAGGCTGGCCTGCGAGGTGACCAGCGCCGTGGCAGAGATAAAGCCCTGGTCTACCAGTGCACGGTTGTTGTTGTACTGCCGCTGGTTGATGTCCACCTGCGATTTGGCTGCATCGGCCTGTTGCTGGGCCTGGCGCAGTCGTGCACGGGCTTCGGTCGGGTCGATGCGGGCCACTTCCTGTCCCGCCTTGACGCTGTCGCCTTCCCGCAAAGTCAGGCCCTGCAGCTCGCCGGCCACGCGTGCCTTGACCATGGCCGAGTCCACGGCGCGCAAGGAGCCTGATACCGGCACCCCCAGCGAGAGCAGAGACGACTGCACGGTGAGCACTTCATTGGCTGCCAGTTGCAGCGGCGCCTCGGCGCGCTGGGTGGAGGCATCGGCCAAAGCCTTCTGCTGCGCCTGCCGCACCGCCATGGCACGCCATACACCGCCGCCGAGCAGCACAACAACGATGGCTGCGGCCATCCAGGGAATCCATCGTTTCATGGTCAGGGTGTGCGCAAGCGCGTGAAAGAAGGGGGAGGGGACGGCTTGTCAGACGGCAATGTGCCCGCTGCGCGCGAAGCTTCCGGCGCTTCGGGGCGCACACACAGACCGTGCAGGAGGTTGTCGATCTGGGTCTCGATGTACTGCTCAGGCGTCAGCTCCTGGGCATCGGGCACGCAGGCGCCCACCGAGTGCTTCCACATCATGAGAAAGATCATGGGTGCGAGCACCAGGTACACGGCGTAGTCGAGGTTCACGGGACGGAACTCGCCCCGTGCAATGCCACGCTCCAGGATGCGGCGGATCAGCGCCTGGCCGGGCAGAATGACTTCGTGCTGGTAGAACTGCGCGATCTCGGGGAAGTTCTGCGCCTCGCTGAGCATGAGCTTGGTGATGCCGGATGCCTTGGTGCACCCGATGCGCTCCCACCAGACCTGGTAGCAATAACGCAGGACCTCGCTGGTGGTTCCTACAAAGGTCTCCAGTTCGCTGTTCCACTCGGCAAAGCGACCGGCGATGTTCTCGCGCACTACAGCCTTGAAGAGTTCTTCCTTGCTGGGGAAGTACAGAAACAGCGTGCCCTTGGATACTCCGGCGCGCGCTGCCACCTCGTCCACCCGGGTGGCGGCAAACCCTTTCTCGACGAACAGGTCAAGCGCGGCCTCCAGCAGCTCTCCTGGGCGGGCTTCCTTGCGGCGCTCGCGTTTGGTGCTGGTCGTGGCAGTGGAGGGCAGGGGGGTGGGGGACAAACCGGGTATTTTTAATGACTGACTGGTTAGTAATGTAGCCAATGCCTGTGGGCGCGTCAATGCGGCCTTGTCGCATGGCGTCATACAGGCTGCTTGCTTTGTTTCGCTGCGGGGCCCATCCGGCCTCGCTGGCACGGTGGTTGCATGTACTCGGTTGTGTGCACCGGCGACACAAATGTCTGCAACATGGCAAATTTTGCTCTTAAATGTCTTATTGACAGGACATTAGAACTATTCCTAACATGACCCCCATGCCTTCCAACAACCTGCCGCTCCCCAAGTACCACCAGATCTATCTGGTGCTGCGTGAACAGTTGCAGGAGGGCCGCTTTGCCGACGGTCTGCCCGGCGAACTGGCGTTGATGCGGCAGTTCGCGGTGGCGCGCGTGACGGTGCGCCGTGCGCTGGAACTGCTGGAGGGCGAGGGCATGATCTCCCGCGAGCCCGGCCGGGGCACCCGCCCTGTGCCACCCGCCCCATCCATTGCCAACGGCACAGGTGGCGAGGGCGAAAACAGTCGCGCGCATCTCACCGGCCTGCTGGAGAACCTGGTCAGCATGGGCCTGCGCACCTCCGTCAAGGTGCTGGATGTGGACACGGTCACTGCGTCCCGTGCGGTGGCCGGCGCGCTGAACATTGCGGTGGGCGACGCGGTGCAAAAGGCGGTCCGGGTGCGCAGCACCAAAGAGGGGCCGCTGTCCCATATCACCACCTATGTGCCTGCCGATATCGCCCGCCAGTTCGGTCGGCGTGAGCTGGCACGCAAACCCATCCTGGTGCTGCTCGAAGAGTCGGGGGTGAAGGTGGGCCGCGCCCACCAGACCATCTCGGCCAAGCTGGCCGACGCCGTTGTGGCTCGGCACCTCGATGTCTCGGTGGGCTCGGCCCTGCTGGCGGTGCGCCGATTGATCTATGACGACCAGGAGCGCCCAGTGCAATGGCTCCACGGCCTGTACCGGCCGGACCGCTACGAATATGAAATGCAGCTGTCCCGCGTGGGCAGCATCGACGCCAAGGTCTGGGTCAGCAAAGAGCTGTCGGCCCAGTTCCACTGAATCAATCCCCCAACCTCAACCCCACCCACCTGCCAGGAGAATGCCCATGAGTACTCGCCGCCATTTCATGTCCCAGTCGGCCGCCGCCGCGTCGGCGCTGGCCTTCCCATTGGTGGGCGGGGCGCAGGCCAAGTCCGTCAAGGTGGGGGTGCTGCACCCTGTGACCGGCGCACTGGCCTATTCGGGCCAGCAGTGCCGCGAAGGCGCAATGATGGCTATCGAAGACATCAACAAGGCCGGCGGCATCAAGGCTCTGGGCGGCGCCAAGCTGGAAGCCCTGCTGGGCGACGCGCAGTCTCAGCCCCAAGCCGGCGCAGCCGAAGTGGAGAAGATGAATGAAGCGGGCGTGTCGGCCGTGGTGGGGGCGTTTGCCTCGGCCATCTGCCTGGCCACTACGCAGGCCGCCGCCAAGTACAACCTGCCGCACATTGTGGATGTGGGCGTGGCTGACCAGATCGTGGAGCGTGGCCTGAAGAACACCTTCCGCTTTGGCCCCGGCTACAAGAAGTGCGCTGAAACCGCCGTGGCCAACCTGCATGTGCTCAACACGGCAGCAGGCAAGCCTGCCAAGACGGTGATGATCATCCACGAGGAGTCGCTGTTCGGAACCGGCACCGCACAGCTGCTGGCACGTGAGCTGCCCGGCTACGGCTACGAGATCAAGGAAGTCGTCAAACACGCCAACCCCACGCGCGACTTCAACAACATCGTGCTGCGCATGAAGGCGATCAATCCCGACATCGTCATCCCCGCCAACTATTACAACGAATACGCATTGCTGGTGCGCACCATGCAGCAGCAAAAGGTCACGCCCAAGGCCATCTACTCGGTGCTGGGTGGCGCTGCGTCAAGCTACAAGTTCGTCAAGGAGTTTCCCGACGCAGCCAACGGCATCATCGACTGCAACCACTGGTTCAACCCCAAGGACAAGCGCGCGCAGGACTTGAAAAAACGCGTCGAAGCCAAGGGCCTGTTCTTCAGCTACGAACTGTTCATGACCTACACCTCGATGTGGCTGCTGGCCGATGCGCTGGAGCGTGCCAAGTCGATGGACCGCGCCGCCCTCATCGACGCGCTGGAAAAGAGCACCTTTGCCGATCACATCATGCCGTACGGCCCGACCAAATTCGTCAATGGACAGAACCAGGGCGCCCAGCCGCTCATGACCCAGGTGCTGAATAAGGACATCAAGGTCATCATCCCGCGCGACTACCGCGAAGCGGACCCGCTCTTCCCGTTGAAGGCCTGAACTCCACCACTTTTCGGCCCTGAATGCAGGGGCTGCGGGGCGCTCCCACGCGGAGCGCCAGGCCGCGCCTTTGCCTTAACGCCGAACTCCACACCCATGTTCGAGCTCAGCATCCTCTTTCCTTCCATCCTGAACGGCCTGACGACGGGCGCGGTCTACGCCCTGATCGCGCTCGGGCTCACGCTGATCTACGGCGTGCTGCACATCATCAACTTCGCGCATGGCGCGTCGCTGATGCTGGCGCTGTATGCCGTGTACCTGCTCAAGCAGCACTTCGGGCTGGACCCGTACCTCGCGCTGCCCATCCTGGTGCCGGGCATGTTTGCCCTGGGCTACGGCCTGCAGCGCCTCGTCATCAACCGCGCCAGCCACGGCAAGGACGAGAACATCCTGCTCGTCACGCTGGGTATCTCGATCGTCATGGAGAACCTGGCGCTGCTGTTCTTCAAGTCCGACACACGCACCATCGATACGGCCTACACGCTGACCACCGTGGCTGTGGGCCCCGCCATGATTGCACTCCCGAAGCTAGTGGCCTTTGCCGGGGCGCTGGTGGTGTCGGGCGTGTTGCTCTGGATCGTGGGCAAGACGGACCTGGGCCGCGCCATCCGGGCCGTAGCCAAGGAAAAGCATGGCGCCAAGCTCATGGGCATCAACGTGGACCACGTGTATGCCATGAGCTTTGGTATCGGTCTGGCTTGTCTGGGTGCAGCCGCGTGTTTTCTGCTTCCGGCTTACTACGTGAATCCGCAGGTGGGCGGCGGCTTTGTGCTGGTCGCCTTCACCATCGTGGTGCTGGGCGGCATGGGAAGCTTTACGGGTGCGCTGGTGGGGGGGCTGCTGATCGGGGTGGTGGAGTCGCTGGGCGGCCTGTATCTGGGCGAATCGCTGGGGCAGATCGGCATTTTTGCCATCTTCATCGCGGTGCTGCTGTTTCGCCCGCAGGGCCTGTTTGGAGCCAAGGCATGAAGCAACTCTGGACCATTGGATTGTTTACCGTCGTCGTGGCGGCCGTGACGGGCGTGTCGGACTCCGGCGTGCTGCTCAACTTTGTGATGATGGCGCTCTACGCTGCCTTGCTGGCCCAGGCTTGGAACATTCTGGGCGGCTTTGGCGGGCAGTTCTCGTTTGGCCACGCGCTGTTCTTTGGCACGGGGGCCTACATCCAGGCCATTGCGCAGATGCAAGGCGGCATCAATCCCTGGGTGGCCTTGCCCATGGCGGTGGGGGGCAGCGCGCTGGTGGGGTTGTTCGTGGGCGGGCTGTCGTTCCGCTACGGGCTCAAGGGCTCGTACTTTGCGCTGGTCACGCTGGCCTTTGCCGAGGTGTTTCGCATCCTGGCACTGTCGGTGCCGTTCACTGGCGCGGGTGTGGGGCTGATGCTGCCGCTCAAGGAGTCATTGGGCAACATGCAATTCGGCTCGCGCAAGGGTTATGTCTTTCTCATCCTGGCGCTGGTCACGCTGGCGCTGCTGGTGAGCTGGTGGCTCAAGAACTCGCGCTTTGGCGCCTGGCTGCAGGCCGTGCGCGACAACGAAGACGCGGCGCGTGCCATTGGCGTGAATCCTTTCAACGTGAAGATGGGCGCCATCGCACTGTCGGGCGGTTTCATGGGCGCAGCCGGTGCGTTTTATGTGCAGGTGTTCCAGTACATCGACCCGGGCATTGCCTACGGCTCCGTCACGTCGGTGGAAGCCCTGGTGGCCGCCATCGTGGGCGGCATCGGCACCGTTTGGGGGCCCGTGCTGGGCGCTCTGGTGCTGCACATCCTGGCCGACATCACGCGCAACCTGTTCGGGCAGCTGCCGGGCATCAACATGGTGATCTATGGCGTGGTGCTGGTGCTCATCGTGATGTTCCTGCCGCGCGGTATCGCGGGTATCGGGCAGTCGGTGGTGGCGGTTTGGAAACGTTCGGGAGGCCGCCATGGCCAATGACCTGTTGCAGCTCAGTGGATTGAGCAAATCGTTTGGTGGGCTCAAGGCAGTTCAAAACGTGAGCCTGGCTGTGCCAGAAGGTTCGCTGACCGCGCTCATCGGCCCCAACGGGGCTGGCAAGACCACGCTGTTCGCGCTGATGTCGGGCTTTGTGCGGCCCGATGCAGGCACGGTGCGCTTTGCAGGGCAGGACATCACCGGCCAGGCACCCCACATCATTGCCCGGCTGGGCATGACGCGCACTTTCCAGATCGTGCAGCCCTTTGCGGCACAAACCGTGCGTGAAAACATTGCCGTGGGCGCGCATCTGAAGCAGCCCAACCGCCGCGAGGCGCTGGCGCTGGCCAGCGACGTAGCGGCCCGCGTGGGCCTTTCGCCCCAGCTGGACAAGCCTGCAGCCGACCTCACGGTGGCGGGCCGAAAGCGGCTGGAGCTGGCGCGCGCGCTGGCGACACAACCGCGCCTGCTGCTGCTCGATGAAGTGCTGGCAGGCCTCAATCCCCAGGAGATTGCCGAGATGATTCCCGTGGTGCGCGGCATTGCCGATGGTGGCGTGACCGTCTTGATGATCGAGCACGTGATGCAGGCCGTGATGAACCTGGCCGAGCATGTGTGGGTGCTGGCGCAGGGCCAGTTGATTGCCGAGGGCAGCCCGGGCGTGGTGACTTCCGACGAGCGCGTGATCGAGGCCTACCTGGGTCACGGCACGGCGGCGCGCCTGCGTGCCGCTGCAGCGAAGGAGGCCGCATGAGCAGCACAGCTCCATCGTCTGCACCCAGCGCCTTGCTCAGCGTGATGGGCCTGCGCGGTGGCTATGGCCGCGTCGAGGTCCTGCGTGGCGTGGACCTGCAGGTCCAGCCCGGCGAAACCATCGCCCTGCTGGGCAGCAACGGCGCGGGCAAGTCCACCTTCAACAATGTGGTCTGTGGCATTTACAAGGCCTGGGGCGGTACCGTCGCCTTCGGGGGTGTCGACCTGAGCGGCGCGCACTACACCGAGGTCGTCAAGGCTGGACTGATCCAGGTGCCCGAAGGGCGCAAAATTTTCCCCAACCTCAGCGTGCTCGAAAACCTCTCGCTGGGCAGCTTCACCCGCGCGCGGGAGCGCAGGGCCGACAACATCGACAAGGTGTTTGCCACCTTTCCGCGCCTGAAGGAGCGCACCACCCAGCTCGCCGGCACCATGAGCGGCGGCGAGCAGCAGATGCTGGCCATTGGCCGCGGCCTGATGGCAGAGCCGCGCCTGCTGATTCTGGACGAGCCCTCGCTGGGCCTTTCGCCCCTGCTGGTCGAGGAGATGTTCGGCCTGATCCGCCAGCTTCGCGCCACCGGGCTGGCGGTGTTGCTGGTCGAGCAGAACGTGGGCCAGTCGCTGGAGATTGCGGACCGTGCCTACGTGATGGAAAACGGCAGCATCCGCTTTTCTGGCGCGCCCGACGAACTGCTGCGCAGCGACGACCTGCGCCGCGCCTATCTGGGGCTTTGAATCCCATGCTCCTCGCCCATGCCATCCTGTTTGACCAAGGCACGGTGATGCCTGCGCTGTGACCGAAGAAGGAGACACCACACCATGATCCAACGCCGCAGAATCCTCCAAGCTCTTGCCCCTGTGCCGGCCTTGCTGATGGGCGGGCGGGCCTTTGCCCAGTCCGCGCCCATCCGCATCCTGGTTGGCGCCCCGGCCGGTGGTTCCACCGACACCCTGGCGCGCACCCTGTCCATCGAAATGGGCCGCCTGCTGGGCCGCACCGTGATCGTCGAGAACCGGCCCGGTGCGGGCGGCAACATCGCGGCCGATGCTGTAGCCAAAGCCGCACCCGATGGCAACACGCTGCTCATGAGCTTCACCAGCCATGCCATCAACGCCAGCCTCTATCCCTCGCTGCCGTTCGACCCTATCAAGGACTTCACCCCGCTGACCTGTGTGGCCACCTCGCCTTCGGTGCTGGTGGCCCACCCCTCGCTGCCTGCCAAAGATGTGCGTGAGCTGATCGCACTGGCCAAGGCCAAGCCAGGCAAGCTCAACTTTGCGATCGGCGCGGTGGGTTCATCGCTGCACCTGGCGGGCGATGCCTTCAAGATGCAGTCGGGCGCCTACATCGTCAACATTCCGTACCGGGGCACTGCGCCCGCGTTGCAGGATGTGCTGGCCGGGCAGGTCGACCTGATGTTCGCCGCCGTGGGCAATGCGCAGGCGCAGATCCGCGCGGGCAAGCTCAAGGCGTTGGGCGTGACCAGTGCCAAGCGCCTGCCCGCCTTTCCGGATGTGCCAGCGATTGCCGAGGTGCTGCCGGGCTACGAATCCAGCGCCTGGTTTGGCCTGTTTGGCCCCGGTCAGATGAACCCTGAGCTGGCCAAGCGCCTGAGCGATGCTGCACGCCAGGCCATTGCCACCCCCGACGTGAAAAAGCGCCTGGAGCTGGAAGGCGCCGTGCCCGTGGGCAACAGCCCTGACGAGTTTGCGCGCTTTGTGCAGGCCGAGATCCCGCGCTGGGCCAAGGTGGTGAAGTTTGCTGGAGCCAAACCCGAATGACCGCCACCCTTGATGCTGCAGCCAGCACACTGGCCCAGAAGCTCGTGGCCCGCGCCAGCGGCCGCGCCAGCGTCACGCCCGGTGAAATCGTGAACTGCCGGGTGGATCTCGCCATGTTCCACGACTCGTCCGGCCCCCGGCGCCTCAAGCCCATGCTCGACGAACTGGGCGCGCAGATCTGGGACAAATCCCGCGTGGTCCTTGTCATGGACCACTACCTGCCCGAGCGCGACGAAGAATCCCGCCGCATCGTGCGCATTGCCCGCGACTGGGCGCGCGAGCAGGCCTTGCCCCATGTATATGACGGCCAGGGTATCTGCCATGTGGTGGTACCCCAGCACGGACATATCCGCCCCGGCATGTTCTGCGTAGGCGGCGACTCGCATTCGCCCACAGGCGGTGCCTTTGGTGCCTACATGTTTGGCATCGGCAGCACCGAAATGCTGGGTGTGGTGGTGACCGGCGAAATCTGGCTGCGCGTACCCCTCACATTGCAGATGCATTGGAGCGGACAGCTGGCCCCCGGTGTGACCGCCAAGGACATGATGCTGCACATGATTGGCCGCTTTGGCATGAACGGCGGCCAGTACCAGGCCGTGGAGTTTGCCGGCCCCGCCGTGCAGGCGCTGGGCATGCAGGAACGCATGACGCTCTCGAACATGAGCGCCGAGCTGGGCGCCCAGGCCGGGCTGATTGCCCCCGACGCCACCACGCGCGACTGGCTGCGGACGGCGGGCGTGCCCGACGCAGATCTGCAGGGGCTGGAGGCCTGGCGCACCGACGAGGGCGCAGCCCTCACGCGCCACACCTTTGACGCCACCACGCTCACGCCCCAGGTCGCCGCGCCGCACAGCCCCGCCAACGCAGCGCCGGTAGCGCAGCACGCGGGGCAGGGCATCGACGTGGCCTACATCGGCGCGTGCACGGGCGCCAAGCTGGACGACCTGCGCGCAGCCGCAGCCGTGCTGCGCGGCCGGCGCGTGGCACCCGGCGTGCGCCTGATGGTGGCCCCTGCCAGCCAGCAGGACCAGGCCGCCGCACGCGACGAGGGCGTGCTGCAGGTGCTGCAGGGCGCGGGGGCTGAACTGTTCCCTACCACTTGCGGTGCCTGCGCAGGCTATGGCGACACGGTGGGTGACAACACCACCGTCATCTCCAGCACCGCCCGCAACTTCAAGGGCCGCATGGGCTCGGCCACCGCGCAGGTGTATCTGGCGTCGCCGTACACCGTGGCGGCATCGGCCGTGCGCGGTTGCATCACCGACCCCCGCGAGGTACTCGCATGAGCATGATTCACCCCCTGAGTCGCTTCGCGCCTTCCCCCTCTCTCGCTGCGCGGGAGGGGGACGCCACCGGTGGCCTGGCAAAGCCAGTTCCACGGTGGCACTGGTCTGGGCCTTGCCGGTTTCATACACCGCGCGTTGGATGAACGACATGACGAATATTCACAGGGTATGGCGCCTTGGCGCTGACATCGACACCGATGTGCTCGCCCCCGGCCATGCCATGAAGCACGGCCTGGACGTGCTGGCGCGCCACTGCCTCGAATCGGTGCGGCCCGATTTCGTGGGCGGCGTGCGCAAGGGCGATGTGATCGTTGCTGGCCCCAACTTCGGCATTGGCTCCTCGCGCGAGCAGGCGGCCGCTGTGCTGGTGCGGCTGGGCATTGTGGCGGTCATCGCGCCGTCGTTCAGCGGCCTCTACTTTCGCAACGCCTTCAACCTGGGCCTGCTGCTGTTGACCTGCGCCGAGGCCGATGCACTGGCAGAAGGCGATGCCGTCACGCTCAACTGGCAGACGCCCGCTGTTGTCACCCCCCAGGGCCGTGCGCTGGCCTGCGACCCGATTCCCCCGTTTCTCATGGACATGGTGCGCGCTGGCGGTCTACTGAACCAGCTGCGCACCCGCTTTGGCAAGGAGGCCGTCAATGGCTGAACACAACACCACCACCGCACCGCCCGCTATGGACCCCGTCACCCTGGCCGTCTTGCGCGGCCGGCTGGAGCAGATCGCCGACGAGATGGATGCCACGCTGTACCGCAGCGCGTTCAACCCCATCATTGCCGAGGCGCATGACGCCTGCCACGGCCTCTATGACGCCATCAGTGGCGACACGCTGGTGCAGGGCAAATCGGGCCTGCCCGTGTTTGTGGGGGCGATGGCTTTCGCCGTGCGCGCTGCCATGCGGGCAGCGGGCGAGCGCGGTGGCATCACGGCGGGCGACACCTGGCTGTTCAACGACCCCTACGAAGGCGGCACACACGCCAATGACTTCAAGCTGGTGCGCCCCTTCTTTCGCGGTGGCAAGCTGTACTGCTTTCTGGCATCGGCCGCGCACTGGCACGACGTAGGCGGCAACGTGCCCGGCAACTACAACCCGGCCGCCACCGAGTGCTGGCAAGAGGCCGTTCAGATACCGCCCGTGCGCATCGTGCGCAGCGGCGTGTTCGACGATGACGTGCTCGCCATCCTCAAGGCCAACACCCGCCTGCCCGACAGCCTGTGGGGCGACCTCAATGGCCAGTTGGCCGCGCTCGACCTGGGCGAGCGCCGCCTGCACGACCTGCTGGACCAGTACGGCGACGCCCCGGTGCAGCAGGCCATGGGCGAGCTGCGCACGCGCGCCGTCAAGCTCATGCAGTCGCACATCGCGGCGCTGCCCGACGGGCGCTACACCTTCAGCGACCTCCTGGACAACGACGGGGTGAAGGATGAGCCGCTGACCATCGCCCTCGACATGACGGTGCAGGGCGAGCGCCTCACGCTCGACTTCTCGCGCACCTCGCCGCAGTGCGCCGGGCCCGTCAACATCTCGCGCGCCACGGCCATTGCGGCGTGCTACGTGGCGCTCAAGCATCTGTTCCCCGATGTGCCTGCCAATGCGGGCGTGCTGGACGCGGTGGACTTTGTACTGCCCGAGGGCCTCGTGATCAGCGCCGCGCGGCCGCGCCCGGTGGGTGGCTACACCGAGACCATCCTGCGCATGATCGACGTGATCTTCAGCGCCACCGCGCACGCCGACCCCAGGCGCGCCATGGCGCAGGCCTACGGCACCATCAATGCGCTGTCGATCGCGGGCCACCGCACCGATGCCGCGCGCAAGGGCCAGCGCTGGGTGATGTTCAGCTTCTTCGGCGGCGGTCACGGCGGGCACAGCGATGGCGATGGCCTGAGCCATGGCAATGCACCCATCTCCACCGCCACCATCCCGCCGCTGGAAATTCTGGAGGCTGCGTACCCCGTGCGCTTCACCCAATGGGCACTGCGGCCCGATTCGGGCGGTGACGGCCAGCACCGCGGTGGCCTGGGTGCCATCTATGAGATCGAGCTGCTGGAGCAGGACGCCGAGGTGTTCATCTTTGGCGAGCGTGGCAAGGCTGCACCCCAAGGCATTGCAGGCGGTAGCGCTGGTTCCATGAACGTCTTCAGCTATGAAAACAATAGTGAATGGAAGCGGCCACCCATGCGCTCCAAGATGATTGGTATCCACCTCAAGCAGGGCGAGCGCGTGCGCCTGGAGACCCCCGGTGGCGGTGGCTACGGTGCCCCGGCCGCGCGGGATGCGGCAGCGCGTGAGAAGGATCTGGCGATGGGCTATGTGAGCGCTCCCGCCGTAATGAAAGGCAAGGCATGAGCAGCGGCAAGGTTTCGGACAAGGCTTTGAGCGAGGCATCCTATGTGGTGGGCGTGGACGTAGGCGGCACCTTCACCGACCTGTTCGTGTTGGATGAGCGCGACGGCAGCGCCCGCATCGTCAAGGTGCCCAGCACCCGGGGCGAGGAGGCGCGCGGCTTCATGAATGGCGTGGCGCGCGTGGCCGACTCGGCCGGACAAATCGCCACCATCGTGCACGGCACCACCGTGGGCACCAATGCGCTGCTGGAGCGCAAGGTGGCACGCACCGGCATCATCACCACACGCGGCTTTCGCGATGTGCTGGAGATGCGCCGCCGCGACCGGCCGCAGACCTGGGGCCTGCGCGGCAGCTTCGAGCCCATCGTGCCGCGCAACCTGCGCCTCGAGGTGGACGAGCGCGTGCTGGCCGATGGCACGGTGCACACGCCCGTAGACATCGAGCAGGTCAAGGCCCAAGCGCGCGCGCTGCTGGAGGCGGGCTGCGAGGCTGTCTGCGTCTTCTTCATCAACACCTACGCCAATCCGGCCAACGAGCAGGCCGCCGTGGCCGCCGTGCGCAGCGTGTGGCCCAACCCGCATGTGACGGCCGCCAGCGAGGTGCTGCCCGAAATCCGCGAGTTCGAGCGCTGCTCCACCGCGACGCTCAACGCTGCGCTGCAGCCTGTGGTGGGCAGCTACCTGGAGCGGCTGGAGGGCGACCTGCGCACGCAGGGCTTTGGCGGCGAGCTGCTCATCGTGCAAAGCAACGGCGGCGTGATGTCGCGCCAGACGGCCTGCGATGTGCCCGTGCGCACCGCGCTGTCGGGCCCGGCAGCAGGTGTGATTGCCTGTGCAGCGATTGCGCGTGCGGCAGGTTTCCCCGATGTGATCACCGGCGACATGGGCGGCACCTCGTTCGACGTGTCGCTGGTGGCCAAGGGCGAGGCGGCGTTGGCCGCACAGACGGCCATTGAATTTGGCATGGTGGTGCGCTCGCCCATGATCCAGATCGAGACCATTGGCGCGGGCGGCGGCTCGATTGCCTCGGTGGACGCCAGCGGCATGCTGCAGGTCGGCCCCGAGTCGGCGGGCAGCATCCCGGGCCCGGCCTGCTATGGCCGGGGCAACACGCGCCCCACGGTGACGGACGCCAACGTGCTGCTGGGCCGTATTGCCGCCGACCGACCCCTGGGCGGTGGCCTGCTGGCCGCCATGGACGCGCAAAAGTCGCGCGACGCCATCGAGACCCATGTCGCCAAGCCGCTAGGCCTGGACGTGATGGCGGCTGCCGAAGCCATCCTCACCGTGGCCAATGCCAAGATGGCGGGCGCGGTGCGCGTGGTGTCCATCGAGCGCGGTCACGACCCGCGCCAGTTTGCCTACATGCCGTTTGGCGGCGGCGGTGCGCTGCATGTGTGCGCCATGATGCGCGAGGTGGGCGTGGGCACGGGCATCGTGCCGCGCTACCCCGGCGTCACCTCGGCCCTGGGCTGCGTGATGGCCGACATGCGCCACGACGCGGTGCAGACGCTGAACAAACCCCTGGCCGACCTGGACGTGGCCGACCTGCGCCAGCGGGTGGCCACACTCGCCGCCACCTGCCAGCAGCGCCTGGATTCAGCGGGCGTGAAGTTTGTGGAAGTGCAGGAGATCATTGCGCTCGACATGCTCTACGCCGGGCAGACCCACACCGTGCAGGTGCCCGTGGCGGCGGATGCGCTGAGCCACGAGGGCATTCGCGCCGCGTTTGAGGCTGCCTATTGCGCCGCCTTTGGCCGTGTGCTCGATGGCATTGCCGTGCGGGTGATGAACCTGCGCTACGCCCGTGTGGGCGTGCGCCCCAAGTTCGACCTGACGGTGCTGGCCCCGCAGACCACTACGGTGAACCCATCGCTCGGCGTACAGCGCGTGTTCCACGCCGGCCGCTGGTGGGACGCCGCGCGCCACGCACGGCTGGACCTGCCCGTGGGCACCCGCATCGACGGCCCCGCCATCCTGGAGCAGCCCGACACCACGGTGTGGCTGGAGCCTGGCTTCAGCGCCACGGTGGACCCGCTGGGCAACCTGCTGGTGCGGGCCGGTGGGGAGGGCGCGGCATGAGCCACAGCACCATCGACCCGCGCCACACAGCGCTGGTCATCATCGACCTGCAAAACGACTTTCTGGCCCCGGACGGCGCCTACGCGCGCGGCGGCGCGGTGAGCGCTGCCGCCCAGGCCTTGCCACCCCGGGTGGCTGCAGTCGCCAAGGCGCTCAAGGCCGCAGGCGGCATGGTGGTGGGCAGCCAGTTCACCCTGTGGCCTGACGCGCAGGGGGAGCCTATGGTGTCGCCCCACCTCAAGGCCTTGCGCCCATTTCTGCGCCGCGGCGACTTCGCCCCCGGCAGCACAGGCCAGGCGCATGTGGCCGAGATCGCACCGTGGGTGGACGTGTCGGTGTGCAAGGTGGCGTATTCGGCCTTCTTCAACACCCAGCTGGACTGGGTGCTGCGCCGCGCGGGCATCACCACCGTGGCGGTGTGCGGCATTGTCACCAACGGGGGCGTAGCCAGCACGGTGCGCGATGCACACATGCGCGACTACCAGACGCTGGTGCTGTCCGACGGCTGCGCGGCCTTCAAGCAGGCAGTGCACGACACCTCGGTGGCCGACATGGCCAACGTGGCGCAGGTGTTGAGCTGTGCCGACTTTTCTACTGTTTTGGCGGCTGCCTCCGCATGAGCACGCCCCGCATCTGCAAGGCCGAGCACATGCCCGGTACGGTGGCGCAAGACGCGCAAGACGCGCATGTGCCTGTGCTCATCTTGGGCGGTGGCGCTTGCGGGCTCACAGCCGCGCTGATGCTGCACGACGCCGGTGTGGACTGCGCGGTGCTGGAGCGCGACGCCACGCCGCTGGGCTCATCCGCTCTGTCGTCGGGCTTCATCCCCGCGCCCGACACACTGGTACAGCGCGCGGCGGGCATTGATGACAGCCCGGAGCGTTTTGCCGCCGACATCAGCGCCAAGGCCAAGGGCAGGGCGGCGGCCCATCTGGTGCAAGCCTATGCCCAGGCCATCGGTCCGGCGCTCGATGCACTGCAAGACCGCCATGGCCTGCAGTGGCAGGTGCTCGATGGATTTTTGTACCCCGGCCACAGCGTGCGCCGCATGCACGCCACGCCCGAGAAAACCGGCGTGGGCCTGATGGGCCGTCTGGCCAACGCGGTGACAGCGGCCGACATACCTCTCATCACCGAAGCCACCGTGCGCGAGCTGTGGGTCAACGCCCAGCAGCGTGTGATCGGCGTGGGCTACGAGCGGCCTGATGGCACGCTGGAGCACCTGGCCTGCGACGCACTCATCCTGGCCTGCAACGGCTTTGGCGGCAACCCGTCCCTGGTGCGCGAACTGCTGCCCGAGATGCGCGATGCGCTGTTCGCCGGCCACACCGGCAACGACGGTAGCGCCATCGCCTGGGGCCAGGCGTTGGGCGCCCGGCTGGCCGACCTGGGCGGCTATCAGGGCCACGGCTCCTGGGCCATTCCGCAGGGCGCGCTGATTTCGTGGGCGCTGATGATGGAAGGCGGCATCCAGGTGAATGCGCTGGGCGAGCGCTTTCACGACGAGACGCAGGGCTATTCCGAGGCCTCGGTGCATGTGCTGGCGCAGCCGGGCGGCGTGGCGTGGAATGTGTTCGATGCGCCCATCCTCGCGCTGGCACGAACCTTCCCGGACTTTGTCGATGCCGAAGCTGCGGGTGCCGTCAAGCACTGCGACAGCGTGCAGGCGCTGGCGGCCACCATCGGCTGCGAAGAATCAAAATTGATAGCTACCCTGGCAAGTACCACTAGCGCTAGCGGCCAAAATGACCAAAACCGCCGCACTTTTACCCGCCCACTGCAGGCCCCGTTCTGCGCAGTCAAGGTGACCGGTGCGCTGTTCCATACCCAGGGCGGGCTCGATATCGACGCCCAGTGCCGTGTGCTGGGTGCTGATGGTCGGCCGTTTCCTAACTTATTGGCTGCGGGCGGCGCTGCGCGCGGCGTGTCGGGCGATGCGGTGTGGGGGTATCTGTCGGGCAACGGCCTGCTCAGCGCCGTGGCCGGTGGCTACATCGCGGCGCACACGGCGGCCGAACTGGTCGCGTACTCGGAAGACTGAAACCATGACCACCCCATCCCCCCATCCATCGCTGCACCAACGCCTTCACGAACCTCGCGCCATCCTGGCCCCCGGCGTCTACGATGCCCTGAGCGCCCTGGTAGCCGAGCAGGCTGGCTTCGAGGCGCTGTACCTCTCAGGCGCATCGATTGCCTACACGCGCCTGGGCCGCTCCGACGTGGGCCTGACCACCTACACCGAGGTGGAAGACACCTTGGCCCGCATCACCGAGCGCGTGCGCACGCCGGTCATCGTCGATGCCGACACCGGCTTTGGCAACGCACTCAACACCCAGCGCACCGTGCGCGGCTTTGAGCGTGCGGGCGCGGCAATGATCCAGATCGAGGACCAGGGCTTTCCTAAGCGCTGCGGGCACCTGGATGGCAAGACGGTGGTGCCGGTGGGTGAGATGTGCGGCAAGCTCAAGGCCGCACTGGACGCCCGCCGCAGCCCCCACACGCTGATCCTGGCCCGCACCGACGCGCTGGCCGTCGAGGGCATCGACGCCGCATTTGACCGCGCCGAGGCGTACCTGGAATGTGGTGTGGATGCGCTTTTCATCGAAGCCTTGCGCACCCCCGAGCAGATGGACGCGGCCTGCCAGCGCTTTGCCCACCGCATCCCGCTGCTGGCCAACATGGTCGAAGGCGGCAAGACACCGATCCAGAGCGCGGCCGAGCTGCAGCAGCGCGGCTTTCGCATCGTGATCTTCCCCGGCGGCACCGCCCGCGCCGTGGCGCACACGCTGCAGGGCTACTACGCCAGCCTGCACACGCACCAGACCACCACGCCCTTCAAGGACCGGATGATGGACTTTGACGGCCTGAATGCGCTGATCGGCACGCCCGAGCTGATGGCACAGGGTCGCCAGTACGAGTAGCCTGACCCGACGTGTGCCCGGCAAATCCCCTGTCCGGGCTGCGCCGGGCAATGCCGCGTACCATGCCGTGGATCTCTTCCCCTGACTTCACCGCATGGAGACCCACATGGCCCACAACCCACAAACCATCACCCTGGGCGGCGGCTGCTTCTGGTGCACCGAAGCCGTTTTCGATCGCGTGCGCGGCATCACCGATGTGGAAAGCGGCTACACCAACGGCCACACCATCAACCCCACCTACGAGCAGATCTGCCAGGGCGACACCGGCCACGCCGAGGTGGTGCGGCTGACGTTCGATGCCGACGAAATCAGCCTGGAAGACATCCTGGAAATCTTCTTCCACACCCACGACCCGACCACGCTCAACCGCCAGGGCAATGACGTGGGCACGCAGTACCGCAGCGGCATCTACTACGAAAACCCCGAGCACGGCGAGATCGCCAACTCCATGATCCGCCAGATGTCGCAAGACAGGCTGTTCGGTGCGCCCATCACCACCGAGGTGAAGCCGCTATCGAACTACAGCATGGCCGAGGCCTACCACCAGGACTACTTTGCCAACCACCCCAATGCGGGGTACTGCGCATTTGTGGTGGGGCCAAAGGTGGAGAAGTTTCGCAAGACGTTTGCGCGGTATTTGAAGGGCTGACGCTGACGCGCTGGCGGCTGCCAGAGGGGCGGGATCCAGATCTTGCGCTCTGGGTTCAATGCTTGGAGGGAGCAAATTCGTTCAGAGCGAGGCTGCAGCCAGGCATAATGCAACCCGATTGCGTTATGCGCAGTTCATCCGCACCACCCATGTCTTCCCCGTCCCCTCAACGTCTCCAGCCTTGGTCGCTTCCCCCCGGCATGCGTGCCACCCGCGCCACACGGGCGTTGGCGGCCCTGTACGAGGCTCGGCCCGATGCGGCGCTGTCGGAGCCCGAGGTTGAAGCGGCCTTAGCTGCAGCGGGCGTTGCGGTCAACAAGGTCACGGTCTACCGCATGCTTGACCGTTTTGCTGCCGCCGGCCTGCTGCACAAGCAAGTCGATGCCGCCCGCGTGACGCGGTATGCGCTGGCGCCACAGGGGGAGGAGGGCGCTGCACCGCGGTTTGAATGCGACGACTGCCACCGCCAGTTCCGCCTGTCACAGGGTTCGGCCAAGGTGCAGAACGCCCTCAAGCAGGTGCTGCAGGCGCTGGCCACCGCAGGACACGAGAGCCTGGCGGTGGACATTGCAGTGCACGGGCGCTGTGCCGCCTGCGCGCACCCGGCCGAGGGCGCTGCCGCATGATCCGCACCCGGGGGCTTTCCTACGCCTATGCCACCGGTGGCGCCGCGCCGCTGCGCTTTCCGGATGTGGATCTGCGCCAGGGCGGCACGCTGCTGCTACGCGGGCGCTCGGGCACCGGCAAATCCACCTGGCTGGCGCTGATGGCCGGCCTGCGCGGTGCCAGTGGCGGTGACCTGTTCGTGGCGGGCACCCAGCTGGGCACGCAGCGTGGGGCCGAGATCGATGCCTGGCGCGCGCGCACCATTGGCTTCTTGCCGCAAAAGCTGTACCTCAGCAGCGCACTCACCGTGACGGACAACCTGGCGCTGGCGTACTTTGCGGCCGGGCTGCGGCGTGACGATGCGGCCATCCACCGCGCACTCGCCCAAGTGGGTGTGGCCGAGCTGGCCGCGCGCAAGCCGCACCAGCTCTCTGGCGGGCAGGCGCAGCGCGTGGCGCTGGCGCGGGCCGTGCTGCTGGCGCCGCAGGTGCTGCTGGCTGACGAGCCCACGGCCAGCCTGGACGACGAGGCGGCGGCCGATGCGCTGGCCCTGCTGCAGCACAGCGCTGCGGCCTGCGATGCCAGCCTGGTGATTGCCACGCATGACCAGCGTGTGGTGTCCGCCCTGGCGGGTGTCCAGACCCTCAATTTGAATGAAATCGGCACGGAGCGCCGGTTGAATATGCCTGAGCAGCTATGAATTCAGGAGTATTCAAACTCGCCCGCCTGTCCTGGCGCTACCTGTGGTCCCGCCCGCTGGCCGCCGTGCTCAACCTGCTGGTTCTCACGCTGGGCCTGGCCGCCATCACTTTGGTGCTGCTGGTGGCCACGCAGCTCGACAAGGCGTTTGAGCGCGACCTGAGTGGCATCGACCTGGTGGTGGGCGCCAAGGGCAGCCCGCTGCAGCTGATCCTGGCGGGCGTGTTCCACATCGACGTGCCCACGGGCAACATCCCGCTGCAAGAGGTGCAGGCGCTGCAGAAGAACCCGCTGGTGGAGCAGGTCATCCCGCTGAGCCTGGGTGACAGCTACCAGGGTTTTCGCATCGTGGGCACCACGCCCGACTACGTGGCGCACTATGAGGCCCAGTTTGCCGAAGGCGCGCTGTGGCAGCAGCCCATGGACGCGGTGCTGGGCGCCAGCGTGGCGCGGGGCATTGTCAAAGCCAGCCATCAAGGCGCGCCGCTGGTGGGGGCCACCTTCATCGGCAGCCACGGCCTGGGAGGAGGAGGGCACGCCCATGGCAACCACCCCTACCGTGTGAGCGGGGTGCTGGCGCCCTGCGGCTGTGTGCTGGACCGATTGATCCTGACCAGCACCGAATCGGTCTGGATGGTGCACGAGACCGCCACGGCCAACGATGCCGAAGACCTGGAAATCATGAAGGAAGAGCGTGAGGTGACCGTGGCCCTGGTGCGCTACCGCACGCCCATGGCGGCCATCACGCTGCCACGCCTGATCAACGGCGGCACCTCGATGCAGGCGGCGGCGCCCGCCATCGAGGTCACACGCCTGCTGCGCCTGCTGGGCGTGGGTGCCGATGTGCTGCGCGCCTTTGGCGGCGTGCTGCTGGCCGTGGCCGCGCTCAGCGTGTTCATCGCGCTGTGGAATGCCGTACGCGAGCGCCGCGCCGACCTGGCCATGCTGCGCATGCTGGGCGCGCCGCCGGGCCGCGTGGCCGGGCTGGTGCTGTGGGAGGCGCTGTGGCTGGCCGCGCTCGCGTCCATCCTGGGGCTGCTGCTGGGCCACGGCCTGGCGCAGGCCTTGGGCTGGGCACTACAGGCGCAGGGTTTGCTGCCGGTGACGGGCTGGATCTGGCTGCCCGCCGAAGCGGGGGTGCCGCTGCTGGCCGCAGGCGTGGCGGCGCTAGCGGCGCTGCTGCCGGCCATGCAGGCCTACCGCACCGATGTGGCCGACTTGTTGAGCCAGCCTTGATGTAGCCACCGAGTTCTGACCTCCATAAACCCTCTAGCCACTCAACCTGAAAGTCTTGCCATGAAAAAACTTTTCGCAGCTCTCGCCCTGGCCCCCATGCTGCTCGCCGGTGCCCTGGCCCACGCGCAAGCCCACAACGACAAGGACACCCAGGAAGACATCGCCCGCCACCGTGCGATGGCTGCCGCCCACGAGGCTGCCGCCAAGTGCCTGGAGTCCGGCAAGGGACACGATCAGTGCCAGAAAGACCTGCAGGCGGCGTGCAAGAACCTAGCCATTGGAAAATACTGCGGCATGAAACACGCGCACTGAGTGCCTGTTTTTTTGATGCTCGTTCGCCCGGAGTCCCCGCCATGTCCTGCACCTTGAAGCCCTTGCCCATCCCCGGCCTGATGGCTCGCGTGGCTTGTCTGGCCGCCATGCTGGTTCTGGCAACCGGTGCGCACGCGCAGCAAGGCAGCGCCACCAAGCCCGCGCCGGGCGCTTTTGAGCGCGCCAAGGAAGGCGCGGCCGCGGCGCCAGTGCTGTCGTCGCCCCTGCCTGCGGGCGCTGGCACCGTCGTGCCATCGGGGTCGGGTGCGGGCTACCACAGCCCCAACAGCCCGATTGCCCCGCTGCCCCAGCGCAACGACGTGGTGCCCTGGTCGGTGCTGACCGACCTGAGCAAAAAGACCACCAAGGACGGCATCCTGCCCGTGTTCAACGACGCCCAGAAGGGCATGGACAAGACCACGCAGCGCATCCAGGGCTTCATGGTGCCGCTGGACGCCAAGCCGACGCAGACGCACTTCATCCTCACCTCCGTGCCGCTGACCTGCTCGTTCTGCACACCGGGCGGGCCCGAGAGCATGGTCGAGGTCAAGGCCAAGACACCCGTGCGCTATTCGCTGGAGCCCGTGGTGGTGGAAGGCAAGTTCACCGTGCTCCCCAATGATCAATATGGCCTGTACTACCGTGTGGTGGATGCGGTACCAGTGAAGTAATCCCCGGCGTTGCCGCTGCAGCCTCTGCCGCAATCCTTTCCCTTTTTGCCTGACGTGACCCGCGCCTTCCTTCGCCCTTTGCACCTGCCGTCCGCCGCCCTGCGCGGCGCAGCGGTGCGGCGCGTGGCATTGGCGTGGCTGCTGCTGGCCCTGGTGGTGGTGCCCACGCTGGGGCGGCTGCACCAGGTGGTGCACGGCGGCGCGCTGGACCAGGCGCATGCCGGGCTGCTGGCCGCGCCCTCTTCGTTGCCCGGGCAGCCGGCGTGGGACCCGGCCCCCACTGCGCGGCCCGCTGCCACACCTGGCCACGGTCTGTGGCTCCCCTATCTGCTGGCCCACCACGCGCCGGTGGACTGTCTGTTGCTCGACCAACTGGCGCTGGGCGACGCATTGCATGCCGCCCCGCTGGCGCTGCCTGTGGCCGATGCGCCGCTGCCGCCGGCCGTGCATGCGGCAGGGCGGGCGAGCACACCCCACATTGCGCTGTTCCACGCGCGCGGCCCGCCCCAGGCCTGAAGCGCAGCGCACCTCCAGCCCCACCTTCTCAGTCGGCGTACCCGCTGTGTGCCTTGCAGGGCAACGCGGCGGTGTTGTGCCTGCTGGCGCAGGGCGCGGTATGCAAGCCGCTGTATGCAGGCCGATTTGGCGGCTGCCAGCGGCCGTACCACGGCGCGCCGCCAATCATTACTCCTGTTTTCATAGCTGCTAGCGCATATTTCACTAGCGCTTGCAGCGGTTTTTATTCATCAACTCGCGCCCCGGGCGCGGGTCGGCATGCGCAGGCGCGTTGGCACCGCCAGCGCCGCGCATGCCTTGTTGCAGGCCACCACCATGACCCACACCTTTTCTACCCACCGCTTTGCTTCCCGCCGTGCACGCCCGGCGCTCCACCCTGTGGCCCTGGCGACCCTGCTGGCGCTGTCTGGCACCAGCGTTGCCACCCAGGCGCAGACTGCACCCGCGCCCGCTGCGGCGGCTGACGCTGCGCCCAGCCTGCCCGCTGTCACCGTGTCGGCCAGCGGCCTGCAACTGGGCGCCAGCGACATGACCACCCCCGCCACCGTGCTGGAAGGGGATGAACTGGTGCGCCGCCGCGAGGCCACGCTGGGCGAAACGCTGAACAGCGAGCCCGGCATCACCAGCAGCCACTTCGGTGCGGGCGCCAGCCGGCCCATCATCCGCGGCATGGACGGCCCGCGCGTCAAGGTGCTGAGCGATGGCGCCGAGCTGCACGACGCCTCCACCATCAGCCCCGACCACGCCGTGGTGTCCGAGCCGCTGCTGGCCACGCAGATCGAGGTGCTGCGTGGCCCCTCGGCCCTGGTTTATGGCAACGGCGCCGTGGGCGGCGTGGTCAACGTGCTGGACGGCAAGGTGCCCACCGCCATTCCGCAAAAGGGATACGAAGGCAGTGCCGAGCTGCGTGCCAACTCGGGGGCGGGCGAGGGCGCCGGGGCCTTTTCGCTGACGGGCGGGGCGGGCAACCTGGCCGTGCATGTGGAGGGCGTGGCGCGGGATGCGGGCGACTACCGCGTGGGCAAGGGCTGGTCGGGCGGCAGCAAGGTGCTGGGCAGCTTCAACCGCACGGACACTGGCAGCGTGGGCCTGTCGTGGGTGGGCGACCAGGGCTACCTGGGGGCGGCCTACACCCGCCAGACCGCCAAATACGGTCTGCCCGGCCACAACCATAGCTTTGATGGCTGCCACACCCATGGCGACCACCTGCATTGCGGCGCCCATGCTGACGACGAAACCGACGGCCATGACCACGACCATGACGCTGCGGCAGGCGATGTGCCGGTGGTCGACCTGCGCAGCGAGCGCTTTGACGTGCGGGGCGAGCTGCGCAACCCGTTTACGGGCTTCTCGGCCCTGCGGCTGCGCGCGGGTGTCACCGACTACAAACATGACGAGGTCGAAGACGGAGCCATCAGCACCACCTTCAAGAATAAGGCCTACGACACGCGCGTGGAACTGCAGCACGAGCCCATCAGTGGCTTCAAGGGCGTGATCGGCCTGCAGACCTCACAGCGCAAGTTCAGCGCCGAGGGCGAGGAGGCCTATGTGCAGCCCACCGTGACCCGCAAGACAGGCCTCTTCGTGCTGGAGGAGTACCGCTGGAACGACTGGCGCTTTGAAGCCGCCCTGCGCCACGACCGCCAGACGGCCGAGGCCCAGACCAGCGGGATCGAGCGCAGCCACAACGGCACGTCGGCATCGCTGGGCGCGGTGTGGAAGTTCACGCCGGGCTACCAGGTGGGCACCTCGTTCACCCGCGCCAGCCGTGCCCCGTCGGCCGAAGAGCTGTACGCCCAGGGCCTGCACATGGCCACCAGCACGTACGAACGGGGCAATGCCGACCTGCGCTCCGAAATCTCGCAGAACATCGATGTGAGTCTGAAGAAGACCAGCGGCGACACCACCTTCGGCGTGAGCGTGTTCCGCAACCGCATCCAGAACTACATCTATGGCCGCACGCTCGACGCGCTGGACGGCCTGCAACTGCTGCAATACAGCCAGGCCGATGCCACCTTCACCGGCATCGAAGGCCAGGTGCGCCAGCGCCTCACGCGCAATCTGGGCATCACGCTGTTTGGCGACACCGTGCGCGCCAGGCTCGACGGTGGTGGCCTGCTGCCGCGCATCCCGGCCACCCGCGCCGGTGTACGGCTGGACGCCAACTGGCAGGCCTGGGAAGGCCAAGTGGAATGGGTGCAGGTGGCGCGGCAAAACCGCGTGGCCGACTTTGAAACCGCCACGCCCGGCTACGGCATGCTGAACCTGGGCGTGAGCTACAACGGCCAGTTCAGCAGCGGCACCCCCTGGCAGGTGTACCTGAAGGCCAACAACCTGACAGACCGACTGGCCTATGCGCACACCTCGTTCATCAAGAACGCAGCGCCGCTGATGGGGCGCAATCTGACGGTGGGGGTGAAGGTGGCGTTCTGACGGGTGAAGCCGTCGTGATGTGGGCGAGCCAGCGGCGGCGGAGGGCGTTGCTGGCTCGCACACCTCACGGCCCCAAACCACCCAAACCACCGAGTCCAAAGGTGACTTGGATGCATGCCATACTCGCTTTGACGTGGTTGATTTTCCGATCCGTCAAGGCGGCGCTGCCTCAGTCCCGTGGATGGCGCGCACCCGGTGTTCGAATGGTATTGGCACCGCAGCAAGCCACCCTATGCCGGGTTGCGCGACGAGCGAAGGACTTGTTCAGCGCGGCCCCGCATAAATCTGACCCATTTGCAATAGCCCTGCATGCCCACCACTCCCCCGCCGTCCGCAAACCTGTTGCAACTGCTTCCTGAGGCGGTGGTGCAGACCGATGCGCTGTGGGAGATCACTTATCTGAACCCGGCGTGGCACAAGCTCACCGGTCATTCGGTGGCGGTGGCGCTTGGCAGGTCTTTGCTGGAGTTTGTGCATCCCGACGACATCGGTACCATGCGCTCGGGCATGCCGGTGTTCCGCTTGCGCTTTGCCGACGCGGACTACCGCTGGGTGCGTCTGCAGTTCCACCCGGAGACGGATGCGGCAGATCGGGTGATCAGCCGCCAGGGTGTCCTGATCGAGATCACCGAGGTCACCGAACAGGTGCTGGTGGAAGTTCGCCAGCGCTTTCTGCGCTTGCTGGAAACCATTGATGGCGTGGTGTGGGAAGCTGAAATCGGGGTGGGCAATACCTTTCTGAGCCCGCAGGTTGAGCGGTTGTTCGGCTACTCCGTCGAGGAGTGGCGGGCTGACCCGGGCTTCTGGCGGGCGCATGTGCATCCCGATGATCTTGCGCAGGCTCTGGTGATCGACGATGCCGCTTACAACGCCACGCACAGCCGTGCCTACGAGATGAGTTACCGGCTGATTGCCAAGTCCGGTAAGGTCGTGTGGGTGCGTGATCTGTGCCGCGCGGTTGTCGAGCCGGGTCGGCCGAACCGCATGATCGGCCTGATGATCGATGTCACCCAGCAGAAGAACACCGAACTCGATTTGTTGCGCTCCGAAAACCGCTATTCGCTGGCGACTCGCGGATCCAACGACGGCATCTGGTATTGGGACTTGCGAACCGACGCCCTGCATGTGTCCGGGCGTTTTCTCCAGATCGTCGGGCTGGGTAGCGCCGATCTTGTGCATGACGGAGGCTGGCGCTTTCTCGAGCAACTCATCGATACCGAGGATCGCGGGCGCGTGCAGGAGGCTTACCGCAGGCACTTATCGGGAAACAGCCCGAACTTTTCCGTGGACTTCCGCGCGTTCCACGGGGCTGGGCGGCTGGTGTGGGTCAATTGGCGCGGGCTCGCCGAGTTCGAAGAGGGTGTTCCTGTGCGCATGGCGGGATCGTTGAGTGATCTGGCCGAGCGTGGCAGTTCCTACGACGCGCTGACCAACTTGCCCGGCCGGCCGTTGTTCCACGATCGCCTCGCGCAACTCATTGCGCAGCACCAGAACGACGGAGTGAACGGTGATGGCGTGCCGATGCGCAATGGATCCACGATGTTCGCTGTGCTGCTGCTGGATCTCAACGGGTTCAAGGCCGTCAATGACAGCTACGGACACCATGTGGGTGACCAGCTATTGCAACAGGTGGCGCGGCGGCTCGAATCCTGCGTGCGGGCGGTGGATCTGGTCGCCCGCATGAGTGGCGACGAGTTCAACGTGCTGTTGGAATCCATTGACCCCGCCGAAGCCAGCCAACGCGCTCACCAGATCGCCGCCGCCCTTGCAGTGCCCTATGTGATCGGCGAACACACCGTGATCAGTGGAGCGAGTGTTGGTTTGGTCAGCAGCGCATCCAGGCTGGCGACGGTCGACGACTACCTGCGTGCCGCAGACACCGCCATGTACCGGGCCAAGAGTCAGTCAATGGGCGTGTGCGTATCGCCATAAAGCGTCATGGCCTCGCCCGGCGAGGGCGTGCCGATCCGGGCGACAGGGCCGCAGTTGGCAGGCTCAAGGAACAATCGCCACCGATTTGACCTGGGCCCACACTGCGCTGCCGGGCACCACACCCAGCGCATGCAGGGACCGGTGGGTGACCCGTGCGAGCAGAAAAGACTCCCCACAGCGCAGCCGTACCAGCGCCTGCGAGGGGTGGGCGTCGGGCGCGACCGAGTCGATCTCGCAGGGCAGGTGGTTCTGGATGCTGGTCTGCATGGGCTCCTGCACCGTCAGGCTCACGTCGCGGGCCAGAACCCGCAGCCGCACCGCCTGGCCTACGGGCAGACCGCTGTCGCGCAGCCACATGGCGCCACCGGCAAAACCCACGCGCGCCAGGTGCCAGGCGGTGTCCCGCTCCAGCACCTGGCCGCGCAGCAGCGCGCCAGCGTCGTCGCCCAGCACTACGGGCAGGTGCACCGACGACAGCACCTGGTCCACTGGCCCGGCGGCCTTGACCTGGCCGCCATCCAGCACCACCAGGTGGTCGGCCAGCCGTGCCAGTTCGTCGGCAGAGTGCGTCACATACAGCATGGGGATGTGCAGCTCGTCGCGCAGGCGCTCCAGCCAGGGCATGATCTCCTGACGCCGCGCCAGGTCCAACGCGGCCATGGGCTCGTCCAGCAGCAGCAAGCGGGGGGAGGTTGCCAGGGCACGGGCAATGGCCACCCGCTGGCGCTCGCCGCCCGAGAGCTGGCCTGGCCGGCGCTGCAGCAGGCGGCCGATGCCCAGCAGCTCGATGGCGGTCTGCAGCGTGGCCTCGGCCTGCGCAGACCGGGCGCGTTTCAGGCCATATCGCAGGTTGCCCAGCACGTTGAGGTGCTCGAACAGGCTGGCCTCCTGGAACACATATCCCAGCGCCCGCTGGTAGGTGGGCAGAAACACCTGGGCGGCATCGTCCTGCCACACCTCGCCAGCCACCACCACCAGGCCGGAGTGTGCACGCTCCAGTCCCGCCACGCAGCGCAACACGCTGGTCTTGCCCGAGCCCGAGGCGCCAAACAGCACCGTGATGCCGCTGCCGGGCAGGTGCAGGTCCACGGCCAGTTCAAAGTCGGCACGCGGCAGAGTGAGCCGGATGCGCAGGTCGCCGGGCGCACTCATGGCAGCACCCGCGAGCCACGGTTCTTGAGCAGCGCCAGGCACAGCAGCACCACAAATGAGAACAGCACCATGCCGCCCGCCTGCCAGTGCGCCTGGGCATATTCCATGGCCTCCACATGGCCGTAGATCTGGGTGGAGACCACCCGCGTCTTGCCCGGGATGTTGCCGCCAATCATCAGCACCACGCCAAACTCGCCCACCGTGTGGGCAAAACTCAGGATGGCCGCCGTGAGCAGGCCGGTACGGGCCTGCGGCAAGGCCACCGTAAAAAACGCATCCACCGGGCTGGCCCGCAGGGTGGCGGCGACCTCCATCGGGCGGCGGCCCATCGATTCAAAGGCATGCTGCAGCGGCTGCACCGCAAACGGCATGGAGAACACCACCGACCCGATCACCAGGCCGGTGAAGGTGAACGACAGCAGGCCCCAGCCCATGGCCTGTGTGAACTGCCCCAGCGGCCCGGCAGGCCCCATGGCCACCAGCAGGTAAAAGCCAAGTACCGAGGGCGGCAGCACCAGCGGCAGGGTCACAAAGGCGCCCACGGGTCCCTTCCACCACGACTCGGTTTGCGACAGCCACCAAGCCAGTGGCGTGGCGATCAACAGCAGCACGAGCGTGGTGAGGGTGGCAAGCTGCAGGGTCAGCCAGATGGCTTGCAGTGCTTCAGGGCCCAGAGGCATAAAGGAAAAGGGCGGTGGGGGAGATGGGGTGTGAGTATCTCAGTGCTCGTAGCCAAAGCCGCGGATGACCGCCCGCGCATTGTCGCCCTTAAGGTAGTGCAGCAATGCTGCCGCTGCCGCATTGCCTTGGCCCTTGTTCAGCAGCACGGCGTCCTGGCGCAAGGGGGCGTAGAGCGTGGCTGGTATTGCCCACACCGAGCCCTCCACCAGACGGCCATCGGCCATCACCTGCGACAGGGCGACAAAGCCGAGCTGGGCGTTTTGGGTGGCAACGAACTGGTGGGTCTGGGCAATGTTCTCGCCCTGCACAAACTTGGGCCGCAGGGTGTTCAGCACGCCCAGTTGGTTCATCACTTCCACTGCGGCGACTCCGTAGGGTGCGAGCTTGGGGTCAGCCAGCGCGATCTTGTCGAACTTGCCGGATTGAAGCACCTGGCCCTGTGCATCTACCAGGCTGGGCTGCTTGCTCCAAAGGGCCAGCTTGCCAATGGCATAGGTGAAACGGCTGGGATCGACCGCCAGGCCTTCCTTGGCGAGCCTGGCCGGGGTTTCATCGTCGGCGGACAGCAGCAGGTCAAACGGTGCACCGTTCTTGATCTGCGCATAGAACCGCCCGGTGGAGCCAAAAGCCAGCGTGGCTTTGTGGCCGGTGTCCTGCTCGAACAGGCGGGCAATCTTTTGCATCGGGGCTGTAAAGTTGGCCGCCACGGCCACCGACACCTCACCCGCATGGACCGAAACTGCCATCGCCAACGAGGCGACTAGGTACAACAGGAAGCGCTTCACGACAAGCTCGCTATTCTTCATTGGAATAGCGGGACTGTAGCATGTCAGCCGCTGCGCTATTCCGTTGATGAACAGCGATGCCTCAAACGTCTGCACCACCCAGTTAACATGCCCGCATGAGCAATTCTTCACTGCCACTGGCCGAGGTGCTGGGCCACGAGGCCACGGACAAGCGCATCGACATCCTGCGCCGCATCGGCGAGGTGGGCTCCATTTCCGAGGCGGCGCGGGGCGCGGGCGTGAGCTACAAGGCCGCCTGGCAGGCACTGGAGACGCTGACCAACCTGGCCGGGGTGCCGCTGGTGGAGAAGGTGGTGGGCGGCAGCGGCGGCGGCGGGGCCGCGCTCACACCAGCCGGCCAGCGGGTGCTGCAGGCGGCCCATGCGCTGGCCGATGCACGCCAGCAGGTGCTGGGCCGATTGAAAAGCGACGACGACGCAGCGACCGGCCGCGCCGCACTGGCGCTGCGCACCAGCATGCGCAACCAGTTTCCTTGCACCGTGGGCAAGGTGCGGGCCGTGGGAGGGCAGGTGCGTGTGCAGTTGCTGCTGGCGGATGGGCAGGCGCTGCATGCGTCCATCACGCGGGTCAGCGCCCAGCTGCTGGGTTTGAAGGCAGGGGTTGGTGTGCTGGCGCTGTGCAAGGCGACGGCGGTTCAAGTGGCTCCTGCCCCTGGCAGTCCCGCAGGCAATGCGATGGCCGGGGTGGTGCGGAGCGTCGCTCGCGGCGCCGCCCCCGAGGTGGTGCTGCAGCTGCCCAGCGGCATCCAGCTGGTGGGCTTTGCCGCTGAAGGAGCCAAGGTCCGAGCGGGCCAGCAAGCCACGGCGGTTTTTGACGAATCCAGCATCGTCATCGCCGCGGCTTCCTGAGGGTTGAGCGCCTTCCAGCGCATTTGACACAAGGGCCAGCGGGCCCCGCTACCTGCTGCGATCGCCGTCGCGCACGGATTCGATCGTGCCGTTGTAGATGCGAACCACCCCCAGGAAGGTGCCCGGCCCCCGGTCGTACGTCCACTCTTCCATGGGCACACACTGGTTGGCCAGCACCGCTGCGGGACTGCCCGGGCGGTAGGGCGTCACCACCCATCCCAGCTGCAGCATGGAAACGCACACCCCCTGGCGGTAAATGGGGTCACCACATTTCTGCAGCAGCGTCACGGGAGAGTCGCCTTTGCCCACCAGTGATCCATTGCAGCGCAGGGACTGCGAGGCCTGGGCCGGCAGCACCGTGCACAGGGCCAGTGCGGTTGCCACCAGCTGCAAGGTCCTTTGCTGAAGGCCAGGCAGCGCTGTCTGGTTCCGGAGGTATCTCATGGAGGCGGTTTCGAAAATTCTGCGCTTTACTGTACAGCGACACCGCCTTTCGCTTCGCTTTCATCGCCCCTCCGTAAAAGCACAGTGGCCCAGGCCCGCCACAGGCGGCATGATCGGGGGATGAAACTGCTGTTGGTCGAAGACGATTTTGATCTGGCCGGGGCCCTGAGCCGCAGCCTGGTGGCGCGCGGGTTTGAGGTGTTGTGCTGCGCCGATGGCAAAGAGGCGCTGGCGGCAGCGCGGCGCACCGCGTTTGACGTGATCACGCTCGACCTGTCGCTGCCGGGCCTGGACGGGCTGGAGGTGCTGCGGCGCCTGCGCGATGGCGGCAGCACCACGCCGGTACTGGCATTGACGGCCCGCGCTGCCGTCACGGACCGGGTGGCAGGACTGGAGGCCGGGGCCGACGACTACCTGGCCAAGCCGTTTGATCTGGACGAACTGGTGGCACGGCTGCGGGCCCTCACGCGCCGTGTGGGGCGCGACGGACAGTTGCGCTGCGGCGCGCTGTACCGCGAGCCGGGCAGTGGCGTGTTCTACAACGACGCATTGCCCCTGGAGCTGTCGCAACGGGAGTCCGAACTGCTGCGGCTACTGATGTCGCGCGTGGACCGGGTGGTGAGCAAGGAAGAGCTGCGCACCCAGGTGTTTGCCAACACGGACGAGCAGGTACAAGCCGATGCGGTGGAAGTGGTGGTGCACCGGCTGCGCAAGAAGCTGGTAGGCACCAATGCCGAGATCGTGACGCTGCGCGGCGTGGGCTACCTGCTGTGTGATGCCGACAGCATGGCAGCCCACAAGACGGACAAAGCCGACAAATCCGATAAAGGCGGGGTGGCCCGGTGACGCTGCGGTGGTGGCAGCGGCGGCCCTGGCGGCCGCGTGGTGGATCATTGCAGCGGGTGCTGCTGGTGGGCTGGCTGGTGCCGCTATGGGCGCTGGTGGCCTTGATCTGCGCGGTGCAATCGGCACAGCAGGCGCGGCATGACGCATCTGCGCAAGACGAGGCCCTGCGCCAGGCGCTGGCGCAATGGCCTGCAGGCCTGTCAGCAGAGCCCGCCGCATCCCTGCCTGCCCAGTCAGCGCCCGGTGTCTGGTACCGCGAGAGCAATCTGGAGGGCGAACGCCTGGCGGGCAGTCCAGACTTGCCGCGTGTGCCCCCCAACGAGGCTGTGCATGACCTAGGCGCCGTGCACTTCTACCTCGCGCAGGTTGGCGACCGCCTTGTACGGGTGGTGGTGACCCTGCACCAGCCCAAGGCCATGGATGCAGGGCAAGCGGCGGCTAACCCTGTGGTGCGCCAGGTGGCACGCCCGTTGGGCGAGCGCCTGCCAGGTGTGCGCAGCCTGCTGACCGGTGGCTCGGGCCTGCTCTGGGTGGTCCTGCTGGCGATGGCCATGACCGCCGTGGGCGTGGCATTGGCGTGGGTGGCGTCGGCATGGCTTCGGCATGCCGATATGTCGTTGATGCGGCCAACCAGTGGTGACGTGGCGGGCGGTGCAGGCCGAGCGTACGAGGGTCCGTCGGAGCTGGCCCCAGCCGTGCAGCATTTTGGCGAGCTGCAGCAAAACCAGAGCCGCTGGATCGACGAGCAGCGGCGCTTTCTGGCCGATGCCACCCACCAGCTGCGCACCCCCATGGCCGTGCTGCGCACCCAGCTGCAGGCCGCCATGGCGGGTGACATGCTGGTGGGCGATGCGTTGCAGCAGATGCTGCACACCGTGGACCGCGCCTCGGGCCTGGCCAACCAGTTGCTCAGCCTGAGCAAGGTGGAACAGCTCAAGCGCATGGGCGAACTGCCCAGCGTGGACCTGAACACGATTGCCCGCGAAGCCGTGATGGAGCTGGCACCGCTGATTGCGGCCAAACGGCTCGACTTTGCGCTGGAGGGCCCTGACACGCTGTGGGCACCCGGCGATGCAGCGCTCCTGGGCGAGCTGATGCGCAACCTGCTGGCCAACGCCATCCACCACACGCCCACCCATGGGCGGCTGGGTGTGCTGCTGCGCGACAACACCGGGCGGCGCGAGGTGCTGGTGTGGGATGAGGGCCCGGGCATCGACGACGCCGTGCGGCAGCGACTGTTCCAGCCGTTTTCGGCGGGGAAGGGCGGGGTGGGGCTGGGGTTGTCCATCTGCCGGCAGATTGCCGAGGCGATGGGCGCCCAGGTCACGCTGTTCAACCGCATGGACGCGGGGCAGGTCATCGGCGTGGATGCCGTGGTGGCCTGGGAAGGTTGATATGAAGCCCCCCTGTGTCGCCTGCGGCGCCTTCCCCCCAGGGGGACGCAGCCCTCGCTGCGGGGCAGCCCTTGCTCGGCTGCTCTGGCGCAGTGCGCGTCGGTTTCATGGGGCCCGTTGTCGTTCATTGAGCTTCCCATCGGCCTCAGACACGACAGTCGCCAAAACGTACGCACCATGACAAACCCTGCGGGCCATCACGGCATTGAATTCAGGGATGTGTGCAAGCGGTATGGAGCATCGCCCAGCGCCCCGCTGGTGGTGGACCACATCAGCTTCAGCGTGTCGCGCGGCACACTCACCACCATCCTCGGGCCGTCGGGCTGCGGCAAGACGACCACGCTGCGTCTGATTGCCGGGCTCGAATCTCCGACATCGGGACGCATCTTCATCGACGGGCAGGACGTGACCCCCCTCGGTCCGGCGCAGCGCAACGTGAGCCTGGTGTTCCAGAACTACGCGCTGTTTCCGCACATGAACGTCATCGACAACGTGATCTATGGCCTGCACCTGACGGGCCTGGGCAAGCAGCAGGTGCGGGACAAGGCGCGTGCCATGCTCGACACCGTGGGCCTGCACGGCCTGGACCAGCGCAGGCCGCACGAGCTGTCGGGCGGGCAGCAGCAGCGCGTGGCCCTGGCCCGCGCGCTGGCGCTGGAGCCCGCCGTGCTGCTGTTTGACGAACCCCTGTCCAACCTGGACGCCCGCCTGCGCCGTTCCATGCGCGAGGAAATCCGGGCCCTGCAACAGCGGCTGAAGCTCACCGTGGCCTATGTCACCCACGACCAGTCCGAGGCCCTGGCCGTGAGCGACCAGATTGTGGTGATGGACCGGGGCGCCATCGCCCAGCGCGGTGCGCCCAGCGAGCTGTACGAGCAACCCACGTCCGAGTTTGTGGCGGGTTTCATGGGCGAAGCCATGCTGTTCGCGGCCCAGAACCACGCGCCCAGCGCGGGCAGCAATGCAGCCACCGGGTATGCGCAGCTGGGCCCGCTGCGTGTGCCGTCACCCGCCACACTGCCCGCAGGCCCGGTCAAGATCGCCGTGCGCCCGGAGGCCTGGGTGATCGGGCCGGCCACATCGGCGGGCCTGGCCGCGCGGGTCACCCGCTGCACCTATCTGGGCAGCGTCATGGAATACACCTTTGCCAGCGCCCTGGGCGCCATCTTTGTGGTGTCGCCCCTGGTGGAGTTGCCGCTGGATGTGGGGGCCCCGGTCAGCCTGACGCTGGCAGACCACGGGGTGTCCGTCGTGGCCGGATGAGGCGGACGGCGTTTGCCCGGTACGCGCCACGCCGTTCAGAGACACTTTTTTTGATGAGCTATGCCCTTGGACTACACCGTTGCTGTTTTTGATTTAGACAACTGCCTGATGGATGCCCGGGCGGTGGGGCCCTTGTTCGAGCCCGCCTTCGAGGCTGTGCGGCAAGCCAACCAGGGCGCATTGAGCCCTGCGACCCTTGAGCAAGCGCTGCAAGCCTGCTGGTTCACCGCGTTCGACCTAGTGGCCCAACGCCACCATTTCACGCCCGCCATGCGCGCGGCGGGGTGGCAGCAGTTCAGCCAGATGGAGGTGAAGGCGCCGTTGCGAGGCTATGCCGATATCGAACTGCTGCCCCGCATCCCGCTGCAGCGCTATCTGGTCACCAGCGGCTTTCGGCGCCTGCAGGACAGCAAGATCGATGCGCTGGGAATCCGCCCCTGGTTCGAACAGGTGCTCATCGACGCGATTGACGCACCACCCACCGGCGGCGCACATGGCAAGCAGGCGATTTTTGAGCAGATCCTGGCCAGCGAGGGCTGCGCGCCCCGCCAGATGCTGGTGGTGGGCGACAACCCCCTGTCCGAGCTGGCGGCCGGGCGCGCCCTGGGGGTTACCACCGTCCAGACCGTGCGGCCGGGGGTTGAGCCCTGGGCGTTGGCTGACTACCGGGTGGACGGGCTGGCAGGCTTGCTGGAGCTGCTGGGCCAGTCGTCACCGCCCCGTACGGGCGTTGGGCGCAGGAGCACTACTGTGTGATGGATATGGCACGAAATGGGCGGAAGGCGCAGGTGATACATGCCCTGACAGCTATCAATAACAGAGCATTGCTGCGCGATCAAGGCAACAACTCAGGCCACAATACGCGTCCACACCGCCCGCTTGTCTGTTCGCGCGCCTGTCGCTTTGCCCTTTGAACTCTCCCGTCTTCACCTCGCTGATCCCCGTCATCCTGTTCATCGCCATCGGCTTTTATGTGGGGCGGCGCGGCTGGATACGTGCCGAATCCGTCAAGGACCTGGCCAACCTGGTGTTCATGGTGCTTACGCCCGCGCTGCTGTTTCGCACCATGAGCACGGTGCACATCGAAGACCTCAACTTTGGCCCCGTGGGCATCTACTTTGTGGCGTTTGGCGTGGTCTATGCAGCCACGCTGGCCGTGCAGGGCTTCAACACCCTGGGAGCCGCCCGGGCGCTGGCCAACACCTTCAGCAACACGCTGATGATCGGCGTGCCCCTGGTGGGGCTGGTGTTTGGCGATGCGGGGCTGGTCACGCTGTTTACATTGATCTCGGTGCACTCGCTCATCCTGCTGACCGCAGCCACCGTGGTGTTCGAGCTGGCGGCTGCGCGCGAACATGCCGGGCGCGCGGGTGGGGTGCAGCAGCCCATGTGGCGCATCGTGCTGCAGGCCATCCGCAACGGCATCGTGCACCCGGTCCCACTGCCCATCATTGCAGGCCTGCTGTTTGCGCAGACTGGCTTGGCAGTGCCACAGGTGGTGGACAAGCCCCTGCTGCTGTTGGGCCAGGCGCTGGGGCCCATCGCGCTGCTGCTGGTGGGGGTGACGCTGGCCTTCACCAAGGTCGGCCACCAGTTCAAGGCCGCGCTGCGTATTGCGCTGGTGAAATGTGTGGCGCACCCGCTGGTGCTGGCCGGCATGGGCTGGGCGCTGGGCCTGTCAGGCATGCCGTTGGCTGTGATGATTGTGGCGGCATCGCTGCCCGTGGGGGCCAATGTGTTCCTGTTCTCGCAGCGCTACCGCGTGGCAGAGGAAGAGGTGACGGCCAGTGTGGCGGTGTCCACCGCGCTGGGGTTGGTGACGATGCCGCTAGTGATCGTGGCGGTGACGCGGTGGGTGGTGTAACGGCAACGCTCAACGCTGGTGCGCGAACCGCCCCATCAGCAGCCCCACGGTCAGGGCGGCAACCAGTGCAATTGCGCTGCTAACCACCAGCGCTATGGGCCAGAAAGGGTCCAGATAGCCCAGATACATCCAATTGCCAAGCTGAAAGAGCAAGGGGGGCACCATGCTTGTCAGGCCCAGTGCGGCCGGTTTTTTCAGGTACGCGAAGGCCGGCACCCCGACCAGCAAAACCAATAGCAAAAGCAGCAAGAGACTGGCCATCGTGATCTCCCTGGGTCAGGGTGCCAGGCGTTCGCGCACCCAGTCGCCACCGTCCAGGCGGTAGCGCAAGCGGTCGTGCAGGCGGCTTTTGCGCCCTTGCCAGAACTCCCACTGATCAGGCTTGAGGCGATAGCCGCCCCAATGCGGCGGGCGGGGTGGCTTGAGCATGAACTGCGCCCCGTACTTGGCCGCGTTGGCCACCAGCACGCCCCGGCCTGAAATGACCTGGCTCTGCGGGCTGGCCCAGGCACCGATGCGCGAGTCGAGCGGGCGGCTGTTGAAATATTCGTCGCTTTCCTCGTCGCTGACCTTTTCCACCGTGCCTTCGATGCGCACCACACGTTCAAGCTCCACCCAATGGAACTGCAGCGCTGCGTAGGGGTTGCCTGCGATCTGGCGGCCCTTGCGGCTGTCGTAGTTGGTAAACCAGACGATGCCGCGCTCGTCATAGCCTTTGATGAGCACGATTCGGGTGCTGGGGCGCAGGTCGCTGCCCACGGTGGCCAATGTCATGGCATTGGGCTCGGGCACTTCGGCACTGATGGCTTCTTTCAGCCACCGGTCAAACTGCTGCAGGGGGGCGGCGTGCGAGGCGTCTTCGTTGAGTTCGGCGCGCTCGTAGCTCTTGCGAAGGTCGGCGATGGAATTCGTGGTCATGGCCACGATTGTGCATCCCTCGTACGATGGCGCTTTGCGTTAGTGCTGGATGCCGGAGCCCTGCACAGCGGCTTTGTCAGTGGTCGAATTTTCGTTCGTTTATATTTCTGATTCCGATGAAACCCAAAGACGACGAGAAACAGCGCGCCATTGCCCAGGCCACCTTTGAGCTGGTGGCCCAGCGCGGCCTGAGCGGCCTGACCCTGGCCGACATTGCCCGGGCGGCGGGTGTGGCCACGAGCACGCTGTACGTGTACTACCCGTCCAAGGACGAACTCATCAGCCAGCTGTACCAGGACGCCAAGACCGTGACCGCCGCGCGCATCATGGACGGCGTGGCGCCCGGCATGCCCTACCGCGCGCGGGTGCGCCGCGCCTGGGGCAACCTGCTGCGCCACCGGCTGGACCAGTATGCGGAGGTGGTGTTTCAGGAGCAGTACTACAACTCGCCCTGGTTCACCCAGGGCAACCGCGAGTTTTCGACCCGGCTGATGGCGGGGTTCTTTGCGTTGATGGAAGAGGGCCAGCAGCAGGAAATCCTCAAAGCCGTGCCCATTCCGCTGCTTACGGCCAGCCTGGTGGGGTCAGTGCGCGAGACAGGCAACCTGATCCGTACCGAGGTGCTTCCCGACGACGACGCTGTGCACCAGATGGCGTTTGGCCTGTGCTGGGACGCGATCAAGGCGTAAATCGGGCCGCTGCAAAAACTTGGGTTTTGCGGTTTAATCGAATAGTTATTCTCTTAAAACAACAACGCGGCTCGATGCCTGCCCGCGCCGCCCCCTGCTTGCGCTGTGCTTTTGAGCGCTGACCTTCATCCCAAGGAGTCCCACGATGCCCAACCTCAATATCAACGGCAAAGACACGGCTGTGGATGCCGACGAATCCACCCCCATCCTCTGGGCCCTGCGCGACACGCTGGGCATGACCGGCACCAAGTTTGGCTGCGGCCAGGCGTTGTGCGGTGCGTGCACCGTGCACCTGAATGGCGCACCAGTGCGGTCCTGCATCACGCCCATCTCGGCGGCAGCAGGCCAGAAGATCACCACCATCGAGGCCGTCACGGCCAATGACAAGGTGGGCAAGGCCGTGCACGCCGCCTGGGTGAAGCACGATGTGGCCCAGTGTGGCTACTGCCAGAGCGGCCAGATCATGAGCGCCACCGCGCTGCTCAAAGGCAAGAAGAAACCCAGCGACGCCGACATTGACGCCGCCATGGCAGGCAACGTGTGCCGCTGCGGCACCTACGTGCGCATCCGCGCCGCCATCCACGACGCCGCCAAAACCCTGGCCTGATTGAAGGAGACCACCATGCACTTCGAACCCCAAGCCCTGCAGGGCCAGGCAGAGCATTTCATGCCAAAACACCTCCAGGCGCTAGTACATAAAGCACAAGGCGCTATGGATTCAGGAGCGCTTGACGCATCGGAAGGTGTGGCGCGCCGCACCTTCCTGAAGGTGTCTGCTGCCTCGGGCTTTGCGCTGGGCGCCTTTCCGCTGGTGTCCGCTGCGCAGGGCGCAGCGGCTGCGGCGCCTGCAGGCCTCAAGCCGCACGAGCAGCCATCGGCCTTTGTGCGCATCGATGCCGATGGCATCGTCACCGTCACCATCAACCGGCTGGACTTTGGCCAGGGCGTGCAAACCGGCCTGCCCATGATCCTGGCCGAGGAGCTGGATGCCGACTGGAGCAAGGTGCGCAGCGTGCACGGCGACGCTAACCCAGCCTATGCCGACCCCGCATTTGGAATGCACCTCACCGGTGGCTCCAACTCCATCAAGAACTCCTACACACAGTACCGCGAACTGGGCGCCCGCACGCGGGCCATGCTGGTGTCGGCGGCTGCCGCCCAGTGGGGAGTGGACGCATCGGCCCTGCGCACCAGCAACGGCTTTGTGGTCGGCCCCGGCGGCAAGAAGCTGGGCTACGGCGCACTGGCCGAAGCCGCCATGAAGCAGCCCGTGCCCGAAAAGGTCACCCTCAAGGACCCCAAGCAGTTCCGCCTCATCGGTAAACCCACCGGGCGGCTCGATGCCAAGGCCAAGTCGAGCGGCCAGCAGGACTACGGCATTGACGTGCGCCTACCCGGCATGTTGACGGCCGTGGTGGCCCGCCCGCCCGTGTTTGGCGCCAAGGTGAAGTCGCTGGACGACAGCGCCGCCAAAGCCATCAAGGGCGTGAAGGCCGTGCTGCGCGTGCCCACCGACCGGGGCGGCGAGGGCGTTGCCATCGTGGCCGACGGCTATTGGCCCGCCAAGCAAGGGCGCGACGCGCTGAAGGTGGAATGGGACACCAGCGCGGTGACCAAGCCCGACACCACGGCGCTGCTGGCGCAATACCGTGAGCTGGCCGCCAAGCCCGGCAACGTGGCCATGCAGGCCGACATGGCGCCGCTGGCGGGGGCGCCCCACAAGATCAGTGCCGAGTTCGTGTTCCCATATTTGGCGCACGCGCCCATGGAGCCGCTCAACTGCACCGTGAAGCTGGACAGTGACAAGGCGGAACTGTGGATGGGAACCCAGATGCCCGGCCTCGATGCCATGGCCGCCGCCAAGACGCTGGGTCTGCAGCCGCAGAACGTCAAGGTCCACACCCAGATGGCCGGTGGCGGCTTTGGCCGCCGTGCCATCCCCACCAGCGACTACGTGGTGGAGGCCTGCGGCGTGGCCAAGGCCGCGCGCACCGCTGGCATCACGGCGCCGGTGCGCACCCTGTGGAGCCGCGAGGACGACATCAAGGGCGGCTACTACCGCCCCATGCATGTGCACCGCGCCGAAATCGGTTTTGACGCCCAGGGCAAGATCCTGGCGTGGGACCACACCATCGTCGGCCAGTCCATCACCAAGGGCTCGCCGTTCGAGGCCTTCATGGTCAAGAACGGCATTGACGCCACGGCCATCGAAGGCATGAAGGAGCCATACGACGTGCCCATGAAGCTGTCGGTGCACCACCCGGATGTGAACGTGCCGGTGCTGTGGTGGCGCAGCGTGGGTTCCACCCACACGGCCTACGCCATGGAGACCCTGATCGACGAAGTGGCCCGCACGACAAAGCAAGACCCGGTGGCCTACCGTCTGGCCCTGATGGGCGACAAGCACCCGCGCCACAAGGCGGCGATGCAGCTGGCCGTCGCCCAGTCGGGCTATGGCAAGAAGAAGCTGGCCGCAGGCCGTGCCTGGGGCGTGGCGGTGCACGAGTCGTTCGAGTCGGTGGTGGCCTATGTGGTCGAGGCCTCCGTCAAAGACGGCACGCCCAAGCTGCACAGCATCACCGCAGGCGTGCATTGCAACCTGGTGATCAACCCCAAGAGCGTCGAAGCCCAGGTGCAAGGCGCCGCACTGATGGGCCTGGGCACCTGCCTGCCTGGTGCCGCCATCACGCTCAAGGATGGTGTGGTGGAGCAGAGCAACTTCGGCGACTACGCCGTGCCCCGCATCACCGACATGCCACAGGTGACGGTGCACATCGTGCCCAGCGCCGATCCGCCGAAGGGCATGGGCGAGCCAGGGTTGCCACCGCTGGCGCCTGCGTTTGCCAACGCCATCGCCCAGATCACAGGCAAAACGCCGCGCGAGCTGCCGTTTAAGCTGGCTTGACGGAGGCACAGAGACCGGCTGACCGTCGGTTTTCACTCCCCACAGGGTGCACTTCTTTGAGGGGTGCCCCCTGTTTGTATTTGGTCCCTGAGCATGCTGCGGTTTGCGCGTCACCCATGGCTTGCCCAGACTGGCTGCCGGAGCATCAGGTGCTCTTTGCCCAGTTCGGAACAAGACGTAGCGCCCAGCATGGCCAGGTTGCGGTCCACCTCGGCCCGCAGCAGAGCAATGGCGGCTGCAACGCCCGCCTCACCATCCACCGCTGCTGCGTAGTTGAAGGGGCGACCCACAAACACCGCCTGCGCACCCAGCGCCAGGGCCTTGATCACGTCGGTGCCCCGGCGGATGCCGCCGTCCAACATCACTGTCATGCCGCTGCCTGCCTGCTCGGCAATGGCGGGCAGCACGCGCAGCGGGGCCACGGCACCGTCGAGCTGGCGGCCGCCGTGGTTGCTGACGATGATGCCGTCCACGCCGTGCTGGCGGGCGAGGGCGGCATCCTGCGGGCTGAGGATGCCCTTGACGACCAGCGGCCCGCGCCACTGGCGACGGATGTGGGCGATGTGGCTCCAGTCGAAGTGGTCGCGTGCGGCAAAGTCGCGCTGCACACGCGAGGACAGGATGGGCGCCCCCCGCTCGGCGAACGAGTTCTCGAAATGCGGCATGCCGTGCTGCACCAGCGTGCGCAGCAGTGTGCCTGCCAGCCAGCGCGGGCGCACCATGCCGTCCCACGCCAGACGCAGGCCGGGACGTAGCGGGGTGGAGAAGCCCGCGCGGATGTTGTTCTCGCGGTTGCCTGCTACCGGGATGTCCACCGTCACCACCAGGGTCCGCACACCAGCGGCCTCCACGCGCTGCAAAAGGGCGTCAATGCGCTCGGGCGTGCCCGGCAGGTAGGCCTGGAACCAGGTGCCTGGGGCCGCGTCCATCACTTCTTCCAGCCGGATCAGCGAGCTGCCGCTGAGCACAGCGGGAATCTGCGCCGCCACTCCGGCCCGCGCCAGCACCACATCGCCGCGGTAGGCCGATAGCGCTGCAATCCCCATGGGCGCAATACCAAAGGGGCTGGCGTAGCGTGTGCCAAACAGTGTGATGCCTTGCTGGCGCTGGGCCACGTTGCGCAGCACGCGGGGCACCAGGGCCAGCTCGTCGAAGGCCTGGCGGTTGTCGGCCAGTGCCCGGTTGTCCTCTGCCGCTCCCGACACATACCCAAAGATGGGGCGTGGCAAAACGCCGCGCGCTGCGGATTCAAAGTCATCGAGCGACAGCAGGTAGCGGGTGCGTCCGCTGCGGCGTGCGCCATCGAACGCCTGCCAGGCGTTGATTGCGGGTGAGGCCTGAGGAGGGGAGGGCATGGACATGGACGATTCCGGGCAAAAACAATCAAGGACAGGAAGTCAGTGTCCGTAAAGGGAGAAAATCAAGAAAGCGAATTTATTCATATCTATTTGTTCGCCAAATAGAAACAACGAACCATGACCCTCAAACAGCTCGAAGCCTTCTACTGGGCGGCCACCTGCAACAGCTTTGCCATGGCCGCCGAGCGTATGCACCTGTCGGTGTCGTCACTGTCCAAACGCATTGCCGAGCTGGAGGCATCGCTGGGGCAGGTGCTGTTTGACCGGGGCCGACACCGCGCCGCATTGACAGAGGCAGGCACGCGCCTGCTGCCTCTGGCCGCTGCGTTGCTGCAACAGGCAGACCGTCTGCAGCAAGAGATGGGCAGCAGCCCCGGCTTGCGGGGCCCCTGCCGCCTGGGCGTGGGGGAACTCACGGCCCTTACCTGGTTGCCGCGCCTAGTGGAGGCGCTTTCTGTTGACCATCCTGCGCTGGAGGTTTCCGTGCACGTGGATGTGGGCGCGGCCCTTGCCGAGCGGCTGGACAAAGGCGAACTGGATGTGGCCGTGATTGCTGGCCCCGCCAGCCGCAGTGCGCTGACATCAGTGCCATTGGCGCACGCCCGTTTTGCCTGGTGTGCAGGCCCGAAGGTGGCGCAGGGCCTTCGCCAGATGGATGCCGACGCAATCCAGTCGCACCGGCTGGTGGCGCTGCCGCAGGGCTCGGGGGTGACTCATCTCATCGATGACTGGCTGCGGCAGACCGATGCCCGCCCTGCGCGAAGACTGGTGTGCAACCACTGGGGCGCCATCGTGGGTTTGCTGGCGCAAGGCCGTGGCATTGGCCTGCTGCCCGAGGGCTGGGCGCAGGCACTGTGCGCCAGGGGGGTGGTGCAGGTGTTGCCCAGCCCTGTGCCGCTGGGGTCGCTCGGCTATGCGCTGCACAGCCGGCGTGACGACCTGCGGCCGCTGGTGAGCACGCTCCACGGCCTGGCGGCGCAGCACGCGGATTTCACGGTGGCGAGCAGCGCGTTCTGAGGGCAGCAACTGCTCTGGCCCGGCACTAGAATCGCGGCCGCTGCATGTCGCGGCCCATGGCCCTGCTCGGGCATTTCAGGCGGAACACCATGCCCACTCACCTTTCGGCGCCCGTTGTGCTGGTCCTGGCCTCTGGCCGTGGCGAGCGATTTGCCGCGTCAGGGGGAGCCGTACACAAACTGCGTGCGCCCTTGGGTAGCACAACTGTGCTGGAACACACTCTGGCCGCCGTGCGTGCCAGCGGCTTGCCCTGGCACCTTGAAGATGTCGGCCACCCGGGCATGGGCGACTCGATTGCCGCTGCTGTGCGCGCCACAGCCGGTGCGCCTGGCTGGCTGGTCTTGCCGGGGGACTTGCCACTGATTCGCCCAGAAACCTTGCGCACCATTGCCGCTGCACTGGCCGACTGCGCCGTGGCCATGCCAGTGCACCACGGTGAGCGCGGTCACCCCGTAGGGTTTGGGGCGGAATGTTTGCCGGGTTTGCTGGCGCTAGGCGGCGAACAGGGCGCCGCCAGCGTGGTGCGCGAGCAGGTGCAGCAGGGCAGGGTGCGCTGGGTGGATGTGGATGACGAGGGCACGGTGACCGACGTGGACACCGTGCAAGACCTGGAGCGCGCCGCGCAGTTGCTCGCAGCGCGGGGGTAGCCGCCGCTTAGGATGCTTTATTTGGCCGCAATCACTGCGCAGGCCAGGCGTGGTCCGGCGTTGCCAGTGGGCTGGGTCTTGTAGTCGTCGGGGTCGCGGTGGACGATCAGGCCCTTGCCGACGATGTTGTTGTCGGTGCTACCCACGCGAATGGTTTTCGACTCGAAGTTAAAGGTGGCAACACCGTTGGAATCGGCCTTCAGACTGGGCAGGTCTCCCGTGTGGTGCTCACCAGCACCATGGCTGCCGTGCGGCTTACCACCAGGGTTGAAATGGCCGCCTGTGCTCATGCCATCGCCACTGCTGCAGTCACCTTTTTCATGCACATGAAAGCCATGTTCCGCTCCCGGCTTCAAGCCGCTGACGGTGCCTGATACTTTCACAACATCGCCCGATTGAACAAAAGACACCGTCCCGGCGGTACTGTTGCCACGGGTGGGCTCAAGCTTGGCGGTCGCGGTAGGGCCCGATGAATACGAAGCACAGCCTACCAAGGCAAGCGCGGCGACGGATGACAGCACAAAGGCAAAACGGATCTTCATGACTCAAACTCCTTGGCACGTTGAAAAGACACAGTATTGAACTTGTCGCCGGGGCGCCATCGGCCCGTCACCAGCCGATGCGTCCAGCAAAAGAGTGCACTATGCCTCTTTTTGGGCCAATGCGATCAACCGGGCCAGAGCCCTGTCGTGGATGCCGTGCTTTCGCAACTCTTCGTAGGTGGCCTGGGCATAGTCGCGCGTAGTGCCGTAGCGTCCACGCGCCTGCGCAAAAATGCGGCAGTACTCGTGGTCGGGCAGCTCGCCCGTGTGGTTGGGGCTTTTGCGCGACAGGGTGAAGGCCAGCGCCCGCACCGGGCCGTGAGGCGTGTGGCACAGCAGCCAGCGCGGGTCGTACACGGCGGTGACCATCTCGCGCTGCCACAGGTTGATCATCACCTGCCGGGCATGTGCCTTGTCCACGCGAAACACCATGCCCCGGCAGCTGCCGCCCGACAACATGCCAAAGACCAGGCCCGGGCACTCGGGCGTTCCCCGGTTGATGCGGCTCCACATCTTGAGCGCGCGGTGCCAGCCGTGTACCTTGGCCGGGCGGCGCTCGGCATAGTCAAAGTCTGGTCGCCAAATCAGCGACCCGTAGCCAAAGATCCACAGGTCCGCATGGCCGCCCCATTCCTGAAGGGCACGCTCCAGCATCGGCGCCGGGTCGCGCAGGGGGGCGGGCAGATTCGTCATGTCTTGACTCTACAATCGAAAGCTTTGCTGCAAATGGCCGGGGCCTTGTTTTCACAAAGCCTGCATTGGCCAGCCAACCACTTTATTCATTACTACGGGGATCTTCCATGTCCAGCTCTGACGACGATAGCCAACAACGTTTTGCCCTCGGTTTTCTGTTTGCACTGATTGCGTTGGTGATTTCTGTGGTGGTGGGCACCGTGGTGGTCAAGCGCTTGGGCGCCAAGGCACCGGTCCAGCCTGCCGCCGTTGCAGCCAGCAATGCACCCGCTGCACCCGCCGTAGCCGTGGAAGAAGATATTGCCAGCGTGCGCGTTGAAAACGGCGTAGTGAAGTTCTACTTTGCCACTGCCAAGGCCGAATTGGCCGCAGGTGCCAATGAAGCTCTGGCCGACGTGGTCAAGGGTGTGGCCGAAGGCAAGAAGGCCGTCGTTTCCGGCTTCCACGACGCGACGGGCGATGCCGCCCTGAACGCTGAACTGGCCAAGCAACGTGCTTTTGCCGTGCGCGATGCGCTCAAGGCCCTGGGCATTGCCGAAGACAAGGTGGAGCTGAAGAAGCCCGAAGAAACCACCGCCACCGGCACCAACGCCGAAGCCCGCCGCGTGGAAGTGACGCTGGGTGCCCTGTAAGCGCTGCCTGCTTCTCCAATAAAAAACCCGGCACTGCCGGGTTTTTTTGTGGTCCAAATGGCCGCTTGCGCTAGTGAAACATGCGCCAGCAGCTATATATTTGATAGCACATGACTACCGCAGGCCCTGGCCACCTGCACCTTCGACGCGCTGGATCAACTCGATCTTGTAGCCGTCCGGGTCCGTCACGAACGCGATGACCGTGGTGCCGCCTTTGACCGGGCCTGCTTCGCGCGTCACGTTGCCGCCCGAGGCCTTGATCTTCTCGCACGCGGCATACGCATCAGGTACGCCCAGCGCAATGTGGCCGTAGGCGGTGCCCATGTCGTAGCTCTCGGTGCCCCAGTTGTAGGTCAGTTCGATCTCGGCCTGGCCGGGGTTGCCGCCCTCGAAGCCCAGAAAGGCCAGCGAGTATTTGTACTCGGGGTTCTCGGACTGGCGCAGCAGTTGCATGCCCAGCACCTGGGTGTAGAAATCAATCGAGCGTTGAAGGTTGCCAACGCGCAGCATCGTGTGGAGGAATTTCATCCCTTCGATTGTGCAGGCAGATCAAAAACCAGGCAGGTGGTGGTGGCGTGGGCATACAGCGTGCCGTCCGGCCCCACCAGGCGCGCCTCGGCCGTGGCCAGCTGGCGCCCGCTGTGGATCACCCGGCCCTCCGCGCGCACGCGTTGCACTTTGGGCGTGATGGCCTTGACCAGGTTGATGCCCAGCTCGGCGGTGGTGTAGCCACGCCCGGGCTCCATGCGCGTGTGCACTGCGCAACCCAGGGCGGAGTCGAGCAGGGTGGCAAACCAGCCGCCGTGCACGGTGCCCATGGGGTTGAGGTGCTCAGCGCGGGGCGTGCCCTGGAAGATGGCTGTGCCTTCGCCCACCTCGACAATCAAGAAATCCAGTGTCTTGGCGATGGCTGCATAGGGCAGCTCCCCACGCAGCATGGCCTGCATCTGCTGCAGTCCGTTGAGATGGGCAATCTGCTCACGGCGGGCCACGCCCGGGCCGGGGCCTGCATCCAGCGTGGCCAGGATGTCGCGCTCCTGCGCCAGCCAATGTTCAAGGTGGTTGTGTTGGGTCATGGGTTGTCCGGGTTGTGGGTAGGGTTTGCATGCAGAAGTTGCATATGCAATTATTGCAGATACAATTAAATCCATGCAAGCCGAACTACCGTCCCTGGCACCCTTGCTGCCGCAGGGCTGCACCAACTTCAAGCTGCGTCAGTTGATGCGCCGCGTGGCCAGCCACTACGACGCCGAGATGGCGAAATGCGGGCTCAAGACCACGCAGTATTCGCTGCTGTCGCATGTGCTCAAACTGGGCCCAATCCGACCTGGCGACCTGGCCACGGAGATGAAGATGGATGCCTCTACGCTGACGCGCAATCTGCGCCCTCTGGTGGATGCAGGGTGGGTGACGCTGGAAGCAGGCGCTGACGCACGCAGCCGCCTTGTGCACATCACCGACACCGGCCGCGACAAGCGCGCCGAGGCTCAGCGCCACTGGAAGGCTGCGCAATTGGCGCTGAACGACACATTGGGCGTGCAGCGGGTGGCGGCACTGCATGCGCTGGTGGATGAATCCATGGATTTGCTGGCGGCGCTGCCAGCGCAGGAGGCCGGTCATGACGAATAACAACGCCTCTCAAGCCAACACCACGTCTACGACGCCGCTGGCTCTGTGGCTCGTGTTGCTCGCCGCAGCAGGCGCCTTTGCGCTGACCATGGGCACGCGCCAGACTATGGGCCTGTTCCTGTCGGCGCTCAACACATCCACCGGTCTGGGAATTGGCAGCATCAGCTTGGCGTTTGCGTTTGGCCAGCTGTGGTGGGGGCTGACGCAGCCGTTTGCCGGGGCTGTGGCCGACCGCATCGGTACGGGCCGTGTGATCCTGATCGGTGTGGCGCTGGTGGCGCTGGGCACCTTCATCACGCCGTACATGACCACTACGGCCGGGTTGATTTTTGCGATTGGCGTGTTGGCAGCGGGTGGCGCAGGCATGGCTGGGCCGTCGGTGCTGATGGCGGCCACCGCGCGGCTGGTGCCCTTGCAAAAGCGCGGCCTGGCCAGCGGCGTGGTGAACGCGGGTGGCTCGTTTGGCCAGTTTGTGATGGCACCCATTGCCATCAGCCTCACAGCAGCCGTGGGCTGGGCCAGTGCGATGCAGTGGCTGGGAGTGCTGGTGCTGCTGGCGCTGCCTGCAGTGTGGGTACTTCGGGGCAATTCAAATGCCTTGGCCGCGCAAGCTGCCGCCGTATCCGGCCAAAAGGCACTGACGGCGCGCGAGGCCATTGCCCAAGCGCTGGCCACACCCAGCTACCGGTATCTGGCGGCAGGCTTTTTGGTGTGTGGCTTTCACGTCGCGTTTTTAGCCACGCACTTGCCTGGCGTGATCGCGGCCTGCGGGCTGGCGCCCGAGGTAGGGGGCTGGTCGCTGGCGGTGATCGGGCTGTTCAACATTGTGGGAAGCCTGGCCATGGGCTGGGCAGTAGGGCGCTGGCGCATGAAGTCGCTGCTGTCGCTGCTGTACGCCACGCGAGGTCTGGCGGTGCTGATTTTCCTGTTTGCTCCCAAGACGCCGGCCGTGGTGCTGGTCTTTGCCGCCGTCATGGGCATCACCTTCTTGTCCACCGTACCACCCACGGCCGGACTGGTCGCCAAGATGTTTGGCACGGCCAACATGGCGATGTTGTTCGGCATCGTGATGCTGTCGCACCAGATCGGTGGATTCCTGGGCGCCTATCTGGGCGGCAGCGTGTTCCAGGCCACCGGCAGCTATGACTGGGTCTGGTACATCGACATCGTGCTGGCCGTAGGCGCGGCGCTGGTCAACCTGCCGATCCGAGAAGCACGCGTGGCGCGCCCCGCCGCCACGGCCGCCTGAACAACCGTCTTCTCTTCACGAAAGCCATCAACATGACGCAGACCCCTGCCAGCCGCGCTTCGACAACCCCCAAGTCCCCGATTTACCTGGACGACCTGTCTGTGGGCGACCAGTTCAAAAGTGGCGAGCACGCCATGGATGAAGCGCAGATCACCAGCTTTGCCGCGCAGTTCGACCCGCAACCTTTTCACCTGGACGACGCTGCTGCGCGCGAGACGCTGTTTGGCGGTCTGGCCGCCAGCGGCTGGCACACGGCGGCCGTGACCATGCGTCTGCAAGTGACCAGTGGGCTGCCGATTGCGGGCGGCATCATCGGTGCGGGGGGCGAACTGAACTGGCCCCGGCCCACACGCGCCACCGATGTGCTGCATGTGGTGAGCGAAGTCGTGCAGATTCAGCCCTCCAAATCCAAGCCAGACCGGGGCATGGTTACGGTGCGCAGTGAAACCCGCAACCAGTACGGCGATGTGCTGCAGCTGTCTACCGTGCGCATCGTGGTGCCGCGCAGGCCTGCGGCCAGTGGGGCAGGGGCCTGATGTGACCGAGGCCCTGAACCCGCGCACCCGCATGCTGCTGGAGGCGCCCATTGCGCCCACCTTGCTGCGGCTGGCCGCGCCCAACGTGCTGGTGATGCTGGCGCAAGCGGGCGTCGGGCTGATCGAGACCTACTTTGTCGGCCAGCTGGGCACCGATGCGCTGGCGGGCATGGCGCTGGTGTTTCCGGTGGTCATGCTGATGCAGATGACCTCGGCGGGCGCCATGGGCGGCGGCATTGCCTCGGCCATCGCACGCGCTCTCGGCGCACGGCGGCGGGACGATGCCGACGCGCTGGTGCTGCATGCGCTGGCCATTGCGGCGGTGTTTTCGCTGATCTTTACCGTGGGCTTGGTGGGAGGAGGGCGCTGGCTCTACACCCGCATGGGCGGCACGGGCGGCGCGCTGGATGCAGCGCTGGTCTACTCCAACTGGGTGTTTGCGGGCGCGTTTCTGGTCTGGCTGTTCAACACGCTGTCGGCCGTCATCCGGGGCACGGGCAACATGGCCGTGCCGGCGTATGTCACGGTGCTGGGGGCGTTTGTGCTGGTGCCGCTGTCGCCGCTGTTCATCTTTGGCTGGGGCCCCATGCCGGGCCTGGGCATTGCCGGGGGGGCCGTTGCGCTGATGGCGTATTACCTGATCGGCAGCGCAGTGCTGGCCACATACCTGTGGTCGCCGCGCAGCCTGCTGAGGCCGTCGCTGGCACACATCCGGTTTCGCTGGGTGTTGTTCAAGGACATCCTGCGGGTGGGGCTGGTGGGTACGGTTTCTACCGTCGCCACCAATCTGGCGATTGGCGTCACCACCGCATTGGTGGGTGGTTTTGGCACGGCGGCCATTGCGGGCTACGGCACCGCATCGCGCCTGGAGTACCTGCTGGTGCCGCTGGTGTTTGGCCTTGGCGCACCACTGGTGGCCATGGTGGGCACATGCATCGGCGCTGGCCAGCGCGAACGTGCCTTGCGCGCCACCTGGATCGGCGCGGCCATGGCGTTTGTGATGGCCGAGGCGATTGGCCTGTGGGCAGCGGCGTTTCCCAACGCGTGGCTGTCCCTGTTCAACAGAGACCCCGCCATGCTCGACGCGGGTGCGCTGTATCTGCGCACCGTCGGCCCCGTGTACGGATTTTTCGGCCTGGGCCTGGTGCTGTACTTTGCCTCGCAAGGGGCAGGGCGCCTGCTCTGGCCGGTGATCGGCAACATCGTGCGCCTGGCGTTGGCCGTCACCGGCGGCTGGCTGGCGCTGCGCTGGGGCGGTGGACTGGCCGCCGTGTTTGCAGCGCAGGGGGCGGCGCTGGTGCTTTACGGCTTGGTCAACGCCTGGGCGATAGCTGGCGGCGCCTGGTTCGGTCCGGTGGGCTGGCCGCGCAGCACCACCCGGCTGTTGCAGCGCATGCCACAGGCCTGAAAGTGATGAAAACAGCTGCTAGCGCTAGTGAATCATGCGTTGGTAGCTATCAAAAAAGGAGCGGTCAGAAGTGCGTCAGACCGGCACGGTGTAGTTGAGCGTCATGCGCCCGCCGTCCACAGTCACGATCTCGCCGGTCACATAGCTGGCCGCATCGCTGGCCAGCCAGGCCACCACATCGGCAATCTCGGACGGCTCGCCCAGCCGCTTCATGGGCGTGCGGCTCATGATCTTGTTCTTGGCCTCATCGCTGGTCAGCACGGCCTTGGCGGCCAGCTCGGTGGCGATGGTGCCCGGCGCCACCGCGTTCACGCGGATGTTCTTGTCGGCCAATGCCAGCGCCATCACCCGCGTGAGCTGGTTCACGCCGCCTTTGCTCACGTTGTAGCTGGAGATATTGGGAATGGTCAGCACACCGTTGACCGAACTCATATTGACGATGGAGCCGCCACCATGGCCACCTTGTTGGGCGACCATGGCCCGCGCCACCGCTTGGCCGACCAAGAACGAGCCCTTGAGGTTGACCCGCAGCACCGCGTCAAAGTCGGCCTCGGTCACATCCAGAAAGTCTGCCGCACGAAAGATGCCCGCGTTGTTCACCAACACGTCGATGCGCCCATGGGCCGCCAGGGTCTGGGCCACCAGTGCATCCACCTGCGATTTATCGCCCACATCGCAGCGCACATACAGCGCGCCCAGCTCCTGCGCCAGCGCCTGGCCACGCGCATCGTCCACATCGACGATCACCGGCTTGGCGCCTTCTGCCGCAAAGCGGCGGACACAGGCCTCGCCAATGCCTTGGGCGCCACCCGTGACAATACAGACGCGGCCCTGATGACCGAAGTGGATGGACGATGTAGAAGGTGCTTGGGTGGGAAGGTTCATGGGCGGTGATGGTAGCGGCTTGAGCAGGATGCAGGGCCGACGGCGCATTGGCGCTTCGTTGGGATGACATCGTTAGTACTAGATACGATGTATATTATGTTAATCGTCAAACGAAGATTCTCCGGAGATTGATGAGTCAGCTGTCTTATGTCGCCCTTGCCCGCTGAATACGTCGATTCCATGGCGAGCTCAGTTGTCGCGGCTGCACCACCCCTGGCGCAAAGAACACCGCACATTGTCGCCGCCGCATTCGCGTCTGCTGCGGCGTTGAACTAAACCAGGTCTCCTCAAAGCTGCGGCCGCCCGAATGGTCGCCTGGACTATCCGAGCACTCGCTCCGGGATTGGCACCCGGTACGCACTCCGTACGGTGTCGAACAGACACCCCGAGGCGCTCAACCGCACCATGCGTCCGCCCTTGGGGGCACTTGCCGTGCGCGGCGCTCTCCTGGGTTTCTCCTTCAAACAGTCCGTCTGGACTGTTTCCAACGCCCCATACCGAACGCGTGCGCCGCCGCGCCGAAAGATCCCATGACCACTTACCTTGCCTGTTTGGGCACGCGCCCTGAAATCATCAAGATGGCTCCGTTGCATCGCGAGCTGAAGCTACGTGGGCATCGCGTGGTGGTGCTCCACACCGGGCAGCATGCGGAAGTGGCCGAGGTGCTTTACCAGTTCTTTGACATGGGGCCAGACCTGCGCTTGGTACTGGAGCGGCGCACACCGAGGCTGGGAGACCTCACGGCGTTGTTGCTGGAGGGGGTGGACAGGGTGGTGGCCGAGACCCAACCTGACGTGGTACTGGTGCAGGGTGACACGACGTCTGCACTGGTCGGTGCCCTCAGTGGTTGCTACAACAACAAGCCGGTCGCGCACATCGAGGCGGGTTTGCGCACAGGCACACGCGAGCCATTTCCAGAGGAAAAGAACCGGGAGCTGATTGCACGGCTCGCCCATTGGCATTTCGCCCCTACAGCCCGGACCCGGGACAACCTGTTGCGCGAGGGGATTGCAGACGCGTGCATCTCCGTGGTGGGCAACACGGTGATCGATGCCGCGCGCTGGACGCAGCAGCGCCTGCAAGCCCACGCATCGTCCTCGCCTTCCGCCTTGTCTTCTGTTGTGCCAGCCTTGGTCGCAGAGTTTCTGGGCCTGCAAACAAGCCAGCGGCTGCTGCTGGTGACCGCACACCGCCGCGAGAGCTGGGGCGAACCCATTCGCAACATTGCCGCTGCTATCGGGCAGTTGCTGGCGGCCCATGGCGATTTGGTTGTGGTTTGGCCGCTGCACCCCAACCCGGCGGTCAGTCTAGCGGTGAGGCCTGTCATCGACGCACTGCCGGACGACCTGCGCCAGCGGGTGTGCCTGACCGAGCCCGTGGACTACCCTGCCCTCATCAGCCTGCTGGAACGCTGCTACTTCACGCTGACAGACTCGGGCGGCATTCAGGAAGAGGCCTCAGCGCTGAAGCGGCCAGTGCTGATTGCGCGCGACAGTACGGAGCGACAGGAACTGGTGGAAGCAGGCGGTGCAGTGCTGGTGGGCACAGACATCAGCCGCATCGTGACAGAGGCGGCACGCTTGCTGCGCGACGATGGGGCATACCGCAGCATGCAGCTGGAGACTAGCCCGTTTGGCGATGGCCACACGGCCCAGTACATTGCAGACCGGCTCTGCGCAGTGGATTGACAGGCTTTCGGGCCTACAACCATCCTGGTCCGTGGGCCTGGATGGTGTGGCGTCGGAGGCTGTTCAGGCGGTGACAGCGTCCAGCGCTGCGGGTGCCGTCAGCAGTTGGCTCACCTCTTTGGCAAACCGGATGGCCATCTGCTGCGCCCTGAGCGCTGTACGGCACTCCACCAGTACCCGCACGACGGGCTCGGTGCCCGAGGCGCGCAGCAGCACCCGACCATCGTCACCCAGCAACTTCTCGGCCCGCAGCTGGAAATGGGGCATCCAGGTGTTGTCAGCCATTCCGGCGCCGCGGATCACCGGCACGTTGACCAGGCACTGAGCATTCATGCGCAGGTCGCTGCACAGCTGCGACAGGCTGCGCTGCGAGCGCTTCATGGCAGCAACCACCCGCAAGGCAGACATCACGCCATCGCCGGTGCTGTGCCAGTCCAGCCCAATCAGGTGGCCGGATCCCTCGCCGCCCAAGCGCCACCCCCGCTGCTTGAGCAGCTCCAGCACGTGCCGGTCACCCACGGCAGACCGTGCAAAACCAAGCCCACGGCGCAGCAGCGCTTGCTCCAGCCCCTGGTTACTCATCACCGTGCCCACCACCCCACCCTGCAGGCCGTCGTTGGTCTGGGCATCCACTGCCAGCACGTACAGCAGTTCGTCCCCCGCATAGATGCGGCCCTCGCTGTCCACCATTACCAACCGGTCTCCATCGCCATCCAGTGCCACACCGACATCCGCCTGGTGGGCCAGCACGGCCTCGCTCAGGTGCTTGGGCGATGTGGCGCCCACGTTGTTGTTGATGTTCTGCCCATCGGGTGAGGCGCCCACGGCAATGACCTGGGCGCCCAACTGTCGGAACACCTCGGGGGCAATGCGATGGCAGGCGCCGTGGGCAGCGTCGATGACGATCTTCATGCCCTTTAGGTGCAAACCTGAAGGCAATGCCTGCCTGCAAAACTGGATGTACAGATCGGAGGCCTCTGGCAGCTGCGACACGCGGCCCAAGAGGGACGATGGCAGACAGACCATGGGCTGGTCCATGGTGCGCTCGATCTCGGCCTCCATCCCATCGGGCAGTTTGTCGCCCGTGGCCGAAAAGAACTTCACCCCGTTGTCCTCACAAGGGTTGTGCGATGCACTCACCACCACACCCGCCTGGTAGCCGCGTAAGCGCGTCAGGTAGGCTACGCCGGGTGTGGGCAGCTCGCCGCACATCACCGTGTCCACTCCGGCCGCAGAAAAGCCAGCCTGCAGCGCCGCCTCGAACATCGGGGCCGACCCGCGCGTGTCGGTGCCCACCGCCACCACCGGCCGTGGGTTCAGTCCCGTGTGCCTGCGGCTGAGCAGCTGTCCGCAGGCATGTGCCAGCCTCATGATCGTCTGTGGGGTCATGGGCTCCATGCCCACCTGGGCGCGCACCCCGTCAGTTCCGAACATTTTTTGCGTAGTCATGGGTAGTCCTCGTTGAATGAGATTCGCCAGATAACCTGCACCCCAGGTCAAGGCGAACGCCGACGGTAGGGGCCACGCGTAGATACGGTCTGTGCGCTATCGAACCCGCCATGCTGTGTTCGGTAGCGAACAGACGGCGCTATGCGCTCACGCCGACCATGGCTTCCCATGCCACGGACCATCCATTGAACCCAGACTCTCCAAAGCCACCGCGCCCTTGCTGGTCGCGTACCCGCTCCTGCCTGCCACGCTGGATAGGCTGTGCTCTGGCATGCGCTGTCCTCGCAACACCACTTTCTGCTTTGGCGGCTGTACTGGATCTAGAAGGGTATGCCGATGCCTCGGGGGCCATCTCGGTGCAGCGCCAGGGCGACACGGTAGACCCCTACTTTGCCTTGCAGGCGCTTCTCCTGGCCCACAGCAATGGGCTGGATGTTTCGAAGCCTGCCAAGGCCTGGGGCGCCTGGTTGGTACAACGCCAAAAGCCCGACGCGACCTTTGACCGTTTTTGCCGCAATGGCCCGGTGTGGGCCCCCTGCAAAACAGCCGATGCCGACGATTCGGTGCTGGGCCTGTGGCTGGCTTTCATGGATTCCATGCCTGCCACACAACGCGGCCAAGCCAGCTGGGTGCGCAGCCGCACTGCCACCAGTACGGCGCTGGCCAAGCTGGTAGACCCCAATCAGGGTATCTACCTGGTATCGCCTGTGTACCAACATGGGCTGTTCATGGACAACCTGGAGCTGTGGGCCTACACCTTCACCCACAAGGCCGCCCAAAACACGCGCCACCCCAACTTCACCAAAACTCTGGCGGCCGTGTTCTGGGACGATCAGCGCAAGCGCTATCTGGTTTCCACCCAGCCCGGCCAGCGTGACACAGTACATGCCTTCTACCCCGACGCCGTGGCGCAGATCTTTCCGCTGCTGGTGCGTTTTCCGTTGATCCCTGGAGGGGCACCCGCGCACTACCGCCGCTGGATGGCTGAGCACCGCGACGAGTGGCTGGCCCAGGTGAAGGACGACTTTGCCTGGGGTCTGGTAGCTGTGGTGGCACTGCAGCAGGGCGACATCCCCTCTGCCCGCTGCTGGCTGCAAACCGCCCTGCCCCACCGGCACAGCGCCCACTGGACGGTGACCGACGAAGTCGCCGCACAAATCCTGGAGTCCAAAGCCATCACTGCAGCCCAGGAAACAACTGCCTGTACCAGTCCTCGTCACTCCCTCACCCAGTCGCCATGAACGCCCAACACATCATCTGCCCTGCCCCCGCCCTTGTTCTGGCCCTGGGCTTGTTGGCCAACGGCTTGCCCGCAGCGCATGCGCAAGAGGCCACAGACCTGCCCGCCCCGGTCCGGGGCATTGAGGCTTACACCAGCCGCCATACCCTCACCAACGGGTATGGGAACTGGCATGAAACGGGCGTGCGTGGCCAATGGGGAGTGAACAACCAGCTGCTGGGCATGGAGTTGGCCACCATGCGGCGGTTTGGAGAGTCGGGCCAATTCATCGGGCTGTCAGACACCGTGACCTGGAACGAAGACTGGTTCACCGCGCTGTCGGTGGGCGCAGGAGACGGGGCGGCCTACTTGCCACGCTACCGTGTGGACGCTTTTATCAACCGCAAGCTGCTCCCGACGCGCCAGTGGGTGGCCACCCTGGGCGCAGGCTACTACCGGGCGCCGGACGGCCACGTCGACCGCAACATCAGCCTCGGGTCCACCTACTATTTCGAGTCGCCGTGGGTAGTACAGGCAGAAATACGCTTCAACAACAGCTCCCCCGGAGGGGTTCGAACCCACCAGCAGTTTGTAGCGGCCACTTGGGGGCGAGCGCACCAGACCCAGATCATTGCCCGCCATGGCTGGGGGGCTGAGGGCTACCAAGCGATTGGCAACGGGGTGTCTCTCGTCAACTTTGACAGTCGGCAGTCACAGCTCACGCTGCGCCAGTGGCTGGGCCCACAGTGGGGTTTTACGGCAGGCGTAGAGCGTTACAGCAACCCCTACTATTCCCGCAACGGCGCCAAGCTGTCGCTGTTTTGGGAGCTGCCATAGGTCGGTAGTAGCGGTGCCTCCAAGGGGCTGTGAGATCGTCTGCAGGCGCTAGCTCCCGGCTGCCGACATCACCCGCTCATAGATCTCTAGGTCCTGGTCAAAGCACGCACAGCTATGCGCCAGCAACGCATCCCGGTTCAGCACCAGGATATGCCCGCGCGCGTACTGGATCACTCCGCTGTCTTGCAGCTTGCCCGCCGCCAGCGTCACGCCCGCCCGGCGCACCCCCAGCAGATGCGCCAGTGTTTCGTGGGTCATCTGAATGTCGGGAGCGCGCAAGCGGGTTTCGCACATCAGCAGAAACCGAGCAAGACGCTGCTCCAGGGAGTGAAAGTGTCCGCAGGCCACCATCGTGCCCATTTGCGACAGCTCGACATACATATAGCGGGTGGTCAGCAGGCTCAGCGATCGACTGGCCAAACAATGGCTGCGCCACGCATCCAGCTGGATCCGCCATGCCTGCCCTGCCCCCGAGACCACCGCATCGAAGGCCGAGGCCGTCACCCCCAGCCCTGCACTGGCGCCCAGCATGCCCTCAAAGCCGATCTGCCCAGCCTCGAAGTGGCGCGCACCCTCCAGATTGGAGAGCAGCGAGATCATGCTGTTGGTGGGAAAGTACACATGGCTCAACCGTTCGCCGGCGCGCCCGAGCGTTTGTTGGCTCTCCAGCTCCACCCAATCGGCTACCGACAGCAGGCGTGACCGCTCTGCAGGCCGCAACAGGGACAAGAATCGGTTGGCAAGGGATTGGTCGATGTGTGGCTTCTTGAGATCGGGACGGGGAAGCTTTGAATTCTCGGGGGGCATGCCGTCTCTATCTGTCTGTTGTCGAACATTGCACTTGCGAAAATTTCCCTTCATGCCGTAGTGCTGCCGTTCAAAACGGATTTGGTGCGGAGGTAAAAACCCAGTTCATTGATGGTGACCAGGCTGCGGTTGGCGGCAAAGGTTTTGTCCATGGCCGCCAGTTGCGTACGCGCCGCGCTGCTTTGCCCGCGCAACGCAGCGACGTACCCCAGGATGGCCCAGGGGAAAGGATCGTGACGCCCGGTTTCCCAGCCTGGCGACTGGGTGTTCAGGTAGTTCCACCCTGTAGAAAACTGCGCCGTCAGCTCGCGCAGCCCAAAGGCTTGCGGGTACACCTGACAGGTGGTGCCGGGGTAAAAGTCGGAGCTGGGTGCGGGCGTGGCGTCACTGGCCAAAAATGCCTGTGCGGAGCCCTTGAAAAGCTGGCGCGCGATGCCGTCGGCGGTATTGGTTGCCAGCAGGTCGTAGTAGTTGGCTTCGGACAGTTCACTGCGGGACCGCAACACCGCCGCAAAGTCGCGCAGGCCTCGGTAGCCTTCGCAGTTGTCCATGAGGTAGCCGCTGGCGTTGGTCTGGCTGCGTGGCGCCTGGAACACGGCAGTCAGACCCGAAGGCTTGGCCGTCAAAGCCAGGTTGCGGTAAGCGATGTTTTTGAGTGCCGCCTTGTGCGCCTCCCACCAGGCCCAGTTGCCACTGGATATCACATAGCGCGACGCCAGCGACAGAAATGTGGACGCGTAGGCGTCGTCCGAGTCAGACAACACCCTCTTGACCACCGAGGTGTTGGCCCGGCCATAGGGGAAGTCAATGTCCGCAATGGTGCTGGTGACCGGGTCAGTGCTGGCCAGATAAAGGTTCAGGTACGGCAGGATATAGGTTTGCAAATCGGCAGTCCCGAGCAGCGGGACCAAGGGCAACAACCCCAGGTTGGCAAAGTACCAGTTGAGGCGGCCATTGGGCGCCAGCTCATAGCCACCTGCGTAGGGGCCCGACGGGATGCGCAACGCCTTGATCTCCGCCACGGTGTCGATGGGAACCGGAGCGTCTGCGGCCCAACTGGCCGGACCCAGAAGCCAACCGGCACCCAAGGCAGGCACCTTTTCTAACAATGAACGACGTCGCATGTGCACGATCTCCGAAGGCAAGCCCGGACACCGCTTTCAACATCTGGAGAGCAACAGCGCAAAAAGGAGCGCACTGCCAGGAAGGCCGACACCCCCGGGAAAAGGATGGCGAGTCCATTCTGCAGAGATTGCCTTCGTTTTCTTCACTGCGTACGCAGGCGTACAGACAAGTGAAATGGACGGTGCCGGGGATTGTCCGGCAGCGGACATACGCAACGGGCGGGCGCGGCGCCTCAGTGTGTGGCGGACAAGGGGGCCGTGCTGGCCGCCCAAGCATACAGAGCCACAAACACCATCATGTCGAACAGCGCCCCAAAGCACAGGTACAGCACAGGCATGAACACCACCGACAGGTGCTGCAGGATCAGCATATGCACCAGGGCCTGCTGCGGCACCATCACCCCAAAAAACAACAAGATGAGCAAGGTATGCACGACCTTGGCCTGCCAGCTGATCTGCAGCGGGTAGTAGCCCAACGCCATCAGCACAGGTATGGCCAGAATAAGCAGGTAGCCTGCATCCAGCAGGTCCATCACATGGTTCAGCATCAGGTGCGGGAACGGCATCGGCGCAAACCAGAAGTACAGCAGCGCCAGTGCCTGCACCACACACAGCACCCGCACCAGATACTGCGCGGGCAGCCACCGCCCCCGTAGGCGCAGTGCCAGGCCCCAGGCCACAACAGTCAACACTGCAGCCAGTGCAGCACCGGTAGTGATGGACAACCCCTGGTCGCCAGCGCCTGGCAACCAGCTGAGGCCCAGCAGGTCTTGGCGCGATGACGCTGACGCCGACTGCAGCGGCAAATGTAACCACTGCGCCCAGGTGAGCAGGTAGCTGCGCCAAAACGCATACAGCGGTTCTCGCAATCCGTAGATCAGAGACACCCACACCACCGGCAGTCCCACGATCTGCAACAGCAGCCATGGATTGAGCCGGATGCGACTGAGTGCCCGGTGGGGCAACTGGTGCCTGTGGGACTGTTGGGCCTGCGCCAGCAGGCCGCGCGCGGCGTTGAAGGCCAGCTCGCGGTCTTGGCGGCTGTGGGGAGTGACGGTGGGATGTGGCAAGGAGAAGCCCTCTGTGGCGGTTCAGCGGATAGAACAAGACGAGGGTGCTGGCCGCCGATCAGCCGTGCACAGCGGGTGCGCCGCATTCAGGCTGACCACACGATGCCCAGTTGGCGGGCCCACACCGTGCCATGCGCGCGGGCGCCGGCCTCGGCCATGATGGTTTCTGCGCTGACCGTGGTGAGAGCCTGCGGCGAGCCCACCTGTACTCCAGCGCCAAGCAAGATGCCCGACTCAGACACCACGGGGCCGGTCACCTGGGCATGGTCCAGGAGCTGGATCTGCTTTTCACTACACAGAGAGCCGTGCACACGCGCGTGGTCGCCCATGACGATGCCGCCACGGGCTTTCACGTCGCCTTCAATCACGGTGCCAGCCCCAATGAGCAGACGCCCCGTGACCACCAGCGAGCCGTGATATCGGTGCATGCGCGGCAGTTTGCAGTCGCCCCGCACCAGTGTCACATGCTCGCTCTGGCGCAGAGCGCCCTCCAACCGGTCAAAACTGGCCCCAATCAACGGGGCCTGCTCGCGTTCAGATTGCACTGCCGCATCACCACCAAAGCGAATGTGTGGCGCCTGGATCCGTTCAAAGCAGCAGTCGGCCTCCAGCTCCACGGCGGTGGATGAAGACAGGCGCCGCAGCCCCGAGCAGCCCTGGGCCAGGTGCAGGGACGCGTCTGCATGCGCCCATTTCCCCACATCACAACCCGTACCCAACCGGATACGCCCCTGCGCCAACAGGCCCGCAAAGCGGCTGTGCGCCGGTGCTTCAAAGTCGCCATGCACGAACAGCGGCGCAGCGCACTGGATGGCCGCCTGTGGCTTGACCGAGCCCAGGCAAACCATCGGCCGAAGCATGCCGGCCCAGTTCACACTATCGAGTGACACGGGCGCAAAATCAAACTCGTTGGCATAGGGGCCGGGCACCTGCGCCTGGTGTGCCTGCACCAAAGCGCGAAACCGGTCGGCGAAATGGTCGATGTCAGTGGTGTATTGCGGTAACACCTGCAAAGCCTCGGTATCGGTGGGGTGTCGCCACTCGCGCCAGGTGGGGCCAAAGGCAATCACCATCAATCCCATGCTGACCAGCACAAAGGCCAGGTAGAACAAGGCAGTGTTCATTGCTCGACGCTCGGTTGGCGGTACCGCACCGTCTTGTCCCACACCATGTCGCGGCGCAGCAGTTTGTCCATCAACTGCCCCCATACCGATGACGAAATGGCAAACAGGCTGATTACAAAGCCCAGCAAGCTGAGTGGCAGCAGGCGCAACCGCCTGCGCTTGCCGTCTAGCAGAACCGCCACGGCGATCTCGAAGAACGCTGCAAAGTTGCCCAGCGTGCCGTAGGCCATCAGCGCAAACAAGGAGATCAGCCCCGTCAGCATGTCTCCCGCATTGAAGAAGTAAAGGCCCAGAGCCAGCAACCAGCCCACCAGCAGCAGGGGTGGCAGCGCAAAAACGAACAAAAGCAGCAGCCCGTCCAGGCGTTCGCGCCAGCTCAGGTAAGGACTGAATGCAAAGCGCAAGCCATAGCGCACCATCACCTGGTTGTGTCCCTTGGCCCAGCGCTTGATCTGCTTGATGCGCACTTGCCAGTCCTGTGGCACCTCCTCGTAGCACTCGGACCGGTTGGTGTACACAGTCTTCCAGCCGTTGAGCAACAGGCGGTAGGTGATGTCCGTGTCTTCGGCCAGCGTATCGTCGTGCCAGCCGCCCACCGCAGCCACGGCAGAACAGCGCACGCCGCCCACGGTGCCGCCGTACTGCGGCACCAGGCGCAGATTCATGCGGGCCTGCTGGTCCACTTGGTAGCCGCCGCTGCGCTCGAGATCCAGCATGCGTGTGAGCAGGTTCACCCCCGTGTTGACCGGCACCACGCGGCCCATCACAGCCCCCACCTCGGGGTCAAAAAACGGTGCCACCAACTGCTTGAGCAGACCACGGCCGGGCACATAGTCGGCGTCAAAGATGATCACAATGTCGCCCTGCGCGTGTTGAAGGGCATCCTTGAGCGCTGCGGCCTTGCCTGGCTTGCCCTTGGTACGGTGAAACGGCTCGATGCGCCCCGGGTAGCGGCCTACCCAGTCGTCGATGATGGCGCGCGTGCCATCGGTAGAGCGGTCGTTGACCGGCACCACCTTCAGCCGGTCGAGCGGGTAATTGGTGTCCAGCAGGGCCTGCAGGCACCCAGCGATCACCTGTTCCTCGTTGTGGGCGGCAATGAACACCGTGATCAGCGGCCAGTCCGCCTGGTCGATGTCGAGGTACGGATGGCGCTGGTGTCCCAGCAGGCGGTTGAGTGTGAGCACACCGTGCCGTGCGGCGTACACCATCATCACCACGATGATCATGGCCAGCAGCGCCGCCATCGCGGACAGTGCAGCGTAAGCCACTGGCCCTGGCACCCACCGTTGTGCCAGCGCCTCCGTGGAGTTGAGCGGCTGCGCTAACACGGTCGCCCATGTATTGGAGCCTCCCACCAGGGTGGCAAATGCCGTCGCGCACCAGCGCCACATTCCTGGGCGGGTATGGGTTGCACCGCTGCGCTCAGCGGCACCAAGCCGCCGGCTCTCTCGATTCAAGTGCATAGAACGCCTTTTGCTCCGACCATCGCAGGACCCTGCGCAGAGGATGGGGTGGCGGCGTCTTGGGAACCCGTTACGTCACACCCTGCAGGGATGTGAGACGGAATGTAAGCAGCGGGTCGGGCTCGGTCTGTTCGATGGCGAACACAAGCAACGCCCAAGCGCAATGGGACCGTCGAGGTCTTTCAAAGAACCAATGCGGCCGGTCGCCCAATACCAACAGCTGAGCTATCGGGCCAACGATGGTGATGGATTTGACGGGGCAGTCGCCCTGCGGTGTGCAAAGTCAAACGCCGCATGCGTGCTCAGAAACACCCTGTCCTCCAAACGCTGCCCCAGCGGCGTGTTCTGCAGGCGGTCCAGCACGGGTCCCTTGACTTCGGCCAGCAGCAGCGCCATACCGCGCTGGGCCAGGCTGCGTTCCAGGTCGGACAGCACACCCAGGGCGGTGGTGTCGATCTGGTTGATGGCCGAGCACACCAACAGCACATAGTGCGTATCGGGCTGTGCCGCCACCAGCGATTCAACCGTGTCGAGCAGTGCATCCGAGTTGGCGAAGTACAGGCTTTCATCCACCCGAACGGCAATCAGGCCCGGCTCTGTGGTCACCGCGTGGCGGGCCACGTTCCGAAAGTGCTCGGTGCCAGGCACGCGCCCTACCACCGCAATGTGTGGATGGCTGCTGCGCCAAACCAAAGTGCCCAGCGACAACGCCACCCCCATAAAGATACCGACCTCCACACCAAACGCGATCACCCCACCCGCGGTGGCCAGCAGCGACATGGCGTCGGCCTTGTCGTAGCGCCAGGCCTCACGCAGGGTCTGTATGTCGATCAGAGATACCACCGCCACGATGATGGTGGCCGCAAGCACAGCATGGGGCAAATAATGGAAGAGGCCGGTCAGCACGGCGATCACCACGCCCATCAGCCCGGCAGAAATCACGCCAGCCAGGGGCGTGTTGGCACCCGCCGCAAAGTTGACCACCGACCGCGCAAAACCTCCAGTGACAGGAAACCCACCCGACAACGCACTAGCGACATTGGCAGCGCCCAGGCCGAGCAGTTCCCGGTTGGGCTGGATGCGCTGATGTCGCTTGAGTGCCAAGGACTGCGCCACCGACACGCTCTCCACAAACCCCACCAGGGAAATAAGCAACGCGGGCAGCCACAAGGAGCCGACCGCCACCAACGACACCGATGGCAACCCGAGCTGTGGCAGGCCTTGAGGGACTGCCCCCACAATGCTGACGCCCGCAGACTGGTCCCACCGCATGGCGGCCACCAATACAGTGGACACCACCACGGCCAGCATGGGAGCGAGCTTGGCCGCAATATCTGCCAGCCGGGGGGGGGTGCCCAGGCGGACCAGCCAGGGCGATAGTGACCGGCGGGCCAGTACCAGGAACAGCACGCTCCCCGCACCGATGCCCAGCGTCACCAGGTTGGTTCCAGGCAGCGCATGTACCAGTTGCACCAGGGTGTCGAGAACATCACTACCGCCCGCTTTTACCCCCAGCAGGTGCTTGACCTGCCCGACTGCGATGAGTACGGCAGAGCCGGAGATGAACCCGCTGATGACCGGATGGCTCAGAAAATGGGCTAGAAAACCCAGCCGCAACACGCCAAACAGCAGCAACATGCCACCCGACAACAGCGAGAGCACCATGGCCAGGGCGACGTAGTCGGGCGAGCCTGCCGTTGCCAGTGGCTGCAGCGCACTCGCCGTCATGAGCGAAGCCACCGCCACTGGTCCCACGGCCAGCGTCATGCTGGAGCCCAGCATGGCATAAGCAATGATGGGCAGGATGCTGGCGTACAAGCCAACCTCGGGCGGCAGGCCCGCCAACAGGGCATACGCCAGGCTCTGCGGGATCAACATCACCGTAACGATCACACCGGCGACAAGGTCCCCAGAGAGCCAAGACTTCTGATAAGTGCGGATCCAGCCGGGCACTAAGTTCATGGCGATTCCTGGGAGATCAGGAAGCCTCGACGCCCAGGGCCTGCGCTAGCCCAAACATCTGCGCAGACCTGGCGCCCGAACGGCAAAACGCCAATGTGGGCTTGGGTGCCGAGATCAGGACCTTGTGCATGGCCTCTACCTGTTCCGGAGTGATGGAACCGCTCACCACGGGCAGGTACACGTAATGCAGCCCGGCCACCGTGGCGGCGCGCTCCATTTCAGGGCTGGTGGGTTGTGCGCCACCGCCCTCCCCGTCGGGCCGGTTGTTGATGACGGTCTTGAAGCCCTGCTGGGCCAAAGGGGCAAAGTCGGTAGTGGCCAGCTGGGGCGACACTGCGAAATCGGGGGTAAGGGCAATGATCTGCAGCGGCATGTCAGCGGACTCCGACTTGGGTGGAGGTATGGCGACGGGACATGCGTTCAGCCAATTCGAACAGCCACATACCCGCCAGCATGGCGATCACAAACACGATGGCTTTGGGCTGGCCTGCGCCCGCCGATACGATGGCCGGACCTGGACAAAAACCTGCAATGCCCCAACCTGCGCCAAAGATGAGGCTTCCGACCACCAGTCGGCGATCAATGTCGCGCGACGTGGGCAAGTGCATCGCGCCTCCCAGGAAACTGGTGGTGCGCTTCTTTGCCACGGCGAACGCAAAGACGCCCACCGCAATGGCTCCGCCCATCACAAACGCCAGCGATGGGTCCCACAAGCCAGCCAGATCCAGAAATCCGAGCACCTTGCTGGGGTCGGTCATGCCCGAGACGATCAGGCCCAGTCCAAAGATAAGGCCCACCACAAACTCCGAAATACGATTTTTCATAGCGATCAATGCTCCGATGCGTAGAGGGTCAGGCCAGCGCGTGCCGGATGAGAAAGACGGTGACGAACCCTGCCCCCATGAAGGCCAGGGTGGCCACCAGGGACCTGGGCGACATGCGCGAGAGTCCGCACACGCCATGGCCGCTGGTGCAGCCCGATCCGTAGCGGGTGCCGACACCCACCAGCAGGCCGGCGATCACCACCATGCCCCAGCCCGTATCAATGCGCGGCTGCGTAGGGCCTGCCACCAGCCAGGAAAGCCCGGGCGCCACCAACATGCCCAGCACAAAAGCCACACGCCAACCGATGTCGCCAGCGCGAGGCCGCAGCAGGCCACCGACGATGCCGCTGATGCCCAGGATGCGCCCATTGAAAAGCACAAAAAGCGCCGAGGCCAGGCCCAGCAGAACACCGCCCGCGAGGGCGGCCCAGGGGGTGAAATGGGTCCAGTCGATCAGCATGCTGCGCTCTCCTTGGCAGGGCCGCAAAATTGTTCGAACAGCACGTTCATCACGGCCAGGGCCTGGGGGCTGGCGATCTCGTAATAGATGTTTTTGCCTTCTCGGCGGGTACTGACGAGGCCCTCTTCGCGCAGCACCCCCAGTTGCTGGGACAACGTGGGCTGGGAGATGCCCACCAGTTCCTCCAGCTCGCCCACGCGCTTTTCACCCTGTGTCAGCTGGCACAGCAAGAGCAGGCGATCGGGGTTGGACAAAACCTTCATCAAGCGGCAGGCGATGTCGGCGGACCTGCGCAAGGCTTCAAGGTCCATTTGCGTCTCTGCGTGCATGGTGGCGGGCTCCTTTTTCAAATTCGATGTCGATATTCTATTGACTAACAATCTATCTGTCAATAAACTATCAACATAGAAATTAAATACGGAGTCCTTCGATGCAACCCCATATAGAAGCCTTCTTTGATGACGCCACCTGGACGGTGAGCTATGTGGTGTTCGATCAGCCTGGCGGCCACTGCGCGGTGGTGGATTCGGTGCTGGACTACGACCCGAAGTCGGGTCGCACCCGTACGCTGTCTGCCGACAAGATCGTGGCGTTTGTGCAAGGTCAGGGGCTGAAGGTGCAATGGATTCTGGAAACCCATGCCCATGCAGACCACCTGTCGGCCGCGCACTACCTTCGCGACAAGCTGGGCGGGAAAATTGCCATTGGTGCGTCCATCACCCAGGTACAGGATGTGTTCAAGAAGGTCTTTCATCTGGAGCCCGGGTTCCACCCGGATGGCAGCCAGTTCGACCAGCTCCTGCACGACAACGAGGTGTTCCGCATTGGTCAGCTAGAGGCAAAGGCACTCGCAGTGCCTGGCCACACGCCGGCTTGCATGGCCTACAAAGTGGGAGACGCCGTGTTTGTCGGCGACACGCTGTTCATGCCCGATGTGGGTACCGCGCGCTGCGACTTCCCTGGTGGCAACGCACACACGCTTTACCAGTCAGTGCGCAAGTTGCTCAGCCTGCCCGCTGAGACCCGCCTGTTCATGTGCCACGACTACCCCCCCGCAGGGCGCGCAGTGGCCTGGCAAACCACCGTTGCCGACCAGCGCGCCGACAACATCCATGTGCACGACGGGGTGACCGAGGAGGCTTTTGTGGCGCTGCGCACCCAACGTGACGCCACGCTGGAGATGCCGGTGCTCATCCTGCCCTCGGTGCAGGTCAACATCCGCGCGGGAGAAATGCCGCCACCGGAAGCCAACGGCGTGACCTATCTCAAGATTCCCGTCAACGCGCTGTGACACGCTGCCGCATCCGTACCACCCCACCCACTGCAGGAACACTGACATGAAAACCGCCCACGATCTGGTCACTGCTGCCAAGGCTCTGGTGCAAGAGGTACCGCTGGACAAGGCAGACGAAGCCATCCGCAACGCCGACGTGCTGATCGATGTGCGAGAGGCCGACGAGTACCAGGCTGGGCATATCCCCGGCGCCATTCACGCCTCTCGCGGAGTGCTGGAGTTCCGGCTCAGTAGCACGCCCGAACTCAACGCTCGCGACCTCAAGGTGGTGCTGTACTGCAAGACCAGTGGCCGGGCTGCGCTGGCTGCGTGTGCCATGCAGGACATGGGCTACCTGCAGGTGCAGTCCATCGCAGGCGGCTTTGACGCGTGGTTGGCTGCGGGCAATCCCGTCGCAGCGCCCGCATCCCCCTCATTCGATTGACCGGGCGGTGAGCGCATCCGGCGTTCACCGCGCTTGTGCAAGTAAGGCCCATCCCCGGGCCACAACCCCAGAGCAAGGAATCATCATGAACATCAATGTAGGAACCGTAGACCGTGTGCTACGCATCGTCGCAGGCCTGGTCTTGATCGCACTGGCTGCCACCGGTACGGTGGGCTGGTGGGGTTGGCTGGGGGTGGTACCACTGGCAACAGGCCTGTTTCGCTTCTGCCCGGCCTACACGCTGCTCGGCATCAACACCTGTCCGATGAAAAAATGAACCGATGGCGTGCGCCCGCCGCCTGGCTGGCGCTCATCATGGTCCCAGCGAGGAATAATGAAATGAGTACGTTTGATCACATCGGCCTGATTCAGGGCATCAACGAAAACCTGGCCACCTTTCGCAAGGCCCAGCCCGACGCCATGCGGGGCTTTGCGCAGCTGGCGCAGGCGTCCATGGCGGAAGGGGCACTGACCAGCAAACACAAAGAACTGATTGCCCTGGCCATCGGCGTGACCCAGCGCTGCTCCGGGTGCATCGGTTTTCATGTCAAGGCGCTGCAAAAGCTTGGCGCCACGCGTGCAGAACTAGAAGAAATGCTGGCCGTGTGCGTTTACATGGGGGGCGGCCCGGCACTCATGTACACGGCCGAGGCGCTCAAGGCCTGGGACACCATGGCCGCAGCCAACCTCACCACCGCAGCCACCGCTGCCTGAAGCCCTGGCCCTGCCCCCTCTCCCACCATCATCCGCTCTATATGCAAAACCACCTTCAGCCAGACCAGCGGCAATAAATCGGTTTACATTTTGGGCGTCTGTCCGCGAGACTGTTACCAAACCGGAAGGGGGGTGTCCATGCAATCTCATCGTCGTCATGGGGGGAAACTGGCGAGGTCCAAGGCATTGGCGGCATGGGTCATCGGTGCGCTGGCGGCGGGCACCGCACACGCCCTGGAGTCACCCACAGGTCCCGTCGTCCTGACCATCGATGGCGCCATCACGCAGACCAACCGGGGTCCGCAGGCGCAGTTCGACATGAAGATGCTGGAGAAGCTGCCGCAGCACAGCTTCTCCACCCAGACACCCTGGTACCCCAGCGCCGTCACTTTCACAGGCCCCCTGCTGCGCGATGTGCTGGCGGCGGTGGGCGCCAAGGGCACCAAGATCACTGCTGTGGCCCTGAATGACTACAAAACCGAGATCCCTGCAGACGATGCCACGCGCCACGACGTGATCGTGGCGCGCCTGATGAACAACCGGCCCATGCCCATCCGCGAAAAAGGCCCGCTGTTCATCGTGTACCCGTTTGACACCAAGGCAGAGTTGCGCAGCGAGCTGTACTACAACCGGGCGGCCTGGCAGCTCAACGCCTTGCACATCCGATAGCCGCCCCTCCCCGCCACAGCCCCCACGCATGCTGCGCAGCCAACACATCCTGAGGCTCATCATTGCGGGGCTGGTATTGGCCTATGTCGCTATTGCGGCTGTGCAGTACAGCCAGTACCGCAGCGTGGAGGCCGTCATGCGGCGCGGCGACGTCAACGCGCTGTGGTCGTTCTTGCAGCTCAACGTGGAGTACGAAAAGCTGGACCATGCGCTGCACCAGTTCGAGCTGGACCCCACCAGCATCACCACGGACAAGCTGGAGCTGCGTTACGACTTGTTCCTGAGCCGTTTCAGCGCGCTGGAGAGCGGCACCTCTCGCACGCTGATGCAGGACGAGCCCATTTACGCCAATGCGCTGGCGGCCCTGCAGCGGTTTGTGGCAGCGGGCGACAGCTACTTTGGCGCCAGTGTGGACGCCACCTCCAGCCAGACCAATATGCGACGGCTGCGCACCGAGCTGGACGGCCTGCGCGACACGGTGCAAGAGCTTTCGCTCAACGCCTCGCGCGTTTCCGCCATGCTGGGCGATTCGCGCAATGCCGAGGTCAAGCGCCAGACTTTGCTCACCACTGGGCTCACGGCATTCCAGGCGCTGCTCACGTTTTTGCTGGCCTTTGCGATGGCGCGACAATTCTTGCAGCGCGAAAAGGCTACGTCCCAGGCCATGGCCGCGCAGAACGAGCTGGTAGAGGCCCTTAAGCGCAACGAGGAGGCGCTGGAGGCGCGCGTTGCAGAGCGCACCGTGGAGCTGCAGAAGGTCAACGCAGCCCTGCGCGAACACGAGGACGAGCTGGAGATTGCCTGGGCCCGCGCTGAAGACGCCTCGCAGATGAAGTCGGACTTCCTGGCCAACATGAGCCACGAGATCCGTACCCCCATGAACGCGGTGATCGGCATGAGCCACCTGGCCCTGAGCACCAACCTCACGCCGCGCCAGCGCGACTATGTCGAAAAGATCCAGCGATCAGGCCAGCATCTGCTGGGCCTGATCAACGACATCCTGGACTTCAGCAAGATCGAAGCCGGCAAGCTTGAAGTGGAGCTGGTGGACTTTGACCTGCGCGGCGTGCTGGACAACGTGGTCAACCTGGTCAGCGACAAATGCGTGCACAAGGGTCTGGAGCTGCTGTTCGATGTGGACCCTGCCCTGCCCGACGACCTGCGCGGCGACCCGTTGCGCCTGGGGCAGATCCTGGTGAACTACGCCAACAACGCCGTCAAATTCACCGACAAGGGCGAAATCATCGTGCGCGTCACCGAAACGTCGCGCGACAACACCGGAGTCCTGCTGCGCTTTGAGGTGCAGGACACCGGCATCGGCCTGACTCCCGAGCAGCAGTCGCGGCTGTTTCGCTCGTTCGAACAGGCCGACACCTCCACCACGCGCAAATACGGCGGCACCGGGCTGGGGCTGGCCATTTCCAAGAAGCTGGCTGGCTTGATGGGCGGCGAAGTGGGGGTACAAAGCCAGCCTGGGGTGGGCAGCACCTTCTGGTTTACCGCCCGTCTGGGGCTGGGCAACCCGAGCCATGCCCCTCTGCTGCCCACCCCCGACCTGCGTGGGCGGCACGTACTGGTAGTGGACGACAGCCAGCAGGCCCGGCATATCCTGGGCGAGATGCTGGCCCGCATGAGCTTTGCCGTCACCACGGCCTCTTCCGGCGAGGAGGCGGTGGTCCAGGCCCGCGCCGCCGAACAGGCTGGTCGCCCCTGCGAGATCGCATTCGTGGACTGGAAGATGCCCGGCATGGACGGGTTTGACACCCACCGCGCACTCGCCCGCCTGCAGCACCCGCCCCACACGGTCATAGTGACCGCAGCAGGCCGCGACGATGTGCAAAGCGAACTGGAGCGCGCGGGGCTGCAGCTGATGCTGTCCAAGCCCGTCAGCCCCTCGCAACTGATTGATGCCGCCATGCAGGCGCTGGGAGGGCCGACCCGATCTTCTGACGGTCGGACCAAGCAGGCACCCACCCGTGCAGCGCACCTGTCTGCCATTGCTGGTGCGCGGGTGCTGCTGGTGGACGACAACGACCTGAACCAGCAAGTAGGCGCCGAGCTGCTGAGCGGCGCAGGCCTGGTGGTGGACGTGGCCCAGAACGGACAGGTGGCGCTGGACATGCTCGCCCAAGCCCCCTACGACCTGGTACTGATGGACATGCAAATGCCCGTGATGGACGGCCTGACCGCCACCAGGCACCTGCGCCAGAACCCGTCCTGGGCCCAGTTGCCCGTGCTTGCCATGACGGCCAACGCCATGAGCCGCGACCGTGACCTGTGCCTGGAAGCGGGCATGAACGGCCACCTCGCCAAACCCATCGACCCGGACGAACTGTTTGCCACCCTGCTGCAATGGATTGCACCGCGTACCACCGGTGCGGACGAGGCTGACAGCGAAGGCGGAGACCTTCAGGGGCAGCCAGCAAGCGCTCCCTCCAAGTCCGACACAGCGCCCCACTCCACTGCCGCGCTTCCCGCCGATGACGCACTGCACCGCATCCCAGGGCTCGACGTGACCGCCGGCCTGCGGCGCGTGCTGGACAAACGGCCTGCCTACGAGGGCCTGCTACGCAAATTTGTGACAGGGCAAGCGCATGCGGTACAAGCCACCCGCATCGCCATGGCCGCCGGGCAGCACGACGAGGCCCAGCGCGCCATGCACACGCTCAGAGGCACGGCCAGCACCATTGGCGCTACCGCCTTGGCCGCCCTGGCGCAACGGGTGGAAGAAGCCATCGCCCAGAAGGCCTCGCCCGACTTGGTGGAGCCACTGCTTCAGCCTGTCGAAGCGGCTTGCCAGGCGCTGGTTACGGCACTACAGCAGGCCCTGCCCGCAGAGGAGGTTGCGGGCGCGGACGTTGCTCCCGGCCTGCAGATCGACGCATCCGCCGCGCGTGAACTGGTGGCGCAGCTCAGCGCGCTGCTGTCCGACGACGATTCCGACGCCATTGAAATCTTCAAGCAATCCGCCCCCACCCTGCAGGCCCTGCTGGGGCCGCTGTATGGCCAGATGAAGAGGTCGATGGACAGCTACGACTTCGTGGGGGCACTGACAGCACTGCGCAAGGCTCCCCTTGCACACAATGACAACCAGGAGGACCCGGTTCATGAATAGCCCATTCGCGCCCAGTGCCAAATGCACGGTGCTGGTCGTAGACGACACGCCCGACAACCTCTCGCTGATGAGCGACCTGCTGCGCACCGACTACAAGGTCAAACTCGCGCCCAGTGGCGAGCGTGCACTGCAGATTGTGGCGGGCGACAGCAAGCCCGACCTGATCCTGCTGGACATCATGATGCCGGACATGGACGGTTACGAGGTGCTGCGCCGCCTGCAGTTCAACCCCGACACCGAAGACATCCCCGTCATCTTCCTCACCGCCATGAGCGCAGCCGATGACGAAAGCGTTGGCCTGGAGCTGGGTGCGGTGGACTACATCACCAAACCCATCAACCCGGCCATCGTGATGGCCCGGGTGCGCAACCACCTGCAGCTCAAGCGCGCGCGCGATTTCCTGGCCCAGCACAACCATTTTCTGGAGCAGGAGGTCGCCAACCGCACCAGGGCGATGGCCGAGCTGCAGGACGCCACGATCCGCGCTATGGCCTCGCTGGCCGAAACGCGCGACAACGAAACGGGCAACCACATTCGCCGCACGCAGCACTACATGGAAGCGTTGGCCCGCGACCTTCAAAACCACCCGCGCTTCAAGGACGAGCTGACTGACGCCGCCATCGAGACCATCTTCAAGTCCGCCCCGCTGCACGACATTGGCAAAGTGGGTATTCCGGACCGCATCCTGCTCAAGCCCGGCAAGCTCACGCCGGAAGAGTTCGAGATCATGAAGACCCACACCACCCTGGGGCGCGACGCCATCATCGCGGCCGAGACGGGTACCACACAGGACAACCCGTTTTTCCGGTATGCCAAGGAGATCGCCTACAGCCACCAGGAGAAATGGGACGGCTCTGGCTACCCCGAAGGCCTGGTGGGCAACACCATTCCGCTGTCAGCGCGGCTCATGGCCGTGGCCGACGTGTATGACGCACTGATTTCAGAGCGTGTCTACAAACCCTCGTATTCCCACGAGCAGGCCGTGAAGATCATCCGCGACGGCCGGGGAAGCCACTTCGACCCTGACATGGTCGATGCCTTCCTGGCACTGTCGGAGGAGTTTCGGCGCATTGCCCAGCAGTTTGCCGATGCCGAGCCTGCAAGGCTGGCCCAGGTGGACCGCCTGGCGGCCGATTTGCCCATGGAGCGCATTGAACTGACCTTGCGCGAAGATCCGCTCTGAATGGCTGTGCCCCGCGCCGTGTCGTAGCGCAGCACTGTGGCACTGCATTCGGTGGCGCAGCAGCGCGCTCCAGCAGAAGCACGCCGCCGCTCCGGGGAACATCAAGCGCTGTGGCTGTGCCCGTCCAGGGTGGTGGTCGTTGTGCGGTGGCCATTCAGGCCCAGCTTGGCCAGCAGTTGCACATCCGCCTCCACGTCGGGGTTGCCTGTCACCAGTAGCTTGTCGCCATAAAAGATGGAGTTGGCCCCGGCCATGAAGCACAGCGCCTGCACGGCTTCACCCAGTTGCTGGCGCCCCGCCGACAGGCGCACGCGCGCCTTGGGCATGGTGATGCGGGCCACCGCAATCACGCGCACAAAGTCAAACGGGTCGATGGGCTCGCTGTCAGCCAAAGGCGTTCCAGGCACGCGCACCAGGCTGTTGATGGGCACGGACTCGGGGTACGGCTGCAGGTTGGCCAGCTGCGCAATCAGGCCCGCACGGTGCACGGGCGCCTCGCCCATGCCCACGATGCCGCCGCAGCACACGCTGATGCCCGCGCTGCGTACATGCTGCAGCGTGTCCAGCCGGTCCTGGTAGGCGCGGGTGCTGACCACATCGGTGTAGTACTCGGGGGCGGTGTCCAGATTGTGGTTGTAGTAGTCCAGGCCCGCGTCTTTCAATGCCTGCGCTTGGTGCGATTCGAGCATGCCCAGCGTCGCGCAGGTCTGCAGGCCCAGGCCCTTCACCGCACCGATCAGGGCGCTGACTTTTTCAATGTCGCGGTCCTTGGGCGCACGCCAGGCGGCACCCATGCAAAAGCGCGTGGCACCCGCGTCCTTGGCGGCCTGGGCGGCGCGCACCACCTCATCCACCTCCATGAGCTTGTCAGCCTTCACGCCGGTGTCGAACTCCGCCGCCTGCGGGCAATAGCCGCAGTTCTCGGGGCAGCCGCCGGTCTTGACCGACAGCAGCGTGGCCAGCTCAACGTCGCCTGCAGGCCAGTGCTGGCGGTGAACGGTTTGGGCTTCAAACAGCAGGTCCATCAAGGGCTTGTCGAGCAAGGCCTGGATGTCTGCCACCGACCACTCACCTTGCACGACCGGCGCAGGGACGGGGCGATGGAGCTGGATGGGCTGGGGGGCGGAGAGGGTTGCGTTGGCCATGGGTTGGTTCCTTTCAAAAGCCTGCTGCTGCAAGCACCAGGTATTGCATCAGTGATCACACCAAGCGCCACCCCAGAGTCGTCAGGAGAGCCGCTTTGTATCGCTATCACCATGATTTTGAAGGAGATTTCGGCACAACTGCCTTCAACATGGTCACAAAAGGTGCCACTATTTTCAGGCGCTCAACTGTTCGGATCTCGCCGTGCGAAAACGGTAGAAAAGCCAGCTGTTGACCACTTTAGGGAGCACGTTGAAACCACGGCCAAAACCGCCAATGCAACGCGCTGACAACTGGTGGCTTTGGCTTTTATCTTGCGGCTGGCGCCCTCTCGCACGCTCCGAAGTTCGTGAAAGTTAGGCGCTTGCTGGGCACCTCTCGGACCAGACTCGGGCCACAGCGCCCGCAACCAGGCACGCCAGGGCCAGGCCATCGGCCACCACCACGCGCTGCAAATGCGCATTGAAGCCGTTTGTGGACCATGCAAGCAGCAGGAAAGAAAAAATGCTGACCGCACCAACAATCAGGCCCGGCCACTGGTGGCCGGGCTTGAACGCCGCCATCAGGCAGAGCCCACCCACGATGCCGAACAACACGGCACGGTGCCACAGCAGGATGAGCGTTTTCGGATCGGAAGGGGCCACGCCGTAGAGTCTGGCCAAGTGCTCTGAGCCGAGCACGCCGATCAAGGGAATCAGGTGAATGGCACCTGCGAGCAGCAAGGCCAGAGAAGCAATTTTTTGCATGGGCAGGCGACACCAAAGACAAGGTGCCGCCGTTGTAGCCCCCGCCGGGCCCGGTGACCATGACGCCCCAGGTCATGGACGCCGCGCTGTTCAGCGCCCCAGCATCTGCTCCAGCGCCTCGCGGATGGCGCGGGGCTTGTTGTCAGCGTCGTCGATGGCAGAACAGCTCGGACTGTGCTCCACCTCGGCGCCGCTACTGCCGACGCGACCGAACAGACGCTCGCAGTCACATCGCAGGGAGGCCAGCGTCTTGCGGGACCGCTGGTGTTTCACTTCCGCCACCCAGCAGCGGTCCGCGCAGCCGCAGGACCGGTACTGCAGGGTTTCCCCCGGCCGGCCCCAGTCGAGCGGATAGGCACCCGTGCCACCTGCTGCCCCACCGCCCTGCCCTGCCAGTGCGAGGACCAGCAGGGCGCTCACCTTGGCGCCAGCCAGCAACGTACGCTGGAGCGAAACCATGGGGGCAACAGCGGGCTGTGGTGGTGGGGTTCAGCCCAGCGCGGCAATCACGTCCGCCGGTGCCTGCACCAGTTCGATCAACACGCCTTCGCCCGCAATTGGAAACTCGTCATTGCTCTTAGGGTGCAAGAACGTGATGTCGTAGCCCGCCGCCCCCTTGCGGATGCCGCCGGGCGCAAAGCGCACGCCTTTGGCCGTGAGCCATTCCACCGCCTTGGGCAAGTCATCGATCCACAGGCCGATGTGGTTGAGCGGCGTGGTGTGCACGGCGGGCTTCTTGTCGATGTCCAGCGGCTGCATGATGTCCACCTCCACCTTGAAGGCGCCTTTGCCCATGGCCAGGATGTCTTCATCGACGTTCTCGCGCTCGCTCTGGAAAGTGCCGGTCTGTTCGAGGCCCAGCATGTCCACCCACAGCGTCTTCATCCGCTGCTTGTCGGTGCCGCCAATGGCCACCTGCTGGATGCCCAGGACCTTGAAGGGGCGTGGGGTTGTGCTCATGATTACTCCTGATTTGATAGCAACCAGCGCATATTCTTCTAGCGCTAGCGGCCAAAAAGACTAAAAAAGGGGCGCAAGGCCCCTCTGGATGGGTTGTGGGGCCCTGGGCAGGATCACTGGAATTCCAGGATCACCTGGTCCACCGCCAGCGACTCACCCTTGCCCGCCGTGATCTTGCCCACCACGCCATCTTGCGCGGCAAAGAGGATGTTCTCCATCTTCATGGCTTCGATCACCGCCAGCTTTTCACCGGCCTGCACCTTCTGCCCAGGCTGCACCGCCACATCGACCAGCAAGCCGGGCATGGGCGAGAGCAGGAACTTGGACAGATCTGGCGGTGCCTTGAATGGCATCAGCTTGTGCAGCTTGGCACCCAGGGGCGACAGCACCAGCGCATCGATCTGCGTGCCGTTGTGGGCAATGCGCAGCGCCAGCGGGTTCTTGCCCACGCCGCGCTCCACCTGGGCCGTGAAGCCCTGGCCGTTGCATGCGCCCTGCACGCGGATCTGGCCCAGCGTGGCGGTGCTACTGATCTGATAGCTATTGCCGCCCACGCTGATTGCGCTGGAGCCCGATTTGTCTTCAAAGTCGGACACCGTCACCTCGTGGTGCTGGTTCTGCCCTTCAGCACCCAGCGTGACTACCACAAACTGCTCGCCCACCTTCACCTCGTGGCCAGCGAGCTGGCCGCTGATGCCGGAGGCGCGTGCACGGTAGCGGCGGTTCATGAACGCGGCCAGCGCCACCAGGAACAGCGGGTCGCTGTGCGGCACGTCTTCGGCGTGGAAGCCCTTGCCGTAGTTCTCGGCGATGAAGCCGGTGTTGAAGTCGCCCGTCACGAACTTGGGGTGCGCCAGCAACGCGGCCTGGAACGGGATGTTGCTGCTGATGCCGCGAATCACAAAGCCGTTGAGCGCCGCGCGCATCTTGGCAATCGCATCGTTGCGGTCCGTGCCGTGCACGATGAGCTTGGCGATCATCGAGTCGTAGTACATGGGGATCTCGCCGCCCTCATACACGCCCGTGTCCACCCGCACGCCCAATTTTTTGGTCGTATCGGACTGGAACATCGTCTCCTCCGGCGGCTGAAAGCGCACCAGGCGGCCGGTGGACGGCAGGAAGTTGCGGAACGGGTCTTCGGCGTTGATGCGGCACTCAATGGCCCAGCCGTCGCGCTTCACGTCGGCTTGTGTCAACGGCAGCTTCTCGCCCGCGGCCACGCGGATCATCAGCTCCACCAGGTCCAGGCCGGTGATGCATTCCGTCACCGGGTGCTCCACCTGCAGGCGGGTGTTCATCTCCAGGAAGTAGAAGTCCTGGTCCTTGCCGACCACGAACTCCACCGTGCCCGCGCTCTGGTACTTCACGGCCTTGGCCAGTTGCACCGCCTGCTCGCCCATCGCCTTGCGGGTGGCGTCGCTGATGAAGGGCGATGGAGCCTCTTCAATCACCTTCTGATGGCGGCGCTGGATGGAGCACTCGCGCTCGTTCAGGTAGATCACGTTGCCGTGCGAATCGCCCAGCACCTGGATCTCGATGTGGCGCGGTTCCTGCACAAACTTCTCAATGAAGATGCGGTCGTCGCCAAAGCTGTTGCGGGCCTCGTTCTGGCAGCTGGCAAAGCCTTCAAACGCTTCCTTGTCGTTGAACGCCACGCGCAGGCCCTTGCCACCGCCGCCGGCCGAAGCCTTGATCATCACGGGGTAGCCAATGCCCTTGGCGATCTCCACCGCCTGCTCGGGGCCCGAGATGGCGTCGTTGTAGCCCGGGATGGTGTTGACCTTGGCCTCGTTGGCCAGCTTCTTCGATGCGATCTTGTCGCCCATGGCAGCAATCGAAAACGCCTTGGGGCCGATGAAGGCGATGCCTTCGTCTTCGCAGCGCTTGGCGAAGGCTTCGTTTTCAGAGAGGAAGCCATAGCCCGGGTGCACGGCCTGCGCGCCCGTCTGCTTGCAGGCGGCAATGATCTTGTCGGCCAGCAGGTACGACTCGCGGCTGGGCGCGGCGCCAATGTGCACAGCCTCGTCGGCCAGCTTGACGTGGCGCGCTTCCTTGTCAGCGTCGGAGTAGACGGCGACGGTTGCGATGCCCATTTTCTTGGCCGTTGCAATCACCCTACACGCAATCTCGCCCCGGTTCGCAATCAGGATTTTGGTGAACATTCTCTTAACTCCTTAGGCTATGGGGTGGCGTGTAGCAGCCCGCTGCGCGGTCTGAGGCAGGCAATTTGTCGAAACGTCCGCTGCGCGGCCGTTTTCGCCACGGTTGGCGATCAGGATTTTGGTGAACATAACAAGTTCCTCGAAACGGAATTCAAAAACCAGTGATGTGGGCTGCGGGGCAACGCTCACGCAAGCAGTCCACAAACCGTTGTTTCTCACGCGGCGACACAAGCACACTGCGAGCAGTGCCGTACAGAACACGAATGCGGTCCAGCGACAGCGCGGGCGATGACAGCCAGCTGCGAGACGGCGATACCTCCCGCACCTCGCTCAATGCGATGCGCCAGCGAAACGGGCCGCTGCGAATGCGCAGCTCCTCGCCCGTCACGGTGTAGTTCGTGTCCAGCAGCAGCCAGATCGGCAGCACCAGCGTCAGCAAGACGATGCCGGCCAGCACAGCCATCTCAGCCCTGGACGTGGAGAACAGCACCATCGGGGCCGCAATGCTCAGGCACGTGAAACCCGCAGCCACGGCAATGCCAGAGATCCAGGCATCCACCTTGGACACAAAGAATGCGCGTGGCACTGGCAACACGAAGGTCATGGCGCTTTCGCTCTGTGATCAGAGAGGGATGTTCCCGTGCTTGCGCCACGGGTTTTCCAGCTTCTTGTCGCGCAACATCACCAACGACCGGCAGATGCGCTTGCGCGTCTCGTGCGGCAGGATCACGTCGTCAATAAAGCCCCGCGCCCCAGCCACAAACGGGTTGGCAAAGCGCTGCTTGTATTCCGCCTCGCGCGCGGCCAGCTTCACCGGGTCGTTCTTGTCTTCGCGGAAGATGATTTCCACCGCGCCCTTGGCGCCCATCACCGCGATCTCGGCGTTGGGCCAGGCCAGGTTCACGTCGCCGCGCAGGTGCTTGGAGCTCATCACGTCATACGCACCGCCGTAGGCCTTGCGGGTGATGACGGTGATCTTGGGCACGGTGCACTCGGCGTACGCGTACAGCAGCTTGGCGCCGTGCTTGATGATGCCGCCGTACTCCTGGCTGGTGCCGGGCATGAAGCCGGGAACGTCCACAAACGTGACCACGGGGATGTTGAACGCATCGCAAAAGCGCACAAAACGCGCGGCCTTGATGCTCGACTTGATGTCCAGGCAGCCCGCCAGCACCAGCGGCTGGTTGGCCACGATGCCCACGGTCTGGCCTTCCATGCGGGCAAAGCCGATCAGAATGTTCTTGGCGTACTCGGGTTGCAGCTCGAAGAAATCCCCATCGTCCACCGTCTTGAGGATCAGCTCCTTCATGTCGTACGGCTTGTTGGGGTTCTCGGGCACCAGGGTGTCCAGGCTCAGGTCCATGCGGTCGGCCGGGTCGTTGCTCTTGCGCACCGGGGCTTTTTCGCGGTTGTTGAGCGGCAGGTAGTTGTACAGGCGGCGCAGCATCATCAGCGCCTCCACGTCGTTCTCGAACGCCATGTCGGCCACACCGCTCTTGGTGGTGTGCGTCACGGCGCCGCCCAGTTCCTCGGCCGTCACCTCTTCGTGCGTCACGGTCTTCACGACTTCGGGGCCGGTCACGAACATGTAGCTCGAATCCTTGACCATAAAGATGAAGTCCGTCATGGCGGGCGAGTACACGGCGCCACCGGCGCTGGGGCCCATGATCATGCTGATCTGCGGAATCACGCCGCTGGCGAGCACGTTCTTCTGAAACACGTCGGCATAGCCGCCGAGGGACGCCACGCCTTCCTGAATGCGCGCGCCGCCCGAGTCGTTGAGGCCGATCACCGGCGCGCCGACCTTCATGGCCTGGTCCATCACCTTGCAGATTTTCTCGGCATGCGTCTCAGACAAGGCGCCGCCGAACACGGTGAAGTCCTGGCTGAAGACGAACACCAGGCGGCCGTTGATCATGCCGTAGCCGGTCACCACGCCGTCGCCGGGGATTTTGTTGTCCTCCATGCCAAAGTCGGTGCAGCGGTGCTCGACGAACATGTCCCATTCCTCGAACGTGCCGTCGTCCAGCAGCAGCTCGATGCGCTCGCGCGCGGTGAGCTTGCCCTTGGCGTGCTGCGCATCAATGCGCTTTTGCCCGCCGCCCAGGCGTGCCAGCGCACGCTTTTTCTCCAGTTGCTCCAGGATGTCTTGCATGGTCGTCCTTTGGTGAAATGGCTTATTGCTTGAAAATGCTATTTATTTGATAGCTGCTTGCGCTTGATGTGATTGCGCTAGCAGCAGATTTCTTGCTGCAGTCGATGCGGCAATGCGCCCTGCGGCCACATCGGCCTGCATCTGGGGCAGCAGCTCTTTGACCTCTGGATGCTGGCGAAACGCGAGCTTGAGGCCCGCGTCGATACGCTCCCACATCCACGACAGCGCCTGCTTTTCGCGCCGTGTACTGATGCGGCCATTGGCCGTCTGCAACTGGCGAAACTGCGTGACCGCCGCCCAGAAGGCATCGACGCCCTGCCCGAGTAGCGCGCTGATCTGCACGACCTTGGGGTGCCACAGCGTTTCGTCGTGGTGGGCGTTCTCGGGGTTGCCGTGCTGACTGAGTAGGCGCAGGCTCGACGTGATCTGCGCCTCGGCCCGTGTGGCGGCGTTTTTGTCGATGTCGGCCTTGTTGATGACCACCAGGTCGGCAATCTCCATCACGCCCTTCTTGATGGCCTGCAGGTCGTCGCCCGCGTTGGGCAGCTGCATCAGCACAAACATGTCCGTCATGCCCGCCACGGCAATCTCGCTCTGGCCCACGCCCACGGTCTCGACGATGACCACGTCGTAGCCTGCGGCTTCGCAGACCAGCATGGCTTCACGCGTCTTCTCGGCCACGCCGCCCAGCGTTCCGCTGGAGGGGCTGGGGCGGATGTAGGCTTTTTCGTGCACCGACAGGTGTTCCATGCGCGTCTTGTCGCCCAGGATGGAACCACCCGAGACGGTGCTGGAGGGGTCGATGGTGAGCACAGCCACGCGGTGACCCTGACCGATCAGGTAAAGGCCCAGGGCTTCGATGAAGGTGGACTTGCCCACACCGGGCACGCCGCTGATGCCGAGGCGGAAGGCCTTGCCGGTGTGCGGGAGCAGCGCGGTGAGCAGCTCGTCCGCCTGGGCGCGGTGGTCCACCCGCGTTGATTCGAGCAGCGTGATGGCTTTGGACATGGCCCTGCGTTGCACCGCCGCCGTGCCCTGTACCACCCCGTCAAGAAGCGCCGCAGGTGTCACGCCACCGCCTTGCGAATCTGCTCCAGCACATCCTTGGCACTGGCGGGAATGGGTGTGCCGGGGCCGTACACGCCCTTGACGCCCGACTCGTACAAGAAGTCGTAGTCCTGCGCGGGGATCACCCCACCCACAAACACGATGATGTCGTCCGCACCCTGGTCCTTGAGCGACTGGATGATGGCGGGCACCAGCGTCTTGTGGCCTGCGGCCAGCGTGCTCACGCCCACGGCGTGCACGTCGTTTTCAATGGCCTGGCGGGCACATTCCTCGGGGGTCTGGAACAGCGGGCCCATGTCCACGTCAAAGCCCAGGTCAGCAAACGCGGTGGCCACCACCTTGGCGCCCCGGTCATGGCCGTCCTGGCCCAGTTTGGCGATCATCACGCGGGGGCGGCGGCCTTGTTCTTCGGCAAAGGCGTTGATTTCGGTCTTGAGTTTGTCCCAGCCTTCGGCCGAGTCATAGGCAGCTGCGTACACACCGGTCACCTTTTGTGTATCGGCGCGGTGGCGCCCAAAAACCTTCTCCAACGCATCGCTGATCTCGCCCACTGTGGCACGCAGACGCACAGCCTGAATGGACAAATCGAGCAGGTTGCCCTCGCCACTCTCTGCGGCGGCGGTCAGCGCATCCAGTGCTGCCTGCACCTTGGCGGCATCGCGCGTTGCACGGATCTTTTGCAGGCGAGCGATCTGGCCGTCGCGCACCTTCATGTTGTCGATCTGCAGGATGTCAACCGGGTCTTCCTTCGCCAGCTTGTACTTGTTGACGCCCACGATCACGTCCTTGCCACTGTCGATGCGCGCCTGCTTCTCGGCGGCAGCAGCTTCGATCTTGAGCTTCGCCCAGCCGCTGTCCACGGCGGCGGTCATGCCACCCATGGCCTCGACCTCTTCGATGATCTTCCAGGCCGCGTCGGCCATGTCCTGGGTCAGCTTCTCCATCATGTAGCTGCCGGCCCAGGGGTCGATCACGTTGGTGATGTGGGTCTCTTCCTGGATGATGAGCTGCGTGTTGCGCGCAATGCGGGCGCTGAACTCGGTGGGCAGCGCAATGGCTTCGTCAAAGCTGTTGGTGTGCAGACTCTGCGTGCCGCCAAACACGGCCGCCATGGCCTCTATGGTGGTGCGCACCACGTTGTTGTAGGGGTCCTGCTCGGTGAGGCTCCAGCCCGAGGTCTGGCAGTGCGTGCGCAGCATGAGGCTCTTGGGGTTCTTGGCCCCCGTGGCCTTCATGATGCGGCACCACAGCAGGCGCGCGGCGCGCATCTTGGCGACTTCGAGATAGAAGTTCATACCAATCGCCCAGAAGAACGACAGGCGCCCGGCGAACTCGTCCACGTCCATGCCCTTGGCGATGGCAGTCTTCACATACTCCTTGCCATCGGCCAGTGTGAAGGCCAGTTCCAGCGCCTGGTTGGCCCCGGCTTCCTGCATGTGGTAACCGCTGATCGAGATCGAGTTGAACTTCGGCATGTTCTTGGCCGTGTACTCGATGATGTCGCCAATGATCTTCATCGACGGCTTGGGCGGGTAGATGTAGGTGTTGCGCACCATGAACTCTTTCAGAATGTCGTTCTGAATGGTTCCGGAGAGCTTGTCTTGCGAGACGCCCTGCTCTTCTGCCGCCACTACATAGCCCGCCAGCACGGGCAACACCGCGCCGTTCATGGTCATCGATACGCTGACCTTGTCCAGCGGGATCTGGTCGAACAGGATCTTCATGTCCTCGACCGAGTCGATCGCCACCCCGGCCTTGCCCACGTCGCCCGTCACGCGGGGGTGGTCGCTGTCGTAACCCCGGTGGGTGGCCAGGTCAAACGCCACCGACACGCCTTGCCCGCCTGCGGCGAGGGCCTTGCGGTAGAAGGCGTTGGATTCTTCAGCGGTCGAAAAGCCTGCGTATTGGCGAATCGTCCAAGGCCGCACCGCATACATGGTGGCCTGCGGGCCGCGCAGATAGGGTTCAAAACCCGGCAACGTGTTGGCATACGGCAGGCTGGCCGTGTCTTCGGCGGTGTAAAGCGGCTTGACGGTGATGCCATCGGGCGTGACCCAGTTGAGGGCGCTGACATCGCCCCCCGGCGCTGACTTGGCTGCGGCCTTGTCCCAGGCTTCCAGCGAAGACGCGGCGAACTCTGGGGCGTTGTTGGTGGGGTTGTCACTCATGGCAAAAGCTACTCCGAAGATGGCGTTGGGGCGTCCAACACGGCGCACAGGCGGTGACCGCTCAGGTGCTGTGGTGTGGTTGCGAGTTTACATCATTCATAATTATTGATTCAAAATATTCCGTGCAGCTTACAATCTGCCCCATGTCTGCCCTCACCCTCACTCCCCGCGCGCTCTATGAAGAAGTGGCCGAGCAATTGCGCCAGCGCATCTTCCGGCGCGAACTGGAGCCGGGCAGCTGGATTGACGAACTCAAGATTGCCGAGGAATTCGGCATCAGCCGCACGCCCCTGCGCGAGGCGCTGAAGGTGCTGGCCGCTGAAGGCCTGGTCACGATGAAGGTGCGCCGTGGCGCCTATGTGACCGAAATGAGCGAAAAAGACCTGCGCGACGTGTATCACCTGCTCAGCCTGCTGGAGAGCGACGCCGCAGGCGTGGTGGCCGAACACGCCACCGAAGCGCAGCTGCAAATGCTGCAAGACCTGCACGCCGAGCTGGAAACCGCTGTGGCTGATCGTGAGAAATTCTTCGCCATCAACGAACGCTTTCACATGCTGCTGCTGGAGTTGGCCGACAACCGCTGGCGCAGCCAGATGGTGGCCGACCTGCGCAAGGTGATGAAGCTCAACCGCCATAACTCCTTGTTCAAACAAGGGCGTATTGAAGATTCCTTGAGCGAACACCGCGCCATCCTCGCCGCGATGGTGGCGCGCGATGGCAAGGCCACCATGCGCGCCATGCAGGCGCACTTTGCACAGGGGCTGGAGGCCGCCACCCCCGACTAAGAAAAATCCCGGGGCGTTTAGTTTCGCGCAGTAACCAACACCCATTGGGCGCAGGCCTCGGGCCCCACTACTAGCGGGTGTTCTGCACAAAGAAGTGCTATTCGCTCCTTGAGCTGCTCAAGGGTGGCTGGGTCTTTGGCGGCCCGTTTCAACCAGTGAATACCGTCTTCCCGGTCTCGCTCGACACCAATTCCGAAGATTCGCATTAAGCCATAATCCAGCTGGGCCTTGCGGTGGTTCTGTTGAGCTGCCTTTACCACCCACTGTCCTGCAAGAGCATAATCTTTGGACACAGCAACGCCCTGCGCATAGATATTTCCAAGATTATATTGCGCTGATGCGTAGCCCATGGCTGCAGAGATTTCATACCAATAGATGGCTTTCTGAATATCCTGGGGAAAATCGTTCCTTCCCGTAGCATAGATATGCCCCAGGTTGAATGCAGCGACAGCATCTCGCTGCTGTGCCAGCTCTTCCAGCAGACTGACCGCCTTGCGAATGTCCTGCGGGACACCACGCCCTTCCTCGTAAAAATTGGAAAGATTGAATTTTGCGGCCGATACCCCGGCCGCTGCAGCTTTCTCGAACCATTTGGCTGCCAGGGCATCACTACGCTCTCCACCCAGGCCTTCCGCATAAAAACCTGCCAAATTGTTCTGGGCATTCGCATCGCCCGTATAGGCCGCGACTTGATACCAGATTTTTGCCACGCCATACATGGAATTCCTTTGCGCCTGATTACCTAACCGCATAGCATTCTTCCAGGAAAAAAGCATGAGGCTCAGCAGAAGCAAAAAAAGCAGAATATTGATAATTTTTTGGCGCTTGTAAGTCATCCATATCCCTATTTTTTTCGGCCGACAGATATATTAAAAATGCACACTGGTGCCGCGCACCACTTCCTTGGTGTCCGCTGAGGGTGGGTTGAACGTGAGCCCCGAGGCGCGCAGCACACCGAGCCGGGCTCTGGCGGCGTGCTGGATTGTGGTCGAACCAACGCAGGGCCCAAGCAAATACTGCCCAGATCATTCCAGTAACAGGAACACACCATTTACAAAATGAAAGGGTGGAGCGCACGCGTCCACTGCGGGGCCAGTGGGTATGATCACTCGGGTTTTTACTGAGGCCGCGCGCTTGCGCCACGCCTTTAACGCAGAGTCTGATGCCCCCTATTCCTTCTGACATCTCCAGCGTTCAGACGCTGCCACAGCTTCTCGCCTACCGCGCTGCCAGCACCCCCGACGCCGAGGCCTACCGGGCTTTTGACTCCTCCCGTCAGACATGGGCCAGCCTGACCTGGGCACAGACCGCAGAGCGCGTGAGCACGTGGACCCACGCCCTGGCCGCAATGCAGTTGCCCCCGGCGGCCCGCGTGGCCATCTTGCTGCCCAACAGCCTCAATGCCATGTGTGCAGACCAGGCCACGCTGGCCGCCGGCGACGTGCCCGTGCCTCTGCACGCCATCGACAACCCCGGCAGCATCGCCTACATCCTGGCGGACTGCGAGGCCTCGATGCTGTTCGTGAGCCAGGCCGAGCAATGGGAAAAGATCCGCGCCGTGGGCACGTCCTTCCCGGCCCTGCGCGCCGTGGTGATTACCGATGACGACGACGCGTTCAAGCCCACCCCGGCGTCGGGCGACAACCCGGCCGTGGGGTCGCTGGCGCAATGGCTGACGGGCGCGGCGCAAACGGACGCATCCACCGCGGCCACAGGCCCGCAGGCCGATGACTTAGCGGCCATCGTCTATACCTCTGGCACCACCGGCAAACCCAAGGGCGTGATGCTGACCCACCGCAACGTGGTCAGCGACGTGAAGGCCGTGCTGGAGCGCATTGCACCCACGGTGGACGACGTGTTCCTGTCGTTCCTGCCGCTGTCGCACACCTTTGAGCGCACGGGCGGCTACTACCTGCCGATTGCAGCGGGCAGTTGCGTGGCCTATGCCCGCTCGGTGGCGCAGCTGGCGGAAGACCTGAAAACCATACGCCCCACCGTGCTGGTGTCGGTGCCGCGCATCTACGAGCGCATCCACGCCAAACTGCTCGAAAAACTCTCGCCCACGCCCTGGAAGATGCAGCTGTACGAAGCCGCGCAGAACAAGGGCTGGGCCCGGTTTTGTGCAGCCCAGGGGCTGGCTGCCCCCACACCGGATGCCAGCAGTCAGGCCGCAGGCTGGATGGCCGCCCTGCCCTGGCCCGTGCTGCAGGCCCTGGTGGCAAAGCCTTTGCTGGCCCAGTTTGGCGGCCGCGTGCGTGTGGCGGTGAGTGGCGGCGCACCGCTGTCGCCCACCATTGCGAAGTGTTTTCTGGGCCTGGGCCTGCCGCTGATCCAGGGCTACGGCATGACCGAGACCGCACCGGTGGTGTCGGTCAACGCACTGGATGACAACGACCCCGCCTGCGTGGGCAAGGCCCTGCCCGGCGTGGAAGTGCGTATCGGCGACAACCACGAGCTGCAGGTACGCGGCCCCATCGTGATGAAGGGCTACTGGAAGCGCCCCGAAGACACCGCACGCATCTTGAGCACCGACGGCTGGCTGGGCACCGGCGACCAGGCCGACATCGTGAACGGCCGCATCTACATCAAGGGCCGCATCAAGGAAATCATCGTCACATCCACCGGCGAAAAGATCCCACCGGGCGACCTGGAACTGGCCCTGCTGGCCGACCCCCTGCTGGAGCAGGCCTTTGTGGTGGGCGAAAACCGCCCCTTCATCGCCTGTGTGGCCGTGCTGAACCCGGGCGAGTGGCAGCGGCTGGCCGCTGACCTGGGCCTGAACCCCCAGGCCGCCGACAGCCTGAACCACCCCAGCGTGCACCGTGCTGTGCTGGCGCGCATCGAAAAGAACACCGCCAGCTTTGCCCGCTATGCCGTGCCGCGCACGGTGCACCTGACGCTCACGCCTTGGACGATTGAAAACACCTTAATGACGCCCACGCTCAAGCTCAAGCGCAACAACCTGATGGCGCACTTTGCCGAGGCCATTGAGGGCATGTACCAGAAGCCGGGGCGCTGAACCCCCCAGGCCCCGGCCAACGCCCTCACATCACCAGCTCGCTCGCCCGTGCGTAGGCTGAGCCAAAACGGTTGCCAAGAAAGTCGTCCAAGGCGACCGCCTCCTGCCCCACAAAACCTTGCTGCTGCAACCGGCCTTGCGCCACCAGATCCAGCGCCGTGCAGATGCCTGCGGCCGTGGTGAGCTGGATGGCGCTCAGCGTGTGCCCGGCCACTTGCGTGCCCACGATATGGGCCGAGTACGAGTCCTGCACCAGCCGCCCGCCCCTGAGGCCTGATGCGGTGGCAAACACCACGATCACGTCCTGATCGGTGGTGGGGATGGCGGTTTCGAGAATGTCCTTGAGCAGATCGCGCCGGTCGCGCAGGCGCAGGTCGTTGAGCAGCAGCTTCAGGATGGCGTTGTGGCCGGGGTAGCGGATGGACTGGTAGTCCACCTGCCGCGCCTTGCCCGCCAACGTTTCTGTCAGCGTGCCCAGCCCGCCCGAGGTGTTGAAGGCCTCGTACTCCACGCCGTCCAGCGCAAAGGTTTCCAGCCCCTCCAGCGCAGGCACCGTGGTGCGCACGCCGTCCACAATCGCCTCGCAAGGGTTGCAGTATTCGTTGATGAGGCCCTCGGTGCTCCAGGTGAGGTTGTAGCGCAGGGCGCCCTGCGGATAGCGGGGCAGCGCGCCCACGCGCATGCGCAAGGTGTGCAGGGTGTCAAAACGGCGAGCCAGATCGTTGCCCACGATGCCGATGAACCCGGGAGCCAGGCCGCACTGGGGCATGAGCACGCTGCGGGCATTGGCGGCGAGTGCGCGAATGGCCCGGGTGCTGGCCACGTCCTCGGTCAAGTCAAAGTAATGCACTCCGGCTGCGGCGCAAAGCGTCGCAACCGGCACGGCGCGGTGAAACGGCAGCGCGTTCAACACGGCAAAACGGCCATCGATGGCGGCCTTCAGGCCTGCGTCGTCAGTCGCCAACTCGGTGGATACGCCCAAAGCCGCCACTTCGGCCAGACGCGCCGGGTCGCGGTCCACCACCAGGATGTCGTAGTCGCCGGCCTGCTGCAGCAGCAGCGCCATGGCAAAACCAATGTGGCCAGCCCCCAGGACGGTGATGGAGTGACGGGCGGTGGTGTTGGAATGGGTGGAAAAGGTGGTCATGGCAGCGCTCCCGGTAGTGCTCACCGCATGCAGCGGAGAGGTGTTGTGGATGCCTTGATGCTAGGCAATGGCACTGTCAATGTGTAGCGTTCAAAACGTCGAAAGCTGCTTTCTTTTTTGCCATAACGGCGAATATGATGGGCGTTATGACTTTTTGAAGAAACGCGCATGAACCAGACCTTGGATGACACCGACCGGCAACTGCTCAGCCTGCTGCAGACCAATGCGCGCGAGGGCACAGCCACGCTGGCGCGCAAGCTCGGCCTGGCCCGCACCACCGTGGTGGCACGCATCGCGCGGCTGGAGCGCTCTGGTATGGTGGCCGGTTATGGGGTGCGGCTGGGCACCCGGCTCGATGCCACCACCGTACGGGCCTGGTGCAGCATCAGCGTGTTGCCCAAAACAGCGCCCACTGTGCTGCGCGCGCTGGAGGCTATGGCGGAAGTCGAAGAAGTGTCGGCCGTGAGCGGGCCGTTTGACTACCTGGTGTTCTTGCGCTGCGCGAGCCATGAGCAGCTGGACACCCTGCTGGACAAGGTGGGGCAACTCGATGGCGTGCACCAGACGCAGACCAGCATCGTGCTCAGCCGCAAAATCGATCGGCGAAGTGTGGGGGCGTGAAGGCGGCTGCCACCAACGCAGCAACTACATTTTTGATAGCATTCGGTGCTTTCTATATAAGCACCAGAGGCCGATTTCATTCAACAATTTGACGACCCACATCAGGTCTCAAATTGCTTGGGGTTCTTGCCCTGGATGGGCGCATAAAACGCCTTGATGCGCGCCATGTCGCCGTCCAGATCGCCCGTAGGCTCGAACACCGGGCCCAGGCCGCCCACCTTGCGGCCATAGTCCACAAACGCGAGCACGATGGGCACGCCCGCCTGCTGGGCGATGAAGTAAAAGCCCGTCTTCCAGTGCCGCGTCTTGCCGCGTGTGCCCTCGGGCGGCACGATGAGCTGCATGGGACCGTCGGCGTCGCGCATGGCCTGGGCTGAGTTGGCGACCAGGTTGTTGGACTGCTCGCGGTTCACCGGGATGCCCCCCAGCCAGCGCATCACTCCGCCAAACGGCGCCTTGAACAGGCTGTGCTTGCCCATCCAGTACACCCGCAAGCGCAGCGAGAAGGCCAGCATCAGCGTGTATGGCAGGTCCCAGTTGCTGGTGTGGGGCGCGGCGATCAGCACGCTTTTGGCGGCGTGGGCGGGCAAGGTGCCTTCGATCTTCCAGCCGGTGATGCGCAGTGTGAAACGGGAAAAAGCGCGCAAAAGCGTGTTGACAACCGGCGTGTCAAAAATGGTGTGGTGCATGGGAAACGGGGTGACAAAACGGAGCCCGGGGCGCTGAAACAGGCGATGGGCCCGTGGCTCCGCAGGCATCGAGAGCGCCGCGAGTATCGCTGATAGCGCCAATGCCCCGTCTTGACGCAAGGCAAAGTGCAGCAGCCGCTGCTTGCAAGCACCCCGTGCAGAGCACTCACTATTTCACGGCAACCAGGGCAATCAATACTGGCGCTATCGGTTGTTTTTAGCCAGTTTTCCGTAGCAAATGCAGAATGCCAAATAAAACTGGCGTTTGCTCCCCGCCCGTCCAGAATGCACCATCTGCAGGCCCGTGTTGTCAACGCCGCCCCATGCTGCAAGCCCCATTGCCCACCACCCCGCCCTACCGCGACCGCAAGCGGTATGCGTGGCTGCTGTCACTGGTGGTGCCATGCACCGTGGGCGTGGGCCCGGCGCTGATGGGGTGGACAGGCGACCCACTGGCGCTGTGGGCGCCGGTGGCCTTTTTCTACCTCGTCGCCCCGTTGCTCGACTGGCTGCTGGGCGTAGACCGAAGCAACCCGCCCGAGTCCGCCGTGCCCGCACTGGAGCGCGACCGCTACTACCGCCGCATCACCTACCTGCTGGTGCCGGTGCTTTGGGCGGCTTTCGTCTTCAGCGCCTGGTGGGTGGCCACGCAGCCCCTGCCCTGGCATGGCGTGCTGGCAATGGTGCTGACCACCGGCACGGTGGGTGGGTTCTGCATCAACCTGGGGCATGAGCTGGGCCACAAGAACACGGCGTTGGAGCGCTGGCTGGCCAAGCTGGTGCTGGCGCCCACGGCCTATGGGCACTTCTTCATCGAACACAACCGAGGCCACCACCGCGATGTGGCCACGCCGGCCGACCCGGCATCATCGCGCATGGGCGAGTCCATCTACCGCTTTGTGCTGCGTGAAATGCCCGGGGCTGCACGCCGCGCCTGGGCGCTGGAAAAAGACCGATTGGCCCGCCAGCACCAGCCGGTGCTGTCGTGGCACAACGAGATCCTGCAGCCCGCGCTGATCACCGTGCTGCTCTGGGTCAGCCTGACTTTTTGGCTGGGTGCGGGCATCCTGCCCTTTTTGCTGGTGGCGTCGTTCTGGGCCAACTTTCAGCTCACTTCGGCCAACTATGTCGAGCACTACGGCCTGCTGCGCAGGCGCGATGTCCGTGGCCGTTACGAACCCTGCCGCCCGCAGCATTCGTGGAACAGCAACCATGCGTTCTCCAACTGGGCACTGTTCCATCTGCAGCGGCACTCCGACCACCATGCCCACCCGCTGCGCCGTTACCAGTCGTTGCGGCACTTTGACGATGTGCCGCAACTTCCCATCGGCTACTTCGGCATGTTCACCCTGGCCTATGTGCCGCCGCTGTGGCGCCGCGTGATGGACCCGAGGCTACTGGCCCAGGTGGGCCACGACGCCGCCCACATCAACATCGACCCACGCCAGCGGGCAAGGATCGTGCGGAAATACGGGTTGCAAGAGTTGAGGCAGAGCGAGTATTAATGCCCTGGCACCCGGGCGCATGAACCCTGCAGGCCACAACTCACGGCCTCATGCACTCCATATTTGATAGCAACCAGAGCAAATAGCACGGGCGCTTGCGCCCGTTTTGATCCAAAACCCTGCTCCAACACCCTCTGCGCAGGCAGTGGGATAATTACGGCTTCGCGACTGCAGCCCCGCAGCGCCCCCGACCAGAGGGGCGTTCTGCTGCAGAACCTCCCCTCCCCGCCCTTCGTTGTTTGCCTGTGGAACCCACCTTGAGCCCCTGGCGCATGTCCGTCGCCCCCATGATGGACTGGACCGACCGCCACTGCCGTTACTTTCACCGGCTGCTGACCCGCCAGACCCTGCTGTACACCGAGATGGTGAACGCGGGCGCCATCATCCACGGCGGTACCGAGCGCCACCTGCGCTTCAACGCCGAAGAGCATCCCGTGGCCCTGCAACTGGGCGGCAATGAGCCCGACAAGCTGGCTGAGGCCGCACGCCTGGGCGCGCAGTGGGGCTATGGCGAAATCAACCTCAATTGCGGCTGCCCCAGCGACCGCGTGCAGCGCGGCGCGTTCGGTGCCAGCCTGATGAAGTCGCCCCAGCTGGTGGCCGACTGCGTGAAGGCCATGAAGGACGTGGTGGATGTGCCTGTCACTGTCAAGCACCGCATTGGCATCGACAAGGTGGAGGACTACGGCTTCGTGCGCGACTTCATCGGCACGGTGGCTGAGGCCGGGTGCACCGTGTTCATCGTCCATGCGCGCAATGCCTGGCTGCAGGGCCTGAGCCCGAAGGAAAACCGCGATGTGCCGCCCCTGCGCTACGAGGTGGTGCACCGCCTCAAGGCCGAGTTTCCGCAGTTCACCATCGCCATCAACGGCGGCATCACCACCGACGCGGTGGTTCAGGAGCAGCTCATGCACCTGGACGGCGTGATGATTGGCCGCGAGGCGTACCACAACCCCTGGTGGCTGGCCCGCTGGGACCAGCTCTACTACGGCGAACAAGGTGGTGTGCCCTGCCCCCTGACGCGCGAAGAGGTCGAAATCAAGATGGTCGAGTACATGGAGCGCGAGGCCGCCCAATACGGCACCCCCTGGCCCCACATCGCCCGCCACATGCTGGGCCTGCGCCACAGTCTGCCGGGCGCCCGCATCTGGCGCCAGGTGTGGAGCAACCATCTGCTCAAGGACCGCCCCGCGCGGGAGGTACATGCGCTGGCGGTGCAGTCGTATGCGAGCGCTGCGCCCGAACAAAGCGTTGGGCCTGGCGCACTGGCCACTGCGGCTACGTAATCAGCCGCCCCAGCCAGGCGGCCAGCGGCTCGGGCCGCGCGAACAGGTAGCCCTGCAGGCATTCGCAGTGGCTCTCCACCAGAAAGTCCGCCTGGGCGCGTGTCTCCACACCCTCGGCCACCACGCGCAGGTGGAGGTGACGGGCCACCGAGATGATGGACTGCACGATGGCCGTGTCATTGGGGTCGTCTGGTGTGTCGTCCACAAAGCTCTTGTCGATCTTGAGCTCGTAAAGCGGCAACCGCTTGAGATAGGCCAGGCTCGAATAGCCGGTGCCAAAGTCGTCAATGGAGAACCGCACGCCCAGGCCCACGATTTCGGTCATGCGGGCGATGGTGTCGTCCAGGTCCTCAATCAGCAGGCTTTCGGTCACCTCCAGGATCAGGAGGGCCGGGTTGGCGCCGGTGTGGGCCAGGATGTGGCGCACGCGCTCCACAAAGTCGTCCTGGCGGAACTGCCGCTCGCTCACATTGACGGACAGCGAAAGCTCGCGCCCCGCTGCCTGCAAGCGCGCCAGGGTTTCGCAGGCCTGCTGGATCATCCAGTCGCCCATGCGCAGGATCAAGCCGGAGGCCTCGGCGATGGGGATAAAGCGGCTCGGGGGCACATTGCCTCGCACGGGGTGCTCCCAGCGCATCAGCAGCTCGCCGCCCACCACGACGCCGGATGCGTCCACCTGGCTCTGCACGAATGCAGCCAACTGGCCCAGAGCGTGTGCTTTCTTCAGGTCCTGCTCCAGCGCCAGGCGTTCCTGCACATCAGCCTGCATGGCCGCTTCATAAAAACGAATGCGGTTGCGGCCCAGGTCCTTGGCGCGGTACATCGCGGTGTCGGCCTCGCGCAGCAGGTCTTCAACGCCCTCGCCACGCTTGGGGAACAGCGTGATGCCGATGCTGCCGGTGGTGCTGTAGAGGTGGGTGTCGATGGTGTAAGGCGCCTCCAGCGCTGCGCGCATTTCTTCAGCCACCAGCAGCGCGGCACGCCCTGCGGACTCCATGTCCGACGCCACGTTGTGCACCAGCACCACAAACTCGTCACCGCCCAGGCGCGCCACGGTGTCTCCAGGGCGTTGCAAATGTGTGAGCCGCTGGGCCACCTGCATGAGCAGCGTATCGCCCACCGTGTGACCCCGCGCGTCGTTGATCTGCTTGAAGTTGTCGAGGTCGATGTAAAGCACAGCGCCCACCTGCGCGGCCTTTTGGGCGTTGGCCAGCGCATGCTCCATGCGGTCCAGCAGCATGCGTCGGTTGGGCAGACCAGTGAGCGCATCAAAGTACGCCAGCTGGTGTGACCGCGCCTCGGCTTGCTTGCGTTCGGTAATGTCGCGCGACAGTGCGATGAACCGCGGTTCGTCGCCAGGCGCTGCACTCTCCTTGCGCGCAATCGACAACTCAAACCAGTGCGTGGCACCGCGCAGCTCCAGCCGGAACTGGTGGCCGGATGAATACCCGGTGCGGTGCGCGGCCTCCAGCGCCGCATGGCACCCGGCAGCGGCTTCGGGGGGGACTACGTCGCGCAGCAGACGGCCTAGAAACATCTCGGGTGGCACGGCCAGTTCTTCGGAACGCGCCGAACGGTAGTGGTAGATGCAGCCATCCAGCCCCAGTTCGAACAACAGGTCGGGAATGGCGCTGAGCGTGCTTTCCAGATCGTCGCGAGTCGCGCGCAGTTCGGCCGTCATGTCCCGCGCCAGGACCACGGCACGCTCACGCCCCGTGGCCAGCAGCCAGGTGAACCACGCCAGAATCAGGCTCAGCACGGAGCCCAGCAACGCCACCGGGTGGTGTCCATCGTCCTGAAAGCGCTTGGAGAAGCCCGGTAGGGGAGCCATCTGCAAGGTCCAGCGGCGACCACCCAGTTCCAGTTCACGCCGCGCCTGCAAGCTCAATCCGTCAGCAGTGCGGAGCGAGGTCTTGAGGTTGCTGAACAGCAGCGAGGGTTGTGCACTCCCCGGGGCATCCACCTCCGACCCCGCTCCCACCGGGGCAGCGCCTGGGGTGGTGTCGATGATCTGCAAGCCAATGTCGGCGTCGAATTCGCGGGACATGCCATGGATCACATCCTCCATGAGAAACGGTGCGGACACCCATCCCGCCAGCCCCAGTCGCCGCCCTTGTACGGTGCCGCTGTCTGCGTTGGCCGCGTACAAAGGCAAGTACATCACCAGCCCTGACGTACCGTTCTGCATGAGTGTCAGGCGGCCGGACAATGCCAGCGCACCGGTATCGCGTGCGCGGTCCAGCGCTTCCTTGGCGGGGGGAATGGTCAGCACATCAAAGCCCAGTGCCTTGAGGTTGGGGCCCTCCAACGGCTCGATGTGGGTGATGGGTGCCATAAGGTCGCGCTCGCCAGGCGGGCGCACTGCGTATTGGTCGAAGCCACGTTGGCGCATGTCCTCCAAGTGGGCGGACAGCGCCTTGCCCGGGAACTGCAAGATCAGCGACACCCCCTGAAGCCCAGGCCGGGTGGCCTGCAACTGCAGAGCACTCACATAGGCCTGGAACTCTGCGCGGTCGATGCGTTCCGAACCCTCAAAGTAGCCCTTGACGCCGCGCAACACCACTTCGTAGGTCGCCATGCGGTCCTTGAGGTTGTAGGCGATCTGGTCGGCCGCCACCTCAAAGTTCTGTTCGCGCTTGGTCCGCGTGTTCTTCTCTTCGCTTTGCCAGTACAGAAAGGTGAGGCCCAGCGTCAGCAGCGCAATCAACGGGGGCAACACCACGGGCAGCCAGCGGTGGTTGCTGGTGCTAGCCACTCCTTCAGACACCCACAGCCCCTGCCGAGGGGCGGCGGTTGCATCGTTGTCGGGGGGCGGGTGGGGTGTCATGGTAGGCGGTGTGTGTTGGATGCACAGGCATCTTGCATCGGCGGTGCTGCACCATTATGAGCATCTGTCCTGCGCCGAAAAGAGGCATTCGCGCGCAAACTCCACGGGACGGGTCACGGCATGGCGTTTATGCTCGCACCCGCTGGGCCACAGGCGTATGCGCCCGCACCCACTTTCCGTATCAACCCTGGCAACACCCACCACAAAGGCCTGGCATGGCATCGCTTGATTTCGACCTGGAGGAATCCCAATTTCGCGCTTGGTACGCCGGGCAAGCGGTGGCGCTGGAAGACACCTGCGCTGCGCTCACTGCGCGGGTGGCGGCGGTGGTGACCCAGGCGGGGGGCGTGGACATCACCAAGGTGGAGGGCCGCGTCAAGGATGTGGACGAATGTGTGCGCAAGTTCGTGCGCAAGTACCGTCCGGCGCTGGAAGAGAGCAACACCCCCTACGACATAGAGACCTACATCACCGACCTGATTGGTGTGCGGGTGGTGTGCCTGTATGAAGACGAGCTGGAAAAGGTCGCCCAGATAGTGCGCGCCCATTTCGCCGTGATCGATGTGACCGACAAGGTGTCGGCGGTGGAAAGCACGGAAGCGTCGTTTGGCTACAAGGGGCTGCACCTGGACCTGCGGCTGAGCGTGGCCGAGCGCGACCTGCCAGAGCACGCCGCCTATGCGCAGTGGCCCTTTGAGCTGCAGGTGCGCACCATCATCCAGGACTCGTGGAGCGTGCTGGACCACAAGATCAAGTACAAAAAATCCATTCCGGGCCAGCTCAAGCGGCGCATCAACGTGTTGTCGGCCTTGTTCGAGCTGGCCGACCGCGAGTTCCGCCAGATCCGCGATGCCACAGCGGCTGAACTGCTGCAGGCACCTGACGAAACTGCCGAGCCGGCACCCGATGTCGCCGCAGATTTGCAGGCCCCCGCCCGCTCAGCAGCCACCAGCAGCGAACTGAACGCGTTCACTTTCTTGAAGATCGCCACGCATTTCTTCAAGGACTTCGAGTTCGAGCCGTCCAAGGTCGATGGGTTTGTGGACGACATCCAGGCCTGGTCGGCAGGCATGACACGTGCGCGCTTCAACAGCCTGATGCGCGAGACGATCGGGGTGGTCAAACGCTACAAGCAGCACTTTGAAGAACAAAACCCGCAGGCAAGCTTCAACCCGTACACCGTGATCCGGCACTGTCTTTACTTGAGTAACAAGACCGCTTTCCGCCCCGCATTGCGCAATTCCGCCCGCGAGTCGTTCGAGGCCTGGCTGAACGACAACGCGGAGCCCAAAGTGCAGGGATAAGACAAAAATCGGCACAAGCGCTGGTACTCATTGCCTGGATTGCTATCGTTTTTGATAGCGCAGTATTTGTTCTTCCGCACACCGACGGCCTGCACCCGAGCGCTGCCGCCTGTCGCATTAGCGACTCCACATTGGTGGTTTTACTCCATGCGCTTGTTACCAAGTGCTGCTATATTGCACTGCAACAAATCGGAGTTTCGCCCCATGCTGTACCACCTCTACGAAACCCAGCGCTCCCTGATGGAGCCCTTCACAGATTTTGCGCAGGCGGCTTCCAAGTTATTCAGCAACCCCGTGTCGCCGCTGAGCCAAACCTCGGTGGCCCAGCGCATGGCTGCGGGCTACGACCTGCTGTACCGCCTGGGCAAGGACTACGAAAAGCCCGCCTTTGACATACACACGGTGGATGTGGACGGCATCGGCGTCGCCATCCATGAGCGTATCGAGGTCAACAAGCCCTTTTGCGAACTGCGACGGTTCAAGCGCTTTTCGGACGACCCTGCCACGCTGACCAAGCTCAAGGGCCAGCCCGTGGTGCTCATTGTGGCTCCGCTGTCAGGCCACTACGCCACGCTGCTGCGCGACACCGTGCGCACCATGCTCAAGGACCACAAGGTCTACATCACCGATTGGAAGAATGCACGTCTGGTGCCGATGTCGGAGGGTGAATTCCACCTGGACGACTACGTCAACTACGTTCAGGATTTCATCCGTCACCTGCAGGGCATCTATGGCAACTGCCACGTGATCAGCGTCTGCCAACCCACGGTGCCCGTGCTGGCAGCCGTGTCGCTGATGGCCAGCCGGGGCGAAAAAACGCCCCTGACTATGACCATGATGGGGGGCCCCATCGACGCCCGCAAGTCGCCCACGGCGGTGAACAACCTGGCCACCAATCGTAGTTACGAGTGGTTCGAGAACAACGTGATCTATCGCGTGCCGGAGAAATTCCCAGGCGCGGGTCGCCGCGTGTACCCTGGCTTTTTGCAGTACACCGGGTTTGTGGCCATGAACCCGGACCGGCATGCGACCAGCCACTACGATTATTTCAAGGACCTGATCAAGGGCGATGACGCCAGTGCCGAGGCCCACCGCAAGTTCTACGACGAGTACAACGCCGTGCTGGACATGGATGCGGACTACTACCTGGAAACCATCCAGACCGTGTTCCAGGACTACAAGCTGGTAAACGGCACCTGGGATGTGCGCTCGCCGGACGGCAAGATCGAGCGCGTGCGCCCGCAAGACATCAAGACCACCGCCCTCTTCACGGTGGAGGGCGAACTGGATGACATTTCTGGTTCGGGCCAGACCGAAGCCGCCCACGATCTGTGCAGCGGCATCGTGCGCAAAGAGCAGCGCCATCTCGAAGCCAAGGGAGCCGGCCACTACGGCATCTTCAGCGGCCGCCGCTGGCGCGACATCGTGTACCCCAAGGTACGCGCATTCATCCTGGAGCACGAGTTGCCTGCCAAGCCAGCCACAGCGGCCGCAGCCACCACACCTGCGCACAAGCTCTCCAGCCCAACACCCGCTCCTGCCAGGGTTGTCAGCAAGCCCGCACCGGCAGCCAAAACCGCCGTGACCAAGGCGACCAAGGCGCCTACGGCAGCAGCCAAGCCTGCCCCAGCCCGCGCCGCAGCCAAGCCCGTTGCGGCCACCGCAGTGGCCACGCGCTGGGTGCAGCCCGCCGCAGCCCCCACAGGTGCAGCGCAGGCGCCCACCGCTGATCTGGCCACGGCCCAGACCAGCGCCACGGCGGCGCCGTCCACCCGCAGTGGCAGCAAGAGCAAGGCGCGCAAGGCTTGAGCCACCCCGCCTCTGCCAGCTCCACCCCATCCCACGCTGCCCCCACCGACCTCGCAGCGCGGATTGATGCCGCCCTGCCCCAGACGCAGTGCACGCGCTGCGGCTATCCCGACTGCGCCAGCTATGCGCAGGCCATCGCCCAGGGGGAGGCGGCCATCAACCAGTGCCCTCCGGGCGGTGCTGAGGGCATCGCCCGCCTGGCCGCCATCACGGGCCATGCCGTGACGCCGCTGAGTGCAGACCACGGGGTGGAGGCACCGCGCAGCGTGGCCTTCATTGACGAGGCGTGGTGCATTGGCTGTACCCTGTGCATCAAGGCCTGCCCCACCGATGCCATCGTGGGCTCCAACAAGAAAATGCACACCGTCATCGAGCCTTACTGCACGGGCTGCGAGCTGTGCATCCCGGTCTGCCCGGTGGACTGCATCCAGCTTGACAGCGCCAGCGGCACGGCAACCGGGTGGGCCGCGTGGTCTGATTCGCTCGCGCACCAAGCCAAGCAGCGTTATCTGCAACACCGTCAGCGGGTGCCGCTGGAGGATATAGAGGACGAGGGCTCTGGCGCAAAGGCCGATTCGACATCGGCCGCCAGATCCAGCCCGGCGGCCGCTGCGGTGGCCGCCGAGGGCATGGAGGCACGCAAGGCGGCCATTGCCGCCGCGATGGAGCGCGCGCGGCAACTGCGTGAAAAGGGCGCGCGCTGAGAGCGGTGCCTAGTCCGCCGGACTAGCCACCGCCTGTCTGCTAGTTATCGCGCGGCCAGCGATTTGTACACGCCGCAGCCCACGTACCAGTCCCCCACCCGGCTCACGTAGGACATCTTGGTTTGCACCGCGCCGGTGGCCGGGTTGTTGATGTCGTACTCCACCCAACCCGGTGCACGGTCGGCCTGGGTCACGATGTCGCTGACCAGGCGGTCGCCTGCAATGCCTGGAATGTCCTGGACGCGGGTACCGACCTTGGCCGGGTTGCCGCCAAAGGCCAGATAGGTGCCAGCCGTGTCCAGCACAAACACATACATGTCGCGGTCATGGTAGGGCTGGGTCTTGTCGGTGATGCTGCGCAGGAATTGATCGCGCGAACTGGTCTTGTGCAGCGCCACCGCCTTGTTCACCAGGGACACCGCTTCATCGGCTGTGCCCTGCTGCAGGCGAAATGCCGCCACCGCCTGCGACAGGGTGGACGCGCGGTGCTCCAGTGCCTCTGCCTGCGAGACTGCATGCCCCACCATCTGGGCGTTGTGCTGCGTGATCTGGTCGAGTTGCTGCACGGCAGAGCTGACTTCGCTCAGGCCCGTGCTCTGCTCGGCGCTGGAGCCGGATATCTCGGTCATGCTGACCGCCACGCTGCGGATGCCGCTGGCCATGTTGGCAATGCCTTCGCCCGCCGACCGGATCAGCCCTGCGCTGGCCTCCACCTGGCTGACCGAGGCGCCGATCAGCTCGCGGATCTCCCGCGCAGCGTCGCCCGAGCGCTTGGCCAGGGTGCGCACTTCGCCCGCCACCACGGCAAAGCCCCGGCCCTGCTCACCCGCACGGGCGGCCTCCACCGCAGCATTCAGGGCTAGGATGTTGGTTTGAAAGGCAATGCTGTCGATGACGCCAATGATCTCGGTCATGCGGCGTGCGCTTTGCTGGATGGCTTCCACCGACTGCACTGCACGGGCCATGGCCTCGGCACCGGTGTCGGCAGCCTTGCGCACATCGGCGGCACGGGCATCGGCGCTGCGCGCGGTCTGTGCGTTGTTCTGCACGGCGGACGATAGCTGCTCCACGCTGGCTGCCGTCTGCTCCAGGTTGGCCGCCTGCTGTTCGGTGCGGTCTGCCAGCGACCGGTTACCCTGAGCCAGGCTTTGTCCTGCATGGGCCACCAGCGCGGCATTGCTGCGGATATCGGCCACCATGGACGACAGCGTCAGCACCATGCGGTCGAGCGACTGGGCCATGGAGCCGATCTCGTCGCGCCCATAGACGCCCGCCCGAGCGCACAAGTCGCCACGTGTGGTCTGCTCCATCGCATGCGCCAGTCCTTGTAAGTCAGACGCCAGGCCCGCATACAACGCGCAAAGGGCATATAGAACCACAGCGGCAGCCAGTGCCACACCCCACCACGGAGCATCCACGGCCGCTAACGCCAGGGCGGCCCCCATCAGCACGCCCAGCGTCATCAGTTTGCCCGGCAGGTGCCACCTGCGCATCCACCAAAGCCCGGGGCGCAGCGGTAGGAATCCAGACATCTTGTCTCCGTTATCGTTTTTGAATGTGGGCCATGCTATGTGCCCGCTCTTACGTCGGATTGACAACTCTGCGCGGTGTAAACAGTGCTTGACTCCGCGCCTCGCCCCGACCCTCGCCATAGACGGCGCGACACCCTGCACCGCGCCGTGGGCGTATGCCCTTCGCCCATAATGTCGCTCCATGAATCCCCTGCTCTCCCAACTCCAGCCTTACCCCTTCGAGCGGCTGCGGCAACTCTTTGCGGGAGTCACTCTCCCGGCGGCTTACAGCCCCATCAGCCTGGGCATGGGTGAGCCGCGCCATCCTACACCGCAGTTCATCAAAGATGCACTCAGTAACAACCTGGGCGGACTGGCCAGTTACCCTGCCACCGCCGGTGAACCCAAGCTGCGCGAGGCGTTCACCCAATGGATACGGCAGCGCTATGCGCTGACCCTGGACCCTGGCACCCAGGTGCTGCCCGTCAACGGCTCGCGTGAGGCACTGTTTGCGTTTGCGCAGACCATCATCGATCCCTCGCAAGGCCAACCGCTGGTCGTCTGCCCCAATCCGTTCTACCAAATCTACGAAGGTGCCGCCTTGCTGGCGGGGGCCCAGCCGTACTACGCAGCCAGCGACCCGGGCCGCAACTTTGCAGTGAACTGGGACGCTGTGCCCGAGGCTGTGTGGCAACGCACCCAGCTGCTCTTCGTTTGCTCCCCTGGCAACCCCACCGGCGCCGTGATGCCGCTCAGCGAGTGGAAGAAACTGTTTGAGCTGAGCGACCGCTACGGCTTTGTGATTGCCTCGGACGAGTGCTACAGCGAGATCTATTTCCGCGACGAGCCGCCCCTGGGCGGCCTGCAGGCTGCGGCGCAGCTGGGGCGTGGCGACTTCAAGAACCTGATCTCCTTCACCAGTCTGTCCAAACGCAGCAATGTGCCCGGCATGCGCAGCGGCTTCGTGGCTGGCGACGCAGCGCTGATCAAGTCTTTCTTGCTCTACCGCACCTACCACGGCAGCGCCATGAGCCCCATCGTGCAGGCCGCCAGCATCGCGGCCTGGAGTGATGAAAAGCACGTGGTGGAAAACCGGGCGCTGTACCGCAAGAAGTTTGCCCAGGTCACGCCGCTGCTGGCCGGTGTGATGGAAGTTGCCCTGCCTGATGCCGGTTTTTATCTCTGGGCCAAGGTGCCGGAAGCCCTGGGCATGGACGATGCCGAGTTCGCGCGCGCCCTGCTGGCTCAATACAATGTCACGGTGCTGCCCGGCAGCTACCTGGCCCGCGAGGCCCAAGGGAGCAACCCCGGCGCCCAGCGCGTGCGCATGGCCCTGGTGGCCGAAGCCGAAGAATGCGTGGAAGCTGCGCTGCGCATCGTGCAATTCATCCAATCCCGTACTGCCTGATCTGATCGACAACAACATGACCCAACAACTCCAAACCCTCATCGACAACGCCTGGGAAAACCGCGCCAGCCTCTCGCCAGCCGCCGCCCCCAAGGAGATACAGGACGCCGTCGAGCATGTGATTGCCGAGCTGAACAACGGCAAGCTGCGCGTGGCCACCCGCGAAGGCGTGGGCCAGTGGACCGTGCACCAGTGGATCAAGAAGGCCGTGCTGCTGTCGTTCCGTCTGAAGGACAACGAAGTCGTCAAGGCTGGCGACCTGGGCTTTTACGACAAGGTGCAGACCAAGTTTGCCCACCTGTCCGAAGAAGAAATGAAAGCCACCGGCGTGCGCGTGGTGCCTCCTGCTGTGGCCCGCCGTGGCAGCTTCATCGCCAAGGGTGCGATCCTGATGCCGTCGTACGTGAACATCGGCGCCTACGTGGGCGAAGGCACCATGGTCGACACCTGGGCCACCGTGGGTTCGTGCGCACAGATTGGCTCCAACGTGCACCTGTCGGGTGGCGTGGGCATTGGCGGTGTGCTGGAGCCTCTGCAGGCCGGCCCCACCATCATTGAAGACAACTGCTTCATCGGAGCCCGCTCCGAGGTGGTCGAAGGCGTGGTGGTCGAAGAAAACTCCGTACTGGGCATGGGTGTCTACCTGGGCCAGAGCACCCCGATCTTCAACCGTGCCACCGGCGAAATCAGCTACGGCCGCGTGCCCTCGGGCTCGGTGGTGGTCAGCGGCAACCTGCCCAAGACGGCCGCCAACGGCACGCCCTACAGCATGTACGCTGCCATCATCGTCAAGCAGGTGGACGCGCAAACCCGCTCCAAGACCAGCATCAACGACCTGCTGCGCGACTGATTTGATGGCATGAAGGTGGCCCGTTCGGCCGCCTTGCCGACAGAGACTGACAACAAGAGGGAAACACCATGAGCACGATGGAACGAATTCTTCGCCTGATGGCAGAGAAAAAGGCCTCCGACGTCTACCTGTCGGCCAACGCGCCCGCGCTGATCAAGATCAACGGCGAGTGCGTGCCCATCAACAACCAGATCCTGCCGCCCGATGCGCCGCGCAACCTGCTGTCCGAGGTGGTCCCCCCGGACCGCATCGAAGAGCTGGAAGAAACCGGCGAACTCAACATGGGTGTGCCGCTCAGCGGCGTGGGCCGTTTCCGGGTCAGCGCCATGCGCCAGCGTGGCAGCTATGCAGTGGTGATCCGCTTCATCTCGCAGCAGATTCCCGAGTTCGATTCCTTGGGCCTGCCCCCGGTGATGCGCGAACTCATCCTGGAAAAGCGTGGACTGATCCTGATGGTGGGAGCCACCGGTTCCGGCAAGAGCACCTCACTGGCATCGATGATCGATACCCGCAACGAGGCGCTCACGGGGCACATCCTCACCATCGAGGACCCAGTCGAGTACCAGTTCAAGAACAAAAAATCCATCGTCAACCAGCGCGAGATCGGCAGCGACACCCAGTCCCTGCAGACCGCCCTGAAAAACGCGCTGCGCCAGGCCCCCGACGTGATCCTGATCGGTGAAATCCGCGACCGTGAAACCATGTCGGCCGCCATTGCCTATGCTCAGTCGGGCCACCTGTGCCTGGCCACGCTGCACGGCAACAACAGCTACCACGCGCTCAACCGTATCCTGAGCTTCTACCCGGTCGAGGTGCGCCCCACCATGTTGGGAGACTTGGCATCGGCCCTCAAGGCCGTGGTGTCGCAGCGCCTGGTACGCAAGACCGACGGTGGCCGGGTCCCTGCGGTCGAGGTCATGCTCAACACCAAGCTGGTGTCCGACCTCATCGAAAAAGGCGATTTCTCGGGCGTGCGCGAGGCCATGGAAAAATCCATGGCCGAAGGATCGCAGACTTTTGAAGAAGCGCTGGCCCGCCTCATCATGGACGCACAGATCGACCGCAAGGAAGGCATGGCCTATGCCGATTCGCCCACCAACCTGATGTGGCGCCTGCAAAACGACTTTTCCCTGGCCGCCAACGCCGCCAAGGCCCAGAAAGAGGCACGCGATGCACCCGACGATACGCCGTCGTTCACCGAGATCGTGCTGGACGTCAAGCCGGCGGCGTGATGTGACGCCGTTTGAGCGGCCTGCGGAGCTCTCTATCAAGGGGACGACGCGCGCAGGGCCAAGTGCTTCTTGCTTGGCAGCTCTCTCCTGGGCCACGCAGTGCCAATGCCTGTACCCATGATCGCAGTCCGGCTGCCTGTCTCCATTCCCTCACCCCATCCCATGTCCCGTACCCTGCACCTGGCTGAACAGCTCATCTCCCTCCCTTCCATCACGCCGGAGGACGCCGGCTGCCTGGATTTGCTGGCCGCACGCCTTGCCCAGCTCGGGTTTGTGTGCGAACGACTGGACAGTGGTCCCACAGACTTCCGTGTCAGCAATTTGTGGGCAAAACGGCCAGTAGCGCCAGTGAATCATGCCTCATCCGCTATCAAAACAGTAGTATTTGCAGGCCACACCGATGTCGTCCCCACTGGCCCGCTGGCCCAGTGGAGCAGCGACCCGTTCGTGCCCACCCACAAGGACGGCAAGCTCTATGGCCGGGGTGCGAGCGACATGAAAACCTCCATCGCAGCCTTTGTGGTCGCGGTGGAAGAGTTCCTGGCGGCCACGCCCGCACCGCTGATCGAGCTGGCCTTCTTGCTGACCAGCGACGAGGAAGGTCCTTCCGTTGACGGCACCAAGGTCGTGGTCGAACAGCTCAAGGCGCGGGGCGAAAAGCTCGACTACTGCATCGTGGGCGAACCGACCTCCGTCGAAAAAACCGGCGACATGATCAAGAACGGACGGCGTGGCACCTTGAGTGGCAAGCTCAGCGTGCGCGGCATCCAGGGCCACATCGCATACCCACAACTGGCCCGCAACCCCATCCACCAGGCTCTGCCCGCCCTGGCAGAACTGGCTTCCACCGCGTGGGACAACGGCAATGCGTTCTTTCCGCCCACCAGCTGGCAGATCAGCAACATACATGGCGGTACCGGCGCCACCAACGTGATCCCGGGAGATGTGGTGATCGACTTCAATTTCCGCTTCTCGACCGAATCGACGGCCGAGGGCCTGCAGCAGCGCGTGCACGCCGTGCTCGACCGCCACGGCCTCGAATATGACCTGCGCTGGACGCTGGGCGGCCAGCCCTTCCTCACCACGCCCGGTGAGCTGGTGGGAGCTGTGCAACAGGCCATCACGGCAGAAACCGGCCTGACCACGGAACTGTCCACCACCGGCGGCACCAGCGACGGCCGTTTTATTGCACAGGTGTGTGCGCAGGTAATCGAACTGGGCCCACCCAACGCCACGATCCACAAGATCGACGAGCATGTGGTGGTGGCCGATATCGAGCCGCTCAAGAACATTTACCGCCGCACGCTGGAGAATTTGGACGCAGCGGCAAGGACCAGCATATGAGGACCGTTCTGGAACTGATCGAGTCTGTCGCTGCGCGCCTGGATGCGGCCGGGGTAGCTTTTGGCCATGGCACCACCAACGCCTTCGATGAAGCCGCGTGGCTGGTGCTCTGGGGGCTGGGCCTGCCCCTCGATGAGCTTGACAGTGTCGAAGCCATGCCAGTCTCAGGAGAGCAGCGAGACGCAGTGGAGGCGCTACTGAACGAACGTATCGGAACGCGCAAGCCCGTTGCCTACCTCACCCGAGAGGCCTGGCTCCAGGGTGTGCCCTTCTATGTGGACGAACGCGCCATCGTGCCGCGCAGCTTTATAGCCGAGCTGCTCGTGGACGGCAGTGTGGACGACTTCCTGAGTGACCGCACCCATCGGGTGCTGGATCTGTGCACGGGCAACGGCAGCCTGGCTGTTCTGGCGGCCATGGCCTGGCCTGAAGTCGAAGTGACGGGCGCCGATATCTCGCCCGACGCCCTTGCTGTCGCCCGTATCAATGTGAACAAACATGGGCTGCAGGACCGTATCACCTTGCAGTTGTCCGATGGACTGAGTGCCCTGCCCGGCCCCTGGGACCTGATCCTGTGCAACCCGCCCTACGTCAACGCTGCCAGCATGGCCGCACTGCCCAGCGAGTACCGCGCCGAGCCCGAACTGGCCCTGGCCGGTGGCACGGACGGCATGGACTTCGTGCGCCAGCTGTTTGCCGCCGCGCCCGCATGCATGAGCGAAGACGCTGTGATCATTCTGGAGATCGGCAACGAGCGCGCTTATTTTGAGGCGGCCTTTCCGCAATTGCCGGTTTTCTGGCTCGATACCAGTGCAGGCGAAGACCAGGTTTTGCTGATCACCCGGCAGGCGCTGGCTGCCCAAACCCGGCTCACGGCACAATAGAGCCCTTTACGCCACCTTTGGCAGCTGCAGCGGCTGTGCCGTTGGCAGTTGCGCTGGCCCCCAGAGTTTTGCATGCCACCCGCCTCGTGCGGGTGCGCTTTTTTCTGATTCCCGGATGATCACCCTCAAGAACGTTACCCTGCGCCGAGGCACGAAAGTCGTGCTCGACAGCGTGTCCACCACCATCAACCCCGGCGAAAGCGTCGGGCTCGTGGGCCGCAATGGCGCGGGCAAGTCCAGCCTGTTTGCGCTGCTCAGCGGCAAGCTCCATGAAGATGGCGGGGATTTTCACATCCCGTCGAGCTGGCGGATGGCCGAAGTCGCGCAGAACATGCCCGAGACCGACCAGTCGGCCACCGATTTTGTGCTCGAAGGCGACACGCGTCTGGCCGAAGTGCAACGCCAGTTGGCTGAAGCCGAGGCCAGCGACGATGGGATGGCCATTGCCCATGCCTATTCGGACCTGCATGACGCCGGCGCGCACGATGCCGTGGCGCGTGCTCAGGCGTTGATCCTGGGCCTGGGTTTTCGCGTGAGCGAACTCGACCAGCCCGTCAACAGCTTCTCCGGCGGCTGGCGCATGCGGCTACAACTGGCGCGCGCACTGATGTGCCCCAGCGATCTGCTGCTGCTGGATGAGCCCACCAACCACTTGGACTTGGACGCCCTGGTCTGGCTCGAAGCCTGGCTCAAGCGCTACGCGGGCACCATGATCGTGATCAGCCACGACCGCGAGTTCCTGGACGCCATCACCAACGTCACACTGCAAATCCAGCAAGGCGAGTTGAACCGCTACGGTGGAAACTACAGCAAGTTCGAAGAGCTGCGCGCCCAGCAGCTCGAACTGCAACAGGCCAGCTTTGCCAAGCAGCAGGAGAAGATGGCTCACCTGCAGAAATTCATCGACCGCTTCAAGGCCAAGGCCAGCAAGGCCAAGCAGGCGCAAAGCCGGGTCAAGCAACTCGAACGCATGGAGAAAATCGGGCCTGTGCTCGCCGAGGCGGACTTCACCTTCGAGTTCAAGGAACCGGCCAACTTGCCCAACCCGATGCTGGCCATCAGCGACGCCTCGTTCGGCTATGTGGACGACGAGGGTACGCCCACCACCATTCTTATGGGCGTCAACCGTTCGGTGCTGGCGGGGCAGCGCATCGGCATCCTGGGCGCCAACGGTCAGGGCAAGTCCACGCTGGTCAAGACCATTGCGCGCACCATGAAAGCATTGGGTGGCAGCATCACAGAGGGCAAGGGCCTGAACATTGGCTACTTCGCCCAGCAGGAACTCGACGTGCTGCGCCCCAGCGAAAACCCGCTGGAGCACATGATCCGCCTGGCCAAAGAGCTGGGGCCTGATGCCAAGCAACCCAGCCGCGAGCAGGATCTGCGCAGCTACCTGGGCAGCTTCAACTTCACCGGGGACATGGTCAAGCAGGCCGTGGGCACCATGAGCGGCGGTGAAAAGGCGCGCCTGGTGCTGGCCATGATCGTATGGCAGCGCCCCAACCTGCTGCTGCTGGACGAGCCTACCAACCACCTGGACCTGGCCACCCGCGAGGCCCTTGCCATGGCCCTCAACGATTTCGATGGCACTGTCATGCTGGTCAGCCACGACCGCGCCTTGTTGCGTTCGGTCTGCGAGGACTTCTGGATGGTGGGCCGGGGTGTGGTCGGCCCCTTCGACGGCGACCTGGACGACTATCAGCGTTATCTGCTCGAAGAATCCAAGCGCCTGCGCGAAGAAGCACGGCTCGCCGAACAGGCACAGGCATCCCAGGCTCCTGCAAGTGCTCCCGCCGCAACACCGGCACCCGTGGTAGCGCTGGCCTCCGTTGCTGCGTCAGCACCGGCTCCCGCTCCGTCCCCTTCGCGTGATGGTCGCGAGCAGCGCAAGCTTGACGCTCAAACGCGCCAGCAGCTGGCCGAAAAGACCCGGCCACTCAAAAAAGAGCTGGAACAGATCGATAAACGCTTGACGGCCCTGAGCGCAGAACGCACCCAATTGGAGCAAAAACTGACGGAAGCCTTGCCTCCTGCAGAGATCGCCGAGTGCGGCCGGCGATTGAAAGCCGGAAATGATGAAACGGAAAAACTGGAAGAGCGTTGGCTGGAAATTTCTTCCGAACTCGAAGAAATATCAGCGGCCTCGGTGGGCTAGAGATGTAAAGTCCTGTAAATTCTTTCCAGAATTTTCCGGACTTTCCATTGATCCATCTCGCTTCTATGCTATCAAATGTGTAGCTATTTTTAGTGTAAATCTACAGGCTATTGCGGTTGCATTTTTTTGCGAAAGGTTGTCAACGGACTGTGGACCGCCCGCGTTGTTGGTACATCACAGGAGTTTTCCACCATGAATACCACCGCAATTTTGTCCGCCTGGCCCGAAGACGAACGCGACCGCAAGCGCGCTCCAGCCCGCTTCTGAAGGCGTTGCTGCCTGGCCGATGTTGTGCAGACTGATAGAGTCTTACCCTGCATACCAAGCACAAACCATACCAATGAATGCGAAATACGGGTAGTGCAGCCTGATGTTTCCCAGGCGGACCGTAGCAAGGTCAGACTGCTCCCCCTGCAATCCTTGCAAGTCCCAACAAAAAACCCCGCAAATGCGGGGTTTTTTGTTGGTCCAAAAGGACGGAACAGCCTTTAACCCATGTGCAGGCCGCCATTGACCGAAAAGTCTGCGCCGGTGGCGTATCCGCCCTCTTCCGAGGCCAGCCAAGCGATGATCGATGCAATCTCGCTGGGCTCGCCCAGGCGTTTGACAGGCACCGTAGCGACAATCTTTTCCAGAACATCCGGGCGGATTGCCTTGACCATGTCAGTGCCAATGTAGCCTGGGCTCACCGTGTTGACGGTGACGCCCTTGGTGGCCAGTTCCTGCGCCAGGGCCATGGAGAAGCCATGCATGCCCGCCTTGGCAGCGGAATAGTTGGTTTGCCCCGCCTGGCCTTTTTCGCCGTTGACAGAGCTGATGTTGATGATGCGGCCCCAGCCCTTTTCCACCATGTCAGACACCACCTGCTTGGTGACATTGAACATGCTGTTGAGGTTGGTTTCGATCACGGCGTCCCAATCCTCGCGTGACATTTTGAGGAACATGCGGTCCCGCGTGATACCTGCGTTGTTCACCAGCACATCGATGGTGCCGTGTTCTGCCTTGGTCTTGCCAAAAGCCTCAACGGTGGAGTCCCAATCACCCACATTGCCCACTGATGCATAAAACGTGTACCCCAGGGCCTTCTGCTCTGCCAGCCACTTGGCGTGATCCCGTGTCGGGCCGCAGCCAGCGATGACCTTGAAACCGTCCTTGTGCAGGCGCTGGCAAATGGCGGTACCGATGCCTCCCATGCCACCGGTGACATACGCGACTTTCTGGCTCATGTGATTTCTCCTTGTTGATGATTGGATCAGGACCCACTCTACCGAAGAAATCGGGCACCGCCGTGAAGGAAAACACTGAAGCCCTTTCCTTTTTGACATATCCACATGCGTCATACAGTTGACGCAAGACCAGCTTAGCGGAGGGGCACCGATGTTGTGCCAGTAGACGCACCAAATTCAGGCGGTGGCTAGGCGGCTGCAGACTGCCCCGCAGGGACTGGCCCTGGACTAGGAGCCCCAGTGGGCTAAGCGTGCCGTGGCGCCAGCGGCAGGGATTCCCATCCCGGCTTGGCGAACAGATAGCCTTGCTGGTAGCGAACGCCCACCGATTTCAAATAGGCGGATTCAGCCGAGGTTTCGATACCCTCCGCCACAATGTCGATGGACAAACGCTGGCACACCAACACAATGCCGCATACGATCGCCTGCCGCACAGGGTCGCGGTCAATGCTGCGAATCAGCTCCATGTCAATCTTGAGCACATGGGGCTGGAATTGCACCAGCATGTTCAGCCCCGCGTAGCCCGCACCAAAGTCGTCGATGGCCGTGATGAGGCCTTGGCGTCGGTACTCGTTGAAGATGGACTTCAGGTGCGCACCATTGCTGACCTGCTCGCCCTCCGTCACCTCGAACATGATCCGGTTGTGCGGAAAATCGAACTCTTCAGCCGCCTCCATGGTGGCGCGGATACAGGTCTCGGGCCGGTACACCGCATTGGGCAGGAAGTTGATGCTCAGTCGGCAGTCCGGCAGGCTTGCCAGCCCCAGACGAGACGCCAACTCGATCGCCTTGACGCGGCACGCCTGGTCGAACCGGTAGCGGTTGGTGTCATTCACCCACGACAGTACCGTACCAGCCGATTCGCCATCCACACCGCGCACCAGCGCTTCGTAGGCGAACGGACGATCCAACTCCAGGTCCATGATGGGCTGGAACGCCATCGTGAAGTCGAACGGAAGCTGCGTCTTGTCACGACAGGATTGGCAGCCCACGGGTTCAAAGGGTTGGGCAAAAATGGTCACTGTCATGGGAGAACATGGTAACGCATCATTACAAAGCCGCTGCCTCGTAGTGCCACGCAGACCATGGCCCTAGCGCGGCGTTTGCGCCTGAAGCACAAAAACCGCGACCGCCTCAGCCAACCGGTCGGCTTGGCTTTTGAGGGTCGCGGCAGCGGCAGCCGATTCTTCCACCAGCGCGGCATTTTGCTGCGTCATCTGGTCGAGCAGGCCCACCGACTGGTTGACCTGCGCTATGCCGGAAGACTGGTCTCTGGCTGCGGTATGAATCTCACCCATCATGGCACTCACACGCTGTACCGATCCCACCACATCGGCCATAGTGCGACCCGCCTCGTCAGCCAGTTGCCCGCCCTGTGACGCCTTTTGCACCGATGCGCTGATCAGGCCCGAGATCTCGCGCGCCGCCTGCGCCGAGCGCTGCGCCAGCCCGCGCACTTCGGTCGCCACCACTGCGAATCCCCGCCCCTGCTCCCCGGCACGGGCTGCCTCCACAGCAGCATTGAGGGCAAGGATGTTGGTCTGAAACGCGATGGAGTCAATCACGCCCGTGATGTCTGCAATGCGGGCCGATCCCTCGTTGATATCGCGCATGGTGCGGACCACCTGGCCCACCACGTCACCACCGCGCCGGGCTACCCCTGCAGCCGACACCGCCAGCGTATTGGCCTCGGCGGACGCAGCGGCTGTCTGCCCCACGGTGCCTGTCAACTGCTCCATGCTGGCAGACGTGGCTTGCAAACTACTGGCTGCATGTTCGGTCCGAACAGACAGGTCTTGCGCTCCGCTTGCTATTTCTTCGCACGCCACCGCCATGCCGGCTGCGGCCTGCTGCACGGTAGCTACGGTCTGATGCATGCGGTCCAAGGCTTCCTTGAGTGCCCGTCCGCCTAGCGTGTGCACTGACAAGCTCGACATGTCCAGCATGATGCGGTCGCCATGCGCCAGCGACGCAGTCAACCGCCGCAGCTCGGCGGATTCTTGGGCCGTTCGGCCCATCTTCACGGCCAGGATAACCTCCAGCACCGTCTGGATCACCACATACAGCGCGTGCAACATCACCTGACCCAGGTCAGGGGCAGTGATGCAATACAGGCCGACCCCTGCCGCTTGGAGACGATCAAACAACACATGGTGCACTGCAAACAACGCAGCCGCCCAGACAATCGGCCGCCAGTCCAGATACACCAACAAGAGCGCCAGCGTCACGAAGACACCGAAATGGAACTCCAGCATGCCCCGGGCCAGCTGGATATGCAGCGCTACCAGACTGACCTGCACAAACGACAACACCAGACGCGATACCAGAGTGCCCGGAGCCAAAGCATAGGCCAGCGCAGCAACCGAGCCCAGCACCAACACTGCGGTCAACGCCAGTACTGAATCGACAAATTGCAAGCCCAGCGCGATGGCTGCGAGCGAACTCAGCCCGATCGCAGCCAGGATGACGCGGTCGCCGAGCAAGGCTCCAGAGGCCAACCCATCAGCACCCTGTGAGAAATCCGCCGGGTGCTCAGAAAAAATAGACATTGAGATCGAAAATTTACCGTGATGTATAAATTATAAACTAATCGGTAATTTTCCGACCAAAAATTCACAATTCGAAAGTAGACAAAAAAAGGCCGCATGGACATGCGGCCTCTTCGTTGTCGCCAGCAGCCTGGTCGATCAAAAACTCGGCAAGGACGTCACACCCGAAGCCCCGGACGATGGCATGGCTTCAGCGCTCCAAAGCCAGCGACACCCCCATGCCGCCGCCAATACACAATGCGGCCAGGCCCTTCTTGGCATCGCGGCGCTGCATTTCGTGCAGCAGTGTGACCAGGATGCGGCAGCCGGACGCGCCGATGGGGTGGCCAATGGCGATGGCTCCGCCGTTCACGTTGACTTTGGCGGGGTCAATGGCCAGCTCCTTGTTCACAGCGCAGGCCTGGGCGGCGAAGGCTTCGTTCAGCTCGAACAGGTCCACATCGGCGGCGTTCCAGCCTGCGCGCTGCAAGGCCTTGCGCGAGGCAGGCACGGGGCCCATGCCCATGGTGGCAGGGTCCAGGCCGCTGGTACCAAAAGCGGCGATGCGCGCCAGGGGCTTGAGGCCAAGGGCGGCAGCCTTCTTGGCGCTCATCACCACCACAGCAGCGGCGCCATCGTTCAGGCCCGATGCGTTGCCGGCGGTCACGCTGCCCGCCTTGTCAAAGGCGGGGCGCAGGCCGGCCAGGGCTTCAGCGTTGGTCTTGCGGTTGAGGTACTCGTCGGTGTTGAACAGGATGGGGTCACCCTTCTTCTGCGCCAGGCTCACGCCGACGATTTCATCAGCGAACCTGCCAGCATCTTGTGCAGCAGCTGCCTTCTGCTGGCTGGCCAGGGCCAGTGCGTCCTGCATGTCGCGGGTGATACCGTATTGCTTGGCCACGTTTTCAGCAGTGATGCCCATGTGGTACTGGTTGTACACGTCCCACAGGCCGTCCACGATCATGGTGTCGATCAGCTTCCAGTCGCCCATGCGCTGGCCGTCACGCGAGTTGGGCAGCACGTGCGGCGCCAGGCTCATGCTCTCCTGGCCACCGGCCACGACGATCTCGCTGTCGCCCCAGGCCACGGCCTGGGCGGCAAGCATCACTGCCTTCAGGCCGGAGCCGCACACCGCATTGATGGTGAGTGCAGGGGTTTCCTTGGCCACACCCGCCTTCATGGAAGCCTGACGCGCGGGGTTCTGGCCCACGCCAGCTGCCAGCACCTGGCCCATGATGACTTCGCCGATCTGATCGGACGAGAGACCTGCGCGCGCGATGGCTTCGCGGATCACGATGGCTCCGAGTTCGGTCGCGGGTGTCTTGGCCAGCGAGCCACCAAACTTGCCCACAGCAGTGCGAGCGGCCGAAACGATGACGATGTCTTCCATGGAATGTCCTTGTAGTGGTGAGTGGTGGTTCAGTGATTCTCGCAGCGCCAAAAGTCAGGACTTTTGCGTATCAGGCTTTCTGCTTGACGTATCTACCGGGCGCGGGTTCGATGGCCTTGAATTTGGTGCCTTTGCCGTAGCTTCTGGGCGCGGCAATCTGTTTGCCCGCATGGCCCTTGAGCCAGCCCGACCAGTCGGTCCACCAGCTGCCGGGGTGCTCAGTGGCGCCTTCAAGCCATTGGTCCAGCGTGGCGGGGAACTTGCCGTCGGCGCGGATCCAGTGGCTGCGCTTGCCCTTGGCGGGCGGGTTGATCACCCCCGCGATGTGGCCTGACGCACCCATCACAAAACGCTTCTTGCCCGGCAGCACCTGGGTGGATGCATAGGCGGCCGTGGCCGGAACGATGTGGTCTTCGCGCGAGCCGTAGATGTAGACAGGCAGGTCGAGGCTGCCCAGGTCCAGCTTCTCGCCGCACACGGTAAGCTTGCCCGGCTTGACCAGGTTGTTTTCCAGGTAAAAATTGCGCAGGTACCAGGCGTAGAACGGGCCGGGCAGGTTGGTGCTGTCGCTGTTCCAGTACAGCAGGTCAAACGGCGGCGGCGTTTCGCCCTTGAGGTAGTTGCCCACCACGTAGTTCCAGACCAGGTCGTTGGGCCGCAAAAAGCTGAAGGTGGACGCCAGGTCCTGCCCCTTCATGAGCCCACCCTTGCCCATCTGCATCTCGCGGAACTTCACGAAGGCTTCGTCGATGAAGACATCGAGGATGCCCGTGTCAGTGAAGTCGATCAGCGTGGTCAAGAAGGTGGCACTGGCCACGGGCCCGTCGCCGCGCGCTGCCAGCACGGCCAGCGCATTGGACAAGATGGTGCCGCCCACACAAAAGCCCAGCGCATTGATCTGCTCGGAGCCAGTGATGTTTTGCACCACATCGATAGCGGCCATGGCGCCGTCTTCCACGTAGTCGTCCCAGGTCTTGTGGGCCAGGCTGTCATCAGGGTTGCGCCAGCTCACCACAAAGGTGCGGTGGCCTTGTTCAACGGCGTAGCGGATCAGCGAGTTCTCGGGCTGTAGGTCGAGGATATAGAACTTGTTGATGCAGGGCGGCACCAGCAGAAATGGGCGCTCGTACACTTTGGCCGTGAGGGGCTTGTATTCGAGCAGCTGGAACAACTCGTTCTCGTACACCACCGCACCTTCAGTGGTGGCCACATTGCGGCCTACCTCGAAAAGGCTTTCGTCGGTCATCGACACATGGCCCTGGGTGATGTCGTGCAACAGATTTTGCATGCCCTTGGCAATACTCTCGCCCTTGGTCTCGATGGCTTTTTTCTGCGCTTCGGCGTTGAAGGCGAGGAAATTGCTGGGTGCCATGGCAGCCATCCACTGCTCCACGCCAAATCGGATGCGGGCCTTGGTCTTTTCGTCGGCCTCCACCGCTTCGGCCAGCCCCATCAGGGTGCGGGCGTTGAGCAGGTAGGCGGCGGCAGAAAACGCCGCCACCGGGTTGCTGGCCCAGCCCTCGCCGGCAAAACGTTTGTCCTTGACCTGGGGGGTGCCCTGCAGGCCCTGCGCCCAGAGGTCCTGGGCTTCTTTGAGGTACTGCTGCTGCAGTGCCTGCAGCTTGGTTTGCGACAGTTTCAGGGGTGCAGCTGCGGGTACCTGCGTCCCCAGGTCCAGTTTCTGAAACGATTGCAACGCCTGCGACCAGCTTTGCCCGAAAATCTGCTGGAACTGCTGGGCACTCTCGGCCCAGGGTGATTCAGAAGTCATGCTCATTCCTCAATGGTTGGTCGCTCACAGCGGCTGGGGCCTGGTTTTTGTCTCGCGGGTTCATTGTTGCCCACCCCCATGGTGCATGGCAACGAATTCAACGCTTTCAGTGCACACAAACCAATGTACCTCATCGTCATCGCCTGGACCTACGTCACGCTCATGATGGCGGTGGCCGAGGCCACCAGTCCCCAGGGCACCGTGCTGGGTGCCATCATCACTTTTGCCTTGTACGGCCTGCTGCCCATGGGCATCCTGGTCTACATCCTGGGCACGCCCTCGCGCAAGCGCAAGATCAAGGCCCGGGAGGCGGCGGAACAGGCCGCATACGACGCGGAGCACGCTGCGGCCCACGCGAGCGCTGCTCCAGTTGCGTCAGCGCCGTCAGCCGCGCCAGATGCAGGCGGCCAGACGCCCGCTGCCGCCGAGAGGGGCGCTGTCGCGGCGGTGCGAAAAGAACCTTGAGGCCTGCGTGACGGTGCACCACGGCGCGGTGCCGTCGTTGCCATAGATGTGGGTGATGCCCATGGCACGCAGCCGCAGCCGGGCCAGCCCCGCCAGATCGCACAGGTACTTGCCGGGCGCATCGGCCCGGGCCACAAAGCAGGAGGCAGCTGCTCCGATCAATGCGTCCTGCGTGGCGTCCTGGGCATCGCAAAACGCAGCACGCACATCGGCCCCCACCTCAAAAGCCGTTGGGCCGATGCAGGGCCCCAGCCAGGCCAGCGTGTCGGCGGCCACGTGAGGAACCTCAACTGCGGGCACCGCCATTGCTCCGCTTTTGATAGCTACTTGCACATGGCCCACTAGCGCTTGGTGGCAAAACCCCTTAAAAACAGCCTCCAACACACCCAGCCCTGCATGCCCCGCCAGCCCCCGCCATCCAGCGTGGGCAGCCGCCACGACCTGGCCGGAACGGTGGGCCAGCAACACTGGCAGGCAGTCGGCCACCATGATGGTGCAGACGGCACCTGGCGCGCTGGCCATACAGGCATCGGCCTCGGTGCCGTCAGGGGTCTGCCCGTCGAGCAGCACCACGCCATCGCCGTGCACCTGGTTCAAAAACACGGCGCGGGCGCCCGGCGTCGTGGCCTGCAGGACAGCCTGCAAGGTCTGCCGGTTGGCGGCAACCGCCACCGGATCGTCGCCCACATGGGTGCCCAGGTTCAGCCGGTCATAGGGTGCGCGGCTGACACCCCCCGCCCGCGTGGTGAACAGCGCATGCACACCGGGCGGCGCGGGCCAGTCGGGCACCAGCCAGTCAGCGATGCTGCCCGCAGGCGCGGCCGACGCGGACGCCAGCAGGTTGGTCACGCTTCGTTGTCCGGACAGGCCGATGGCCGCGCCTGCTGGAACGCAGGCAGCCCCATGCAGGCGTCAAACACCCCCATGGTGAGCGGCAGGCCGTCCAGGCTGACATTGAAGCGCTGGGCGTTGAAGATCTGCGGCACCAGGCAGCAGTCGGCCAGCGTGGGCGTATCACCCCAGCACAGCACCGAGGGCGCCATGCCCTGCGCTGCGCGCTCTTGTGCCAGCAACTCCAGTTGCCGCTCGAAAGACTCCAGCCCGTTGCGCACCCAGTGGTGGTACCAGGCGTTCTTGGCGTCCTCCTCCACCTTCAGGTCGCGCACCAGGTACTTGAGCACGCGCAGGTTATTGAGCGGATGGATCTCGCACGCCACCATCTGTGCCAGCGCCCGCACCCGCGCGCGGGCCAGCGGCGTGGCGGGGAGCAGGGCGGGCGTGGGGTGGGTTTCGTCCAGGTATTCGATGATGGCCATGGACTGCGACAGCGCTGTACCCCCGTCGGTCACCAGCGTGGGCACCAGTGCGTCACCGATACGGCGCTGGTATTCGGGGTCCTTGTGTTCGCCCTTGACGAGGTGCACGGGCAGGTAGTCATAGTCCAGACCCTTGAGCTGCAGCGCAATGCGCACGCGGAACGAAGCGGAGGAGCGGAAGTAGTTGTACAGCTGCATGGAAGAACGGAGCCTCTGGTGGGTCAGTGAGGGATACGGAACCGGCGCACCGTGGAGCCAGCATGCCGCAGATGACAGGCCTCTGCGGCCTGAGAGCGCGGGGCGTGCAGGTCAGGCGCCCGAAGTGCCTGCCGGGTCCTGGTGGTTGTAAACGACTTTGGAGAGCAGCACCATCAGGTCGGCACTTTCCTGGGCGGTGAGCGGCGCGGTCAGGCGCTCTTGCACTCGCTGCGCGGCGTCACGCATCTGCAGTGCAGCCACTTCACCTTCGGGGGTGATCCACAGCAGCTTGCGGCGGCGGTCGCGGGTGTCGGGCTCACGGCGGATCCAGCCGCGCTTTTCCAGGCGCCCGATCACGGAACCCGAAGTGGCTGCATCAAAAGCCACGCGGGCTGCCAGGGTGACCTGGTCTTCGCCCGGTTGGGCCAGCAGCTCGTGCAGGATGGCGAACTGCACCGGCGTCACATCAAATCCGGCCGTTTCTTCCATGAAAAGTGCCACGGTCCGCTGGTGGGCGCGGCGCACCAGGTGGCCCGGCGTGTTGTGGAAATCGAAGCTCTTTGCCATGGGCGCGAGTGTAGCGCCCCCCAGCAGAGGGGCCGCGCCCATGGCACACTGCCGCACCGGGGCGTGCATGGTTTGGCGCCCGCCGTTTTTCAGTGGCATCTCCAAAACAATTGAAAGGCAGACATGAGCTACGTGTTTTCTCCGGCCCCCGTGGTCAGCGTGCCCGTGGTGGGCAGCGGCGAGCGGTTTCCGGTGCACCGCATCTACTGCGTGGGCCGCAACTACGAAGAACACGCCAAGGAGATGGGTTTCACCGGCCGTGAGCCACCGTTCTTCTTCCTCAAGCCTGCTGACGCCATCGTGGTCGTCAACGCGGGCGAAACCGGACAGCTGCCCTACCCCAGCCTGACCGCCAACCTGCACCATGAGATCGAGCTGGTGGTGGCCATTGGCAAGGGTGGCAAGAACATCCAGGCCGCAGACGCGTTTGCGCACATCTATGGCTACGCCGTGGGCCTGGACATGACCCGCCGCGACCTGCAGAACGACATGAAGAAACAGGGCCGCCCCTGGTGCATCGGCAAGGGCTTTGATGCCAGCGCACCCATCGGCCCCATCACCCCGGCGGCCCAGGCAGGCGATGTGGCCAATGCATCCATCTGGCTGCAGGTCAACGGAGCGGACCGCCAGCGCAGCACGGTAACCCAGCTGATCTGGAACATTGCCGAGACGATCGAGCACCTGTCCGCCGCGTGGGAGTTGCAGCCCGGCGATCTGATCTACACCGGCACCCCTGAGGGCGTGGGCGCCGTGGTGCGTGGAGATACGCTCGAAGGCGGCGTGGCAGGCCTCACACCCTTGCGCCTGGCCGTGGTGTGAAGACCTCCGGGCGGCCGCCACTGCCCGGCAGACCATTTGCCACACACCGCCTCGTCCTGCTATGCTTTTCATAGCTGTTTGCGCATGTTGCACCAGCGCTACCGGCCATTTTGACCTTAAAACCCCTGCATGACCTACCGCAGCCCCATCAAACATTGCCGCGCCTGTGGCACCGCCGTGGTGTATCGCCTGCCGGACGACGGCGACACCAAACAGCGTGCGGTCTGCCCCGCCTGCAACACGGTGCACTACGAGAACCCGCTCAATGTAGTGGGCACGGTGCCCGCGCTGCCCGACGGCCGCATCCTGCTGTGCAAGCGCAACATCGAACCCCGTTGGGGCAAATGGACGTTGCCCGCAGGCTTCATGGAGCTGGACGAAACCACGGCCCAGGGCGCGGCCCGAGAAACCGATGAGGAAGCCGGTGCGCAGATCGAGATTGGCCCCCTATTCAGCCTGCTGAACGTGCGCCGCGTGGGCCAGGTGCACCTGTTCTACCGCGCCACGCTGCTGAGCGACCAGTTCAACCCTGGCTACGAAACCATCGAGGCGCGGCTGTTTGCCGAAGACGAGGTGCCCTGGGACGAACTGGCCTTCCGCACCGTGAAAGAAACGCTGGAGTGCTACTTTGCCGACCGCAAGGCGGGCACCATGGGCATGCATTTCATCGACATTGAATAGGCCCTGCAATGACGGTTGTCACGCCCAATGCATCGACAGCATTGCCCGCATTGCCCACCCAGGCCAGCGCGCCGCCCGATGGCATGCCGACCTACCGCCTGCTCACCGGCCCTGACGACGCCAGCTTTTGTCGCCGCGTGAGCGACGCGCTGGCGCTGGGCTATCGCCTGTACGGCTCCCCTGCGGCCACTTTCAACGGGCACACCGTGATCGTGGCGCAGGCCATCGTGTGGCCGGGCACCGTGGTCTGACTGAGTGGCCATTCGATATGGCCGCTGTCTCAACGCACCTGCCGCGCGCAGCCACTCAAGGCTTGGCAGGAATCACGATGACGGTGTTGCCGTCGCCCGAGCTCCCGGCACTGCCGGTGTTTCCGGTGTTTCCGGTATTGCCCTTGCTGCCGGTGTTGCCCGTATTTCCCTTGGCGCCGGTGGCACCCGTGTCGCCCTGGTAGCCAGTAGCCCCCTGCATGCCAGTAGCGCCGGTGCTGCCCTGCCCACCGGTGGCTCCTGTCGAGCCCGTAGACCCCATGCTGCCCGTGGCACCTGTGTAGCCCGTATTGCCCTGGTTGCCCGTGGCTCCCGTCGCGCCGGTATAGCCGGTATTGCCTGTCTTGCCGGTGTAACCCGTGTTGCCGGTATTGCCCTGCGCGCCCGGAGGGCCCATGGGGCCAGTGCAGGCGCCCAGAGTGAGGGTGGCCAGTACCAGCAAGGTGGTGGTGATTGTTTTCATGGTGAGTCCTTTGGCGTTGCATGCAGCCCAACGACTGCATGGGCCACTGTGCGGGACACACCTGGCAAGGTCTGTTCGCTTGCGCGCTTAGCGTGGGCGGCAACCGACGGGCGCGGCCTTTGGCGACAACGTCCTACACCGTGCGCTGGCCGCCACCCAGATTGCCCAGCCTATCAAGCCGCCAGTGCGCTCCATGCCGAAATGCCACGGGGGAATACCCAGCCAAGCAGTGCCGCAGGCGCGGATGTCGAAGTCGCCAGGAAGGCTCTAGGGCCTATTCGCCACCGATCCGTTCTTCTGCAGGCACTGGCGGCGAAACAGCGCCAGGTGGATCGAGGGTGATCGGCGGCAAACCACCCGCTCCCGCAGGCCGCGGCGGCATGCCAGGCACCGGGGCCTGCTGAGGGTCGGTGCGGAACAGACCCCGGATCCAGTCGCGCATGGTGCCCAGCGAGCTGTCGGCTGGCGGTGGCGGGCTGGTGTCGAACTCGTCCACAAACCGGTCGTTGCCATCGATCACCTTGTTGCGGATAGCCTGCTGCATGAACTCGCCCACCATGGGCAGCGCACTGCGTGCACCCTGCCCCCAGTAGTCGCTGCGCAGCGTGATGCGCCCGTCGTTGAAGCCCGCCCAGGCACCCGCCACCACGCGGCTGTGCATCATGATGAACCAGCCATCGGTGTTGTCTTGCGTGGTGCCGGTCTTGCCTGCCACATCGGCCTGAATGCCATACCGTGTGCGGATGGCCGTGGCCGTGCCCCGGTCCACAGCGCCGCGCATGGTGTTTCGCAGGGTCTGGGCAGCCCGGGGCTGGAAGACCTCTTCGGGCACGGGCTTGGCAAAGGTCTCCAGCACCTTGCCGTGGCGGTCTTCGATGCTGGTGATGAGCACCGGCTCCACATAGCGGCCCAGGTTCACGATGCTGCTGTAGGCCGAGATCATTTCCTTGAGCGTGACCGGGCTGGTGCCCAGCGCGAGGGACGGAACCTCCTCCAGCTTTGACTGCCGCACCCCCAGGGCGCGGGCCACTTCGGCCACTCGGGCCGGGCCCACCTGCTGCATCACCTGCGCGGTGATGGTGTTCTTGGACAGCGCCAGACCATCGGCCAGCGTCATGGGCTGATCGCTGGGTGGCCCACCATCGGTGGGGCGCCACACGCGCCCGCCGCCCAGCGGTATTTCCACTGCAGAGTCCATCAACGTGTCTTCTGGCGTGGCCCCATTGGCAAACGCGGCGCCGTACACGAACGGCTTGAAAGTGGAGCCCGGCTGGCGCCGCGCAGCCTGCACATGGTCAAACGGGTCTTGCGCAAAATCGCGGCTGCCCACCCAGGCCAGCACATGGCCGGTGACCGGGTCTTGCGCCAGAAAGCCGGCCTGCACACGTGTCTTTTCGGCGCGCAGCTTGGCCATGAAGGAGGCGTCATCCATCAGCGCTTTCAGCGCGTCGTCGGGGGTGTCGCCCTTGTCCACGGCTGCGCGGTATTCGGCGCTCTCACGCACCAGGGTCTGCACCAGCTCGTTCTTGGGGCCCCAGCCGTTGCGCTGCGTCCAGGCGGTGTCTGCCACGCCTTGCAATTGCCGGCCCTGCCGTGCCACCGCCTGGTTGGCATAGGCCTGCAAGCGCGAGTCGATGGTGGTGCGGATCACCAGGCCGTCCGAATACAGGCTGTAGCCCTTGCTGTCGGCCCAGTCGATGAGCTGCTTGCGCAGCTGGATCGCAAAGTGTGGCGCCGGGCCCATGACCTCGGTCTGGCGTTCGAAGTTGATGCGCAGCGGGCGCTTTTGCAGGGTCTCGAACTGCTTGGCATCGAGCTTGCCGCGCTTGACCATCTGCGACAGCACCGTGTTGCGGCGGGCCTGCGCGCGCTCGGGGTTGAGCACCGGGTTGTAGTAGGCCGTGCCCTTGAGCATGCCGATCAACGTGGCGCTTTCCAGCACATTGAGCTTGTCGGCCGACTTGTCGAAATAGGTGCGCGCGGCCATCTCGATGCCGTAGGCGTTGTACAGAAACGGCACGGTGTTGAGATAGGTCTCCAGGATCTCGTCCTTGGAATACGACGCCTCGATCTTGAGCGCGGTGATCGCCTCCTTGAGCTTGCGCGTCAAGGTGCGCGAGCGGCCGATTTCCTCCGGGAACAGGTTGCGTGCCAGCTGCTGGGTGATGGTGGAGCCGCCCTGCGGGTCGCCGCGCAGCGTCAGCACCACTGACGACGCCGTGCGCCGCCAGTCCAGCCCGAAGTGCTTGTAAAAGCGGTGGTCCTCGGTCGCAATCAGCGCGTCCACCACGTTGGGCGAAATCTGGTTCAGCTCCACCCATTCGCGGTTGGCCCAGCGGTATTCGGCCAGCAGCTTGCCGTCAGCCGACATGAGCTGCGCGGGCAGCTCGCTCTTGGCCTTGCGGATGTCGCTGATGCCGGGGGTAAAAGGCACCAGCGCCAGCGTGAACACCAGCAGCGCAGCGGGCACCACCACCGCCGTCCACAGCAGCAGGCGCCGCACGGGCCGGGGAACCCAGGCCAACAGGCCCGCCATGCGGGCCCGGAAAGAAAGCAGCCACTTGTGCATCAATGAATCGCCGGGAGATAAGAGGTCGCTTCAGACCCGCTCCGCCAGGGGCAGGTCATGAAGGAGTCGGAAAGAGAACACAAAAGGAGAATCGGGCATGGTGCACCGTGCCCCGTCAGACACCCTGACCTGACAACAGTTCCAGCATGCCGGCTTCGTCCAGCACGGGCACGCCCAGTTCTTGGGCCTTGGCGAGCTTGCTGCCGGCTTCTTCACCCGCCACCACGTAGCTGGTCTTTTTGCTGACGGAGCCCGCCACTTTGGCGCCAGCGGCCTCCAGCAGGTCTTTGGCGGCGTCTCGGCTCAGGGTCGGCAGGGTGCCGGTGAGCACCACGGTCTTGCCCGCCAGGATCTGCGGGGCACGCTCGGCCACCGGGCCTTCGGGCCAGGTCACGCCGCAGGCGCGCAGTTGCTCGACCACCTCGCGGTTGTGCGGCTGCTGGAAGAAGGTGTGCAGGCTCTGTGCCACCACGGGGCCCACATCATTCACCTCCAGCAACTGTTCCACGCTGGCGCCCATGATGGCGTCCAGCGTGCCAAAGTGCCGCGCCAGGTCTTTGGCCGTGGCCTCGCCCACATGGCGCAGCCCCAGGCCAAACAGAAAACGCGGCAAGGTGGTCTGCTTGGACTTTTCCAGCGCGGCCAGCACGTTCTGGGCTGACTTCTCTGCCATGCGCTCCAGGGCGATGAGCGATGTGAGGCCCAGTCGGTACAGGTCGGGCAGTGTCCGGATCACGTTGGCATCTACCAACTGGTCCACCAGCTTGTCGCCCAGGCCCTCGATGTCCATGGCGCGGCGCGCGGCAAAGTGCAGGATGGCCTCCTTGCGCTGCGCGGCACAGAACAGGCCGCCCGTGCAGCGGTGGTTGGCCTCGCCCTTCTCGCGCACCACCGCGCTGCCACACACGGGGCAGGCCTTGGGCATCTGAAAATTAGGTACATAGCCCGTGCGGTTGCCCGGCATCACGCCTACCACTTCGGGGATCACATCGCCCGCACGGCGCACGATGACGGTGTCGCCCACGCGCACGCCCTTCTTGCGGATCTCGAACAGGTTGTGCAGCGTGGCGTTGGTGACGGTGACGCCGCCCACAAACACCGGCGCCAGACGCGCCACAGGCGTGATCTTGCCGGTGCGGCCCACCTGGACGTCAATGCCTTCGATCTTGGTGGCCATCTCCTGCGCGGGGTACTTGTGCGCCACGGCCCAGCGCGGCTCGCGGGTCTTGAAGCCCAGGTCGCGCTGCAGCTGCAGGGAGTTGACCTTGTAGACCACCCCGTCAATGTCGTACGGCAGCGCATCGCGGCTGGCACCCACCTGCTGGTGAAATGCTACCAATTCAGTAGCGCCCACCGCAATTTGTACCTGCGCTGCCACCGGAAAACCCCAGGATTTCAACGTCTGCAGCATCTCGAAATGCGTGCGGAACACGGGCCCACCCTCGGCAGGCGGCGTGATGGCGCCCAGGCCGTAGGCAAAAAAGCTCAGCGGTCGCTGGGCGGTGATGTTGGAGTCGAGCTGGCGCACCGCCCCTGCGGCTGCGTTGCGCGGATTCACAAAGGTTTTGCCACCCTGCTCCCGCTGGCGCTCATTCAGCGCGTCAAAGTCGGCGCGGCGCATGTAGACCTCGCCGCGCACTTCGAGCAGCGCGGGCACGCCCTCGGGCAGAGTCAGCGGAATCTGCCGGATGGTGCGGATGTTGTGCGTCACGTCCTCGCCCACCTCGCCATCACCGCGCGTGGCGGCCTGCACCAGGCGGCCGTTTTCGTAGCGCAGGCTCATGGCCAGGCCGTCAAACTTGGGCTCGGCCACGTATTCGATCGCGGGGTCGGCGTCGGTCAGGCCCAGCTCGCGCCGCACGCGCGCATCAAACGCCTGGGCACCCGTGGCTTCGGTGTCGGTTTCGGTGTGGATGCTCAGCATGGGCACCGTGTGGCGCACGGAGGCCAGGCCCTCCATCACCGCACCAATCACACGCTGCGTGGGCGAGTCGGGGGTGACCAGGTCGGGGTGCGCGGCCTCCAGCGCCTGCAGCTCGCGGAACACGCGGTCGTATTCGGCGTCAGGCACGGTGGGCTCGTCGAGCACGTAGTACTGGTGCGCCCACTGGTTGAGCTGGTCGCGCAGTGCTTTGATTTTGATAGCTGGTTGCGCTTGATCCGCGGGCACAGCGGCCGAAAAAAGGTCCAAACTCTCGGTCATGACCGCACCAGCGCTCAGCTGAAAAGGCGCCGCGCCAGGACAGAGCCCGCCGACAGATCCCGCCCATCGAGCTGGTCATACAGCAGCTCCAGATCCGCAGCGATCGGGTCCATGGCCATCGCGGGCAGCGGCGTACCATTCTGGTCGCACAACACGCCGTCCATGGCCTGGCACAGGGCGGCGGCTACGTCGCGCAGGCGGGCAAAGGGCTGCTCGGTGCGGTGAACCTGGGCCACGTCCAGGCTCAGGGTGATGTCGCGAATCGCGGACTGGTCCGGGTCTTCGGCCAGCGCGGCCTGGGTGTCGTAGCCCAGGGTGAGCAAGGGCGGCAGGCCGGGGGTACTGGCGGGCAGCACCAGGCGACCAGGCATGGCACCGGGCACGAAACCCAGGCGCGCGGCGTTCTGCTGCACATAGCCAGGGCTCCAGGCGGCCTGGCGGGCGCGCAGCATGAACATGAGCTGGGCGTCGTGGTCGCTGGCGAACTGGTCGAGCTCGCGGGCGCGGGCCACCTCCTGCAGCATGTCCGGGAAGTCGGGCGCGGCGTTGATGGTGTCGGCAAAGGCCTGGGCCTTGACGACGAATTCGGAATACTCGATCTCGTTGAGCGCGCCCATGCGGTTGGCCAATTGCACACCGGCCTGGAACGACTGGTAGCGCTGACCGGGTGCGGGCGTTTCCCACTGCTGGGTGGCTTCGTTCAGGCCTTCGATGGCAAAGGGCTTGCTGCCCGCGCGGCGTGTGGGCGGCAGCGCAGCCAGGGCGGCGTCGCCAGACACCACATGCTCGGGCTGTAGCGATGCGATCACGTCGATGAGCGGGTCCAGCCCGGGCCGGCGCTCCGATGAGAACGGGGGTACAGGCATTTGCAGGGCATCGCCCGCGTCCACCGTGTGCTCAGACGGCTCCGGCCCCCGGTCCAGGCCATGGAACTCGCCAGGTGGCATTGCCCCTCCCGCGCCCGCATCAAACCCGGGCTCCAGGCGCTGCGCGGGCTCTGCAGCCGCGTCGTGCTCCGTGGGCAAAGCGCGCTTGGGCGCGTTGCGGCGCGAGGTCCAGGTGTTGTAGGCCACGATGAGGGCCAGCACCAGGCCACCGATGATGGCCAGACTCAGTTGCAATGTGCTCATAGAAAGAATTTTCGGCTATCCGTTGCATTGCGCACGCCCATGACGCATCGGACTGGCGCGGACCGCGCTAGAGACGCAAGCCAAGGTCCGCCCCGCAGCAAGGGCGTCGTCCCCATGAGGGGCTGAGGGCCGCGGCAACAAGCCTGCCTGCGCAGGCTTGGACGTGTCCGAAGAGCCGCCGACTCTGGCGGCGGTGCGTAGGCGCGAAGCGACTCAGGGGGCAAGCTCATACATCCACCATCGACAAAGCGGATTCCATGTCCACCGCCACGATGCGCGACACGCCCTGCTCTTGCATGGTCACGCCGATCAGTTGCTCGGCCATTTCCATCGCGATCTTGTTGTGGCTGATGAACAGGAACTGTGTGCCCTTGCTCATGCTGGACACCAGCTTGGCATAACGTTCGGTGTTGGCGTCGTCCAAGGGCGCGTCCACCTCGTCCAGCAGGCAGAACGGCGCGGGGTTGAGCTGGAAGATGGCAAACACCAGCGCGATGGCCGTGAGGGCCTTTTCGCCCCCCGACAGCAGGTGGATGGTCTGGTTCTTCTTGCCGGGTGGCTGGGCCATCACCTGTACGCCGGAATCGAGGATTTCGTCACCGGTGATGATGAGCTTGGCTTGGCCGCCGCCGAACAATTCGGGGAACATGCGGCCAAAGTGCGCGTTGACAGTGTCGAAGGTGCCGGACAGCAGCTGGCGCGTTTCGCCGTCGATCTTGCGGATCGCGTCTTCCAGCGTGTTCATGGCCTCGGTCAGGTCGGCCGTCTGCGCATCGAGGAACACCTTGCGCTCGCTGGCGAGCTTGAGTTCATCCAGAGCGGCCAGGTTGACGGCGCCCAGGGCTGCGATTTCGCGGTGCAGGCGATCAATCTCGCTCTGCAGGCCGCCCATGCGCACATTGCCCTCGGCGATGGACTGGGCCACGGCCTCCAGGTCGGCCTGGGCGTCGGCCAGCAAGGTGGTGTACTGCTCCAGGCCCAGGCGCGCGGCCTGTTCCTTGAGCTGGAACTCGGTGATGCGCTGGCGCAGCGGGTCGAGCGCGCGCTCCAGCTGCATGCGGCGCTCGTCGCTGGCGCGCAGCTTGGTGGTCAGGTCGTCGTATTCGCTGCGCTGGGCGGAGAGTGCCTTTTCGCGCTCCATCTTCACTTCCAGCGCGGCCTGCAGGCCGCCTTGGGCTGCGGCGTCAGAAAGACGGGCGAGTTCATCACGCGCACGCTGCTCTTCGTCGGCCAGGGCCTTGGCCTGTTGTGTGGCGGTTTCGATGGAGCGGTTGAGTTCGCCCCGGCGCGCCTCCAGGCTGCGCTGCGAGAACGTGGCCTCCTGCGCCTGGCGCTCCAGCGTGCGCTGCTGTTCGCGGCAGGCGGTGAGTTTGCGTTCGGCCTCGATGACCTTGTCGCCCAGCTGGGCCTCGCGCTCCTGGCTGTCGGCCAGCTGCATGTCCAGCTCTTCAAAGCGGGCCTCGGCGGCCACGCGGCGTTCCTGCAAGTCGGCCAGCTGGGCTTCGACCTCGGCCAGGTCGCCGTCGATCTGTGCGCTGCGGGCGCGGGTCTGCTCGGCCAGCTGCGTGAGGCGCAGGGTTTCGACCTGCAGCTCGTGGGCGCGGCTTTGTGTTTCGGTCGCTTCGCGGCGCGCGGCCACGAGGCGCTGGGAGGCATCGGCATAGGCCGCTTCCGCACGGACCAAAGCGGTGCGTGATTCTTCGGCGATCAGCGCCTGCGCGCGCAATTCCTTTTCGAGGTGCTCGATCTCCTGCGCGCGGGCCAGCATGCCGGACTGCTCGGAGTCCTGCGCATAAAAGCTCACGCTGTGCGCGCTGACGGCATGGCCCGTGGGCACAAACACCACTTCGCCGGGCTGCAGCGTGCTGCGGCGGGCCAAAGCGTCGTCCAGCGTGGGCGCGGTGTAGCAGCCTTGCAGCCAGTCCACCAACACGGCACGCAGGCCCGCATCGTTCAGGCGCAGCAGGTCCGACAGGCGGGCATGGGGTGACGATGTTTCGGGGTGGCCCGCAGCCGGGGCGCTGTAGAACGCGAGGCGGGCGGGCGGCGCATCGTTGCCGCCAGAGCCCAGGAAGCCGCGCACCATGTCCAGGCGCCCTACTTCCAACGCAGCCAGTCGCTCACGCAGGGCGGCTTCCAGCGCGTTTTCCCAGCCGGGTTCGATGTGGATGCGGCTCCACAGGCCTTGCAGGCCATCGAGGCCATGCTTGGCGAGCCAGGGACGCAGCTTGCCGTCGGTCTTGACCTTTTCCTGCAGCGCCTTGAGTGCCTCCATGCGGGCGGACAACTCGGCCTGGCGTGCGCTCTCGCTGTTGACGGCCTGCTGGCGAGCGCGGCGGTCGTCGTCCAGCTGGGGCACGGACTCCTGCAACTCGTGCAGACGGGCTGCGGTGGTTTCGGCGATCTCTTGCGCTTCTTCGAGCTGTTCGCCCAGGTTGGTCAGGCGGGCTTCGTCGGGCGCAGCCAGTGCGTTGCGGTCGGTGCGCAGGCGCTCGAAGCGGGCATCCAGCTGGCGGCTTTGCTCGTCAAAGCTGCGCTGCTCTGCAGCCAGCACGCCAATCTGCTGCTGCACCTGCACCACGGCAGTCCGTTGCTCGGCCGTGCGGCTTTGCGCCTGGCGCAGGGCCTCTTCGAGGTCGGGCAGCTGCATGGCCTGCTCTTCGACCTGGGCGGCCAGCAGCTCGGCGCGTTCTTCGGCGTCCACACCAGCACCGGCCAGGTTTTCCAGCTCGATGTCGGCCTCTTCCTTGCGGGTCTGCCACTGCGCGATCTGCTCGGCCAGCTGCACCAGGCGCTGCTCCACGCGCTGGCGGCCTTCCACCACGTAGCGGATCTCGGCTTCGAGCTTGCCGACCTCGGCAGTCGCTTCGTACAGCTTGCCCTGGGCCTGGTTCACCTGGTCGCCCGCAGCGTAGTGGGCCTGCCGGATGGTTTCAAGGTCCGATTCGACCGCGCGCAGGTCAGCCATGCGCGATTCGAGGTCGTTCACGGCCTGCAGACCGTCCAGCCGCACCTTGTTCTGCTGTTCTTTGGCCTCGGCCCGCTTCAAAAACCACAGCTGGTGCTGCTTGAGCGTGGCATCGGCGTGCAGCGTGTTGTATTTGGCGGCCACCTCGGCCTGCTTTTCAAGCTTTTCGAGGTTGGCGTTCAGCTCGCGCAGGATGTCTTCGACCCGCGTGAGGTTCTCACGCGTGTCAGAGAGGCGGTTTTCGGTCTCGCGGCGGCGCTCTTTGTATTTGGAAACGCCAGCGGCTTCTTCGAGGAACAGGCGCAGTTCCTCGGGGCGGCTTTCGATGATGCGGCTGATGGTGCCCTGGCCGATGATGGCGTAGGCGCGGGGCCCCAGGCCCGTGCCCAAAAACACGTCCTGCACGTCACGTCGGCGCACCGGCTGGTTGTTGAGGTAATAACTGCTGGTGCCGTCGCGCGTGAGCACACGGCGCACGGCCACCTCGCCATACTGGCCCCACTGGCCGCCTGCGCGGTGGTCGGAGTTGTCGAACACCAGCTCCACGCTGGCGCGGCTGGCCTGCTTGCGCGTGGTGGTGCCGCTGAAGATCACATCCTGCATGCTCTCGCCACGCAGCTCGCTGGCCTTGCTCTCGCCCAGCACCCAGCGCACCGCGTCCATGATGTTGGACTTGCCGCAGCCGTTCGGGCCCACCACGCCGACCAGTTGCCCGGGCAGCATGAAGTTGGTGGGTTCAGCGAACGACTTGAAGCCAGAGAGCTTGATCGAGGTAAGACGCACGGATCAGAAGGCGGATAAAAGCAGGAGGGACGCGGGGGTCAACCAGGGCGCCGGTGCGCAGTCCCGGCGTAAAACACACCGGCAGGGCCGGGTGTAGGTAAGGCCGGAATGATACCGCGCCGCCTGCCCGACCCCAGGGCCCAAGGTCCGTGGCCAGCGCCTGCGAGCGCTCCCCCATCAAAAATCCAGCCCAAACAGCCTGGAGCGCTAGTGCAAATTGGACTTTATGCTATCAAATTTGATAGCCAAAGACTGCTACTGTCAAGGCAGCACACACACCTGGTTACGCCCGTTGGATTTGGCCTGGAACAGGGCCTCGTCCGCGCGGGCCACGGCCTGCGGCAGGTGCTGCAGGGCGGAGATCTCGCACGCGCCAATCGACACGGTCAGCTGCTCAGGGTCGGTGATGCCCTCTACCGCGCGGCGCAGTTTTTCGGCCACCTTCAGCGCGTCAGGCAGCGCGGTCTGCGGCAGGCAGACCAGAAACTCCTCGCCGCCCCAGCGGATGATCTCGTCGCCGCGCCGCAGGGTATCGGTCAGCACCCGGGCCACCGCCTGCAGCGCCTTGTCACCCGCGTCGTGGCCAAAACGGTCATTGATGCTCTTGAACCTGTCCAGGTCCATCAACAGGATGGATGAGGCAGGCTCAAACAGCGAGGCGCGGTACACGCGCCGGTCGATCAGGTCCACCGCATGGCGGTTGAGCAGGCCGGTGAGCGCATCGTGGTAGGCGGCGCGCTGCAGCTCCTGGCGCTCGGCCGCCACCGTCATGAGCGAGCCGAACAACTCGGCCAGCCCCGCAAACAGGTTTACGCCGACTTCGTCAAAGTAGCCATCGCGGTCGGCATAAAGAACAAAGATGCCGCTGTAGCCGTTGAAGGTGGATGCAATGGGCAGGGCCAGCACATGGTGGATGCCGTGGTGGCGCGCTGCGTCGCGCCAGGGCCCAAACGGTGAGAACTGCGACACCGTGAAAGGGCCCGCAGACTTGCCGTCCAGCGTGGTAAAGGCAGGGCCAATGCGGGTGAGCAGGTTGCGCTCGATGTTCAACGATTCGGCATAGGCCGCCGCCGGGCCTGCATACACCTGTGGACGGATGGTGTGCGTATCGGTAGGGCCAAACCAGGTCCAGGCCAGTCGGATGTGGCTGGTGACGTCCACGATGGCTTGGCAAACCCCGCGAATGATCTCCAGTTCGCTGCGCCCCAGTATCAGCTTGGCCGAGCGCTTGAGCAGCATTTCGGCGATCACCGAGCGCTCGCGCTGCGCATCAAAGTCCTGCATCAATGGCATGGGTGCGGGCGGCGAAGGCTTTTTGAAGAACATGGCAATGGCAACAGGACAGCGCCCGCATCATAGGTGGCACTGCCAGCCTGCGGGTGCAAAGGGTCTACGGCGGCGCATTGCCAGCCCCATACCACCGGAATCCCCATGCGCCCGACGAAAGCCCCGCGTCATCAAAGGCTCCCATCCAGTGGGCCATTGGTACGGCGCACCAGTTCCTCAAACTCGGCCACCGCCACAGGGGGACTGAGCAGGTAGCCCTGCCAGGCGTGGCAGTGGTGGCGCTCCAGAAACTCGCGCTGCGCCTCGGTCTCCACGCCCTCCGCAATCACGCGCAGGCCCAGGCTGGTGCCCAGCGCCACCACCGTTCGTGCAATCGCGGCATCGTTGGGGTCGGTGAGCACGTCGCGTACAAAGCTCTGGTCGATCTTGAGCTGGTCCAGCGGCAGACGCTTGAGGTAGCTCAGCGACGAGTAGCCTGTACCAAAGTCGTCGAGCGAAAAGCCCACTCCATAACCCTTGAGCTGGCCCATCTTGTCGATGGTGTCTTCCACGTCCTGCAGCAGCAGGCCCTCGGTCATCTCCAGCTTGAGCTGGTGGCCGTCAGCCCCCGCACCCGCCAGCGCCGCGAGCACCTGGGAGACAAAGCCGCTCTGGTGGAACTGCCGTGGGCTCACGTTGACAGCCAGGCTCAGCGAGGCCAGGTCGGGCTGCTGGGCCCAGGCAGCCAGCCGCCGGCAAGCCGCCTGCAGCACCCACTCGCCCAGCGGGAGGATCAGGCCGGTTTCCTCGGCCAGCGGGATGAAATGTGCGGGCGAGATGAAACCATCGCGCGGGTGACGCCAGCGCAGCAGGGCCTCGGCCCCGGTGATGCGGCCATGGTCGATCTGCGGTTGGTAATACAACTCGAACTGGCCCTGTGCGAGGCCCACCCGCATGTCCAGCTCCAGCGTGGCGCGGGCGCTGACCACGGCCTGCATCTGGGGGTCGTAAAAGCGCAAGGTATCGCGCCCTGCGTTCTTGGCCTGGTACAGCGCCAGGTCGGCACGCTTGAGCAGTTCGTCCACGGTCTCGCGTGTACCGCTGTAGATGGTGACGCCCATGCTCAGCGAGCTGTGGTGCGCGTCGCCATCGATCTGGTAGGGCTCGCGCAGCACACCCAGGATGCGCTGGCCTACGTCTTCGGCACGCGCGGCGGCCTCTTCGGGGGTTTCGCCCAGGTCTTCCAGCACGACCACGAATTCGTCGCCGCCCTGGCGGGCCACGGTGTCATCCTCATGCACGCAGCCACGCAGGCGGTGCGCCACCTGCAGCAGCAACGCATCGCCCCGGTCGTGGCCCCGGGTTTCATTGACGGTCTTGAAGTTGTCAAGATCCAGCATCAGCAATGCGCCACTGCGCTGGTGGCGCGCACTGGTGGCCAGGGCCTGCTGCAGCCGGTCCATCAGCAGGCGGCGGTTGGGCAGGCGGGTGAGCGGATCGTAGTAGGCCAGCTGGTTGATCTCTTCCTCGGCGGCCTTGCGCTGGCTCAGGTCCTGCATGGTGATCAGGCGGCCGCCTTCGACAAAAATGCCGGAAATCTCCACCGGCTTGTACTTGCCGTCCGCACAGAGGATCGTGTACTCGGCCAGTGGAATGACTCCCTGGTGCGAGGTGTCCAGCAGCCTCTGGCGGATCGCGTCGCGCTCTGCAGCATCGGGGTAGGCACGCCTCCACCAAGTGTCGGTGTCGGGCACCTCCTCCTGGGTGTAGCCGCAGATCTGGACATAGCGCTCGTTGCGAAAACTGATGAGTCCGTCGTCCTGCACCAGGCACAGCCCCATGGGCAGGCGCTCCAAAATGCTGCGCAGGCGTTGTTCATTGGCGCGCAGGTTTTCTTCCATGTGCTTGCGCGCAGTGATGTCCTGCACCACGGCAATGTGATGGCCGGGCGCGGAGCCCGAGGCCCACATGGATGACACCGTCAGGTCGCCCCAGACCTCGTGTCCGTCCTTGTGGATGTAGCGTTTTTCCAGTCGGTATTCGGGCACATCACCGCTCTGCAACCGCCGGACATGGGCCAGGTCCGCTGCCAGGTCATCGGGGTGGGTGAGGCTCTGAAAAGTCATGCCCACCATTTCCTGCGGGCTGTAGCCCAGGATGTCGCCGTAGCGCTGGTTGACACGCACAAACTTGCCGGTGTCCGAATCTACCTGGGCTACACCCACAGTGGTCTGGTTGAAAAGCGCACGAAACCGCTCTTCGCTCTCGCGCCGCGCATCGTCGGACAACTGGGCGCGCATCAGCGCCAGGGTGCGCTGGCGCACCAGCAGGGCCACGGTGGACGCCAAAAGCAACGACACCAGCGCCGCAGCCAGCCCGGCCAGCCACGGCAAGCGCGTTTCGGATGCCGTCAGGAACGACCGGGTTGGATAGAAGGTGAGCTGCCAGCGCCGGTCATGCACTCCCAGCTCGCGCACCAGGGGCTGCGCGCCGGGCAGGCCCGGAGCCGTCTGTTCCAGCAAGGGGCGCACTGTGCTGTCGCCTGATTCGGTGCGCACCGGTCCCAGGTCGGCCATGGCGACTGCGATGCCGTTCAAAAACCCCTGGCTGCCCAACCCCTGCACCAGGTCATACACCCGCAGGGTGGAGGCCACCGCCCCCACAAAACGCTGCTCGGCCGTACCTGCGGTGGGGTCAAACACCGGCACGCGAATGACGATGCCTGCGCGGTGTCTATCCTCCTGAAGCAGATCGAACGGGGCAGACACCACGGTCTGCCCGCTGTCGCGGCTGTAGCGCATGGCCGCTAGGTTGGTGGGCTGGACACTGATATCGAGGCCCAGCACACCCTCGTTGCCGAACATGGGCCAGAGGTACTCGGCCACAAAATACTCGGGACGCTCGCCGGGCGGGTGGATCTTGAATCGCGGCAGACCTTCGGGAGACAGCGAGGTGTCGGCCCGCACGCTGGCCTCATAGGCCTCGCGATCCCGCCCCGGCACCCAGCGCGTAAAAGACAGGTTGCGCACGCCAGGGTAGCGCTGGCCCACCTCCATCTCGCTGGCGGCCCGTTCAAAATCCAGGCGCGACAAGCGCGGATTGGCGGTGAACAGCCCCCGCAGGCCATTGACGACCTCAGTGTGGCCGGCGATGCGCTGGCTCAGCGCCTCGGTGAATGCCCGCGTCTCCTGGGTAAATCGCGCTTCGTCTATCTGCGCCATCGACGCGGCCTGGTGCTGCGCCAGCCACAGGCTCACCACCAACCCCAGGGCGGCCACACCCAGGCCCGCCACCCAATGCCGATAGCGGCTTTGGGGTGCCAGTCCAGCCAACGGGGTTGGGTTGAAAGAAGTCAGATCTGCGCCTTTGCGTCGCCCAGCAGACATCCGGCCAGGCAGTGGGGTCATCACGCAGGATAGCGGCAATCCCGCCGCGGTGGAGCCAACAAATCGTTACGGTCAAAAATTTAAGAAAAAAGTGCTTCCAACGCCACAGCCACATGCCTTGCAAGCTATGAAATGATGAGCATATTTCATAACCCATACGGTCACGGGTTTACCCCAATGAGCGCTCCCGATGCGACGGGGTATGGCGCAAACTGGCTGCGGTTTTCGTTCACATCCAGCGCCCGCCCGATGGGCGGAAACGCCCGCTGCGGGCACGCATCCCGCTCGCACACCTTGCAGCCCATGCCAATCGGCACGGCCGCCTCGGGGTCGGCCAGGTCCAGCCCGCGCGCATACACCAGCTGCGCGGCATGCCGGATGTCGCAGCCCAGCGCCACCGAGAACTCCTTGCCCGGCACGCCCCACCCGCCCCCGCTGCGCGATACCGTGCGTGCCACCCACAGGTAGGCGCGCCCATCTGGCATGCGCGCCACCTGCGGCACGGTGCGGCCCGGCTGGGCAAAAGCCTCGTACACGTTCCACAGCGGGCAGGTGCCGCCGATCTTGCTGAAGTGAAAGTGTGTGGCCGACTGCCGCTTGCTGATGTTGCCCGCCCGGTCCACCCGAATAAAGAAAAAAGGCACGCCACGCGCGCTGGGCCGTTGCAGCGTGGACAGGCGGTGGCACACCGTCTCGAACCCCACACCAAACTGGTGGCCCAGCCGGTCGATATCGTAGTGCGCAGCCTCGGCCGCCCGCAAAAAGGCCGCGTAGGGCAGCACCAGCGCCCCAGCAAAGTAGTTGGCCAGGCCAATGCGCGCCAGGGCCCGGGCCTGGTCACTCGATAGCGCGGCGCCGTCGGCAATGCGCTGCAGCGCGTCACCCTGCTCCAGAAATGCCAGCTGCGTCGCCATCTGGAACGCGCGCTGCCCGCGCTCCAACCCCGCCGCCAGCTGCAGCAGCCCGGCCTCGGCCTGGAACACGCGCTGCGCCTGGCCAGGCAGGTCGGCCACATCCACCACGCGCACCCCGTGGGCCACGAGCAGGCGTTGGGCCAGCGCCTCATCGGCCCGGCCGGGCAGCAGGCCCCAGTCGGCGGCACATCGCTCGGCCGCGTCGTCCAGCTCGGCAATGTGGTTCTGGCGCGCAAAGAAGAAGTCGCGCACCTCTTCATAGGCCATGGGCGGGTGGCTGGGCAGTGGGGCCACCCCACTGCGGTCGTCACCCAGACTGCCCAGCGCCTCTAGCCGCTCCAGCGCTTGGCGGTGCCGCTGGTGCAACGCCAGCAGCGTGCGCGCCACGGCGGGCATACCTGCGGCCAGCTCGCGGATCTCGGCCAGGGACACGGCATCGCCAGCGCCGTCTCCGGCGAGGCCCGCAGGCAGGTCCGCCAGCACCTCGCGCAGGCCGGTGATGAGGCGCGCCTCATCGTCATCCGAAAAGCGCTGCACGTCCACGCCGAACACAGCATTGATCTTGAGCAGCACAGGCACCGTGAGCGGGCGCTGGTTCTGCTCCAGCTGGTTGAGGTAGCTGGCGGACAGGTCCAGCGCCCGCGCCAGCGCAATCTGGGTCATGCCGCGCTCTTCGCGCAGGCGGCGCAGGCGCACGCCCATGAAGGTTTTTTTCATTCGATCTTTCTCAGTGGTGCTTGGTAGCACCTTCACCATCATTCGCAATATTTGCAAATTGACGGTTTTGCATTCGCAATCATTCGCCAATTCAGGACTTACAGAGGGATTCCATTGTGCGTAAATTGCGAAGCATGACAACCCCTACTGGCACCGTCGAGCTGACGGAAATCGTGTTCCCTGCCGAAGCCAACCACTACGGCACGCTGTTTGGCGGCAACGCCCTGCAGCTCATGGCCAAGGCGGCGTTTCTGGCAGCGCGCGGCGCCGCGCAGCGCGACGTGGTGATGGCGGGCGTGACCGATGTGCGTTTTCTGGCCCCCGTGCCCGTGGGCCATGTGCTCACCCTGCGCGCCTGGGTCAGCCGCATCGGGCGCAGCTCGCTCACCGTGTGTGTGACGTGCCTGGCCGCCACGCTGGGCTCTCCCCCAGAAGAGGTGCTGAAGGGGATTTTTGAAATGGTGGCGGTGGATGCCAAAGGCCGTCCCGTTGCCATCACCAATTCGTATCTGAACCAGGAGACCGCATGACCACCACCGCAGACACCCCGGGCTTCAGGCCCAAGAAGTCCGTCGCGCTCTCGGGCGTGACGGCGGGCAACACCGCCCTGTGCACCGTAGGCCGCACGGGCAACGACCTGCACTACCGGGGCTACGACATCCTCGACATTGCCGAGGTCTGCGAATTCGAAGAAATCGCCCACCTGCTGGTACACGGCAAGCTGCCCACACGCGCCGAACTGCGTGCCTACAAGTCCAAGCTCAAGGCCCTGCGCGGCCTGCCGCTGTCGGTCAAGCAGGCGCTGGAGCAACTGCCTGCCGCCAGCCACCCCATGGACGTGATGCGCACGGGCGTCTCGGCCCTGGGCTGTGCGCTGCCTGAAAAGGACGACCACAACCTGCCGGGCGCGCGCGACATTGCCGACCGGTTGATGGCATCACTGGGCTCCATGCTGCTCTATTGGCACCACTGGGCCAGCTCGGGCCGCCGCATCGAGGTGGAGACGGATGACGACTCCATCGGCGCGCACTTTTTGCACCTGCTGCATGGTGCCAAACCCAGCGCTGCCTGGGAGCGTGCGATGCACACCTCGCTCAACTTGTATGCCGAGCACGAGTTCAACGCATCCACCTTCACCGCCCGGGTGGTGGCCGGCACGGGCAGCGACATGTATTCGGCCATCACCGGCGCCATCGGCGCGCTGCGCGGGCCCAAGCATGGTGGTGCAAATGAAGTGGCGTTTGAAATTCAGAAGCGCTATGACTCGCCCGACGAGGCCGAAGCCGACATCCGCCGCCGCGTGGAGGCCAAGGAGGTGGTCATCGGATTCGGCCACCCGGTCTACACGGTAAGCGACCCGCGCAACGTCGTCATCAAGGGCGTGGCACGCAGCCTGTCGCAAGACGCTGGCAGCACCAAGATGTTCGACATTGCGGAGCGGCTGGAGACCGTGATGTGGGAGGTGAAAAAAATGTTCCCCAACCTCGACTGGTTCAGCGCCGTGAGCTACCACATGATGGGCGTGCCCACCGCCATGTTCACGCCGCTGTTCGTCATCGCACGCACCAGTGGCTGGGCGGCGCACATCATCGAGCAGCGCATCGACAACAAGATCATCCGGCCGAGTGCGAACTACACCGGGCCGGAAGACCTGGCGTTTGTGCCGATCCAGGACCGCAAGTAGAACAAGGCACAAGACGCCCCCAGCCCCTTCCCCACGTTCATGAACACTCTGTACCGCAAGAAGCTGCCTGGCACGCAGCTCGACTACTTTGACGCCCGCGAGGCGGTCGAAGCCCTGCAACCCGGCGCCTGGGCCACCCTGCCCTACACCGCCCGCGTGTTTGCCGAAAACATCGTGCGCCGTACTGATCCGGCCACCATCGACGACTGCCTGCGCCAGCTCGTCGAGCGCCGCAATGACCGCGACTTTCCGTGGTACCCGGCGCGCGTGGTGTGCCACGACATCCTGGGCCAAACCGCCCTGGTGGACCTGGCGGGCCTGCGCGATGCGATTGCCAAGGAGGGTGGCGACCCGGCCCAGGTGAACCCTGTCGTGCCGGTGCAGCTCATCGTGGACCATTCGCTGGCCGTGGAATGTGGCGGGTTCGACCCCGATGCGTTTGCCAAGAACCGCGCCATCGAAGACCGCCGCAACGAAGACCGCTTTCACTTCATCGAGTGGACGAAAAAGGCCTTTGCCAATGTGGATGTGATCCCGGCGGGGAACGGGATCATGCACCAGATCAATCTGGAGAAGATGTCGCCGGTCGTGCAAGTACAAGGCGGCGTGGCCTACCCCGACACCTGCGTGGGCACGGACAGTCACACGCCGCATGTGGACGCGCTGGGCGTGATTGCCATCGGCGTGGGCGGCCTGGAGGCCGAGAACGTGATGCTGGGCCGCGCATCGATGATGCGGCTGCCCGAGATCGTGGGCGTACAGCTGACCGGCCAGCGCCAGGACGGCATCACCGCCACCGATGTGGTGCTGGCGCTCACCGAGTTTTTGCGCAAGGCCAAGGTGGTCGGCGCCTACCTGGAGTTCTTTGGCGAGGGCGCAGTCAAGCTCACCATTGGCGACCGCGCTACCATCTCGAACATGGCGCCTGAATATGGCGCCACGGCAGCCCTGTTCAGCATCGACGAGCAGACGCTGGAGTACTTGCGGCTGACCGGCCGCGAGGCCGGCCAGGTGAGGCTGGTCGAGACCTATGCCAAGGCGGCGGGTTTGTGGTCCTGCACGCTCCAGGGCGCGGTCTATGCGCGCAACCTGGTGTTCGATCTGTCGAGCGTGGTGCGCAATCTGGCCGGTCCCTCCAACCCGCACGCGCGCGTGGCCACATCCGAACTCGTCGCCAAAGGCATCGCGGGCCCCTGGGCCATGCCGTCGCGGGGTGAAGGCACGATGCCCGATGGCGCCGTGGTCATTGCCGCCATCACCAGCTGCACCAACACCTCCAACCCGCGCAACGTGATTGCTGCGGCCCTGCTGGCGCGCAACGCAAACCAGCTGGGCCTCACGCGCAAGCCCTGGGTCAAGACCTCGCTCGCGCCCGGCTCCAAGGCGGTAGAGCTGTATTTGAAAGAAGCCGGTTTGCTGGCCGACCTGGAAAAGCTCGGCTTTGGCATCGTGGCCTTTGCCTGCACCACCTGCAACGGGATGAGTGGCGCGCTGGACCCAGCGATCCAGCAGGAAATCATCGACCGCGACCTGTACGCCACCGCCGTGCTCTCGGGCAACCGCAATTTCGATGGGCGTATCCACCCCTATGCCAAGCAGGCGTTTCTGGCCTCGCCCCCTCTGGTGGTGGCCTATGCCGTTGCGGGCACGGTGCGTTTTGACATCGAGAAGGATGTGCTGGCGGTGGTGCACGGACGGGAAATCCGCCTCAAAGACCTGTGGCCCAGCGACGAGGAAATCGACGCGGTGGTCAAGGCAGCCGTCAAACCCGCGCAGTACCGCGCCGTGTACGAGCCCATGTTCGCCATCCGGCACGATGATGGCCAGCGCGTGTCGCCCCAATACGACTGGCGGCCACAGTCCACCTACATCCGCCGCCCGCCTTACTGGGACACCGAAGGCATCGGCGCGCTGGCCGCGACACCGCGCACCCTGCAGGGCATGCGCCCGCTGGCCATCCTGCCCGACAACATCACCACCGACCACCTGTCACCCTCGAACGCCATCCTGCGGAACAGCGCAGCGGGCGAATACCTGGCCCGCATGGGCGTGCCCGAGGAGGACTTCAACTCCTACGCCACGCACCGGGGCGACCACCTCACCGCCATGCGCGCCACGTTTGCCAACCCGCAGCTCGTCAATGAAATGGCCGTGGTGGATGGCCAGGTGAAGAAAGGATCGCTCGCCCGCGTGGAGCCCGATGGCCAGGTGATGCGCATGTGGGAGGCCATCGATACCTATCTGAACCGTCGCCAGCCGTTGATCATCATTGCCGGTGCCGACTACGGCCAGGGGTCGAGTCGCGACTGGGCCGCCAAGGGTGTGCGCCTGGCGGGCGTGGAGGTGGTGGTGGCTGAAGGGTTTGAGCGCATTCACCGGACCAACCTGATTGGCATGGGGGTGCTGCCGCTGGAGTTTGGGGCGGGGGTCAACCGCACCACGCTGGTGCTGGATGGGACGGAGATCTATGGCGTGGAGGGAGAGATGAAACCCCGCGCCGACCTCACCCTGGTCATCCGCCGCAAAAATGGCGAGGAAACAAAGGTGCCCATGACATGCCGCCTGGACACGGCCGAAGAGGTCTCCATCTACGAAGCGGGCGGCGTCCTGCAACGCTTTGCGCAAGACTTCCTCGCCAAGAATGCAGGCCAAAAACAGGCTCTGGCGCCCGCCTAAAAAGCGCCAAACGCTATCAATTTTGACAAATCTCCATGAGCATTTCATCGGCACCACAGATACGCACTCCCGCCACCTACATGCGGGGGGGCACGAGCAAAGGCGTGTTCTTTCGCCTCGACGACCTGCCCGCCTCCGCCCAACAACCCGGCACGGCGCGCGACGCCTTGCTGCTGCGTGTGCTGGGCAGTCCCGACCCCTATGGCAAGCAGATCGACGGCATGGGCAATGCCTCGTCCAGCACCAGCAAAGCCGTGATCCTGAGCCGCAGCACGCAGCCGGGGCATGAGGTGGACTACCTGTTTGGCCAGGTGTCCATCGACCAGCCGTTCGTGGACTGGAGCGGCAACTGCGGCAACCTTTCAGCCGCCGTGGGGCCCTGCGCCATCCACATGGGGCTGATCGATGCGGCGCGCATTCCCCAGAGCGGTACCTTTCCGGTCCGCATCTGGCAGGCCAACATCGGCAAGACCATCGTGGCGCATGTGCCGATGAACAATGGGCAGGTGCAGGAAACGGGTGACTTTGAACTGGACGGCGTGACGTTTGCGGCAGCCGAGGTGGCGCTGGAGTTCATCGACCCGGCTGACGATGACGATGAAGGGAGCGCCATGTTCCCGACTGGCAACGTGGTGGACACGCTGGAAGTCCCGGGCGTCGGCAGCTTCGCCGCCACGCTGATCAACGCAGGCATCCCAACCATCTTTCTCAACGCGCAAGAGCTGGGCTACACGGGCACCGAGCTGCAGGGCGCGATCAACGGCGATGCAGGGGCGCTGGCACGCTTCGAGACTATCCGTGCCTACGGTGCCCTCCGCATGGGCCTGATCCAGCACATGAGCGAGGCCGCAACCCGTCAGCACACCCCCAAGATCGCATTCGTCGCGCCACCGGCCAGCTACACGGCCTCCAGCGGCAAAGCCATCGACGCCAAAGACATCGACCTGCTGGTGCGCGCGCTCTCCATGGGCCAGTTGCACCACGCCATGATGGGCACCGCGGCGGTGGCCATTGGCACTGCCGCAGCAGTCCCCCGCACGCTGGTCAACCTGGCGGCTGGCGGCGGCGTGCGCAGCAGCGTGCGGTTTGGCCACCCCTCGGGCACCCTGCGTGTGGGGGCTGAAGTAGCACAGATCAACGGCCAGTGGAAGGTGACCAAGGCCCTGATGAGCCGCAGTGCCCGCATCCTCATGGAAGGCTGGGTCAGGGTGCCCAGCGACACTTTTTGAGCCAAAACCACGCCATGCGCTAGTGAAACATGCGCCATAAGCTATCAAAAATATAGCAACATCAATCCCCATCTGTTCCATGAATACCAAACAGCAACTCAAAGCCCTGGTCCAAGCCCGCCGTGGCGTCATCGTGCCGGGCGCGTTCAACGCCCTGTCCGCCCGCGTGGTGGCAGACCTGGGTTTTGAAGCCATTTACGTCACCGGTGCAGGTGTGACCAACATGTGGTTTGGCCTGCCGGACCAGGCCTTCATGGGCCTGACCGACATTGCCGACCATACAGCCCGCATGCGCGACGCTGTGGAGCACCTGCCGCTCATCGTCGATGCCGACACGGGCTTTGGCAACGCGCTCAACACTTACCACGCGGTGCGAACGCTGGAGCGCGCAGGCGCCGACTGCATCCAGCTCGAAGATCAGGTCAGCCCCAAGCGCTGCGGGCATTTCAACGGCAAGGAAGTAATCGCTACCTGCGAGATGCTGGACAAGATCAAGGCGGCCGTGGATGCACGCCGTGACGCGGACACCCTTGTCCTCGCTCGCACCGACGCCTGCGCCACGCAGGGCTTTGAGGCCGCCGTGGAGCGCGCCCAGCGCTTTCAGGAGGCAGGCGCCGACATCCTGTTTGTGGAGGCCGTCACCACGCTGGAAGAGATCCGTGCCCTGCCCCAGCGGCTGGCGGCGCCGCAGCTCATGAACATGGTGATCGGTGGCAAGACGCCCATCACCAGCGCCGAAGAGCTGGCCACCCTGGGCTACGGCCTGGTGCTGTATGCCAACGCGGCGCTGCAAGGTGCGGTGGCGGGCATGCAAAAGGCATTGACCGTGTTACGCGACACCCGGCGCATCGACGAGGACCCCACGCTGGTGGCGCCGTTTGCCGAGCGCCAGCGGCTGGTGCGCAAGGCCGACTGGGATGCGCTGGAGGCAAAGTACGCCAGGCCGTAGCGTAGCGAACGGGGCAAGCACATGTCGCATTTTTGCATTTGAGACAGCACAAGCCACCAGCGCAGCGCACAATGGTTCATTCCGCCACACAGTGCACGCTGCCTGATGCAAAGCATTTCTTCACTCAATTTGGCGAATTCGTTGCTGGACGCCGTCTGCATTGTTCAAGCGGACAGCACAATTGTGTTCGTCAGTTCTGCTTTCGAGCGCATCTTCGGATACGCGCCCGAGGAAGTCGTCGGCAAACGCATGCTGGATCTGGTGCACCCGGAAGACCTCGCCGCCACGCAGCGTCAAGCCCAGAGCGTGACGCAAGGCGAACTGCAGCTACAGTTTGAAAACCGCTATGTGCGCAAGGACGGATCCATTGCGCACATCCTCTGGACAGCACGCTGGCTGCCAGACAGGCAGGTACGGCTTGCTGTGGCCCATGACATCACCGAGCGCAAGGCCACTGAGTCGATGCAGGCGGTGATCTACGCCATCTCCGAAGCCGCGCACACCACACACAACCTGCAGGCGCTGTTTCAACACATCCACCAGATCATCGGCACTCTTTTGCCCGCCACCAATTTTGCGGTGGCCTTGTACAGCGCGCACGATGACCGGCTGAGCTTTACGTACCACGTCAACGAACATCTTCCCGCGCCCGAGCCCATGGCGCTGGCCGAGGATCCACGCTATGCGGAGGTGATCCGTGGCGGTGCCACCTTGCTGCTCACACCACAAGTCTCGGTATCGAAGTCCACACACTGGCGCGCTGCTGGGCCCGCCACACAGGGAGCGCTTTATTGGCTAGGGGCGCCTTTGCAAACGCCGCGCGGGCCACTGGGCGCGCTGGTTCTGCAAAGTTATACAGAACAAGGCCGCTACACCGACAAGGACAAGGATCTGCTGCAGTTTGTCTCCACCCAGGTGGCCGCAGCCATCGAACGCAAGCAGATTTATGAGCGCCTGGAACACATGGCGCAGTACGACCAGCTCACGCACCTGCCCAATCGCCCGCTGTTCCTGGACCGCCTCAAGACCGCCCTGGCCCGCGCGCGGCGCGACCAGACGCTGCTGTCGCTGCTGTTCATTGACCTGGACCGCTTCAAAGAGGTGAACGACACCCTGGGCCATGCCATGGGCGACCTGCTGCTGCAGCGCGTGGCGCAGCGGTTGCTCGAATGCGTGCGCGCATCCGACACCGTGGCACGGCTGGGCGGTGATGAATTTGTGGTGCTGCTCGAAGGGGGCCAGGCCCGCGAGCACGCCAGTGCAGCGGCCGACAAGATACTCGCAGCCTTTGGCCAGGACTTCGACCTAGAAGGCCAGCGCGTGTACATCCAGCCCAGCATTGGCGTGGCCATCTACCCCGAGCATGGCGGCGAAGAGCACCGCCTGTTGGGTCGCGCCGACGAGGCCATGTACCTGTCCAAGCGGAACGGGGGCAACCAGGTGCGGGTGGCACTGGTGCCCCAGCATTCCTGACGTCCGCATCCCCTGCCCGTGGCGCACACGCCCTGCCCTGACCCTGACGCCCCTGACGTGACTGCGGCGTGTGCACTCACCGCAGCCAAGGCGCCCATGCTGCAACTGGCCGTGCGATTGGGACTGGCTGTGGTGGCCGTGCCGGTGGCCCTGGCCATCACCCTCCTGCTTTTTCCCGTATGGTCATGGCTGGAGCACACGACTGGCATCGAGAGTGTGGGCCACAGCGGGCCAGCCAGTTGGTGTTACCTGGCCGTCTGGGTGCCAATCGCCACGGCCCTGCTCCTGCCCCCGCTGTGGCGACTGGCGCGTGCACTCTTGCGCGGTCCGCATGGCCACGCAGGCACATAGGGGTTCTCGGGCCGGGGCCGACCGCCGCAGGCGTATCACCGCACAATGCTGCCTTGCATCCGTTGCCACTCAGCCCGATGCGCCGGCCCATCCCCGGGTCGCTTCACAACACCTGGTGCCCAGCGCCCCACACCCATGCTCTACAACGCCTTGAAGCTTGTCCATGTCCTGTCCATCATCGTCTGGGTGGGGGGTATGGTGTTTGCCCACTTTTTCCTGCGGCCTGCCGCGCAGTCGCTGGAGCCACCGCAACGCGTACGGCTGATGCATGACGTGCTGCAACGCTTTTTTGTGGCGGTAACCGTCGCCGTGGTGGTGGTGCTGGCCAGTGGCCTGTGGATGATCGGCCGCGCGGCCAAGCAGGCCGTTCAGACGGGCGGTACGTTCTCCATGCCACTGGACTGGACCATCATGGCCACGCTCGGCCTGGTGATGATGGCCATCTTCGGCCACATCCGTTTTGCGCTGTTCCGGCGCCTGCAGCGCGCGGTAGCAGCGTCGGACTGGCCCAGCGGCGCCAAGGCCCTGGGCAGCATCCGCAGCTGGGTGGGCGTGAACCTGGCGCTGGGTGTGGTGATCGTCGTGGTCACGCTGCTGGCCTAGCCTGCAGTCCCGCTGCGCCGCCCCATGTTGATGGGCCCACGGGCCGCCGCACTGCGCGGCGGTGCCTGCCATGTGGCCCCAGGAGTTTTGACGTTGTTCCGATTCTTCGAAAGCCGGCTTCCCCCCTACCCCGCCGCAGAGCCGCACTTGCCTCCCAAGGCCTTTTTGGCCTTTGTGTGGGATGGCACCCGTGGCCTGCGAGGCTATGTGGCCGCCATGGCAGGCTTGTCCGCCGCCATCGCCATTTACGAAGCGCTGCTGTTTGCGGTGCTGGGCCATGTGGTGGACTGGATTGCCACGACTGCCCCCGGCGCACTGTGGGCCGAGCGCCAGGACGCGCTGATCGGTATCACGGCGCTGCTGCTGGTATCTGTAGTGCTGGTCGCCTTGCAGACCAGCATCAAGCACCAGGTGCTGGCCATCAACTTTCCGCTGCGCCTGCGCTGGAACTTTCACCGGCTGATGCTGGGCCAGAGCATGGCGTTCTACGCCGACGAGTTTGCGGGCCGCATCACCACCAAGATCATGCAGACCGCACTGGCCGTGCGCGACATGATCTTCACGACCACCGACGTGGTGATTGGCATGGGCATCTACCTGGTGACCATCCTTGTGCTGCTGGCCGGGTTTGACGCGCGGCTGCTGCTGCCGTTTGCCGCCTGGATGGTGGCCTATGGCCTGGCCTGCTGGTACTTTGTGCCGCGCCTGGGCCAGGTGGGCAAGGCGCAGGCCGATGCGCGTTCGGTCATGACCGGGCGCATCACCGATGCCTACACCAACATCGCCACCGTCAAGCTGTTTTCACACACGCGGCGCGAATCTGAGTTCGCGCGTGCCGCCATGGACGCGTTCAAGCTCACCGGCTATGCGCAGATGCGCCTGGTGAGCCTGTTCGAGATCGTCAACCAGCTGCTGGTGGTGGCCATGATTCTCGGCGCGTGTGGCACGGCCCTGTGGCTATGGTCTGCCGGTGAGGTGGGTGCGGGTGCCGTGGCCGCCGTCACCGCGATGACGCTGCGCGTGTCGGGCCACGCGCACTGGGTGATGTGGGAGATGACCACTCTGTTTGAGAGCGTGGGCACCATCCAGGACGGCATCAACACGCTGACCAGGCCGCGCGCCGTGGTCGATGCCCCCGACGCCAAGCCCCTGGCCGTGACCCAGGGCGAGGTGCGTTTTGAGGACATGAGCTTTGCCTACGGTAGCGGCCCCGATGCCCGCCCGGTGATCGACCGCCTCAACCTGACCATCCGCCCCGGCGAGAAGATCGGCCTGATTGGCCGCTCGGGCGCGGGCAAGTCCACCCTGGTCAACCTGCTGCTGCGCTTTCATGACGTGCAGTCTGGCCGTATCCTCATCGACGGGCAGGACATTTCCAATGTCACGCAGGACAGCCTGCGCCGTCACATCGGCATGGTCACGCAAGACACCTCGTTGCTGCACCGCTCCATGCGCGACAACATCCTGTATGGCCGCCCCGATGCCAGCGAGGCCGACCTGCACCAGGCGGCCGCGCGCGCAGAGGCCGCAGACTTCATCGCCACGCTCACCGACCTGCAGGGCCGCACCGGCTACGACGCCCATGTAGGTGAGCGCGGCGTCAAGCTCTCGGGCGGGCAGCGCCAGCGCGTGGCCATTGCACGCGTGATGCTGAAAGACGCGCCCATCCTGTTGCTGGACGAAGCCACCAGCGCGCTCGACTCCGAGGTCGAAGCCGCCATCCAGCAAAGCCTGGACGGCCTGATGCAAGGCAAGACGGTGATCGCCATTGCCCACCGCCTGTCCACCATCGCAGCCATGGACCGACTCATCGTGATGGATGCAGGTCGTATCGTCGAAGAAGGCACCCACTCGCAGCTGCTGGGCCAGGGCGGCATGTATGCCCGGCTGTGGGGGCACCAGAGCGGTGGCTTCCTAGGCGAATCGGAAGAAGACTGAGTCGGCGAGGACGGACATGAGCCGCATGGGCGACACGCTGTCGCGCACGCGGCTGTGCAGCGGGTGTGTTGTCCCTACGGTGGCGGGTTTCAACCACCGGATGGAATCGCACCGATGATCAAAGTCACCGCCGTTTACCGCTGGCGTGAGGCCGCCACCTTCAACCACGACTACTACCACTCCGAGCACATGCGCATCGCCCGCGCAGCATTGCAGCCGCTGGGCCTGGTGCGGCTGGAGAGCGACCGTGTTTTATACCCTGGCGAGCCGCGTCCGGGCCAGGTGGTGGCGCTGACCAACGCGTTCTTCAGCGACCTGAAGCAGGCCCAAACGGCCGCCAAGGCGACGATGGCTGAGCTGTCGGCAGACATTCCCAACTACACCAACATCCAGCCCGAGTCCTACTTTGCGCAGATGCTGGAGCACGAGGTAACAGCCGCTCAAGAACCCGCTTAACCGCGCTCGCGCACCGCTTTGAACAGCAGGCCCAGGCATACAGCCATGCCCAGCATCGGCACCGCGGCCAATACGGCCACCAGAGCGCGCGCCGGGATCGACCAGTCAAAATCGCGCGCCGTGCGCCAGGCACCAAAGGCTGCGACCAGCCCCAGGCCAAACATGCCCATGCGAAAGCTCGCACCAGGCTTGAAGAAGGCGATGAGCAGCACGGCATTGGCGACGCCAAAGGCCAGCGCCACATGGCCCAGGTGGATGGAAAACGAGGACCGTGCACCGTGGCTGCGCCCGTCGTCTTCCTCCTCATCATCGTCCGCCCGGCTGCGCGAGCGGCTGGGCGACGGTGTGTGGGAAGGCTGGGCACGCGCAGGCGCTGCGAGGGCTGCAGGGCCCCCGTCGGCCCTCCCCCACTCCGTGGCGGAAAGTCCTGCAGCAACTGCACCAGCCACCGCGGCAGATGACGACGCGCCAGGCACTGCGATGCTGGGCGACAGCCCACGCTCTTGCAGCACGGCGCGTAGCCGCCCCGGCTCGCGCAGGGCCGTCACCAGCGCGCGTACGGGCCCCTGATCCTGTGGCTTGATGCGCAGGTCGGCAATCTGCATGGTGGTGCCACGGGTATTGGCCAGCATGAACAGCGCCTTGGCCACCAGTGTGTCTTTGGCGCCACCCTTGCCGCTCTCGATGAAGGTGCCCAGGTTGTAGGTGGCATCGGCGTGGCCCGCCTCGGCGGCCTGGGCGTACCAGGCGCGGGCCTGGGCCAGGTTCACGGGGCCACCATAGCGGCCATGCTCGTCGCTGGTGCCCAGGTGAAAGGCCGCGTGCGGGTCACCCTCGCGGGCATACCAGCCCGGCAGGTCGCGCAGGATGTTGCCGGTCCACACCAGGGGCGGTGCAGCGCCTGGTGCAGACGAAGCCGCAGCCATAGGCGCCAGGCTCAGGCCACCGGGCGATTCGGACGCTTCCTGGGCCTGCTTCTTTTTCTGCGCGCGCTGCCTTTGCTCTTGCGCGGCGGTGTTCCACTTCGCGGCCTGCTGTGCGTCCACTGGCCCGCCCCAACCGCGCTCGTACATCACAGCCAAAAGGCGCTTGGCTGGCTCGTGGTCCCATTCGGCCGCACGCTGGCACCAGGTGCGGGCGTTTTCGTAGTTGGGCTGCTCCCAGCCGATCACCGTTTCCAGCGCGTCCAGGTAGGCCGCGACCTCATGCCCTTGGGCTGCGGCGGGCGCCAGAGCGTCGGCGGCTTCAATGCGCCTGCGCGAGTACAGCGCAAACTGTTCGCTGCGGGCCACAGCGTCGTCCACCGCCTTGCGCTCTTCGTCCACGATGCGCAGCAATTGCTCCCCAAGGGCAGCCTTTAGTCGCGCCATCAGAGCCTGTATACGCTCCTTCGCCTTGTCCGGAAAGCGCTCGTAGAAGGCTTGGGCATCCTTGCGGGTCTCCGCATCGTGCGCCCCCATGAGCTGCAGTGCAGCCGCCAGATCGAAATGCCTGCGCTGGCCCATGGTGCCAAAGCGCAGTGACCGGCCCAAGGCGTAGACCGCATGGGGGTTGCCCCGCGCAGCCCAACGCCGGTACTCAGCCCAGGCCGTGGCATCGTCGCCCGCCTGGCGGGCACGTGCAGCATGGCGTACTTGCAGGTCGGGCTCTTCAGGGGCATCGCCATTGGCCAGGTAGTGCACGCCACTTTGCGGGTCATACAGGTTCAGGCCCAGGCGGGCCGCCTGCTCCCAGCCATCGTCAAACGGCGGGCCCCAATCCGGGAAGCGGTTGTTGATGCCCACGCCAAAGGTCGGGTCGGTGATGTCAGGACCACCGAGGTAAATGTCCCAGAACCCGGCAAAGCGCAGTTCGACGGCCCGGGCCCAGGCAGTGAATTGGGGGTTTATCGGCACCTGGGGGCCGGCCTCCACGCGCTCGTACTGCGCGTCCGCCTCGGCCTTGGTGGCGGGCCAGGGCCAATCAGCGGGCTTCTCCCAGATCTGGATGGTGTAACTCACGGATCCCTCCTCGGATGCCGCTGGGGGCGCGGCTTGTTGTTGGCGTTGACGCTCGTCAAGTGCCAGCGAATTCTAGAAGCGGCCCCAGCTCGCCTGCATCGCGGCTCTTCTCTGTGTTGTCCAGTGATGTGCCAGCACCACACCCGGATACGGGCTCTCATTTTTGGATAAAAATAGGCTGTAGCGCCCATACTCTATGTGCCAATAGCTCTATTTTTTATAGCAAAACATGTCCCAGCCACCCCTTTCTGTCATGGCCCTTGCGATGCCTGTACCCACCGGCGAGCAGCTCAAGGCCGCGCGCGTTGCAGCCGGGCTCAGCCAGGCGCAAGCTGCCGAACTCATGGGCTACCCGCTGCAAACCGGCAGCCGGGGCGGCGTGCAGTCGCGCACCTGGCAGGCGCTGGAGAGCATGACCGACGAGCGCAACATGCAGGGGCCTGTGTTCGCGATGTTTCTGTTGCTCACCGGGCAGCATCCCGATCTCGTGCTCGCACATCGCTCGCCATCGACGGACGCTCCCGCCGGCGCGCCAGCGCCCAACCCGCAATAAAAAAGGCGGAACGGCCCAAAGGCAGTTCCGCCAAGTCTCTACGGAAGAAAACAGGATCGGCCGGGCGATCAGTCCACCTTGATGTTGGCAGCCTTGATGACCTGCGCCCATTTGTCCACCTCGGCCTTCTGGAAGGTGGCGATCTGGGCCACGTTCATGTCGGCAGGCTCCATGCCAAACCCCTTGAGGCGGGTCTGCATGTCGGGCTGGGCGAGGATCTTACGGATCTCGTCGTGCAGGCGGCTCACCACCGGGGTGGGCGTGCCCGCCGGCACAAAAATCGCCTGCCAGGACTGCACCTCAAAGTCCTTGAGTTCGGCCACGCCGGACTCCGCCACCGTGGGCACGTCGGGCATGGAGGCCAAGCGCTTGGGCGACGTGACGGCAATGGCGCGCAGCTTGCCGCTCTGGATGTGGGGGGCAGCGACCACGGTGGTATCGAACATCATGTCCACCTGGCCGCTGATCACGTCCTGGATGGCGGGGCCGCTGCCCTTGTAGGGGATGTGCGTGAACTTCACGCCCGACTTGTAGGCCAGCAGTTCCACCGCCAGATGCTGCGAGCTGCCCGTGCCGGCGGACGCAGACGACAGGCCGCCCTGCTTGCCCTTGGCGGCCGTCAGCACGTCCTTCAGGGTTTTATAAGGGCTGTTGGCCGACACCACCAGCACCACCGGGTTGGTGCCGATCAGCGTGACGGGGCTGAACGACTTGATGGGGTCGTAGCCCAACTTGGGGTACAGGCTGATGTTGATGGCATGCGAGCTGACCGTGCCACCCAGCAGCGTGAAGCCATCCGGGGCCGAGCGCGCGGCGGCCTCCGAGCCGATGCTGCCAGCCGCACCGCCCTTGTTCTCCACCACCACCGTCGTGCCCAGGGCTGTGGCGAGTTGCTGGCCGATCAGACGGGCCAGGGTGTCGGTGGTGCCACCGGCGGCAAAGGGCACCACGTAGCTGATGGCTTTGCCGGTGGGCCAGGTGGTCTGGGCCATGGCGGGCAGCGCCATCAGCGCGCCCGCAGCTGCCAGGGCTGCGGATTGGACCAGGGTTCTGCGTTGCATGTGTTTGTCTCCTAGGGGCAATGAAAAAAGGGGGCAACGAGCGAGGGCGCCTGCGGAGGCCGTGTTGTCGGTGCAGCCTGTGAACGCACGCCCTTACCCGCTCAGGGCATATCGACGATCTCGATCCAGTTGGGGTTCTTGCCCACCGGAACGCGGGTGGGCACACCGGGAAGGCCTGTCGCGGGGTCAATGGGGTGCAGTGCGACGTGGTGCGACTCCTGTCCCGCTGCGATCAGGAAGCGGCCAGACGCGTCCACTGCAAAACCGCGCGGCGTCTTTTCGGTGGGCACCTGGCCCAGGGGCGACAGCTGACCGGTGGCGGCATCGACGCGAAAGCTGCTCAGGGTGCTGGAGGTGCGCTCGGACGCATACAGCGTGCGGCCATCGGGCGATAGGTGAATGTCGGCGGCCCAGGGCTTGCCCGCAAAACCTGCGGGCAATGCCGTGGTGCGCTGCAGCGGGCGAACGGTGCCACGCTCCTTGTCGTAGGCCATCACGTGCACGGCGGCATCCAGCTCGTCCAGCAGATACAGGTGGCGCTGGTCGCGGCTCCAGACGAAATGGCGGGGGCCGGACTTTTCGGGCGCTACGGGGGTCAGCGCAGGCTCGTGTGCGGTGAGCTTGCCGGTCTCGGCATCGAACTTCCAGGCTGAGAGGTGGTCGCCACCCAGGCTGGTGGCAAAGACATGGTGGTTGGCCGCGTCCGCATGGATGGCGTGGGCGTTGGGGCCCGTAGGGATGAGTTGCTGCACCGCCCCCACCACGCCGTCCTTGCCGATACTGTTGACCGTGATCTTGTGTCCGGGGTAGGAGGCTGCGAACAGCCAGCGCCCGGTGGCGTCGGTGTCGATATTGGCCATGCTGTCGGCCAACGGCGCCTCGCCCAGCTTGCGCAGCTTGCCACTCGCCGGGTCAATGGCCAGGCTGACCACCCGAAACGGCTGCGAGCGCAATGCCACATAGAGCACGCGCTTGTCCGGGCTGACGGCCATGGGCATGGCAGCGCCACCCAGTGCCGTGGTGTCCACGGGCTTGAGCGTCCCGGCGGCGCGGTCCAGCTCCAGCACCGACACATCCTGGCTGTCTGCATTGGCCACGTACACCCAGGTGGCTGCCTGCACAGCCTGTACGCCCAGCGCGGTTGCGACTGCCAGCATCACCGGCGCGACGCGGTGACGGATACGAAATGGGATGGTCATGCTCGGTCCCCTGGTAGTGCCTTCGGCTGGACTGCGACTCTGAAGCGCGCCCGCCAGTGAGGTTGTGGTGGTTCTGCTGCGCCCGGAGACGCCATTCGCAGGGCGATTCATTGCTGCAGCATCGTGTGACTGTGATATGTCGTCATACAACAAGGAATGCATTCTGACCCATCTTCAGCGCTGACAGAGAAAGGGATTACCCGAGGTCACGTACAACCTCGAAACACCCGCCAGTCAACAATCTCTGGATTTTTTGGGCCAAAAATCTCAGTACAAACCCTGAAATCCCCCTGAAAATGCACTGAATGACACCGGCATGGATTGCATATTTTTTGATCTAGTTGTACGATGACTAACAACACAAACACACGGAGACATTCCATGAGACTGCAACGTCGCGCAATTCTTCTGGCCTGCACTGCCGCTCTGGCGGCAGCTTCTGCCACGGCCCAGACCGCTGAATGGCCTGCCAAGACACTGCGCATCGTGGTGCCCTACCCACCAGGCGGCAGCTCGGACATCATTGCGCGCTCGATCAGCCAGGCGCTGTCCGAATCGCTCAAGCAAAGCGTGATCGTCGAGAACAAGCCCGGCGCCAATGGCAACCTGGGTGCCGACTTTGTGGCCAAAGCCGAGCCCGATGGCTACACCATGCTGCTGTGTGACGTGGGCGCGCTGGCGATCAGCCCCTCGGTCTACACCAAGCTGTCGTTCGACCCCTCCAAAGACTTGCGCGGTGTGACCATGCTGGCCTACTCGCCCCACCTGCTGGTGGTGCACCCCTCGGTGCCGGTCAACAACCTCAAGGAGCTGATCGCCTACTCCAAGAAGAACGAGCTGAACTTTGCCGTGACGGCCACCGGCAGCGCTCCCCACCTTGCCGGCGTGGCGCTGGAGCGCGCCAGCGGCGCACGCTGGCAGTACATCCCCTACAAGGGCGGCGTCACCGCGATTCAGGACACCGTGGCGGGCCAGACCCAGGTGCTGATGAACGGCATGCTGGCCACCCTGCCCCAGGTACAAAACGGCAAGCTCAAGGTGCTGGGCGTTTCCAAGTCCACCCGCATGCCGCTGATCGGTGACGTGCCCACGATTGCCGAGCAAGGTGTGGCCGGCTACGAGTCCGGCACCTGGCAAGGCGTGCTGCTGCCACGCGGCACACCCGATGCGGTCGTGCAAAAGCTGAACAAGGCGCTCATCACAGCCATCCGGGCACCCGAGATCCGCTCGCGCCTGGCCGGCCAGGGCGCCGAAGTGGTGACCATGACCTCCACCGAACAGGACCAGTTCTTCGCCAAGGAACGCGCGCGCTGGGCCAGCGTGGTGAAGGCCGCCAACATCAAGCTCGACTGAGCGCCACAGACACCCGTTTCATTCACCATCCTCTCCCGCTGCAATGACCATGACCCCGCAAGAACTCAAAACCATCATGGGCTCCGGCCTGCTCTCGTTCCCCATCACCGACTTCGACGAGCAGGGCAACTTCCGCCCCAAGACCTACATCGAGCGCCTGGAGTGGCTCGCCCCCTATGGCGCCAGCGCCCTGTTTGCCGCCGGTGGCACGGGTGAGTACTTCTCGCTCTCGGGCCCGGAGTACAGCGAGGTCATCAAGACGGCCGTGGATACCTGCCGGGGCAAGGTGCCCATCATTGCCGGTGCCGGTGGCCCCACCCGCACGGCCATTGCCCATGCCCAGGAGGCCGAGCGCCTGGGCGCCCATGGCATCCTGCTGTTGCCGCATTACCTGACCGAAGCTGGCCAGGAAGGCCTGATCGCCCATGTGGAGCAGGTCTGCAAGAGCGTGAAGTTCGGTGTGATCGTCTACAACCGCGACCGCACCAAGCTCACGGCCGAGTCGCTGGCCATCCTGGCCGACCGCTGCCAGAACCTGGTGGGCTTCAAGGACGGCGTGGGCAACATCGAGACCATGTCCTCCATCTACATGAAGATGGGAGACCGCTTTTCATACCTGGGCGGACTGCCCACGGCAGAGGTGTATGCCGCTGCCTACAAGGCGCTGGGCACGCCGGTGTATTCGTCGGCGGTGTTCAACTTCATCCCCAAGACGGCGATGGAGTTCTACAAGGCGGTAGCCAACGATGACACGGCCACGCAGCACCGGCTGCTCAAGTCGTTCTTCATGCCGTACCTGTCCATCCGCAACCGGGTGGAGGGCTATGGCGTGTCGATCATCAAGGCGGGTGCGCGCATCGTGGGCCATGACGGCGGGCCGGTGCGGGCGCCGCTGACGGACCTCAAGCCCCACGAGATGGAAGAGCTCAAGGCGCTGATTGACAAGCTCGGGCCGCAGTAAGCGCGGCCTGGGTGCAGGGCCAGGTTCTCCAGGCCCTTTTTTGCCCGCAGTTCACCTCTTAACAACCCGGGCCTGGCCGTGCACGGACCCGTGGAGCAGTCGTGGCACGCACATCCCGAAACCCCAATACAACAACGGAGACAGACAAGATGTTCAAGCAAATCGTTCTCGCCATGGGAGCCGCCATCACCATTGCCACGCTCGCTGGCTGCGCCACTGGTGCAGCATCTACAGCCTCCTCGGCATCGGCCGAACAGGCGGTAGCTGCAGCCGCAGAAAAACTGCGTGTGGCCATGATTGACCCCACGCCCGCTGCACTGACCGCTCTCGTCGCTGACGACCTGAGCTACGGTCACTCGGGCGGCCGCGTGGACACCAAGGACAGCTTCATCGGCGACCTGATCGCCGGCAAGTCCGACTTCGTGACCATCGCCATCACCGACCAGACCATCAAGGTGGTGGGTAATACCGCCATCGTGCGCCACACCCTCACGGCCGACACCAACGACTCGGGCAAGCCCGGCAAGGTGCAGATCAAGATCCTGGGCGTGTGGCAACAGCAAGGTGGCCAGTGGAAGCTGCTGGCGCGCCAGGCCGTGCGTGTACCGGCTTGATGTAGCCGCTTTGGGGCGGCAGTGTGCCGCCCTTCGCATTTTTGGCACTGTTGCCCCACGACACCATGACCACAGCCACCCCACACCGCATCCTGCAAATCGGCCGCCTGCCCCTTCCCGCGCTGGAGTCCCAACTGGCGGCCCGATACGACGTCACCTGTCTGGCCGACCAGACCGATCCGGCGGCTTATCTGGCGTCGCACGGGGCGTATTTCACGGGGGTGGTGACTACCGCAGCCATCGGCCTCAAAGGCGAGGTCATTGCCTCCCTGCCCCACCTTCAGGTCATCAGCAGTTTTGGCGTGGGCTTTGACGCGCTGGACATCGAAGCGGCCAAGGCGCGCGGTGTGCAGGTGGGCTACACACCCGGCGTGCTCAACGACTGTGTGGCCGACATGGCGTTCGCGCTGATGCTGGATGTGTCACGCCACGTGGCCGCCAGCGACCGTTTTGTGCGCCGTGGTGAATGGCCGAAGGCCAGATACGCACTGGGCACCCGCGTGTCCGGCAAGCGGCTGGGCATCGTGGGCATGGGCCGCATCGGGCAGGCCGTGGCCGAGCGTGCGAGCGGGTTTCGCATGGAGGTGGGGTACCACAACCGCCGCCCGGCGCAGGATTGCACACTGCCCTACTTCGAGTCGGTGACCGCGCTGGCGCAATGGGCCGACTACCTGGTGCTGACGGTGGCAGGCGGCGCGGGCACGCGCCACCTGGTCAACCGCGATGTGCTCGATGCCCTGGGCCCCCAGGGCTACCTCATCAACGTGGCGCGTGGCAGCGTGGTGGACGAGGCGGCACTGATCGATGCGCTGACCGAGCGCCGCATTGCCGGCGCCGGGCTGGACGTTTTTGAGAACGAACCCAGCGTGCCCGCCGCGCTGATGGCGCTGGACAACGTGGTGCTCACCCCCCACACCGCCAGCGCCACGCACGAAACCCGCCGAGCGATGGCGGACCTTGTGCTGGAAAACTTGCAGTCGTTCTACGCCACCGGGGCAGTGCGTGTGCCCGTGCCAGGCACGGTGTTCGCCATGTTTTTGCTGCTGACGGGGCAGCACCCTACGCATGCGCATGCAGACAAGGCACAAACCAGCGCCTCGTAGAACCTGAAGGCTTGTGTGCGCAGGCGCAGCGCCTCAGCAAGCCCTTGTCATTAACGGCGTTCACGCATCGCTTTGAACAGCAGCAGCGTGCACACCGCCATGCCCAGAATGGGGATGGCCGCCAGTACCGCCACGGCAGCGCGGGCAAGCGGCGACCAGTCCAGATCGCCCGCAGTGCGCCAGGCCCCGATGGCCCCGACGAAGCCAAGTGCCATCAGCCCCATGCGAAAGCTGACCCCGGGTTTGAAGAAGGCAATCACCAGCACCACGTTGGCCATGCCCACCATCAGGGCCAGGTGGCCCCAGTGCAGTGACAGGACCGGGCGGTGGTGTTCATGGATGTCAGCATCGTCGTCTTCATCGCCGTCTTCGTGCTTCGCCGATGGGCGCGTGCGGGCGGCTGGTGCAGAAGCCCCATGGCTTGCCGCTGCAGGCCCTGCCAAGCCACCAGCCGCCCCGGCAGCACCGGCGGCTGCCGCACCACCCATGGCCTGACGCGCGGGCGGCGCAGCGCTGGCCACTGGCTCCAGCCCGCGCTGCTTCAACACGGCGCGCAGCTGGCCGGGCTGGCGCAGGGCATTGACCAAGGCCCGCACGGGCGCCTGCTCTTCGGGCTTCAGCCGCAGGTCGTCCACGCGCATGGTGGTTCCTGTGGCGTTTGCGATCATGAAAAGCGCCTTGGCCACCAGCACGTCCTTGGGGCCGCCGGTTCCGACCTCTATGAACGTGCCCAGGTTGTAGGTGGCATCGGCATGCCCGGCTTCAGCCGCCTGGGCATACCAGGCGCGGGCCTGGGTGGGGTTCGCTGGGCTGCCTTCCTCGCCGTTTTGGTCGATGATGCCCATGTACTGCGCGGCATGGGGATTGCCCTCACGCGCAAACCAGCCCACAAAATCGCGGGTGATGGAACCCGTCAAGACCCCAGCCGCCGCCGCGACCGGCCCAGGCTTCGTCTCCATCGGCGCCAAGCTCAATCCCCCGGGGGATTGAGCCTCTTCCTTGCGCTGCTGCTGTTTCTGCATCTTTTGCCGCTGCTCTTGTGCTGACGCGGTCCATTGGGCAGCGGCGGCCCTGTCCACCGGGCCGCCCCAGCCATGCTCGTACATCAGGGCCAGGATGCGTTTGGCGGGCTTATGGTCCCATTCCGCCGCACGCAGGCACCAGTAGCGGGCGTTTTCAAAGTGGGGGATCTCCCAGCCGATGACATCGTCCAGCGCCTTCTCCAGGGCAGCCACTTCGTGGCCCTGCAAAGCAGCAACCTCCAGCCCGCCCGAGGCTTCGATGCGCTTGCGGCTGTACAGCATCGTCTGCCGTGTGCGTTCAAAGGCATCGTCCAACGCTTTGCGCTCGGCGTCGATCCGTTGCAGCAGTGGCACCCCCGGGGCTGCTTGCAGCTGCGCCTGCAGCGCCTGGATGCGCAGCTTGGCCTCGGGTTGGAATTTGTTGAAAAACGCCTCGGCGTCCGCTCGGGTTTCAGCGTTGTGGGCCCCCATCCGCTGCAGCGCAGCGGCCAGGTCAAAGTGCAGGCGCTGGCCCAAGGTGCCAAATCGCAGGGCCCGGCCCAGCGCGTAGATGGCGTGTAGGTTGCCGCGTGCGGCACAGGCCCGGTACTCGGCCCAGGCGGTGGCGTCATCGCCCGCTTTGCGGGCCCGCAACGCGCGCTGCACCTGCAGGTCGGGCTCCTCGGGCACATCCCCATTGCCCAGGTAGTGCACGCCACTTTGCGGGTCGTACAGACTCAGGCCCAGCCGGGTGGCCTGCGCCCAGGCGTGGTCAAAGGCATCATCCCAGTGCGGGGTGCGGGTGTTGATGCCAAAGCCCAGCGTCGGGAAGTTGGTGATGCCCTCCTCACTGCCGTCCAGCCACACGTCCATGTCTGGCGGAAAGTGCGCATACAGCGCCTGGCCCCACAGCAAAAACTTCGGGTTTTGCGCCGTCTCTGGCCCGTCGGACACGCGCTCGAACTGTGCATCGGCCTCGGCCTTGGTAGTGGGCCACGGCCAATCGGCGGGCTTATCCCACAGCTGCAAGGTGTAACTCATGCTTCCTCCCGGGGCGGTGTTGTTTTTGTTGGGCGACGGGACGGATTCTAAGAATTGAAGCAAAAAATGACTGTAGCGCTTTAAATACGGGCGCAAGAAGCTACACAATTTATAGCTAAATCAACCTTTTTTTCAACTCAAGGGGAGCGTCATAGCAACTCAATGCCCTTGAGCGTCACAAAACTCGTCTCGCGCGTGACCTGCACAAAGTCCTGCAGATACGGCTTGGCCGACAGGCTGGGCAGGCAGGCGGCGTGCAACTCGCCGCGCAGGCCTTTTTGTCCGATGGGCCGCGCCGTCACATACCCCCGGTCCAGGTAGCTCTGCACCGCCCACAGCGGCAGCGCCGCCACGCCGCGCCCGCTGGCCACCAGCTGCAGCATGGCCACCGTCAGCTCGGTGGTGCGGCGCGGGGGGCGCACGCCGGCGGGCTCCAGCACCTGGCGGATCAAATCGAGCATTTCGTCGGGCACGGGGTAGGTGATGATGGTCTGGTCGGCAAAGTCCTGCGCCACCAGGTGCGGCTTGGCCACCAGCGGGTGCGTGTTGGCCAGCAGCGCGCGGATTTCAAAGCCAAAGAGCGCGTGGTAGTCCACGCCCGCCTCGTCCCCATCCACCTCCGACACGATGGCCACATCGGCCCGGCCCTGGTGCAGCAGGCCCACGGGGTCGGCGTGAAAGCCGCTCACGATGTCCAGCTCCACCTCGGGCCAGCGGGTGCGAAACGCGTCCATGGCGGGCATGAGCCAGTCAAAGCAGGTGTGGCATTCCACCGCAATGCGCATCTGCCCGCCCTGCCCCAGCACCAGGCGGGCAATGTCGCGCTCGGCCCCTTCCACCTGCGGCAGCATCGCATCGGCCAGCGCCAGCAGGCGTTCGCCCACGGCGGTGAACTGCGGCGGCACCGATTTGCGCTCAAACAGCGGCTGGCCGTAGCGGTCTTCCAGCAGCTTGATCTGGTGCGACAGCGCCGACTGCGTGAGGTTGAGCAGCTGCGCGGCCCGCACTAGGCTGCCGCTGTCGCGCAGGGCCACCAGCGTGCGCAAGTGGCGCACTTCCAGAATCGACTGGTTCATTATTAATTTTCAAGTTGATCGACTAAAACTTTCGTTTGAATAATAAACGAGCCCGCGCGACCATCAGTGCCTTCATTGCATTGCTCCATTCAGAAGAAGGAAATCACCATGTCGCTCGCCGCAGTTGTCGTAACAGCCGCCACCCGCCGCCCCGTGTTCACGCACACCCTGGGCTTTCCGCGCATGGGGGCGCAGCGTGCGCTGAAATTCGCGCTCGAATCCTTCTGGCGGGGCGACAGCACCGAGGCCGAGCTGCAAGCCACCGCCGCCCAGCTGCGCCAGTTGCACTGGCAGGCGCAGGCCGATGCAGGCCTGGGCTTTGTGACCGTGGGCGACTTTGCGCTGTACGACCATGTGGCCAACCACATCCAGTTGCTGGGCTGCGAGCCTGCGCGCTTTGGCTTTCATGCCCACACGCCCGAGCTGGCCCGCTACTTTGCAATGGCGCGGGGCGTATCGGCCAAGGCCGCCGACGACCACCAGGGTTGCAGCGCCGGTTGCCAGGCTACGCACCACACCGCAGGCCAGCCCGCACTGGAGATGACCAAGTGGTTCGACACCAACTACCACTACCTTGTGCCCGAGTTCAGCGCCCACACGCAGTTCCACCTGGCCAGCGAGCGCCTGTTTGCCGAGGTGGCCGAAGCCCAGGCGCTGGGCCACCGGGTCAAGGCCGTGCTGCTGGGGCCGCTGAGCTTTTTGTGGCTGGGCAAATCCAAAACGGCGGGCTTCGACCGATTCAGCCTGCTGGAGTCCCTGCTGCCCGTGTACGAAGCCGTGCTGGCACGCCTGAAGGCCCTGGGCGTGGAATGGGTGCAGATCGACGAGCCCATCCTGGGCCTGGACCTGCCCGACATGTGGCGCCACGCCTTTGAGCCCAGCTACTGGCAACTGGCGCGCAGCGCGCCCAAGCTGCTGCTGGCCACCTACTTCTCGCCCCTGGCCGAGAGCCTGCGCCTGGCTTGCCAGTTGCCCGTGGCCGGCTTGCATGTGGATGCCGTGCGCGCGCCCGACGAACTGGTGGGCGTGGCCGACTGGTTGCCCTCGCACAAAGTGCTGTCGGTGGGCATCGTGGACGGTCGCAACATCTGGCGCACCGATCTGGATGCGGCGCTGCAAAAGCTGCGCCCCGTGGCCGACAAGCACCAGGGCGAGCTGTGGCTGGCACCGTCGTGCTCGCTACTGCATGTGCCGTTCAGCTTAGAGGCTGAAACACAGCTGGACGCCGAGGTGAAGTCATGGCTGGCGTTTGCGGTAGAAAAACTCGATGAGCTGCGCGTGCTTGCCACCGCCTTGTCGCAAGGCGAAGCGGCGGTGGACGACGAACTGCACGCCGCCCGCACCGCCCTGGCCGCCCGCCGTGCCAGCCCGCGTGTGCACCGCGCCACCGTGGCGGCCCGCATTGCCGCGGCCGCGCCAGGGGCCGACCAGCGCGCCAGCGCCTTCCCTGCCCGGCAAAAGGCCCAGCGCGCACGGCTGAAGCTGCCGCTGCTGCCCACCACCACGATTGGCTCGTTCCCGCAGACGGCGGAGATCCGCGCCGCACGCGCCGCCTTCAAGCGCGGGGCACTGGATGCGGCCCACTACCAACAGAAGATGGAAGCTGAAATTGCCCTGGCCGTGCGCAAGCAGGAAGCCTTGGGGCTGGACGTGCTGGTGCACGGCGAAGCCGAGCGCAACGACATGGTCGAATACTTTGGCGAGCAGCTTGACGGCTTTGCCTTCACCGCCAACGGCTGGGTGCAAAGCTACGGCTCGCGCTGCGTGAAGCCGCCCATCATCTACGGCGACGTGGCCCGCCCTGCGCCCATGACCGTGGCCTGGACCCAGTACGCGCAAAGCCTCACCGCCAAACCCATGAAAGGCATGCTCACCGGCCCCATCACCATCCTGCAATGGAGCTTTGTGCGCGACGACCAGCCCCGCGCCACCACGGCCGACCAGATCGCCTGGGCGATCCGCGACGAGGTGTGCGACCTGGAAGCCGCAGGCATCGCCATCATCCAGATCGACGAGCCCGCAATCCGCGAAGGGCTGCCGCTGCGCCGCGCGGGATGGAAGAGCTACCTGGAGCGCGCCACGCGCGCCTTCCGCATCAGTGCCAGCGGCGTGCGCAACGACACGCAGATCCACACCCACATGTGCTACAGCGAGTTCAACGACATCCTGCCCGCCATCGCGGCCATGGATGCCGATGTGATCACGATTGAGACAAGCCGCTCGGACATGGAGCTGCTGCAGGGGTTCGGTGATTTCCGCTACCCCAACGAAATCGGCCCCGGCGTGTACGACATCCACTCGCCCCGCGTGCCCAGCGTGCAGGAAATGGCCGCACTGCTGGAAAAAGCCGCCGAGGTCGTGCCCGTGGAGCACCTGTGGGTGAACCCCGACTGCGGCCTCAAGACCCGGGGCTGGCCGGAGACCGAGGCTGCCCTGCGCCACATGGTGCAGGCGGCGCAGGAAGTGCGCGAGCGGTTGCTGGAAGAGGCGGCCCTGGCCTGACGGGTCCCCGGTTCAGCCAGCAGCGCGCTTCATCTCGGCCAGCTTGACCAGCACCTGCAGCGCGTGGTTCAGCGGCGTCGGCACGCCCAAGGCGGCGCCGCGCTTGACCACATAGCCATTCAGGTGGTCGATCTCGGTGGGTTTGCGACGCGCCAGGTCCTGCGCGGTGGACGAGTACTGGCCGGGCATGGTGCTGGCAATGCCGCGCACCGCCGCCTGCACATCGCCCGGAATCGTCACCCCATCGGCCGCCGCCACGGCCAGGCATTCGGCCACGATGTCGGCAATCACCTGCGTCACGCCGGGCACCTGCACCAGCGGGCCGTAGGGCTGCTGCGACAGGGCCGAGAGCGCGTTGTAGGCACTGTTGAGCACCAGCTTGGCCCAGAGCGCGCCACGCACGTTGTCTGACACCTGGGTGGGAATGCCCGCCGCCGTGAGCTGCCGGGCCACCTCGTCACTGCGCGGCGAAGGTGCAATCACCAGCTCGCCCCGGCCGTGGTGCACCACATGCCCGGGGCCACCCATGGCGGTGGCCACATAGACCACGGCAGCGGCCACGGGAGTGCTGGCGTCCAGCACGGCGCGCACGCGTTCGTCGTTGTCCACACCGTTCTGCAAGGTCAGCACCAGCGCGCCAGGGGCCAAATGTGGACGGATCTGCTGCGCGGCGTCTTCCGAGTCGGACGACTTCACGCAGAACAGCACCACGTCCGCGCCGTGCACGGCGCTGGCCTCGGTGCTGGCCGCCAGGGGCACCTGCACATCCATCGCCGCCGTCTGCAGCCGCAGACCGTTGTCACGCACGGCCAGCACGTGGGCGGGCCGCCCGATGAGCGTGACGGCATGGCCCGCCCGGGCGAGCAAGGCACCAAAGTAGCAGCCCACCGCACCCGCGCCCATCACGGCAAAGCGCAGGGGCGGTGCAATGTCCAAGGCAGTGGGCAGGGAGGCAGATGAATCAGCAGCAGCGGTCATGGCGGTGTCCCGGTGGGCAAGTCACAGAAGGGTCGGTCAACAGGCGCCCCACTATATCGGCGGCAGCCTGCGCACCAAAAATCAAGGGTTTTTGGGCTGATGCGCTAGTCGAACATGCCTTACCAGCTATCAAATACGTAGCAAATTGACTTTCTGCAAGGCTGCTTGCAGGGGCGCACTCCCTTCGCTCGCGCCATCTTCAGCACCGCGAAGCTCCGTCCGTTACCTCCCGTTCGTGGGATCTCACCCCGCTCAAAGGCCCCTTTCCAGTGTCAGGAATTTAATCAATGCAAAGACAATAATTGTCTAGTCAATTAAATTTCCCACCCATGTCAGCCCCTCCCGAACCCAGCCAAGCCCCCGCGTTCTACAACGCCGAGCACTACGACCCCAGCAAGCTGGTGCCCGAAAACAGCGTCGGCTACCTGATGCGCAAGGTGATGTCGTCCATCCGCACGCAGGCCGATGCCCAGCTGTCTTTGCACGAACTCACCTACGCCCAGTGGCTGCCACTGTTCAAGTTGTCCCTGTGCGAGACCGCCACCGTGGCCAGCCTGGCGCGTGACCTGGAGACCGACCCCGCCTCCATGACCCGGTCGCTCGACCGCATGGAAGCCAAGGGCCTGGTGGTGCGGGAGCGCTCCACCGTGGACCGCCGCGTCGTGCAGCTCAGGCTCACACCGGAAGGCCAGCGCATTGCAGCCCTGGTGCCGCCCGTGCTGGCCGACGTGCTCAACGGCCACCTCAGCGACTTCAGCCACGACGAGTGGCAGCTGCTGCTGTCCATGCTGCGCCGCATGCTGGCCAACGGCGAAGCGCTGCGCCAGCAGCCCCCCTCACCCACCGAACCCGCAGCTGGTTGACCCCGCCCTGTTGCCCTGCCCCCTGGAGATTTCCGTGACCGCCACTGCCCCAACCTCCCTGTCCACACGCTCTGCCCTCGCCGCCCATCTGGCGGTATCGGCCGTTGCCCTGGCCGCCGCGCTGCTGCTGGTGGGCTGCGCCAACCCCGACCCGGCCCACACCCCGCTCGCGCAAACCACCCCGGCTGCCGCCGGCCTGAACGCAGCCACCACAGACGTGGTGGCCACCAGCCAATGGTGGAAAGCACTGGGCGACGAGCAGCTCAACACCCTGATCGACACCGCCTTGCAAGGCAACCCCAGCCTGGCCGTGAGCCGTGCCCGCTTGGAGCAAGCCGTGGCCCTGAGCCAGGTGCGTGAGGCCGCCAACGGCCCCCAAGCCACCCTGGGCGTGGACGCCACCCGCCAGCGCTACACCGCCAACGGGCTGGTGCCTGCTCCCGTTGCTGGCAACACATACAACAGCGGTACCGTGCAGGCCACGCTGAGCTGGTCGCCCGACTTCTTTGGCCAGCACGCTGCCGAGCTGCAGGCCGCCCTGGGCCAGGCGCGTGCGGCCCAGGCTGACGCCGCAGCCGCCGCCAACACCCTGGCCGCCCAGGTGGGCCGCAGCTATGTGGCGCTGGCCCGGCTGGTGGCCCAGCGCGACGTGGCCACGCGCGCGCTGGAGCAGCGCGAAGAACAGCGCAAGCTCACCCAAGAGCGCACCTCTGCAGGCCTGGACAGCCAGGTCGAGCTGACCCAGGCCCAGGCCGCTGTGCCCGATGCCCGCACACAAATCGAAGCGCTCGAGGAGCAGATCACCCTGGGCCGCCGCCAACTGGCCGTGCTGACCGGCCAGGCACCCGACGCTCTGCCCCAGCTCACGCCCCGCCTTGCCGTCCTGCAGCCCACTACCGTGCCCGAGGTGCTGGGTGCCGACCTGCTGGGCCGCCGCCCCGATGTGGTGGCCGCGCGCTGGCGCGTGGAAGCGGCAACGCAAGGTGTGAACAGCGCGCGCAGCGAGTTCTATCCCAACATCAACATCGGCGCGTTCATTGGCCTGAACTCGCTGGGGCTGGACCGTTTGTTCAACGGCAGCTCGCGCCAGATGGGCGTGACGCCCGCGCTGCGCCTGCCAATCTTTGACGGGGACCGCCTGCGCGCCCAGCTGGGCGGCCGCGCCGCCGAGCTGGACGTGGCCATCGCCCAGTACAACGGAGCCGTGCTCGATGCGGTGAAGGAAGCCGGCGATGCCGTGGCCTCCATCCAGTCGCTCACCCGCCAGCAGGCCTTGCAGGACGAGGCCGTGGCCAGCGCCGAAAAAGCCTACCGCTTTGCGCAGGAGCGCTACCGCGCAGGGCTGGGCAACTACCTGGTGGTGCTCTCCACCGAAAGCCAGGTACTGGCCCAGCGCCGCCTGGCCGTGGACCTGCGCGCCCGCCAGCTGGACACGCGCCTGGTGCTGATGAAGGCGCTGGGTGGCGGCTGGACGGACGACACGGCCGTGCTGCACACCGCCGCCGCGCACTGACCGGCCCACCGCACCGGACCGCACTCATTCAAAAACACATAACAACACATTCCTGAAAGACCACAGCCATGACCGCCAACAGCGAACCCCTCACCGCCAACGAAGCCAACACCGCCCGCCGCCGCGGCCTCACCCTCATCGCCGCCGCCGTCGCGCTGGTGGCCATCGGCTGGGGCGGCTGGCACTGGGCCAATGGCCGCCATGTGGAGACCACCGACAACGCCTACGTGGCCGGCAATGTGGTGCAGATCACGCCACAGATCGGCGGCACGGTGGTGTCCATCGGCGCTGACGACACCGACTATGTGAAGGCCGGCCAGTTGCTGGTCAAGCTAGACCCCGCTGACGCCCGCGTGGCGCTGGAGCAGGCCGAGGCCCAGCTCGCACAGACGGTGCGCGAAGTGCGTACCCTGTACGCCAACAACTCCACCTTGAAGGCCCAGGTCAGCCTGCGCAGCGCCGACCTGGCCCGTGCCCAGGCCGATGCCGCCCGCGCCCAGGACGACGTGAACCGCCGCACCCCGCTGATGGCCAGCGGCGCCGTGGGCAAGGAAGAGTTCCAGCACGCCACCGCCCAGCTGGCAGCTGCCAAGAGCACCGTGGCCGCCGCTCAGTCGGCCGTGCTGGCCGCGCAAGAGCAACTGGCTGCCAGCCAGACACAGACCGAGGGCACCTCCGTCGAGCAGCACCCCAATGTGCAGCGCGCCTCGGCCCGCGTGCGTGAGGCCTACCTGGCCGTGCAGCGTGCGCAGCTGGTCGCCCCTCTGGACGGCCACGTGGCCAAGCGCGGCGTGCAGGTGGGCCAGCGTGTGCAGGCCGGTGCTCCGCTGATGACGCTGGTGCCGCTGAACGATCTGTGGGTGGACGCGAACTTCAAGGAAAGCCAGCTCAAGACCCTGCGCATCGGCCAGACCGCCGAGCTGGAAGCCGACGTGTACGGCACCAAAGTCGTCTACCACGGCACGGTGACGGGCCTGGGCGCTGGCACCGGCGCCGCCTTTGCGCTGCTGCCCGCACAGAACGCCACGGGCAACTGGATCAAGGTGGTGCAGCGCGTGCCCGTGCGCATTGCGCTCGACCCCAAGGAAGTGGCAGAGCACCCGCTGCGCGTGGGTCTGTCGATGGAAGTGAAGGTGGACACCGCCGACCAGAGCGGCAAGACGCTCGCTGACACGCAGCGCACCACGCCAGTGGCCGCCACCGCTGTGTTCGACGAGCAGTTCAAGGCCGCCGACGACGAGGTGGCGCACATCATTGCCGCCAACCTGGGCCGCAATGGCAAGGCCGCACTGGCCGTGGCGTCGCCCAAGGTGAGCAGCCAGCCCGCAGTGCAGGCGCAAAAGCATGCATCGGCCCCGGCGCAGCCCGCCGTGCAATCCCCGGTGGTGCAGTAAGCGGGGTTGACCGAGCATGACTGCCGCCAACCCCACTGCAGACACCGCAGGCCAGCCCCCCGCTCCGGCGGCGCCTGCTGCGGTGTCGCCACCAGCAGCCCCACCCGGGCCGCCTGCTGCCTATCCGCCGCTGCAGGGCACCGCCCTGTTGCTGGGCACCCTGTCGCTGTCGCTGGCCACGTTCATGAACGTGCTGGACTCGTCCATCGCCAACGTTTCCATCCCCGCCATTGCCGGCGACCTGGGCGTGAGCCCCGGCCAGGGCACCTGGGTCATCACCAGCTTTGGTGTGGCCAACGCGATCTCGGTGCCGCTCACCGGCTGGCTGACGCAGCGCTTTGGCGCGGTGCGACTGTTCACCATGAGCGTGCTGCTGTTCGTGCTGACCTCCTGGCTGTGCGGATTTGCGTCGTCGCTGGAAATGCTGGTCTTTTTCCGCGTGCTGCAGGGCCTGGTGGCTGGGCCGATGATTCCGCTGAGCCAGACGCTGCTGCTGGCCAGCTACCCGCGCGCCCTGGCGGGCACGGCGCTGGCCCTGTGGGGGGTGACCACGCTGGTGGCACCCGTGGTGGGGCCGCTCTTGGGCGGGTGGATCACCGACAACATCTCGTGGCCGTGGATCTTCTATATCAACGTGCCGGTCGGGCTGCTTGCCGGGGCGTTGACCTGGGGCATCTACCGAAAGCGCGAGACGCCCATCCGCAAGCTGCCAATTGACACCGTGGGCCTCAGCCTGCTGGTGCTGTGGGTCGGCGCGCTGCAGCTCATGCTCGACAAAGGCAAGGAACTGGACTGGTTTGCCTCAGGCGAGATCATCACCATGGCAGTGGTCGCGGTGGTGGCGTTTGCTGTCTTTCTGGTGTGGGAGCTGACCGAAAAGCACCCGGTGGTGGACCTGAAACTCTTCAAGGGCCGCAACTTCACCTTCGGTGCGCTGGCGCTGTCGGTGGCCTATGCGCTCTTTTTTGGCAACGTGGTGCTCCTGCCGCTGTGGCTGCAGCAGTGGATGGGCTACACCGCCACCTCGGCAGGCATGGCGCTGGCACCGGTGGGCGTGTTCGCCATCCTGCTCACGCCGCTGGTGGGCAAAAAGGTCGGCCAGTGGGACCCGCGCCGCATGGCCACGGGTGCGTTCATCGTGTTCAGCACGGTGCTGTGGATGCGTTCGCAGTTCACGGTGCAGACGGACTTCATCCACATCCTGATCCCCACGCTGTTGCAGGGCGCGGCCATGGCGTTCTTCTTCATCCCGCTGACCACGCTGACGCTGGCGGGTGTGTCGCCAGACCGCATCCCGGCGGCAGCAGGTTTGTCGAACTTTGTGCGCATCACCGCCGGTGCCATGGGTACGTCGATTGCCACCACGCTGTGGGAGAGCCGCGCCGCCATGCACCACGCGCACCTGACCGAAGGGCTGGTGCAAGGCCAGGGGGTGTTCGCGCAGACGCTGGATGGCCTGGTGGCCTCAGGCCTCACGCAGATGCAGGCGCTGGCGCAGATCAACCGGCTGATCGACCAGCAGGCGTTCACCCGCGCGGCCAACGACATCTTTTTGGGCTCGGCCGGGTTGTTCCTGCTGCTCATCGCGCTGATCTGGCTGACCAAGCGCCCCGCACGCACCGGCGGTGCGGGAGCGGCAGATGCGGCAGGGGCGCACTGAACGATATCGGCGCAGAGATTTCAAGAAAAAATGGCTGCAAGCGCTGGTCAAACAAGCGCGGGAAGCTATTATTTTTGACATGAATCTGCGAGGTGTCGTCCTCGCCATAGCCCATGTATCCCACAGCCGGTGTCGGAAATCCCTGACCCCGCTGCGGGCGCGGCACCTGCGGGCAGTTCGCGGGGTGCACCCAACAATGCACTCACCGCAAACCACTCCAACAAGGAACTGCCATGTCACTCTCGCTGATTCTTCTGATCGTTCTGATCCTCATCCTGGTCGGCGCCCTGCCCACCTGGGGCCACAGCCGCTCTTGGGGCTACGGACCCAGCGGCGGTATTGGCCTGGTGGTGCTGATCCTGGTCATCCTGCTGCTCATGGGCCGGATATGACGCACCTTTGACGTTTGCCAGCGGTGCTCGGCAAAAAGTTGCCGCCGCCCGCAACGTCTTTGAGCATCCACAGGGGGCCCTTTCAGGGCCCTTTTGTTGTGTACGACTGACGGTAGCCGGGCGCAGTGGCTGCTACTTTGGGGTATCGCCGCAACCCAAAGTGTCCTGATTCAGACCAGGACTCCAGCGGCATCCGTGCCCGCCCACAGCCAGTTCAGACCATTCAGGCAGTTCGTGTCATGGGCGTACGCCGCTCTGCCAGAGCAAACGCCGAGGTGAGCGCAGCAAACTCGTCTTTGGCCACGGTGCCGTCGGCGTTGCCCGCGCGGTCCATCACCTGCAGCACGGCTTGCGAAAACGGATCGCTGCCTGATTGCGGGCCCTTGGTGCGGGCAAGCCCCTTGAGGAATTCATCATGGGTGATGACACCATCCTTGTCAGCGTCAAAGCCCGCCGTGATCTGCTGCTTCTGGTCTTCGGTCGCGCCAAACCGCGTCAACAGCGCCTGGAAATCTTCCTTGGAGACCGCAGCTGCCGCACGGCCGCCCGGTGGTGCAGCAGTAGTCTGGCGAGATGACCGCCCCACGGCTGTCACCGAACCAGCAGATGCCCCCTGTGTAGCCAGCACGTCCTGCCCCGCCATGCCCACCAACGTTTGCGCCTCGGCGCTGAGCCTGACCACGGCCGAGGGCTCGGGCGCCGCCGCCTCGCCCCCACGCCGCGCGGACGCCTTGCCCGCGCCACTGGAGGCCGCATTGAAAATCATCGACGCTACCGATGCGAGGCCGGAAATGAGAGGGGACATCGCCATGAACTCCTGTGTGGCGACAGCCCGGTACCTTTGACCTGTCCGCAAGTCACCGCATCGCCCAGTGGACCAAGGGTAGCGGCGAGCAGCCAGTACGGTGGGCCAAAAAGCCAACGCTTTACGCCCCAGCTTCGCGGATGGACAGGGGGTACCCGGAGGCCACGCACATTAGGCTGCGCGCCGCGCCCTCCGCACCACCCTAGCACGGCATCACCACCCGGATGCAGGTTCCCCCACCGGGGCGCTGCAGCACCAGCAGGTCACCGCCCGCCATCTGCGCACGGTGGTTCATGCCTGCCACCCCATAGCCGCCCAGTAGTGCACCTTCGCTGGAGTGAAGCCGCATGCCGCGGCCGTTGTCGCTGACTTCGGCACACCAGGACTCGGTACCCGCACGGTAACGCACACCCACCGCGACCTCTGTGGCGCCCGAATGCTGCAACACGTTGCTCAAGGCCTCCTGAACAATGGCAACCAGGTGCATGGCACTGTCGGCATACGGAAAACTGGACAACGGCGGAATTTGCACATCCCACGCCATGCGAATCCCACGCCGATCGAGCACGGGCTGGATGCGGTGCCGGAGCCGGGCCAGGCGGTCAGCAAATGGCTCGTCCGCCGCATCCATGGAGTCCACGACAAGTCGCAGGTCCAGCATGCACTTGTCGAGCAGCGAACGGAGTTCACGCACTGCGGGCGGCTCGGCCTCCAGCAGCGCCATGGCAAAGACCAGTTGTGCGCCCAGGTTGTCATGCAAGTCCTGCGCAATGCGCCGCCGCTCTGCCGTCACCTCGGGGCTGGCGCGTGCGCGCAACCTGGGTCGCCATTGCAAGGCCCGGGGCAGTTGCACCAACAGCAGGGCCCCCAGGCCCACCGAGATCACCAGGGCGGCCAGCTCCCACCATTGCCGATCCGACGGCTTTTCCTCGTCATAGCCATAAAACGCCACGGCCAGCAGTACCAACTGCATCAGCCACATGCATATGCAAACGATGGCGAACAACGGGGGACGTGTGCGAAACACGGCTCAATCCTGGCTTTTCAGGTGGGACAGGCAATCGCAAGCCCAACAAGCTACAGCACAACCGGCACATGCAGCAGCCACCTGCATCACTCCGTTAAAAGAGCCCCCGCAGCGAAGCAAAGCGCACGGCCTGGGCACGGGTGCGCACCTGTAGCTTGCGGTAGATGTTGCGCAGGTGGGTGTTGACCGTCATGCTGCTGATGAGCAGGCGCGATCCCACCTCGACGCTGGTGTAGCCGCTGGCCACCAGGCGCAGGATTTCTTTCTCCCGTGTGGACAGCCGATCTGCCTCATCGGGCTGCCGTCGCTTGTTTTCGGCCGAGTGGGTGCGATCAAACCGCTGCAGCAACCGCCGCGCCAGGTTGGGCGTGATGGAGGCACCACCATTGGCCACCTGCAGCACCGCTTGCGAATAGTTGCCGAACCACGAGTTCTTGCCGACATACCCCGTGGCCCCCAATTCGAAGGCCCGCAGGACCTGCTCATCGTTTTCCATGACCGAGATCACGACCGCCTGGGCCGATGGACGCACGGGCTTCACATAGTGCAGCAGATCAAACGCGTCGCCGTCGCCCAGGTTCAGGTCCACCAGGAGCACATCGAACTCGTGATTCTTGATGGCCTTGCGCCCCTCGCGGACACTGCCCGCCTGCGCCACCAGCAACGTGCGGGCATCGGCCATGAGCTCCCGCGCAATCACCTGGCGGATGTGCGGATCGTCGTCCACCAGCAGGACACGCACCGGGTTGGCCTCCTGCCCGGTGAGAAAAGCCGGCCAGACCGATGGCGGATTGGAATACGTTTCGAACTGGCCCGACGGCAGCGATGCAAGGTCGCGCGCACTCTGCGGCGAAAGCAATGCTGAAGACACCAACGTTTGCAATGGTGCATCGACCTGCCAACTGCTGCTCATGCGTGAACTCCTGCGGATGTGATGGTGGGCTCCGACGGAGTGGGCCTGTCGGTTGATGCATCTGCATGCAACTCTTGCGTTCATATGCATGTTGTCCAACGCCCTCATGCCCCTCTGTACGGCAGCGCACACAGTGCGCCAAATAAGTTGCAGGGTCCAAATTAATTTGGCAATGTTGCACAAGTAGCAATTTGTTACTACCTGATTTTCTTCGCCCGGTCTCATGGGGTGCGGACTGCCAAGCCTCGCTGGCACAGGCTTTGCGCGGGTTAAAGGATTGAACCGCTGCGCTGTATGAGGTAGCCCGCTCGGCGTATTCGCACAAATCGCATCGGCTCGCACACTGAACTCCGACAGCGCCTAACGGCCACCGGTACTCAAAAAACCAGGCCCGAAAGCACCGTCCAACCCCCTCTGCATCGCAGGTTCGCTGCGATTGCAGCCAGTGTAGAAGTCATCCTTGAAGGATCTGTCATGAAAACCCTTGCTTTCATCACGCTCAGCGTCATCGCCTCCGCCGCCATGGCCACCGGTCCGGTCCCTTCCACTCCGGACATCACCATCACCGGCAACTCCACGCAGTCGGTATCCCTGACATCGGTGTCCGTCAACAACAACTCGACGGGCTCCAAGAGCGAAGCCTTCCAGAACCTCGCCTCCAACACCGGCAACGTCACCATCAGTGGCAACTCGACCCAGACGGTAACGGGCTTTGGCGGGAACGTGACCAACACCGCCAGCGGCAGCGAAGCCTACGCCAGCCAGAACCTGTCATCCAACGTGGGCGAAGTCACCATCATTGGCAACTCCAGCCAATTCACCTCGATGATCAACTCATCGGTCAACAACCTCTCCAGCGGCAGCAACAGCAAGGCGGTGCAAAACATTGCCTCCAACAACGCCTGCTTCACCTGCCAGCCCACCAAGCCCGCCGGCTGGCCCCACTGAGATCGGCACCAGCTCGGCTGGTGAATAGACCTGCGAGGGTCTGATTCCGGCAACACATCAGTGCCCGGATGAGTTCGTGCCAGGGGCACACCGGCAAGGCTGCCACCAGCAGCGCGGCGGGTGGGCCCCTCATTCTCACCATAGGAGGTGTTCCATGAACACAGGTTTTCTGGCGCCATGCGCAGCTTTGCTCACGGCCTGCGGCCTGATGCCAGGCCCCGCGTGGGCGCAAGCCCCCGGGGAAGACCCGGTCATCCTGACCAAGAAGCTCTCGGTCCAGATGCAGCCCACAGGGCAAGTGGCAGCCTCGACGGGACTGGACGGCAGCAACACCATGCCATCGTGGCTACGCGCCCGCATCGCCCGCTACGAGGCCAAGGCTTTCTCAGACGACACCACCGGCGTGCTGACCAATAACGACGTGGTCACCACGGCCAATGCACAGGGTATGCAAAAGACCTGCGTCCAGGAGGTGGGAAGCAACACCGTGTCTGCCAACACCACGGGATCGGCCAAGTACGGTCCCAACCAAGCGCCGCAGGTGGTGGTGCTGCGCGGCGATCTCGTCAATATCTGCAAGTAACAGGTCAGGCGCCATGCGCCCGGCCCCCAGGAGAGAGAACATGCCGCCCACCCCGCCGAGCCCCGCCATGCCCGCATGCTCTCGCCCACTACGCCCTCGCACCCCACGCCCCCTGGCGCGCGCGATCCGTGGGGTGCTTTGGCTTGCCATCGGGCTCGGACTGGCCGGCTGTGCCACGCCCAGGGACCCGCGCAAGGACCAGGAATTTCAGAGCCTCGCTTCCATCACCGACCGCCCCGTGGTGCGCCCTACCCGTTCCATCTCCAGCTTTTCCGACTCGTTGATGTGCATGGACCACATGCTGCGCGACGCACAGCTGCCCACCACACTGATCACCAGCAAACAGATTCCCGACTACTCCACCCGCGTCACCGTGGCCACCAAGGACATGGTGATCACGGCACTGTCCCAGATGTCGCGCCTGAGCAATGCGTTCCGCTTTGTGGACTACGAGGTGGACATCGCGCGCCAGGACACGGTGCAGAACCTCACCACCATCTTGCTCAACAACAACCAGATGCAGCTGCAGCGGCCCGCGCTGTACCTGTCGGGTGCCATCTCGTTCGTGGACCAGAACGTGATCAACAACCGGTTTGACACCGGGCTCTCCGGCCCCCGCATCGACATGGGCTACAGCCAAAGCCGCAACGCCACCATCATCGGTCTGGAGATGCACCTGGGCGACTTTCGCACCCGCACGCTGATACCCGGCCTGGATTCCGCCAACGAAGTCATCATTGGCAACGGCGGCCAGGGCATCGACCTGGCGGGGCGCATCGGTACCTATGGCGTGCAGTTCAACGTGGGGCGTGACTACACCCAGGGCTCCGGCAGTGCAGTGCGCACACTGGTGGACCTGGCCACCATCGAACTCATTGGCAAATGGGCCCGGGTGCCTTACTGGCAATGCCTGACGCTGGAGCAAAACCACCCGGACTTTCAGCGGCAGCTGCGCGACTGGTTTGACGAAGGCTCACCCGCCGTGCGCACCCAGCTCATTGCGCGCTCGCTGGTGAGCCGGGGCTACCTCGCACCCGTCGCGCAACCCGTGCCGGACAACGATCCTGCGCTGCGCAAGGCACTGGCGCGCTTTCAAGCGGACAACGGTATGGTGGTAACCGGTGTGGTGGACTTTGCGACCTACGAACGGGCGCTGCGCCACTTTGTCGGCCTCTCCGCAGACGGCACCTTGGCCCGCATTGGCTGGGCCAGCACGCATGCAGAACCCGTGCAGCACATCGCAGCCGGGCCCGCCACGCCCGATGCTGCAGTCAGTGTGCTGAGGAGCAATCCGGGGGCGGCAAAGTACGGAGACCCGCCGCCTGCGCGCAGCATCGATCTGCAGATCGAGAACGTGTTGCTGGAGCGCACCGCGTTCGAGGTGGGTGAACAGGTCTTCTTGTCGGCCACGGTGTCGCGCGCCTCCTACCTGCAGTGTTTTCTGGCCGATGCCACCGGCACGGTCATCCGCCTGCTGCCCAACCAGGCCAACACCACCGGCTGGGTGTCCGCCAACCAGGCAATACGCATCCCCGACTGGATGAGCCCCAACCCCGGCTTCATCATGGACGCAGCCAGCCCCGGCACCGAGGGTGTGGCCTGCTTTGCCACCGACGAGGACAGCACGCCCCGTTTGCCCGAAGCGCTGCGCGGCCCGCCGCTCAAGCCCATCCCTAATTACCGGGCGCTGGAGCGCTTGAACGAAGCCTTCGCCACCGCCTGGGGCACCGATGGCTACACCGGCAATGCCGTGTACTGGCAAGTCATTCCACGCCGGGCCCTGCCCGCTGCAGCCGCCGCGCCTGCGCAACCCGCCCCACGCAAGTGACACACCGTCGGTAAAGCAATGCGCAGGCGAACGCGATGACCACCACCCCGGCGACCACGGCGCGCACGCATTCCACCCTTGGTGGGGCACACGCACCGCATGGCATATGGCGCGCAATCCATGGCGCAGTGGCGCAGGCCTCGGGTGCAGCGTGCCTGGTAATGGCGGTGGTGACTGCAGCACCTGCGCTGGCATCGGTGCGAGCGCTTCCCACGCCCGCGGACTCCACCATCATTGATCGCGCCAACCTGAACGCGGCGTCCCCCCAGGTGCCCGGGTATGACGACCCCATGCAGGAGAAGATGTTGCAAAAACTTCGCAGCGCCGCGCAACGCGATGGGGTGCCGACGCGCAAGCCGCGCTCCCCCCCTGCCCCCACGACGCGGTCATCGGACGACCTGACGCCTGCCGATGCGGCGTGGCTGCTGGGGCTGCTGGCGCTGCATGGCCTGGCCATGCCCGCAGACCCGGCGCAGGCCCAGCACTGGTTTGAACGCGCGCAAATGCTCAGCCATCCTCTTGCTCCTGCGGGCCTCGCATGGTGCCAGCTCAGCGGCTGTGTGGCAGCCCCCAACCCATCAACCGCCATGCACTGGATAGCACTGGTGGGCCGTACCGATCCAGGGCTTGCCAAATACCTCGAATGGCATGCGGCCAAGGCACTGGCTCCATTGGCCGAGCCCCGTACGTCGTCACCAGACCGATACCCCGGCTCGGTGGCCCCAGTGACGACCAGCCCCCCGCTGCAAAAACTGTTGACGCAAGCCGTGCGTGCAGGCAATGCGCAGGCTGGCAACGAACTGGGGCTGGAGTTCATCGCCAGCGGCGATCTCGACCAGGCGTTGGTCCAGTTTCAATCAGCGTCTGCAAAGTCTGAGGCCGCCGCAGCCAACGCCAGCCTTCTGGCCCGCCGCATCCAGAGCGGCCCCAACGCCCGCACCCGATCAGCCCGCTACAGTGCCGCAGATTGGTACGCGGAGGCCCAGCGCTACCACCGTGGCGACGGCATACCCGCCAACTACACCGAGGCCGTGCGCCTGTACCAGGTGGCAGCAAGCAGCGGCGACCCACAGGCCCGCAAAATGCTGGAGCTGATCTTTTCCAGGCCTTTGCAAGGCGGGGCCATCGATGTCACATGGATGCAGCAACTCGCCAGTCTCCACATCGGAACCAACGGCTCGTCCCCCAGCGTGACCACCGCTGCAGCACCCAGCGGCTGGCAGCGAGAACCCAGTCCTCTTTATGACATGGTGCCATTGCAGTGGCGAACGCCTGGACAAGTATTGCGTCGTTAGGCCGGCCCGAAACTGGGGGCAGACACGCAGTACCAGCCCAGAAATCCGAGCACTCTCGAAGCGCGCCCGACAGGCATGGACTCCAGCCGAGCAGCGGCCTCAAAGACGGTAAATTGAGTTCAACGGACTTGTAGCGCTAGTCAAAACTGCCTCATTAGCTATCAATTAGATAGCAACAGACGCAGACAACAACAACCCCTGCTGCGCCGCCACCGCCTCGCGCAAAAACGCCCAGGTGGCCTGCATGCGGGCCACGTGCTTGTTGTCGCCCGGCATGGACATCCAGAAGGTGCGCTGAAACCGTGCCACGCCCGGCAGCACGGGCACCAGTGAGGGGTCTTGGGCTGCGACAAAGGCAGGCAGTACGGCCAGCCCCGCCCCCACGCGGGCGGCCTCGTATTGCGCCAGGATGCTGGTGCTGCGCAGCGCGAAATGCGCGGGGCGGTGCAGTTCGTCCAGGATCTGCAGCTCCTTGCTGAACAGCAGGTCGTCCACATAACTGATGAACGTGTGGCCCCGCAGGTCGTCTGGCGTGTGGATGGCCGCATGGCGCTGCAGGTAGCTGCGTGCTCCATACAGTTGCAGCACGTAGTCGGTGAGCTTCACGACCACCACCGCGCCGCGCGCCGGGCGCTCCAGCGAGATGACGATGTCCGCCTCGCGGCGCGACAGGTGCACCAGGCGCGGCAAGGCCAGCAGGTCCACCACCAGACCGGGGTGGTCCAGCGCAAACCGCGCCAGCTGCGGCGCCAGGATGAGGTTTCCAAAACCTTCGGTGGTGCCAATGCGTACCAGGCCGTGCAAGCCTTGGCGCACGCCGGGGGCGGCGTTTTCCACCGCCAGAAAGGCGGCCTCCATGGCTTCGACCTGGGGCAGCAGTGCGCGCCCGGCCTCGGTCAGCCGGTGGCCGCCCGCTTCGCGCGCAAACAGGGCGGAGCCCACCTGTTTTTCCAGCGCCTGCAGGCGGCGCGCCACCGTGGTGTGGTCCACCGCAAGGCGGCGCGCGGCCCCCACCAGCGTGCCGGCGCGGGCCAGCTCCAGAAAGTAGCGCAGGTTGTCCCAGTCCATGGGGTCACCGCGCACGCCGTGGGGCGCGCTCATCCAACGGCTCGCTGGGCGCGCGGCTGAGCGCGTTGTTTCCGCGGACCAGCGTGCGCAACATGTCCATGAACACCGCGCGCTGCTCAGGCGCCAGGGGTTCGAGCATGCGCTCCTGCGCGCGCAGCATGCCGGGCTCCACCTCCTCCAGCAGACGCTGCCCGTCTGCCGTGATGGTCAGCAGACGTACACGCCGGTCCTCGGGGTGGGCGTTGCGCTGCATCAGGCCCCGCGACTCCAGGCGGTCGATCACGCTACCAATGGTGGAGGTGTCAAAGCCGATGGTGCGTGCCAGCGTTCGCTGGTCAATGCCTGGCTCGCGTCCGACGGCATGTAGCGCGGCGTATTGCACCGGTGTGATGCCGCTGGCCTGTGTCTCCTCCAGAAACACAGCCACGGCGATCTGCTGCAGGCGGCGGATATGGAAACCAGGGAGGTTGTCGATCTCTACGGACATGGGGACTTAAGGGTTTTTACCGATCTTGATCGGGATCATTTTAGGCCCTACACTAATCATCAGTGTACTTTTTATGTGTACACGGCTTATTGATTCAAATCAGTGGCACAAACGATGGAGACAGCAGCAATGACAGTTTTGAACACTCCCACGGCCCCCGTCCTGGTCGCCGGTGGCGGCATCGGTGGCGTGGCGGCTGCATTGGCGCTGGCGCGCCAGGGGTACGCGGTCAAGGTGCTGGAGCAAGCCCCCCAGCTCGGCGAGATCGGCGCGGGCATCCAGCTGGGCCCCAACGCCTTTGCCGCGTTTGACGCCCTGGGCATTGGCGAGCTGGCGCGGGCCCGCGCGGTCTACACCGACGAAATGGTGATGCACGACGCGCTGGACGAGCGCCTTGTCGGCCGCATTCCCACCGGCGAGGCCTTTCGCCAACGTTTTGGCAACCCGTACGCCGTGATCCACCGCGCGGACATCCACACATCGCTGCTGGAGGGGGCCAAAGCGCACGGCAACATTGAGACACTGACCGGCACACGCATCGAGCGCGTGGAGCAAACAGGCGACACCGTCACGGTGTACGACCAGCACGGTGTGGCACACCAGGGCCAGGCCCTGATTGGTGCGGACGGTGTGAAGTCCGTCGTGCGCCAGCAATACGTGGGCGACGCAGCCCGCGTGTCGGGCCATGTGGTGTACCGCGCCGTGGTCGAAAAAAATGACTTCCCTGAAGACCTGCGCTGGAACGCTGCCAGCATCTGGGTCGGCCCCAACTACCACCTGGTGCACTACCCCCTGCGCGGCGGCGAGCAGTACAACGTGGTGGTGACCTTCCACAGCCGCGAGCAGGAGGAATGGGGCGTGCGCGAAGGCAGCCGCGAAGAGGTGCAGAGCTACTACCGCGATTGCTGCCCGCGCGCCCACCAGCTGATCGACATGCCCAAAAGCTGGAAGCGCTGGGCCACGGCTGACCGCGAGCCCATTGGCCAGTGGACCTTTGGCCGCGCCACCTTGCTGGGCGATGCCGCCCACCCCACGCTGCAATACCTGGCACAGGGCGCCTGCATGGCGCTGGAAGACGCCGTGACGCTGGGCGAAGCCCTCAAGCGTTGCAACCAGGACTTCCCCCAGGCGCTGGTGCTGTATGAGCGCTCGCGCATCGCCCGCACCGCACGCGTGGTGCTTTCGGCACGCGAAATGGGCCGCATCTTCCACGCCCAGGGCGTGGAGCGCCTGGTGCGCAACGACCTCTGGAAGGGCCGCAGCCCCGAGCGCTTTTACGACGCGATGGAATGGCTGTACGGCTGGAAGGTGGACAACTGCCTGGCCGACTGAGCAGGCCGGGCGCCCTGCCCACTCGCTCACACCCTCTCACTCCTCCCCTCCCATTCACCCAAGGACCTCCCATGAGCGCGATGGATACCGTACCGTCACCCGTTCGTCTGTCTGCCGTGGCTGCCCCAGGGCAACCCGAGCCCACGCCTGCGCTGGAGCAGCTGTACCGTGGCTTTGAGCAGGAGATGCTGGTGCCGCTGTGGACGCAGATCGGCGACCTGATGCCCCCCCATCCGCAGAGCAAGGCCAGTGCCCATCTGTGGCGCTGGGACCGCTTGGTGCCGCTGGCCGATGAGGCGGGCCGCATCGTACCCGTGGGGCGTGGTGGCGAGCGCCGGGCCATAGCACTGGCCAACCCGTCCCTGGGCGGCCGGCCGTTTGCCACACCCACGCTGTGGGCGGCCATCCAGTACCTGATGCCTGGCGAAGACGCCCCCGAGCACCGCCACACACAACACGCCTTCCGCTTCATCGTGGAGGGCGAAGGCGTGTGGACGGTGGTCAACGGCGACTCGGTGCGCATGTCGCGCGGCGACTTCCTGCCGCAGGGCGGGTGGAACTGGCACGCCCACCACAACGCCGCCGACAAGCCCATGGCCTGGATCGACGGGCTGGACATTCCGTTCGCGTACTACACCGAGTCCCAGTTCTTCGAGGTGGGGCGCGACGCCATCAGCGCGGCAGAGCGCATCACGCCAGTGCTCTCACGCTCCGAACGCCTGTGGGCGCATCCAGGCCTGCGCCCGGTGTCCCAGCTGCAGGACCAGCCCGTCACGCCGATGCTGGCCTACCGCTGGGTGGACACCGACAAAGCACTCAACGAACAACTGGCCCTGGAAGCCGAAGGCCACCCTGCCACGCTGAGCCCCGGCCACGCCGCCGTGCGCTACACCAACCCTACCAATGGCCGCGACGTGCTACCCACCATCCGCTGCGAAATGCACCGTGTGCGCAGCAGCGCCACCACCCGCACACGCCGCGAGGTGGGCTCGTCCGTGTTCCAGGTGTTTGACGGCCAGGGCACCGTGAAGGTGGGCGACCACCAATGGCAGGTGCGCCGTGGCGACATGTTTGTGGTGCCGTCCTGGCAACCCTTCACCGCCCAGTGCGATGCGGACCAGACCTCGCTGGACCTGTTCCGCTTCAGCGACACGCCCATTTTTGAAGCCGTGCATGCCTGGCGCGAACAGGTGGAGCCGGCCTGACACAACCCGTCCTATTCATTTCTTGCAGCGCCTGCCCGCCCACGCAGGTCGGCCTTGCACACCCTATCTCTGACCGGAAGCCCCGATGACTGCTACCTCTTATCTCTGGACCCCACCGCCCGTTCAATCATTGCCGGTACGCGGCGGCGCGCAGCGCCTGCCCATCCACCGCCTGTTTTTTGTGGGCCGCAACTACCACGCGCATGCCGTCGAAATGGGCCGACCCGTGGACAAAAGCGTGGAGCGCCCGTTCTACTTCACCAAGGCCCCCCAGACGCTGACCGAATCGGGCGCCACCGTGGCCTACCCGCCCGAGACGCAGAACTACCACTTCGAAATGGAACTGATCGTGGCCATTGGCAAGGCCGGGTTCCGCATCCCGGCCGAGCAGGCGCATGAGTACATCTATGGCTACGCCTGCGGCCTCGACATGACCCGCCGCGACCTGCAACTGGTAGCGCGCGACAAGGGCCGCCCCTGGGACCTGGGTAAGGACGTGGAGCAATCCTCCGTGGCCAGCGAGGTGGTACCCATGCCGGGCAAGGTGATCGAGTCCGGCGTGATCGAGCTGTCGGTCAACGGCACGGTCAAACAGCAGTCCAACGTGGACAAACTGATCTGGAACATCCGCGAGATCATCGCCGACCTCTCGCTGTTCTATCACCTGCAGCCCGGCGACCTGATCTACACCGGCACACCCGAAGGCGTGGGTGCCGTGGTGCCCGGCGACCACATCACCGGCCGCGTGGAAGGTGTGGGCGAGATCGCGCTGACCGTGGGCCAGCCCGCATAAACCGAGGACCACACCATGAAGCTTTACAGCTTTTTCCGCAGCGGCACCTCCCACCGCCTGCGCATCGCTCTCAACCTCAAGGGCCTCACTCCCGACTACGTGCCCGTGGACCTGCGTGTGGACGAACAGGCCCAGGCACCGTTCAAGGCCATCAACCCGCAGGGCCTGGTGCCAGCGCTGGAGCTTGACAACGACCAGGTGCTCATCCAGTCCCCCGCGATCATCGAATGGCTGGAGGAGCGCTATCCCACGCCCACGCTGCTGCCCGCCGATCCGCTGGCCCGCGCCCAGGTGCGTGCGCTGGCCGCCATCGTGGGCTGCGACGTGCACCCCATCAACAACCGCCGCATCCTGCAAACCCTGCGCAAGCAGTTCGGCGCGGACGAAGCCGCCATCAACGCCTGGTGCGCCACCTGGATCACCGCCGGGTTTGACGCCATCGAAGCCCTGCTGGCCAAGGACACCACACGCGGCAGCTACTGCTATGGCGGTGCGCCTGGCCTGGCCGACGTGTACCTGATTCCGCAGGTTGAAAGCGCCCGCCGCTTCGGCGTAGACATGGCCGCCTGGCCCCTCATTCGTGCAGTGGATGCCGCTTGCGCCGAACTGCCCGCCTTTGCCCGTGCGACCCCTGGGGCCCAGCCAGACGCCTGAGGCTGCCAAGACACCGCAGCCTTTCTACCGGCACACCCGCATTCATCACTACAACCCGGAGACAAACCATGCCAGCCTTCCCGTCCGCCACTTCGGCGCCCCACCACCACGCCACCCTGGTCCCGCAGCGCGGCCTGCGCCGCCGCACCCTCGCGGTCGCAGCGCTACTGCTGGGCAGTGCCAGCGCCACCGGCCTGGCCTGGGCACAGGGCAACGCGCCCGCCTTTCCCAGCAAGCCAGTCACCGTGGTCACTGCCTTCGCCGTCGGCAGCGGCCCTGATGCTGTGCTGCGCCTGGTGGCCAACAAGCTGTCGGTGGCCTGGAAGCAAAGCGTGACGGTGGACAACCGCCCCGGCGGCGGTGGCTTCATCGCCATCGAGGCCGCGCGCCGCGGCGCCCCCGACGGCCACACCCTGCTGCAGCTCGACAGCGAACACCTGTCTGCCCTGCCCCACCTGTACAAGCAGCGCAACTTCCAGACGCTGCAGGTCTTTGACCCGGTGGCGCCGCTGTTCCGCACGCCGTTCCTGGTTGCCGTGCCCACACAGTCCCCCTGGAAGAGTGTGGGCGACCTGATTGCGGCCGCCAAGAAGGGCCAGGGCGCGGTGAGCTACGGCTCGTGGGGCGTAGGCAGCCCAGGCCATCTGGGTGGCGAGTGGCTGGACCTGGTGGCGGGCACGCAGATGACCCATGTTCCATTCCGCGAGGTCAGCCAGCTGTTCACCTCCGTCGCCAATGGCGACCCAGCCTGGAGCCTGGCCAGCATTCCGTCCAGCCAGGGCATCTACAAGGCCGGCAAGATCCGCTACATGGCTGTGGCCGGCCCCCGCCGTATTGCGCAGCTGCCCGATGTGCCTACCCTCGCCGAGGCTGGTGGCCCCGCGCAGGTGGATGTGAACTCGTTTGTATCGCTGCTGGCCGTCAAAGGCGTGCCCGCACCGGTGCGCGCCCAGATCCACGCCGATGTGCTCAAGGTGCTGCAAGAGCCCGAGGTGCGCGAGAAATTCAACACCTTTGCGTTCGAGCCGCTGTCATGGTCGGTCGAGGAGATCCAGCGCCAGGCAGGGGTGAAGTCCGAGCAGTACAAGCTGCTGATCCAGAAAGCCAACATCAGCCTGGAGTAACGGGCACGGGGCGCTGCCCCCCTCAACCCGGCCAGGGACTCTCGCACCCATCACGCCCGCCCCGTCCTTGCACCGGTCACATGGTCAAGGCTGCAGGTGGGCGCTTTGCCATGGGGCGGTGCACACATGGCATCGATGTGCAAATATGCAAAAACAAAGTGCAATTTTCTCTATTGCACGAGCAATTTCGCACAGCTACCATGGCGAAGCTTTGGGCGCCTTGCCCGCACTTTCCCCAGGAGACAAAACCCATGAACGCACCCACCAACGTGGCCGCACTGGCCCCCACCGTCAAGCTGCTGATCGGCGGCCAGTTCGTCGAATCCAAGACCACCGAGTGGCGCGACGTGGTGAACCCCGCCACGCAAGAGGTGCTGGCCCGCGTGCCGTTTGCCACGGCCGAAGAAATCGATGCCGCTGTCGCCTCGGCCAAGGAAGCGTTCAAGACCTGGAAGAAGACCCCCATCGGCACCCGCGCCCGCATCTTCCTCAAATACCAGCAGCTGATCCGCGAAAACATGGCCGAGCTGGCCGCGATCCTGACTGCCGAACAAGGCAAGACCCTGCCGGACGCCGAAGGTGACGTGTTCCGCGGCCTCGAAGTGGTTGAACACGCCGCCAGCATCGGCAACCTGCAACTGGGCGAGCTGGCCAACAACGTGGCTGGTGGCGTGGACACCTACACCCTGCTGCAGCCGCTGGGCGTGTGCGCGGGCATCACCCCGTTCAACTTCCCGGCCATGATCCCGCTGTGGATGTTCCCCATGGCCATCGCCACGGGCAACACCTTCGTGCTCAAGCCCTCCGAGCAAGACCCCATGGTGACCATGCGCCTGTGCGAACTGGCCCTGGAAGCCGGTATCCCCCCTGGCGTGCTGAACGTGATCCACGGCGGCGAAATGGCCGTGAACGCCATCTGCGACCACAAGGACATCAAGGCCGTGTCGTTCGTGGGCTCCACCAAGGTGGGCACCCATGTGTACAACCGCGCCACCCTGGCCGGCAAGCGTGCGCAATGCATGATGGGCGCCAAGAACCACGCCATCATCCTGCCCGACGCGAACAAGGAGCAAACGCTCAACGCGATTGCCGGTGCATCGTTTGGCGCCGCTGGCCAGCGCTGCATGGCCCTGCCGGTGGTGGTGCTGGTGGGCGAGGCACAAAAGTGGATTCCCGAGCTGGTGGCCAAGGCCAAGACGCTCAAGGTCAACGGCGGCACCGAAAAGGGCACCGATGTGGGCCCGCTGGTGTCCTGCGCCGCCCTCGCCCGCGTTGAGGGTCTGATCGAACGAGGCATTGCCGACGGCGCCACGCTGGAGCTCGATGGCCGCAAGCCCACGGTGCCCGGCTATGAAAAGGGCAACTTCGTCGGCCCAACGATCTTCTCGAACGTCAAGCCCGGCATGGCCATCTACGACCAGGAAATCTTTGGCCCCGTGCTGGCCCTGGTGCCCGCCGCCGATATTGATGAAGCCATCGAATTCATCAACGCCAACCCCAACGGCAACGGCACCGCCATCTTCACCCAGTCGGGTGCAGCAGCCCGCAAGTTCCAGGAAGAGATCGACGTGGGCCAGGTCGGCATCAACGTGCCAATCCCTGTGCCCGTGCCACTGTTCTCGTTCTCGGGTTCGCGTGCGTCCAAGCTGGGCGACCTGGGCCCTTACGGCAAGCAGGTCATCATGTTCTACACGCAGACCAAGACCGTGACGGCACGCTGGTTTGATGACAGCACCATTTCGCATGGTGTGAACACCACAATCAGCTTGAAGTAACCCCCTGAGCGGCTGCGCCGCTTCCCCCCTTTTCTCTGCATCGCTGTGCGATGCGGGAAAGGGGGACACAGCCAGCGCCTGAAACGAGGACTGGCGGCCCTTGGGCGGCTGCCGCGCTTTTGGCCGCGCCAGTTTTTTTCGCTGTGGTCGGTGGTAAAAGCGGGGCATGCAAACCTTCAAGACAACGATGCGGGGATGGCCCATGGTATTCAGTGCTGCTTGCGTGATGCTGATGGGTATCGACGCCCACGCACAGGCCGGGGCCGCTTGCACGCCCGGCGGCACCGTGGGTGAGACCAACGCCTGCGCCGTGCAAGCCTTCCAGGCGGCCGATACCGAGATCGCCATCCTCTACGGCGACGTGATGCGCGCGCTGTCGGCCCACGAGCGGCCCCAGCTGCGGCAGGAACACACCGCCTGGCAGCGCGAGCGCACCACCCGCTGCAAGCAGGCGCAGCGCAGCAGCGAATCGCAGCCCCAGTGGCCGCGCCTGTACCACGAGTGCCTGACGACCGAGACCCAGGCTCGCCGCAAGGGCCTGATGCGCTGGCTGACGCTGGACCACCCGTCCGCCAAGCCCTGAGCGCCCAAGACACGCAAGCACCAACAACGACAAGCGACACCAGAGACACCGACCATGGACTTTGAGCTCACCGAAGAACAACGCGCCTTTGCCCAGACGGCCCGCGACTTTGCGCAGGCCGAGTTCGCGCCCCATGCCGCCCAATGGGACGCCGAAGGCATCTTCCCCAAGGAAGCCATCGCCAAAGCAGGCGAGCTGGGCTTTTGTGGCCTGTACGCGCCCGAAGCGGCAGGTGGCCTCGCCCTGCCCCGCCTGGACGCCACGCTGGTCTTCGAGGAAATGGCTGCCATCGACCCCAGCACCACTGCCTTCATCACCATCCACAACATGGCCACCTGGATGCTGGGCACCTGGGCCACGCCCGCCGTGCGCGACCACTGGGGCCCGTTGCTGACAACCGGCGAAAAACTCGCCAGCTACTGCCTGACGGAGCCCGGCGCAGGCTCCGACGCCGCCTCGCTCAAGACCCGTGCCGAGCTGGTGGGCAACGAATACGTCATCAACGGCAGCAAGGCCTTCATCAGCGGCGCAGGCAGCACCGACGTGCTGGTGCTCATGGCCCGCACAGGCGATGCTGCCTCGGGCGCCAGCGGCATCAGCGCCTTTGTGGTGCCTGCAGACACAGCAGGCATCACCTATGGCAAAAAGGAACACAAGATGGGCTGGAACAGCCAGCCCACGCGCACCATCAGCTTTGACAACGTGCGCATCCCCGCCGACCACCTGTTGGGCCAGGAGGGCGAGGGCTTCAAGATCGCCATGAAGGGCCTGGACGGAGGCCGCATCAACATCGCCACCTGCTCCGTGGGCGCCGCGCAAGGCGCGCTCAACGCCGCCCAGCAGTACATGCAAGACCGCAAGCAGTTTGGCAAACCGATTGCCAGCTTCCAGGCGCTGCAGTTCAAGCTGGCCGACATGGCGACAGAGCTGGTCGCCGCCCGCCAGATGGTGCGCCTGGCCGCCAGCCAGCTCGACGCCGGTGCCCGCGATGCATCGACCTATTGCGCCATGGCCAAGCGTTTTGCCACCGACGCAGGCTTCACCGTCATCAATGACGCCCTGCAGTTGCACGGCGGCTACGGCTACATCCGCGAATACCCGCTGGAACGCCTGCTGCGCGACGCGCGCGTGCACCAGATCCTGGAAGGCACCAACGAAATCATGCGGGTCATCATTGCGCGGCGCATGCTGGATGGGGATGCAACAGAGGCCATCCGATAGCTACTATATTGATAGCTGACGAGGCATATTCCACTAGCGCTACCGGCATATTTCCCCCTGACCATGCCTGCACGCCCGCTGTCTGACGAAACCCTGCACCTGATCGACGCCGTGCGCACGGCCCTCGCTCACCGCAGCGACGTGGACGAGCGGACCATGTTTGGCTGCTACTGCTTCTTTGTGGACGGCAAGCTGTGCATTGGCATCAAGCGCGAAGACCTGCTGGTGCGCCTGCCGCCCGAGCGCCATGGCGCGCTACAGGAGATGCAGAACACCCGCGAGCTCTCACCCGGCGGCGGCATGAAGGGCTACTTCTGGGTGGAGCCCAACGGCTACGCCACGCGGGCGCAGTGGACGTATTGGGTGGACGAAGCGCTGGCCTACAACCCCTTTGCCAAGGCCACGCCGCCCCGCAAGGCCAAAGCCAACGCCCCGGCGGCTACCAAGAAGGCGCCCGCCACAAAGAAAGGCACCGGCAAAGTCCCAGCATCCACCACAGCCAAGAAGAAACACAGCATCTTCGAAGCCGATGACTGATGTGCCCAAGCGAACCAGCAGACCCAACCAGCGCCACCCACCAAACTTCAAGCCTTTTGGGCTTCTAGCGCTTATTGGATAAGCGCAAGAAGCTATCAAATTCATAGTTTTTCATTCACCACCATCACAACGACAGCAAGGAGCAACACACCATGAAAATCGCATTCATCGGCCTGGGCAACATGGGCGGCCCCATGGCACACAACCTGCACAAGGCAGGCCACGAAGTGCGCGCGTTTGACCTCTCACAGCCCGCGCGCGACAAGCTGGCCGCAGACGGCGTGCCCATCGCCACCGACGCCAAGGCGGCAGTCGCAGGCGCCGAAGTCGTCATCAGCATGCTGCCCGCCAGCCAGCATGTGGAAGGCCTGTTCCTCGGCGCGGGCGAGCTGCTGGCCCAGCTGCCTGCGGGCACGCTGATCATCGACTGCTCCACCATCGCTGCCGCCACCTCCCGCAAGGTGGCCGAGGCTGCCAAGGCCAAGGGCGTGGCCTTTATCGACGCGCCTGTGTCGGGCGGCACCGGCGGCGCCATTGCGGGCACGCTCACCTTCATGGTGGGTGGCGACACTGCCGACCTGGAACGCGCCCGCCCCGTGCTCGAAAAAATGGGCGCCAACATCTTCCACGCAGGCGCCGTGGGCGCAGGCCAGACGGCCAAGATCTGCAACAACATGCTGCTGGGCATCCTGATGGCAGGCACCAGCGAAGCCATTGCCCTGGGCGTGGCCAACGGTTTGGACCCCAAGGTGCTGAGCGAAATCATGCGCCGCAGCTCGGGCGGCAACTGGGCGCTGGAAAAGTACAACCCCTTCCCCGGCGTGATGGAAACCGCGCCTGCCAGCAAAGGCTATGCGGGAGGGTTTGGAACGGACCTGATGCTCAAGGATTTAGGCCTGGCGCAGGAGAACGCGATGGCGGTGAAGGCGGCCACGCCGCTGGGGGGCATGGCGCGCAATCTGTATGCGGCGCACAGCCTGGCGGGCCACGGCGCGCTGGACTTCTCCAGCATTATCAAGATGGTGCAAAAAGGCTGAAGGCTGAAGGCTGAAGGCTGAAGTTTTAGGGCGCTGCCGATCTTTGCGACGGCCCTTCATCAGCCGAAGGCCCCACGCCGCACCCACCATGCCGACCTGCTGGTCGGCATTTTTTTGCCCGCTATTTCGCCAGCAGGGTCTGGAGGAACTGCGCCTCAAACACCTCGGCAGGTACCGGCTTGCTCAGCAAGTATCCCTGGATCTCATCGCAGCCCAGCAGCGCCAGGTGTCGGGACTGGTCCTCGGTCTCCACTCCTTCTGCCACCACCTCCAGCCCCAGCGAGTGCCCCAGGTTGACGATGGTGGAGACCAGCGCCAATCCCTGCGGGCCCGAGGTCATGTTCAGGATGAAGGACCGGTCGATCTTGAGCGTGTCCACAGGAAGTTTCGCCAGGTAGCTCAGGGACGAAAACCCCGTGCCAAAGTCGTCGATGGCGATGGTGATGCCCATCTCGCGCAGCGCATGCAGGCTGGCGGTGCTGTGCTGCACATCGTCCATGACCATGCTTTCGGTGATCTCCAGCTCCAGCCCCGCAGCCGCCCCGGCATCGTGGGCCACGGCGTCTCGCACCTCGGCAATGAAGCCCCGGTGCAGCAGCTGCAAGAACGACACATTGACGGCGACCCGCAGGGGCGCCAGCCCCGCCTGGCGCCAGCGCAGGTTGTCAGCCAGGGCCTGGCGCAGCGCCCAGCGGCCCACGTCGTAGATCAGGCCGGTTTCTTCCAGAATGGGGATGAACTGCGCGGGTGGCACCAACCCTCGGCGCGGGTCGTTCCAGCGGATCAAGGCCTCGGCCCCGGCGATGGCGCCCGTAGCCAGGTGCTGCTTGGGCTGATAGTGCAGCACAAATTGGCCCTGCTCCAGTGCGTCGCGCAGGCGGCCCTCCAGGCTCAGGGCTTCCGCCACGCGGGTGTTCATCTCCGAGGTGTAGAACAGCAAGCTGTCGGCCGATGCCTTGGCCTTGTTGAGCGCTGCCTCGGCATTGCGCAGCAGGGTTTCTGCATCGGCACCATCCATGGGGTACAGCGCGACACCGGCCTTGGCGGCCATGCGCAGCTCGGTGCCACCCAGCACAAAGGGGGCCTCAAAACAGGCCCGCATCAGTCCGTCCAGCGCCTGCGCCACCGCGCCCGCGTCGCGCGCGTCGGTCACGGCGATGCCAAAGCTGTTGACGCCAATGCGCGCCACGTCGTACGCATCGCCCGCCGCTTGCTGCAGCCGCTGCGCCACCTGCTTGAGCAGTTCGTCCCCCTCCTGGCGCCCCAGGGTGTCGTTGACGAACCGAAATCGACTGATGTCCATGAGACCTATACCCAGCAGCACCTTGGCCCCCTCGCGCGGCCGCAGGTGCTGGCCGCTGCGCTCCAGGAACAGGGTGCGGTTCGGCAGACCGGTGATGTCGTCGTAGTACGCCAGGTAGTTCAGCCGCTCTTCCTTGTCGAGGTGGTCCATGGCAAAGCCAATGTCGCCCGCCAGCTCGGTCAGCAGATGCATCTCGTCATCGTCAAAGAACCCGGCTTCGTCGGCAAAGAGAGCGATCACGCCCACCACCTCGTGTGCCACCAGCAATGGCAACACCGCCATCGACGCCACGCCGCGCGCGGCCAGCTCCCGGGGAACCAGGATGCGCGGATCGCTCTGAATGTCTTCACACACCACGGCCTGCTGGGTGCGTACCACGCTGGCACTCAGGCTTTCACCCTCTCGGGGGGTTTCGCTGAGCCACAACCGGCGCCGCACATGCATGAGGAACTCCGCCCCGGCCCCGGCGAGCGCCACTGGCACCACCTCTTGCAGGGAGTGATCCACACGGCCGATCCAGGCGATCTTGAACTGGCCGTGCTCCACTGCGATGCGGCAGGCCTCGCGGAACAACTCGTCACGCCGACGCACGCGCACGATCAGGGTGTTGATGCCGCTGAGCACGGCGTACACGCGGTTAAGGCGCTTGATGCGGCGCTCGGCGTCACGGCGTGCAGTGATGTCTTCACCCAAGGCCGCCACCCCTGTCACCTGTCCACCCACCGAGCGCAGCACGGTGTTGTTCCAGTGCACCAGGCGCCGCTCGCCCGAGCGGGTCCGTATCTCGTTGTCGTAGTGCCAGGCCGACGGCCGGTCGGCCAGCACGTCGGCAAAAACGCTGCGCACATCGCCCATCTCGGGTGGCACGAACAGATCGAACCAGTTGCGGCCAAACACTTCGTCACGCTGCCAGCCCGTCAGCCGCAGCAGGTAGTCGTTGCAGTAGGTGATGCGTCCTTCGCAGTCCAGCATCAGCGAGATCATCTCGACGTTGTCGAGCATGTCGTTGAAGCGGCGGTCGCTTTCGTGCAGTTCTTCTTCGGCCCGCTTTTCCTTGGTGATGTCCTGGATGGTGTTGAACCAGCGGCCCAGATCGCCCCGGCCCGCATCGTCCTCCAGGGGCTCCATCACCTGGCGCAGGTACAGCGGCTGCCCGTCGCCACGTACGACGCGGTAGGTAAAGTCCATGCGCGCGCCCAGGTGCGCTGCCTGCAGCGCATGGCGGCGGAACATGTCGCGGTCGTCGGGGTGTACCAGCGCCAGCCAGTCGCGGGCCGAGCGGGGCATGGCGCTTTCATCCAGCCCCAGCATGTCGGGCAAGGTGTCCAGCCAGCTCTCAAAGGCTCCGTCTGGCCCGCTGATGACGTGGGATATCTTGGCCAGCACCTGGGCCCGGCGCAGGCTGGCCTTGTTGGCATGCAGCGCATCCACGGCCCGCTGGCGCTCTTGCACCTGCACCTGCAGTTGGTCGGCGTGCTGCTGGACCTCCTGGTACAGGCTGCCGTTTTCGTAGATGCGCCCCACCTGCGCGCCCAGAATGGCAAGAATTTTTTCGTCGTCGGCGCTGAAGGCGTCTGCCCCCTGCTTGTTGGCCAGACACAGCCAGCCGTAGGAGAACGACAGAGACACGATGGGCGCGATCACCGCCGTGTGCACCGGGGGATAGTCTGCGGGCAACCCAATCGCCCCTGGGTCGCCCCCTGCATTGGCCAGGCGCTGCGGGCGGCGTTGGGCCCGCAGCTGGCCCAGCAGCCCATGCGACACCACAGGCAGATCGAGCGGTCTGTTCTGAAGGGCCGAGTCCATGCCGCTGGTGCAGGTGATGGCACCGCCGCTGTGCTTGCGCACCACGCACAACACGGCGTACTGCGCGCCCACCAGCTCGCGCGCACCCCGGCACACGTTGGCCAGCAGCACCTGCGGGTCGCGCTCGGAGGCCAGCTGCAGGTTCAGATCGGTCAGCGCGGACAGGCGCCGGTTCATGGCCTCCAGCTCGGCCATGTTGCCGGTGAGCTTGTCGGTCATCAGCTGCAGGTGGCGGGTCTGAAAACTGTGCTCCAGCGCCACCGAGGGCTGGTGGTGGATCTGCGTCAGCGCATGTTCGATGGCATTCAGGATGTCTTGCGGCTCGCAGGGCTTGAACAGCACCTGGGTGACGCCACAGGCCTCGGCAAGGCGCAGGGCCTGTTCTTCCTGGTAATGCGCGCTGCAAAAGATCACCTGCGTGGCCGCCAGGCCATGCTCGGAGCGCAGTTGCCGCACGAACTCAAAGCCGTCCATGGTCGGCATCAGGATGTCGGAGATCACCAGGTCCGGCCGCTCGGCACGGACCACGGCCAGCGCCTCGGCGCCATCGGCCGCCTCCAGCGCCTGGTGGCCGCTGTGCCCGATGAGCGTGACCACCAGCGCGCGGTTGGCGGGGAGGTCATCGACGACGAGGATCTTTGCCATGCTGTACGTGCTGGGGTTCAACCTGATTGAGGTGGTGGGGTCTGCCGGGCACTGGCCAAAAACGCCTCGATCTGCTGCACAAAGGTCTCGGGCGTGATGGGCTTGGGCAGGTGTTCATTAAAACCGACTTCGAGAGCCTTCTCACGATCACCCGGCATCGAGAAAGCCGTCACCGCCACCAGTGGCGCTACCCGCCAGTGCGGACTGGCGCGCAGGCCGCGCGCCACTTCGTAGCCATTCATCACAGGCATCTGCAGGTCGCACAGAATGAGGTCCGGGCCTTCGGACAGCGCCAGGTCCAGCCCCAAGGCGCCGTTGTCGGCGGCCAGCACCCGGTGGCCGGAGGCCTCCAGCAGGTAGGTCACCAGCATGCGGCTGGCATCGTCGTCCTCGATGACCAGAATGGTGGCGGAATGCGTGGTGGTTGTCATGTCAGGCGCTCCGGCAATTGCAGGGTGAAGGTGCTGCCCACGCCCTCGGTACTGTCAAAACCCAGCGTGCCGCCCAATGCCTCTGCCAGCTTGCGACTCAGGTGCAAGCCCAAGCCCGTGCCCTCATGGTGGCGGCGGTCCGCGCTCTCCACCCGCGAAAACGCCTCGAACAGGCGCGGCTGCTCATACAGCGGTATGCCTGGGCCGGTGTCCTGCACGCGCAGCTGCACGACGCGGCCCGAAGACAGCAGCAGCTCTTGCAGCACCACATCTACCCGCCCCTGCAGCGTGAATTTGATGGCATTGCCCACCATGTTGATGAGTATCTGGCTGACAGCACGTCGGTCGGTCTGCAGCAACAACGCGTCCTGCGGCGTATGCACGGCAAAGGCCAATCCTTTGCGCCGAGCCTCCAGCTCCAGCGTGGCGGACACCTCCTCGATCAAGGTTTTGCAGTCCACCAGTTCCAGATTCAATGTCACTTTATTGGCATTCAACTTAGCAACATCCAGCAGATCGTTGATGAGCGAGAGCAGGTGTTTGGCACCGGTCTGCACAATGCGCAGCTGCTTTTCCTGCTCTGCATTGAGCGGGCCGGGCAGCTTCATCAGCAGCGTGCCAGTAAAGCCGATGATGGCATTGAGCGGCGTGCGCAACTCGTGGGACATGCTGGCCAGAAAGCGGTCCTTGACCAAGGCCGCGTTCTCCAGCTCCAGGTTCTTGTCACGCAGCACCTGCTCAATGCGCTTGCGCTCGGTCACGTCACGGATGGCACTGGACACATACAGCCCCTCCTCCGTCTCCAGCGGACTCAGGCTGATTTCCACCGGAAACTCGCTGCCGTCCTTGCGCAGTCCGTGCAGCTCCAGGCCCGCCCCCATGGAACGGGTGCGCGGCTCGGCAAAAAACTGACGCCGGTGGTCTGGGTGGCGGGCACTGAAGCGCTTTGGCACCAGAAGTTCGATGGGCTTGCCCAGAAGTTCGTCGCGGCTCCAGCCAAAGAGTTTTACCGCCTGGGAGTTGACCAGCACGATGCTCCCCTCACGGTTGACGATGACCATCGCATCGGGCGCGGCCTCGAGCAGGTCCTTGAACTTCTGGTCAGCCCGCTTGCGGTCGGTGATGTCGCGAATGGCGCTCATCACCATGGTGCCCTCTTCGGTATCGATGGGGCTCAGGCTGATCTCCACCGGAAACTCACCGCCATCCTTGCGCAGGCCATGCAGCTCCAGCCCAGCGCCCATGGTGCGGGTGCGCGGCTGGCCAAAAAACCCACTGCGGTGGCCCAGGTGGGCGCCCCGGTAGCGGTGGGGCAACAACACCTCCACCGCCTGGCCCAGTAACTCGGCACGTGGGTAGCCAAACACGCGCTCGGCCTGCGAGTTGACCAGTACGATGCGCCCGGTCACGTTGACCATCACGATCGCGTCGGGGGTGGATTCCAGCAAATCCCGAAACCGGGCCTCCAGCAGCTTGGCATCCCGCTGCACCTTGAGCTGGGTGACATCCTTCTTGCTCGACAGGAAGTACAGCACCTGCCCATTGGCATCAAACACCGCTTTGGTCGATACATTGACATGCACCAGCGAGCCGTCCTTGCGGCGGCGCACGGCCTCCTGCACGGAGGTCCCCCATTGCATGGCCTCGGCACGAAACTGATTCTCGTCTTGTGCCCTGTCCGTGGGCACGATCAGATCGAGGATGGAGCGTCCCTGTACTTCGGCTTGCGTGTAGCCAAAGATCAGCTCGGCCGCCGGGTTCCACTCCAGCACCACGCCCTCAGGCGACAGCACCAACAATGCATCCGGGTTTTGCTCCCAATACGCGGCAGAAAAATCAGTCGCCATGCAGCCCTCTCGCTTCCTGCTTCCTGGAGAGTCAGCCGCTCCAGGGTCCTTCAACGCTCGCCACATTCGACAGAGCGCAAATCAGGCTCATGCCACGCCATGTCATGTCAGGCCGAAGTGGCAGGCCATCTTAGGAGGGAAAGTTTCAAAAAGCCAACTCTGAAGTGCCAGCAAGATCATGCCGGCTGCGAGATGAACAGGGAAGCACGGAAAACGGGCCGATCAATAGCCCTGCCGCACGAGGGGCCTCACCGTCTGTGGCGTTGCATACCCTTCCCTCCGCTAGCCACGGGGTGTGCCTGTCATCGATGCCTGATCCATCCAATGATCTATGGTCGCAACCAACACGTGCGCTTTGGCAAACCCATCTACTCGGCGGACCAGATGCTCGCCATACCTTCCCAGAAGTGGGGGAAAGCTGGTGATGCCCCAGCGACGCGCTTGCGCAAAATTCTTCTGAGTCATCTGAACGGTTGCATCGGCCATGAACCACTCCTGCAGCCCTTGGGCATCCAACGCCTGTACCGACAGAGCCTGAGTCACCACGGCAACCAGCACTTCTGGATCGGCCGTGTCCAAGCCGTCGGCATAGAAAGCCTTTCATATAAAGCCTTTTGCAGCGCACGAAAAATGCCCAGCAAGTTTGCACCAGGCTCAGTGACATGCTGACGCTGTTCTGGCCACGCGACGATCGGGTCGCTGGGATCGTCGGCGCCTTCAGCCAGCTTCGGGGATGTCCATGTACGTGCCAGTGCGCACTCCAATGGTCGCAATCGCGGGCATCCCATGGTGTGGCTCCGAAGCAGCACACCCTCAGGCCGAGCGCTCTTGATGAGCCGATGCGCTGGCAGAAAAACCCAGCATCAATGCGATGACGCAATACAGCGCCAGCCCGCCCACTGATGAGAGAAACGGCTTGGAGAAAGGTCGAAGAATGTTCATGTCAATCTCTGATGTCGTAATGAAAGACCTTGGAAACAATCTGCCAGCGTCCGTCCAGCCAGAGCAGCGCCAGCAGGTCGATGAAATGCTTGGGCGCAATGGAGCACTGGAGTTTGGCCAGTGCCGTCACGGGGCCTACCAGGTCGATGGAGAGCACGCGGTCGGTGCGCGCTTGGCCGCTCGCGGCCGGTGCCGGGCGGGCATCCACCACAGGGAAGTACTCGTCCATGCGCCAGAAGATGGGTTGCTCCCCCACCGCCGTGGCATACAGGGCCTGCGGATGAAACACCTTGGCCAGGCGCGTTGTATCGCTGTGGTACAGGCCGTCGAGGTACAGCTCCAGCACCGCATGGATGGCGGCGAAGTCAGCGGCGCTACTCATTGCGCACCGCCTTTCTTCGCCCGCTCACGCAGCACGGTCACGGTTTCGCCCGCGATGCCCCAGTGGTCAGTGTCAACTTCTTCGATCACAACAAAAGTAGTGGCAGGGTTCTTGTCGAGCACCTGTACTACCAGGTCGGTAGCGCCCCGAATCAGCTGGGCCTTTTGCTCGCGCGATGCACCCTCGCGGGTGATCTGGATCTTGATGTAAGGCATAGGAGTATTCGTCAGGCTACGAGGCCTTCGGTCTGCATCGCGGCACGGACCTCGGGGCGTGCTGCCACACGCGCCATGAAGCTGCCGATGTGCTGCAGTTCCCCCAGGTCGATCTGCACAAACTTGGCCCAGCCGAGCACCACGAACAGATAGGCATCGGCGGCAGTGAAATCGCTGCCCGTGAGGTAGCTCTTGCCCGCCAGTTGTCCGTCAAGCCAGACCAGCTTCTCATAGAGCACAGCAGCCAGCGCCTTTTTGGCATTGGCATCCACATCGCTGTGGAACAGCGGGGTGAAGGACTTGTGCAGTTCCGCCGTCACGTAGTTCTGCCACTCCATGACCCGGTAGCGCTCCAGACTGCCTGCGGGGGGCATCAGGGTGTGTGCGCCCGCTCGGTCCGCCACGTATTGAGCAACCACCGGCCCTTCGGTGATCCGCGTCCCATCGGCAAGTTCGATCACAGGCACCTGGCCTTTGGGGCTGATGGCATAGAAGTCGCCGCCAGTGCTGGTGGTGTGTTTGTGGGTATCCACCTTCTCCAGCGTGAATGGCGTGCCGGTTTCGCGCAGAAGAATGTGCGTCGCCAGCGAGCATGCGCCGGGGGAGTAGTAAAGCTTGATCGAGTTCTGCATCTTGGGACTCCTTACGTCCGTGGTTGGTGATGCAGTGACTGTATTTGCGATGAAATTGACAATAAACTAGATTAATTTCAAATCACTAATTACATAAGAATCAACAATGAACCGGCAATTCGACAACCTTCGCCTGGGCAGCATTGAGTTGTTCTGCCTGACGGCGCAGCACCAGGGGTTCACTGCGGCAGCCAAGGCCACAGGACTCACGGCGGCTGCCGTGAGCCGTTCAGTGGCACGGCTGGAGGAGCGTCTGGGCGTGCGCCTTCTCATGCGCACCACGCGCCAAGTGCGCCTGACAGAGGTTGGGCAGCGCTATTACGACCAATGCCGCCAGGCGCTGACGCAACTCAGCGAGGCAGAGCGTGAGGCGTCGGGCCAGCAACTCAAGCCAGCAGGCCTTGTGCGGATGAGCCTGCCGACCTCCTACGGTCACCATCGCGTACTGCCTCTGTTGCCCGCGTTCAGCAAGAAGTACCCCGACATAGAGATCGAACTGCAGTTGTCCAACCGCAACGTGGACTTCACCGAGGAAGGTTTTGACCTCGCCATCCGCGGCCGAACACCGCCAGATTCGAGCCTGGTGGCTCGCAAGTTGGAGGATGCGGCCTTGACCGTTGTCGCAGCCCCGGCCTACCTGAAACGCCACCGCGCACCCGCTACGCCAGAAGAGCTGGAACGGCATGAATGCGTGCAGTTCGTGCTGCCGAGCAGCGGGCAGGTCGTTCCCTGGTTGCTGGTGCACGAGGGCCAGACCATGGAATGGCCGACCCGGGGTAAGTTGCGCTGTGCTGATGACATCCTGGGTCAGGTCACGCTGGCCCGCGCAGGAGCAGGCCTGGTACAAACGTACCGTTTTCTGGTGGAGGACGATCTGCGCAGCGGCCAGTTGGTCGAAGTGCTGGCGGGGCATGCGGGCGCGTCGCGCCCGTTCTCGCTGATCTACCCAGGCAACCGGCACATGCCCCTGCGGGTGCGGGTGCTCATCGACTATCTGGTACGCGCGCTGGGACGCTGAGGCGGAAACAAAAAACCCTGGTCCGAATGACGCACCAGGGTTATTTTTTATGGAGACGTTTTGAACCGCCCCGAAGCCAAGGCGGGTGCGACTACATGTTGTCGATCATGACCTGACCAAAGCCCGAGCAACTGACCTGTGTGGCGCCTTCCATCAGGCGGGCAAAGTCGTAGGTCACCTTTTTGGATGCGATCGACTTCTCCAGCGAGCTGATGATCAGGTCGGCAGCCGCTGTCCAGCCCATGTGGCGCAGCATCATTTCGGCCGACAGGATCTCGGAGCCGGGATTCACGTAGTCCTTGCCGGCGTACTTGGGCGCCGTGCCGTGGGTGGCTTCAAAACAGGCCACCGAATCGGACATGTTGGCGCCGGGGGCAATGCCAATGCCACCCACCTGCGCGGCCAGCGCGTCGGAAATGTAGTCGCCGTTCAGATTCAGCGTAGCCACCACCGAATACTCTGCGGGGCGCAGCAAAATCTGCTGCAGGAAGGCATCGGCGATGCTGTCCTTGATGGTGATTTCCTTGCCCGTCTTGGGGTTCTTGAGGCGGCACCAGGGGCCGCCATCGATGAGCTGGGCACCGAACTCCTTTTGCGCCAACGCATAGGCCCAGTCGCGAAAGCCCCCTTCGGTGTACTTCATGATGTTGCCCTTGTGCACGATGGTCACGCTGGGCTTGTCGTTGTCGATGGCGTACTGGATGGCCTTGCGCACCAGGCGCTCCGTGCCCTCGATGGACACGGGCTTGACGCCCAGGCCGGACGTGTTGGGAAAGCGGATCTTCTTGACGCCCATCTCGTCCTGCAGGAACTTGATAAGCTTCTTGGCCTTGTCGGACTCGGCTTCGAACTCGATGCCGGCGTAGATGTCTTCCGAGTTCTCGCGGAAGATGACCATATTGGTCTTTTCAGGCTCCTTCAACGGCGAGGGCACGCCCTTGAAATACTGCACGGGGCGCAGGCAGACGTACAGGTCCAGCTCCTGGCGCAGCGCCACATTCAGCGAGCGGATGCCTCCCCCTACGGGTGTGGTCAGCGGGCCCTTGATGGACACCACATACTCGCGCAGCACCTGCAAGGTTTCTTCGGGCAACCACACGTCGGGGCCATATACCTTGGTGGACTTTTCGCCGGCGTACACCTCCATCCAGTGGATCTTCTTTTTGCCGCCGTAGGCCTTGGATACGGCTGCGTCCACCACCTTGATCATGACGGGCGTGATGTCGAGGCCAGTGCCGTCACCTTCGATGAACGGAATGATGGGCTCGTCCGGCACATTCAGGGACATGTCGGCATTGACGGTGATTTTCTGGCCTTCGGCAGGCACCACGATGTGCTGGTAGGTGGTCATGGGTGGGGAGTCTCCGGTATGCGCCGAGTGTGATTCGGTCGATGAGGGGGCAAAGCGAGGAAAAGAAGCACCGCCACAGGCGTGGCAGTGTGGTTTCAAACCATTCTAATGACAAAAATTTTCGTCCAAGACCCTGTCAACGCACTGGGCGCTGCTATCGTTGCGAGTGGAGCCGTACGGATTTCGTCCGGCCCTTCAACCTTCGTTCACACTGGAAACGGCATATATGAAAAAACTCCTCGCTGTCCTCGTGGCCGGTCTGTTCACTGCTGGTGCTTTTGCACAGGCACCCGCAGCCGCCCCTGCCACCACCGCTCCCGCAGCAGCTCCCATGACGGCCCAGGTAGCAGCACCGGCCACCAAGAAGGTCGCCAAGAAAAAGACCAGCAAAAAGGTCGCCAAGAAGAAAACCGCCCACAAGGCAGCCTGAAATCATCGCAAGGCCTGACCTACCCACCACAGGGGCCTCGGGCCTTCGCTGATTCAAAACCGCCCGCTTCTGCGGGCGTTTTCTTTGGTGCTGCGGATACCCTGCGCGCTGCCTGAACTTTTTGTGCACGCCGCAGTCCGTCCCTGGCGCAGCCCGTTGTTCTTTGCCTTGTTTTTGTTACCCAGAAAGCCCCGCCCATGACCGCCTCACGCGCCATCCCAGCCCTCCCGCTCGCCGCCCTGCGCGGTGCGACAGGCATTCCTCGCCTTGCCCGCCGCGCAGTCGCAGCAGTGGGTGCCTGGCTGGTGGCATGTGCACTGGCCGCGCCCGCTGGAGTCGCCCAGGCTCAGGAAGGCCCGCAGATGAACCTGCGGCGCGTGGAGCTGACCGCCGGCATGCACCGCATCGACGCCCAGGTCGCACTCACACCCCAGGAGCGCCAGACTGGCCTGATGTACCGCAAGGAAATGCCCGTGCACGAGGGCATGCTGTTTGTTTTTGAGCAGCCCTCCCAGCAATGCTTCTGGATGAAGAACACCCTGTTGCCACTCACGGCCGCCTTCATTGCCGATGACGGCACCATCGTGAACCTGGAGGACATGAAACCCCAGACGCTGGACTCGCACTGCTCAGCCAAGCCCGTGCGTTATGTGCTGGAAATGAACCAGGGCTGGTTTGCCAAGAAAGGCATCAAGGCCGGAGCCAAACTCGGCGGGACTCCGTTTGCCCGGCAGTAACGCTAAGGGCCAAGGGCTGTTGATGCTGCAAATCTAATAGCAACAGAGCCATATTTCACTAGCGCATCCAGCCGTAAAGACTTCAACTTCTCTGCCGTGCAACAAAAAAACGGCCCTCGGGCCGTTTTTTTGTTGTCAGCGCGGTGCGAGGGCACACCGCGACTGTCTCGAGCGATCAGGCGAAGTTGGCTTCAGCAAACTTCCAGTTCACCAGCTTGTCGAGGAAAGTCTCGACGAACTTGGGACGCATGTTGCGGTAGTCGATGTAGTAAGCGTGTTCCCACACGTCCACGGTCAGCAGTGCCTTGTCGGCGGTGGTCAGTGGCGTGCCTGCGGCGCCGGTGTTGACGATGTCCACGCTGCCGTCGGCCTTCTTCACCAGCCAGGTCCAGCCAGAACCGAAGTTGCCCACAGCGGACTTCACGAAGGCTTCCTTGAAGGCCGCGTAGCTGCCCCACTTGGCGTTGATGGCAGCAGCCAGTGCACCCGAAGGCTCACCGCCACCTTGGGGGGCCATGCAGTTCCAGAAGAACGTGTGGTTCCAGATTTGCGCGGCGTTGTTGTAGATGCCGCCGCTGGCCTTCTTGATGATCTCTTCCAGCGTCAGGGACTCAAACTCAGTGCCCTTTTGCAGGTTGTTGAGGTTCACCACGTAGGCGTTGTGGTGCTTGCCGTGGTGATACTCCAGGGTTTCCTGGCTGTAGTGCGGAGCCAGGGCGTCGATGGCGTAGGGCAGCGGGGGAAGGGTGTGTTCCATGGTGGTGTTTCCTCGTGGTTTGAAATTCTGGGATGCCGTCTGCAACGCGGGCTTTCCTGAGCAATGCAGTCAGACACAGCGCGAAAGGGGCATTGTAGGAACATCAGGTGACCTGTGCAGCATGTGGGCTCCCGGATTCAGCCCACGTCGTCACAAACCGCCTCTGTCCTACAGACGGGTTGCCGCCCGCCCACCGCCAGGTATGAACCGGTTACAAAAGACGTGGCTGCGATACCGTCACATCCACCGCACCGTCGGCCAGCGTGGCGCGCAGCGCGTCGCCCGGCTGGGTCTGCCGCACGCTGGTTACCGCCTGACCGCTGGTGTCAGTCAGCAGCGCATAACCACGCTGCAGCACGAGGCGCGGGTCCAGCAGTTCCAGCCGCAAGGCAGCGCGGTCCAGCCGGTCGGTATGCTGCGCCACACTGCGTTGCAGCGCTTGGGGTAAATTGACCTCCAGCGCTTGATGTGATTGCGTCAAGCGCTGCATTTTCAGGAGCACCCCGTGACGCATGCGCTGTGCGAGGCGTGCCAGTTGCAACTGTTGGCGCGCTACCAGGCCCGAAGGGCGACCCAGGCGCGCAGCGGCCTGGTCCAGCCGCTGGTGACGGACATCGAGCTGGCGCTGCACGCCGTCGCTCAGGCGCCCTGCCAGCAACCCCAGCGCGCCCAGCCAGACCTCACGCGGTTGTGCCACCAGTTCGGCCGCCGCCGTGGGCGTGGGTGCGCGCAGGTCGGCGCAAAAGTCAGCGATGGTGAAATCCGTCTCGTGCCCCACGCCGCTCACCAGTGGCACCGGGCTCTGTACGATGGTGCGTGCCAGTTGCTCGTCGTTAAACGCCCACAGGTCCTCTATCGAGCCGCCCCCACGCACCAGCAAAATCACGTCAATGGACGGGTGCTGGTTCGAATCAGCCCCATGTGCCCGTCCAGCTTGCGCGAGCAGATACAGTTTTGATAGCGCAGCAATGATGGACGGCGGTGCTGCCACACCCTGCACCTGCGCTGGCACCAGCACCACCGGAATGTGCGGGACACGCCTGCGCAAAGCCGTGACCACATCGTGCAGCGCCGCCGCGCCAGCTGACGTGACCAGGCCAATGCCGCGCGGCTGCAGCGGCAGCGGGCGCTTGCGGGCAGTGTCAAACAGGCCTTCGGCGTCGAGCTGCGCCTTGAGCCGCAAGAACTGCTCGAACAACGCGCCCTGCCCCGCGCGCTGCATGTTTTCCACGATGAACTGCAGATCGCCCCGCGCCTCATACACACCGAGGCGCCCGCGCACTTCCACCAATTCGCCATCGCGCGGCGAAAAGTCAAGCAGGGTGGCCGCGCGGCGGAACATGGCGCAGCGCAACTGCCCGTTGGCGTCCTTGATCGAAAAATAACAATGCCCGCTGGAGGCGCGCGAGAAGCCCGTGATCTCGCCGCGCACCGCGACAGGATTGAAGCGCGCCTCCAGGGCATCAGCAATGGCGCGGCACAGCGCGCCAACTTCCCAGATACGGGGCGCCGCTGCTGGGCCCGGGCGCTCAAACATGAGAAACGGCGGGCGTTGGAGCCGCGCACACCATGCAAGTACTCCACAGTTTCAGGCCAGCGGGAGCGCCTCCCCGCATGGAGACCCCAACCGCCTGCAAAACACGAGCGCACGTGCAAGTCGTTGATCTATATACGTTTTTCATTGCACAATTTTTCATCAATCTGTTGTAAGCACGGCGCGAAGCCACTTTGCGGGGCTCTGGATGCGGGTTGCCCACAAAGTTATCCACAGTTTTTGTGGGTGAGCGCGGCGATGGGCAGTGCGTGCGATAACGTAACGGTTTGTGACGCAGTAGCCGCCGCAAGCTAGGCCATAATCGCCGATTGCTTTCATCTGCGCGGAGAGAGATTTGCTGTCCATCATACAAGCCGCAGGCTGGCCCATCTGGCCCCTGATCGCGTGTTCCGTCCTGGGACTGGCACTGATTTTTGAACGTTTTCTGGCCCTGAAAACGGCCCGCGTTGCCCCCCCAAAACTGCTGGACGAAGCCATCACGGTGTCGTCCAAGGGCTTGCCAACCCCCGATGTGGTGAACCAGCTGGCCCAGAACTCGGCCTTGGGCGAGGTGCTGGCGAGCGGCCTGCGCACCCTCAACAGCAACCCCCAGTGCAGCGAGACCGACCTGCGCGCCGCCATGGAAGGCACCGGCCGCGCGGTGGCGCACCGGCTGGAAAAATACCTCTCCGCCCTGGCCACCATTGCCTCGGCAGCGCCGCTGCTGGGCCTTTTGGGCACCGTCATCGGCATGATCGAGATCTTTGGCTCGCAAGCGGGCGGCGGTGGTGTGGGCCAGGCGATGGGCGGTGGTAACCCTGCGCAGCTGGCCCACGGCATCTCCATCGCGCTCTATAACACGGCGTTTGGCCTGATTGTGGCCATCCCCTCGCTGATTTTCTGGCGGTACTTCCGGGCGCGTGTGGACGCCTATCTGCTCACGCTGGAGCTGGCATCGGAGCAATTTGTTCGCCATATCCTGCGTTTGCGCAAAGCCAAATAAGCGCCATGAACTTTCGCCCCCGCGCCAAGGATGAGCCAGAGATCAACCTGATCCCGTTCATCGACGTGCTGCTGGTGATCCTCATCTTTCTGATGCTGACCACCACCTACAGCAAGTTCACGGAGCTGCAACTCACTCTGCCCGTGGCCGATGCCGAGCAGCAGCGCGACCACCCCAAGGAAGTGATCGTCTCGGTGGCTGCCGACGGCCGATACGCCGTCAACAAGACCGGCGTGGATGGCAAGAGCGTGGACGCGATCGCGCAGGCGCTGCGCAGCGCCGCTACGGCGGGGCGTGACAGCGTGGTGATCATCAGCGCCGACGCCATGTCGCCGCACCAGTCTGTGGTCACCGTGATGGAAGCCGCGCGCCGCGTGGGCCTCACGCAGATCACGTTTGCCACGCAGTCGTCCGCGTCGGCACGCGCGGCCAGCCGCTGACAGGCATGTCTGCGTCCGGGCCGCAGCCGCCTCGGGCTCCGGCCCCGCCGGCTCCTACTCCCTCCTCACCCACGGCCGAACAACGGCTGCAAAAAATCTGGCAGTTCCGGGGCCCCGTCGCATGGGCACTGTGGCCTGCCTCACTGGTGTACCGCACCTTGGTGGCCCTGCGCCGCTGGCTGTACCACAAGGGCTGGCTCCGGGCCGAACACCCAGGCCGCCCCGTCATCGTGGTGGGCAACGTGATTGCCGGGGGCGCCGGCAAAACCCCTGTGGTCATCGCACTCGTCAAACACCTGCAGGCACGCGGCTTGCGCACAGGCGTGATTTCGCGCGGCTATGGCCGCAGCACGCAGGACTGCCGTGCGGTGCGGCCCGACAGCCCGGCCAGTGAGGTGGGCGACGAGCCTGCCCTGATTGCACGCAGCGTGGCGGGCGGCGGCACAGTGCCCGTGTTTGTGGCCCCACGCCGCATCACCGCCGCTCGCGCACTGCTTGCCGCACACCCCGATACCGACGTTCTCATTTGCGATGACGGCTTGCAGCACCTGTCGCTGCAGCGAGACCTGGAAATCTGCATCTTCAACGACCAAGGCATTGGTAACGGTTTTCTGCTGCCTGCCGGCCCGCTGCGGGAGCCCTGGCCCCGCGCCGTGGATATCGTGCTGCACGCAGGCAGTGCGCCGCCGCGTGGGACCACGGCGCCTGCATTTGCGCTGCAGCGCAGCCTGGCGCCCTATGCCCTTCAGTCGGATGGTCACCAAGTGCCGCTGGCCCATCTGCGCGGCCATCCGCTGTACGCGGTGGCGGCGGTGGCCAGGCCTGGTGATTTTTTTGCCATGCTGCGCGCCCAAGGCCTGACGCTGGAGCGCACCGAGGCCCTGCCAGATCACTATGATTTCGATAGCTGGCAGCGCATATCCAACAAGCACATACCGCTGATTTGCACCGAAAAGGACGCGGTGAAGCTCTGGGCCCGCCACCCGGACGCACTGGCTGTGCCGCTGGCCGTGCAGATGGCTCCGCCTTTTTTCGACGCACTGGATGGCTGGCTGAACCAAGTCGCCCCAGGGTATGGGGCTGCAAGGCCGCCGCTATCATCTGCCCCTGCCTGAACGAACCCTCCCGGAAAGCTCCTCCCCCATGGACCCCAAACTGCTCGAACTGCTGGTCTGCCCTGTCACCAAAGGCCCACTGACCTATGACCGCGAGGCGCAGGAACTCGTCTCGCGCAGCGCGCGACTGGCCTACCCGGTGCGCGACGGAATTCCGGTGCTGCTCGAAAACGAAGCCCGCACCTTGACCGACGAGGAACTGGAGCAGTGAGCGCACCCGTGCCCGCCGCAGCCCACATCCCCTTCACCGTGCTGATACCGGCACGCATGGCTTCAAGCCGCTTGCCAGACAAGCCCCTGGCTGACATTGCCGGCCTGCCCATGGTGGTGCGCGTGGCCCAGCGTGCTGCGCAGAGCGCGGCAACCCGCGTCGTGGTGGCGGCGGACGACGCACGCATCCTGCAAGCCTGCGCAGCCCATGGTGTGCAAGCCGTCATGACGCGCGCCGACCATGCCAGTGGCAGCGACCGGCTGGCCGAAGCCTGCACGCAACTGGGGCTGGACGGCGACGACATCGTGGTCAATGTGCAGGGTGACGAGCCGCTGATAGCCCCCGGCCTCATCAATGCCGTGGCGAGCCTGCTGCAAGACCGTGACGGAAAACGTCCTGACGCCAGCATGGGCACCGCTGCCCATGCCATCGCATCGCTGGCCGACTACACCAACCCCAATGTGGTGAAGGTGGTACTGGACGCACGGGGCCTGGCCCACTACTTCAGCCGTGCACCGATTCCATTTGGTCGGGACCATGCAGGCAACGCGTGGTGGGAAGGCGCAGCACAGGCGGCACACCCTGGTGTGGCAGCGGTGCAAGGCTTTGCACCGCTGCGCCATGTGGGCATCTACAGCTATCGCGCGGGGTTCTTGCGGGAATTTCCGCAGCTGGCGCCTGCACCGACCGAGGCGGTCGAGGCATTGGAGCAGCTGCGCGCGCTCTGGCATGGCTATCGCATTGCCGTGCACCTCTCAGACGCAGCACCCGGCCCTGGCGTGGATACGCCGGAGGACTTGGAGCGGGTGCGCGCGTTGTTTCGCTGAAAGTTCTATGGCGCCCGGCGCTGCGGCGCGTTTTGGTCGCACGTTGAATGCATGGGGTCCGTATAGCGGGGCCACATGGAAGCCAGGCGGGGCCAGGTGGAGGTGCTGGCCGGGAAACGGTCACCCCTGTAAGTCAGCGTGAGGTGGTCACATGCTATCCTCAACTGTAACGAGAGCACCGCATCCCGGGCGAACAGAACGGCTTCAGGCGCCCTTCGAACGTCCCCGCCAGCGGCGCCACCCGATTTCTAACCTTCGAGGACATCCATGAGACTGATTCTGTTGGGCGCGCCTGGCGCCGGAAAGGGCACGCAAGCCACGTTCATCTGCCAGAAGTACGGCATCCCCCAGATCTCCACCGGCGACATGCTGCGCGCAGCGGTCAAGGCCGGCACCCCCCTGGGCCTGCAGGCCAAGGCAGTGATGGATTCAGGCGCCCTGGTCAGTGACGACATCATCATCGGTCTCGTCAAGGAGCGCATCACGCAGGCAGACTGTGCCAACGGCTTCCTGTTCGACGGTTTCCCCCGCACCATTCCCCAGGCCGACGCCATGAAGGCCGCAGGCGTCAAGCTGGACTATGTGCTCGAAATCGATGTGCCCTTTGACGCCATCATTGAGCGCATGAGCGGCCGCCGCTCGCACCCCGCCAGCGGCCGCACTTACCACGTCAAGTTCAACCCCCCCAAGGTGGAAGGCAAGGACGACCTGACCGGCGAAGAACTGATCCAGCGCGAAGACGACAAGGAAGAAACCGTCAAGAAGCGCCTGCAGGTCTACAGCGACCAGACGCGCCCTTTGGTGGATTACTACAGCAACTGGGCCAAGGATGAACCCGCTGTAGCGCCCAAGTACCGCGCCATCAGCGGCACCGGCAGTGTGGACGAGATCACCGCACGCGCGCTGCAGGCGCTGGCCAGCTGATACATTGAATCAGGAGCAAAAACCACCTGACACACATTGGGCGGTCAAGCCCCATCAAAGCGACGCACCGCACCAGGGCGTCGCTTTTTTCATGGGCCGCCTTGAAGCAAGGCAGCCGCGACAGCCGCCTGTCGCGGGCGTGTGCTTTGACTCAGGCAGGACTGGACCGCAGGCCGTAGGCTTTGCCGTCCACAAACAGGTACTCGGCACGCAGTACCGCCTCGCCCTTTTCGTCCCGCAGGCCAAAACCCACGACTGATACGGCGGTGCCTGGCTTGATCTCTGGCACCTGCCACGCCTGCATGCGGGTCAGCGGCGCCAGCTCAATTTCCCAGACGCGGTCCTTGCGGGTCGGCAGCACCGTTTTGGCCAGCAGCGCGCGGCCATCCACGGGCGCTGTCTGCGCGGGGATGGCGCGTTGCGCAAGGTCCGCTGGCAACCGGAGCGCTGCGGGCAGTTCCAGCTCCAGCTCTGCGTGCGGGTTTTGCCAGCGCACTTTGCGCACTGCGCCCTCCAGATACAGCGGTCGGTCTGCATCGAAACTGCTCCAGCCATGGTGGGCGTGCACCCCCAAAGGCAAGGCACTGGCGGCGATCAGCACATGGCGACGTTGCAGGCTCATACAGACTCCTGATGAAAAGGGGGCGATCTCAAAGATACGCAATCCAGCGGCCACAAGCCACCACCGCCAGCCACACCATGGTGGATGCCAGCATCTGAAGGCGGGCCAGCCCGTCCAGGCGCGTGAGGGAATCACGTGCATGGAACCACGCCGCATTACAGCCCGCAAGCATTAACAACAGCATTTTCAAGGTGAAGGCGCGGTTGCTGAGCAACTCCGATGGCTGGGTGGCAAACATCAACAGACCCGATGCTGCCGCCAATCCAAAGCCACACACGGCCAGAGTCAGACTCAGCCGAGCGAGGTCTTTCACCGGCAAGGCCGCACCGCGCCCAAACACCCGCAACTCCAGCAACACCAGATTGCCCAGCAACAGCGCAATGCCCACGATGTGGACGACTTCGAGCGCGGGATAAGCCCAGGCGTGTGTCTTGAGTGCTGCGAACACGGCTGGCAGTCCTTTTCGATCAATCCGCCCGCAGCAAATCAAGCATCAGTGCAACCCGCGCCTTGACTGGCGACAGGCCTTGCGAGGCAGGCAGCGCATCACCCGGCTTGGGTAGTACCTGTCCCTCGGCGCAGCGGGTGGAGCGCACCACCCGCACCCCGGCTTTCTGCGCTCGCACCAGAGCAGCCTCCAGATCGTGGTGGATCGTGCCATTGCCGGTGCACGCCACCACCAAGCCCTGCACCCCCTCTCGCACCAGAGCATCAACCGCCCTGCCCGACGCGCCTGCATGGTTCATGACGATTTCCACCCAGGGCCAAGCAGCAGCGCTCACTATATTATTGATAGCGTTATCGGCATGATTGACATGCGCTACCGGGCTATTGAATGCCCAACGGACCACGCCCTCTTCCACCCAGCCCAAAGGACCGGCCTCGCCCGAGCTGAAAGCATTGACGCGATAGGGATGCACTTTTTGCACATGCCGGGCGCCATGCACTTCACCCGCAGCAGCGGCCAGCACACCCGTTGCGCCCGGTGCCAACACCGTAGCCACAGCGTCCAGCAGGTTCTGGGGTCCATCGGGTGTCAGGGCTGTGGCGGGCCGCATGGCGCAGGTCAGCACCACGGGTTTGCGTGCATCCAGCACCTCATGCAAAAACCACGCAGTCTCTTCCAGGGTGTCTGTGCCATGGGTAATGACCACACCTCTCACCTCCGGGTCGCTCAAATGGTGCGCGCACCGCAGAGCGAGCGTGCGCCACACCTCGCAATCCATGTCCTTGCTGTCGATCTGCGCCACCTGCTCAGCAGCCAAGGCGCCCCCTGCCAGTGCCTGCAGGCCTGGCACGGCCGTCAGAAGTTGCTCCACCCCCACCTGGGCCGCGGTGTAGCCGATGTTGTCCCCCGCCTGTGCAGAGGTGCCCGCGATCGTGCCACCGGTGCCCAAAACCACAATTTTTTGCCCACTCACTTGCATACTCCGAAAAACTGATGAAAAATACAGGTACTGGATTAAAAAACAGTTGTTCGCCACTGTAACCGCCTGCACCGGAAACCACCATGCTCGACAACCCCAAACTCACCGCCCGCCAGCAGCAGATTCTGGATCTCATCCAGACCGCCATCGCACGCACCGGCGCGCCTCCCACCCGCGCAGAAATAGCGGCCGAGCTGGGTTTCAAGTCAGCCAACGCGGCAGAAGAGCACCTGCAGGCCCTGGCCCGTAAAGGGGTGATCGAGCTGGTCAGCGGCACCTCGCGCGGCATCCGCTTGCGCGGAGACACAGTGCGCTCTATCAACGCAGCCCGTGGCAACCAATTCAGTCTGCCCATCCCGGGTCTGTCGCAGCTGGTCTTGCCCCTGGTAGGTCGGGTGGCTGCGGGGTCGCCCATTCTCGCGCAGGAACATGTGGACCAGACCTACAGCGTGGAAAGCAGCCTCTTTCAACACAAGCCCGACTACTTGCTCAAGGTGCGGGGCATGTCCATGCGCGACGCCGGCATCATGGATGGCGATTTGCTGGCCGTTCAGTCCACCCGCGAAGCCCGCAACGGCCAGATCATCGTAGCCCGGCTGGGTGACGACGTCACCGTCAAGCGGCTTCGCCGCACGGCTACTGCCATCGAGTTGCTGCCCGAGAACCCCGACTATCCCGTGATCGTGGTGCAGCCCGGCGAGCCTTTCGAAATCGAAGGACTGGCAGTGGGACTTATCCGCAACACCATGCTGATGTAGCGTGTGCCCCTGGGGCCGCACCGTGGGTGGCGGGCGTTTGGTGAACGGGTACAACCGATTCACCAGCCCTGCGGTGCAGGTCCCGTTGAATGCCAAGGCCTCTCAGGCAATGCTTGATAGATCGGCGGAGCAGCTGGCTGCACTGTCGAGGGATCAACTCGCACTGCGTCTGTCTGCGATGGTGTTCGACCACTTTGCAATCCTGCCTATGTTCAACCCCCGACTTTCGGAGTTTTCACATGGGAATTGCTTTGTTCACCCTGTCTGCTGTGCAGAACCCTCTTCGCAGTCTTAAAAAGCTGCTTGCCAACCCAGCCGGTACCCCCAAAGACCGACTGGACCTGCTGGCACAGCCAGTCGGCATGAGACGTACCAGGCCAGGCAACTCCCCAGCATCGGCTTCCCGCAGTGATGAAGCCCAAGCCCTGGTTCCCAGCAACTCCACAGAGCCACAGGCACAACGTCCATTGCGCGGAAATTGGCCCTTTACCGCCAAACCTCCAGTACGAACGCCGGAAAGCCCGACCAGACCCTCTGCCCCCCACCGCTCCTTCCTGCCAACACACATGGCCGGCAGCAAACGACAGGCCTTTTTGGCGTCAGTGGGTGCAGACAACTGCCCAACGCAATCCACCAGGGTGCTGCGCCGGGCCTCTGACACAGGCACCTGCCGCTTGGTAATTGCCGGCCGCATGGCCGATGTGTGCGCAGAGCTGGACCGCCTGGCAGCATCCGAGGCGCTCCGGGCCTGATTCTCAGAGCGCAGCAGGCGGCACGAGCGCCAAGCCCTCTTCTACGCCCCGCGCACCAAGACTGCGGCACTGTCAGGCAGTGCTCGATCCGCAAACGTCTAACACCGGGGCACCGGCAGGTCCAAAAATCAGCACCGAGCTGCAGCAGTCGTGGTGCATGGCACTCTCTGAGTCCGGACTTCCGTGCACGCGCAGTGCAAGAAGTACGTCCACGGGGCCCATGCAGCACTCAGTCACCAAAAAACCTCAGGCTTTGGTATGCCCAGCACGGCCCCTGTGGCATTCCCCAGCGCTCGCCAAGGCACAATGTCGGCATGAATATTGTGATCCTCGACGATTACCAGGATGCAGTGCGCAAGCTGCATTGCGCCTCTCGGCTCGACGCATACACCGCCAAGGTGTACACCAACACGGTCAAAGGGCTGGGGCAGCTTTCGGTGCGACTCAAAGACGCCGACATCATTGTGCTGATCCGCGAACGGACCCAGATCACACGCCAACTGGTTGAAAAACTCCCGCGGCTCAAGCTCATCGCCCAAACTGGCAAGATTGGGAGCCATATTGATGTAGCGGCATGTACTGAGCGGGGGATCGCCGTGGCAGAAGGGGTCGGCTCCCCTGTGGCTCCCGCCGAGCTGACCTGGGCCCTGGTGATGGCCTCCATGCGCCGCCTGCCCCAGTACATCTCCAACCTCAAGCATGGCGCTTGGCAGCAGTCCGGTCTCAAGACCGCATCCATGCCCCCCAACTTCGGAGTCGGCAGCGTACTGCGGGGTAAAACACTGGGTATCTGGGGTTATGGTCGCATCGGACAACTGGTGGCAGGCTATGGACGGGCGTTTGGCATGAACGTGCGCGTATGGGGGCGTGAAGCCTCGCGCGCGCAAGCGCTGACGGATGGATACCAGGCCGCCGCCACGCGCGAAGAGTTTTTTTCGCAGTGCGACGTGATCTCGTTGCACCTGCGCCTGAACGACGAAACGCGCGGCATCATCTCGCTTGAAGACCTCTCGTGCATGAAGCCCACCTCGCTGCTGGTCAATACATCACGTGCAGAACTGATTGAGCCCGACGCGCTGATCGCAGCCCTCAATCGCGGCCGCCCTGGCTTGGCGGCAGTGGACGTATTCGAGAGCGAACCCATCCTGCAAGGCCACGCCCTGCTCCGTCTGGAAAACTGCATCTGCACGCCACACATTGGATACGTGGAGCAGGACAGCTACGAGCTCTACTTTGGTGCGGCCTTCGACAATGTGGTGAATTTCATCAAAGGCACGCCCACCAACATCGTGAACCCAGGTTCCCTGCAGGTCCGGCGCTAGCTGCTCAGACCGTTGCAGCGTTGACCACTTTGGCTGTACTGCACAACAAAAAGGCTTCCCGAGGGAAGCCTTTTTTGATGGCTGCAAGGCACTGAAATGCCCTCCAGCGGGAAGCCACACTCCAATTACAGAGGTGTCTTCTTGCCGTCCTTGTAGACGTACAGCGTGATTGCTGGGTTCTTCATTTCGCCGTTGGGTTCGAAGGCGATGGTGGAGGTCACGCCCTTGAAGTTGGCCTTGGCGAGTTCGTTCACGTACACCTTGGGGTCCACGGAGTTGGCGCGCTTCATAGCATCCACCAGCAGGAAAGTGGCGTCGTAGGTGTAGGGGCTGTAAACCTGGAACTGGTTAGGGTACTTGGCGTCGTACTTGGCCTTCCAGGCCGTACCGCCGGGCATCTTGGCCAGCGAGGAGCCGCCTTCCGCACAGATCACGTTAGCCAGGGTCTTGGCACCAGCAGCCAGCTTGGCGATTTCAGACGTGCAGACGCCGTCACCACCGAAGTACTTGACGTTAGCCATACCCAGTTGTTCCATCTGACGCAGCATGGGGCCAGCCTGAGGATCCATACCGCCGTAGAACACGGCATCAGGATTCTTGGCCTTGATGGCGGTCAGGATAGCCATGAAGTCCGTGGCCTTGTCGGTCGTGAACTGCTCGTCCACCACCTTCATGCCCTTGGCCGTAGCGGTCTTCTTGAACACGTCGGCAACACCTTGGCCGTAAGCGGTACGGTCATCGATGATAGCGACGGTCTTGAGCTTCAGGGTGTCCACAGCGTAGAACGCCAGACCAGCGCCCAGGGCGTTGTCGTTGGCGATGATACGGAACGTGGTCTTGTAGCCGGGCTTGGTCAGGTTGGGGTTGGTCGCAGCGCCCGTCACCATGGGGATGCCGCAATCGTTGTACACCTTGGATGCGGGGATCGTGGTACCGGAGTTGAGGTGGCCGACAACGCCAGCGACCTTGGAGTCGCACAGCTTTTGTGCGGCAGCAGTGCCCTGCTTTGGATCGGCAGCGTCATCTTCAGCCTGCAGCTCGAACTTGATCTTCTTGCCGCCGATGGTGACGCCTTGAGCGTTCAGCTCTTCAATGGCCATGCGGGCGCCATTTTCGTTGTCCTTGCCGTAGTGGGCTTGGGCGCCGGAAACCGGAGCCACGTGGCCGATCTTGACCACCTGCTCTTGTGCAGAGGCCATACCAGCAACAGCCGCGATAGCAGCAACCACGGTCAGTTTCAACTTCAATTGCATATCAAATCTCCAGTAAAGATAAACGCTGAGAATCTTCTTGTGTCTCAACGCAGGCGAACATATCGCAATTTACGGGCCAGATCATTAGGGAACACGATTAAACGCGAGAGAAACCACAGGGGAATACCCTGTCATCCCTTTGGTGCAGGTGAAGCACCACTGGCCAGCTCGTCCGCTACCGCCTCGTACACAGCATGCCGCACCACCGATTCGATCTCTTCGCGCAGACGTGGGAGCACTGAGCGTGTCTGCTCCTGCACCACTGTGGCGATTGCCTCACGCAAGCGCTGGTCCAGCACTACATCCACGCGCTGCATGACGCGGTGCACCATGTACTCCTCCATCCCATCGGGCAGGGCACGGGCAGCAACTGGTACAGCCGCCTGTGTCGGTCTTGTAGAGGTTGCAGCGGGGATTGCCGGAAGCTGCGGGACAGGTGAAGCCAGAGCGCGCGATACCTGAGGAGAAACCACTGGCAGTGGTGCAGCCAGAAGAGGCGCCACAGGACGCGCAGGTGTAGCAGGCGCGGTGACCTGCGCCGCCGCACCTGGCCGCACAGCGGGCGCTGCTGCCTTCGCCAGGGTTGCAGACTGCGACGACGACAAAACCGTGGTGCGGGCAGCCGGATTCGAAGTACCAGGCGCGAGGGGCGCGACATCGGGTACCTGCACCACTTCGGTGAGCGTGGGTACAAAACGCGGAGGGGTCTTGGGTGGGAGCGCCATCAGCCCGCTTTCAACACCAGATCATGGCGGGTAATGGCGTAACCCCGGGACGCGTAATGGCGCCAGCGCGCACGCGCCTGGGCGCGGTCGGTTTCGTCCTGTGCGCTCACCACTTCGACCATACGGTCAAACTGGCCAAAACCTTCCGGGACCTCCACATTGAGGTTCAACAGCACTTCGTGATGCGGTGCCAGGCGTGCATCCTGCGCCAGCAGCACCGGAGAGGCCTGAACCAGCTCCTCGTCCGAGTCGGCATGGCAATGGGCCACAAAGTCCTGGGGGGCCAACAACCAGAGCATGCGGTCCAGCGCCTGAAGCGCATCCGCAGGCGCGGCAATGACCAAACGAGCCCCGCTGCGCTGCACCTTGCGCGCAAAACGGCAGGCATAGGCCAGCTTGTCGGGCGCGTTGAAGTGAAAAGCCACCTCGGTCATGGCAAAGTCACGCAGCCTTGGGGCTGGGGGACCGTTTGGCTGCGGGCTTGCCAGCAGCCCCTGCAGCGGCCGTCTTGGTCACGGGGCGCAACGCGGACTTGGATGCCTTGGCCTGGCGGGCCTCGGACTTGGACTGTTCCAGCACATAGTGCACCAGCAGACCGACCGGGCGCCCTGTGGATCCCTTGGCCGCGCCACCCTTCCACGCAGTGCCCGCAATGTCCAGGTGAGCCCAGGGCATGTCACCAACAAACTTTTGCAAGAACTTGGCCGCAGTGATGGAGCCGCCTGCGCGGCCCGCCACATTACCCATATCGGCAAAGTTGCTCTTCAAGCCGTCTGCATAGTCATCATCCAGCGGCATGCGCCAGCAGAGGTCTTGTGCGGCCTCACCAGCCGCCAGCAAGGACGCCGCCAGCCCGTCGTTATTGGCAAACAGCCCGCTGCGCACGCCCCCCAAAGCAATCACGCAGGCGCCGGTCAGCGTAGCAATATCCACCACGGCGGCGGGCTTGAACCGCGCGGCGTAGGTCAATGCATCGCACAACACCAAACGACCCTCTGCATCGGTGTTCAAAATCTCGATGGTCTGACCGCTCATGCTGGTGACCACGTCGCCCGGCTTGACGGCGCGCCCGTCCGGCATGTTTTCGCATGCGGGGATCAAACCCACCACATTGACGGCGGGCTGCAGTTCGCCAAGCGCGCGGAAGGTCCCCAGCACGCTGGCGGCCCCGCACATGTCAAACTTCATCTCGTCCATCTCGGGCGCAGGCTTGATCGAGATGCCGCCGGTGTCAAAGGTGATGCCCTTGCCGACCAACACAATAGGCGCCTGGTTCTTGGTAGCGCCGTTGTAACGCAGCTCGATAAAACGCAACGGCTCTTCAGAGCCCTTTGCCACCGCCATGAATGCCCCCATACCGAGACGCGCCACCTCTGCCGGGCCATGGACCTTGCACTGGATGCGTGGCAGCTTGGCCAGGGCTTTGGCCGCATCGGCCAGCAAGCTGGGGGTGGCGTGGTTGGCTGGGCGATTGCCCCACTCCCGCGCAAACTCCACACCAGCTACCAGCGCGACTCCGCTGTCAAACCCCTCACGCGCACTGGCAGCATCCGGCACACCCACCACACAGCGGCTCAGGCTGCGCGCCTCCACCTTGGTCTTGGTGGTGGTGTAGACATAGCTCACATCTGCCACCGCCTGAACGGCAGCGCTGACGGCTGCTGCCAGGGCCGTGCCAGCAAAACACAGCACCACCCGCTTGGTCTGCGGCGCCTTGATGGCACCACCCAGTGCCTGCAGCGCCTGCCGCGTTGCGCGCGCCGACCCATCACCAACTCCCACCAGCACCACACGGCGGGCTGCAACGGCAGGCACCTGGTACAGCTGAAGGTGTTTGCCCGCCTTAGTGGTCAGATCTCCATTCTTGAGCGCCAAGGCCGCCAGGGCGGACAGCGCATCCTTGCCGGGCTTGAAGCCCTCCGGAAGCAGGACGATCAGCAGGTCGCATTTCTCCGAGGCTGCCGCAGCAAGTTCAAGGGTCTTGAGATCAAAGTTCATAATTGGTGTTTTCCTTCCAGCCAATGTTATTCGATTCATCCATCCGCAAGGAGCTGGCGCGCAGCTTCGGCGCGACCCTTGTGGTGCTGGTGACCGTGGTCATGACCATGATGCTCATCCGCACGCTGGGCCAGGCGTCCAAGGGCAGCGTCAACCCGTCCGACGTGATGCTTGTTATGGGCTTCACCGTATTGGGGCAGTTGCCGACCATCCTGAGCCTCAGTCTGTTCATTGCGGTGGTCGGCACGCTGTCGCGCATGTACCGCGACAGCGAAATGGTGATCTGGTTCGCCAGCGGGCGCGGCCTGATCAGTTTGGTACGGCCGCTGCTACGCTTTGCCTGGCCGGTGATGGTGGTGATTGCGGTGCTGTCGCTGCTGGTGTGGCCCTGGGCCAACTCCCAGATCCAGGAACTCAAGACCCGCTACGAGCAGCGCAGCGACATCGACCGCATTGCACCGGGCGAGTTCCAGGAATCGTCCAACGGCAGCCGGGTGTTCTTCATCGACAAGGACACGCCAGACACGCAGGCCGCCAATAACGTCTTCATCGCTGCCAACGACGGCAAACGCGAATCCGTCACCTCTGCCCGCAGCGCCCGGCTGGAGACCCAGGGAGGTGAACGCATGGCCCTGCTCAGCGACGGACAGCGCCTGGAAACCTCGCGGGACAAGCCTGGCGTCAAGATCAGCGAGTTCAGCCTGTACGGCACCCGCATCGGCAGTGCAGCACCGGGTGCGGCGGAAGAACTGGCGGTGAAGACACGTACGACCTACGACCTCGTGATGCGGCCGCTCCCGGCCTACCGCGCCGAGCTGGGCTGGCGGCTGGGCCTTGCAATGGCCGCGCTCAACTTTGTGCTGCTGGGCCTGGCAGTGGCCAGCGTCAACCCACGCGCAGCGCGCAGCACCAGCATGGTGTTTGCGCTGTTTGCCTTCATCGTCTACTACAACCTTATGACCCTGGGCCAAAGCTGGGTGGGCGCGGACCGGCTGGGCCTGACCAGTTTCATGGTGATGCTGCACGGCGGCATGCTGGCGGCCTCGCTGCTGGTGCTTGCCGTACGGCACAACCAATGGACAGTGGGCCGCCTGTGGCAGTCCCTGCGCACCGGAGGGCAGTCCGCATGAAAACCATTCGCCGCCTGATCCACCGCGAGGCACTGGGCGCCGTCACCTTTGTCACCGTGGGCTTTCTGGCCCTGTTCTTCTTTTTTGACCTGGTGGATGAACTGCGCTGGGTCGGCCGTGCGGGCGACGACGGCTACCAGCTCTCGCATGCACTGCTGTTTGTGGTGCTCAGCATCCCCAGCCATCTCTACGAACTGCTGCCCATCACTGTGCTGATCGGCACCATCTTTGTCATGGCACGCCTGGCCCAAAGCTCGGAGTTCACCATCATGCGCACCAGCGGCATGGGACCCTGGCGCGCACTGCGCACCCTGCTCACACTGGGCGGGGTCTTTGTGCTGCTGACCTTTGCCGTGGGGGACTACCTGGCCCCACTGACCGACCGCACTGCCCAGCTCATCAAGGTGCGCTACCTGGGACGGCTGACGGCTGGCGCCACAGGCGCGTGGCTCAAAGAGCGGCAGGAAGACCACTCGTATGCCGTCAACGTGCGCGCGCTCACCCCCAATGGAGGCATGCTGGACGTGCGTATTTTCGAGTTCGATGACAAGGGCCGCCTGGCTTCGCAGACGCGGGCTGCGTCAGGGCTGTTCAGCTCGGACGGATCGTGGACCCTGGAGAAGGTGCAGCGCAGCCACTTTGAACAGCGGAGCGACAAGAACGAAGCCCGCGTGGAGCACCTGGAGAGTCCCTCTCTGCAGTGGCCGACCAAGATCAGCGCCGACATGGTGGCCGCGTCCCTGCTCAAGCCCGACCGCATGGCCACGCTGGACCTCTTCCAGTTCATCCGACACCTGAACGCCAATGGGCAGTCCGCCCAGAAGTACGAGATCGAGTTCTGGCGCAAGGTGTTCTACCCCTTGAGCTGCCTGGTGATGGTGGTGCTGGCGCTGCCCTTCGCCTACCTGCATTTCCGCTCGGGCGGCATCGCGGGCTACGTGTTTGGCGGCGTGATGGCAGGGATCAGCTTCTTTCTGCTGAACAACGTCTTTGGCTATGCAGGCAACCTGCAAAACTGGTCGCCATGGCTGACGGCGGCGGCCCCTGGCCTAATCTATTCCTTGCTGTCGCTAGCGGCCTTTGGCTGGTTGGTTCTCAGACGCTGATATTTTTAAACTGCCTCGCCCCATGAATAAAGCCATCGTCCTGTTTGCGCACGGGTCTCGCGACCCCCTGTGGCGCGCCCCCATGGAGGCTGTAGCAACGCGCATCGCAGCGCAGAACCCGGGCCGCAGAGTTAGCTGCGCCTACCTGGAACTGTGCGAACCATCCTTGCCGGACGCCGTTCACCTATTGGTGGCCGATGGGGCCACCGCCGTGACGGTGGTGCCCATGTTCCTGGGCACGGGCAAACATGCCCGGGAAGACCTGCCCCTGCTGGTGCAGGAACTGCGCACCGCCCACCCCGCCGTGCAGTTCCACGTGCAGACCGCTATCGGGGAGGACCCACGGATGACAGCGTTGATGGCAGAGATCGCCTGCGAGAGCCCAGCAGCCTGAGAATTCTCTGGTGCCGAACGTTCTGCTTAGACGATTGCAGCATAATGATGCAATCCTTTAGGCGATATTCGATATGAATCTGCACCAATTCCGCTTCGTTCAAGAGGCTGCGCGCCGCAACCTCAACCTGACCGAGGCCGCCAAGGCCCTGCATACCTCTCAACCCGGCGTCTCCAAAGCCATCATTGAGCTGGAAGAAGAACTGGGCGTGGACATCTTTGCCCGCCACGGAAAACGCCTCAAGCGCATTACCGAACCCGGCCAGCATGTGCTCAAAAGCATCGAGGTCATCATGCGCGAGGTGGGCAACCTCAAGCGCATCGGCGAACAGTTCAGTGCCCAGGACAGCGGCACCCTCAGCATCGCCACCACCCACACCCAGGCGCGCTATGTGCTGCCGGTGCCGGTGGCGCGCCTGCGCGAGGCCTACCCCAAGGTCAACATCAGCCTGCACCAGGCCACGCCCCACGAAGTGGCCCGCATGATCATCGACGAGGTGGCTGAGATCGGCATGGCCACCGAGTCGCTGGCCGACTACCCAGAACTTGTCACCCTGCCCTGCTACGAATGGCAACACGTGCTGGTTGTACCCAACGACCACCCGCTGGCACAAAAGGAGCGCATCGGCCTCGACGACCTGGCCCACGAAGCGCTCATCACCTACCACCCCTCCTTCACCGGCCGGGGCAAGATCGACCACGCCTTTGCGGCGCGCAAGCTGCAGCCACGCATCGTGCTGGAGGCCATCGACTCCGACGTGATCAAGACCTATGTGCGCCTGGGCCTGGGCATCGGCATCGTGGCCGAGATGGCCATGCGTGACGACCCCGTGGGCGACTTGGCCGTGCGCCCCGTGGGCCACCTGTTCGGCCAGAGCGTGGCACGCGTGGCCTTCAAGCGCGGCGCCTACCTGCGCAACTTTGTCTACAAGTTTGCCGAGCTGCTCAGCGACCGCCTGAGCCGCGAGCTGATTGCCCGCGCGATGACGGGCCATGTCAACGACTACGAGCTGTGACCTCCGCTCAGCCCGAGAAGCACCCTGAACCCTTCCAGAATTTCCTCGTTTTCCACGCTGCTGCGCCATGACCTCCACCACCGCCCGCACACCCGCCTTCCCCAGCAAGCTGCCCAACGTCGGCACCACCATCTTCACCGTGATGTCGGCGCTGGCCACCGAACACAAGGCGGTGAACCTGGGCCAGGGTTTCCCGGACTTTGAATGCGCGCCCGCGCTGGTGAACGCCGTCACCGCCGCCATGCAAGCCGGCCACAACCAGTACCCGCCCATGACCGGTGTGCCCGCCCTGCGCGAAGCCGTGGCCCGCAAGATCGAGGCGCTGCACGGGCGCACCTACAACCCCAACACCGAAATCACCATCACGGCAGGCGCCACGCAGGCCATCATCACCGCCATCCTGGCCATCGTGCACCCGGGTGATGAGGTGATCGTGCTCGACCCCTGCTACGACAGCTACGTGCCCAACATCGAGTTGGCGGGAGGCAAGGCGGTGCGCGTGCCGCTCACGCCGGGTACCTTCCGCCCCGACTTCGCCAAGATCAGCGCCGCCATCACGCCGCGCACCCGCGCCATCCTCATCAACAGCCCGCACAACCCCAGCGCCACCATCTGGACGGCCGAGGAGATGCGCCAGCTCGAAGACCTGCTCGCCCCCACCGACATCCTGCTCATCAGCGACGAGGTGTACGAGCACATGGTGTTCGACTGCGCCGAGCACCAGAGCGCAGCGCGCTTTGCGGGCCTGGCGGCACGCGCCTTCATCGTGTCGAGCTTTGGCAAGACCTTCCACGTCACCGGCTGGAAGGTCGGCACCGTGGCAGCCCCCGCAGCGCTGACGGCCGAATTCCGCAAGGTGCACCAGTTCAACGTGTTCACCGTGAACACGCCCATGCAGCACGGGCTGGCCGCCTACCTGCAGGACCCCACACCCTACCTGCAGCTGCCCGCGTTCTACCAGGCCAAGCGCGACCTGTTCCGCGAGGGCTTGGCAGGCTCGCGCTTCAAGCTGCTGCCCAGCACTGGCAGCTACTTCCAGTGCGTGGATATTTCGGCCATCAGCGATTTGAACGAGGCCGATTTCTGCCAGTGGCTCACCCGCGAGGTGGGCGTGGCGGCGATTCCGCTGTCAGCGTTTTATGGCGATGGGTTCGACCAGCGTGTGGTCCGGTTCTGCTTTGCCAAGAAGGACGAGACGCTGCGCGCTGCGCTGGAAAGACTGCGCAAGCTCTGATCTGCAGGGCCCTCCAGGGCTCTTACTTCGTCTGCCGCGCCAGCCACACACCCGCAGCCGCCAGCGCCATCCCGGCCAGCGCCCAGCCGCTGAGCGTTTCACCAAACATCGCCCAGGCGATCAGCGCCGTGGTAGGTGGGGTCAGGTAGAACAGGCTGGCCACGTTCACTGCGCCGCCGCTGCGGATGAGCAGGTTCAAGAGGCTCACGGCCCCCAGGGAGAGCACCAGCACCAGCCAGCCCAGCGCAAACACAAACTCGCCGGTCCACGATATGGCCATGGATTCGGTGGCGTAGGCGACGGCGGCCATTGCCACGGCACAGGGGAGGTACTGAATCACCGAGCCCGTGCGCAAGTCGAACGAGGGGCAAAACCGTTTCTGGTACAGCGTGCCGGCCGTGATGCCCAGCAGCGCGACCACAGCGGGCAGCAGCATGCCCATCAGTGCATTGGCTGGCACGGTGGCCACCTTGCCAGCCACCACCAGCGCCACGCCGGTAAAGCCCAGCGCCAGGCCCGCCCACTGGGCAGGCCGTACCTTCTCGCCCAGCAAAGCCCCGGCCACCAGGGCTGTCAGCAGAGGCTGCAACCCCACCACCAGCGCTGTAATGCCCGACGGCAGCCCGTGCCCGATGGCCATGAACACCCCGCCCAGGTACACGCCGTGCACCAGCAGGCCCGACACACCGATGTGCAGCCAGGCCTTGCCCGACGGCGGCCAGGGTGCACGCGCTACCGCCACGACGGCCAGCATGAGCACGATAACGATGGCAAACCGCAGCGCCAGAAAGGTCAGTGGCTCCACATACGGCAGCCCCAGCTTGGCGCCGATAAAGCCCGTGCTCCAGAGCGCCACAAACAGCAGAGGGACCAGCGAATCGATCGGACTGAAAGCGCTGGGACGGAGCGGAGTGGACTGGGTCATGGAGGAAAGAAGCGTGATGCAGGGTGGGGATGATCGCAGCTTGCAAGCGCCTTTGCTTCAGGCGGATGTGCGCATCCTCCGGTGACCCGCTGTGAGAACAGCTAGGCCGCGAGGCGCGCCACACCCCGACGAGCGTGCAGACGTTCGAAACCATTTCGAAAACCAGCAAGCCCGCGCTTCAAGGCAACACTTTGAATAGAAATGGCCTGTAGCGCCTGAACATCATGCGCATGGGGCTATAAATTCAATAGCAAATTGCCACACATCTTTCTGTCAGCCCGGCCTAGCACCCACGCATCTTGATGCGATCTTGATACCCCACCCTGCACTCTTGCGCCCATCTTGATGCGGCCATTCCTAGCATCGGTCCATGTCTCAAGGAGGACGCTATGGACTGGATATTTTTAGCGACGGCGGGCCTGCTCTGGCTGGCTGTCTACGGGCTTGCCCAGGGTTGCGCGCTGCTGCAACAGCAAGCACAAGGGGGGCGGTCATGACCAGCGGCTGGATGATTCTGGCGGCCGTGCTGGCTGCTGCGCTTTTGGTGTACCTGGTCGCCGTGTTGCTGCGGCCGGAGGACTTTTCATGAGCACCGGTGCATGGCTGCAATTGGCAGTGTTCATGGCACTGCTGCTGGCGCTGGCCTGGCCGCTGGCGCGTTGGATTGATGCCGTCATGGCGGGCCGCTTTGCGCTGGGGCGGCGGCTGGAAGGGCCGCTGTTCAAGCTGGCTGGCGTGCGCCCCGATGAAGAGACTGGCTGGTTGCGCTACGCGTTGGGCCTGCTGGTGTTCAACGGCCTGGGCGTGCTGGCCGTGTATGCACTGCAACGCTGGCAAGCCGTGTTGCCGCTCAATCCGCAGGGCATGGCTGCCGTGTCGCCCGACTCGGCCTTCAACACGGCCATCAGCTTTGTCACCAACACCAACTGGCAAGGCTATGGCGGCGAGAGCACCATGAGCTACCTCACTCAGATGCTGGCGCTGACGGTGCAGAACTTCCTGTCTGCCGCCACCGGTCTTGTCGTCGTGGTGGCGCTGGTGCGTGGCTTTTCAAGGCATTCTGCGCAGAGCATCGGCAACGTCTGGGCCGACCTGACACGCGCCACCCTCTGGGTGCTGCTGCCCCTGTCGCTGGTGCTGGCCGTGGTGTTTGCAGGCCAGGGCGTGATCCAGAACCTGTCGCCTTACACCGAAGTGCAGACGCTGGAGCCTGTGCACTACGACGCCCCCAAGCTCGATAGCGCAGGCCAGCCGGTGCTGGACGCCCAGGGTGCCCCTGTGACGGAACCGGCCACGCAAGCCACGCAGACACTGGCCATGGGCCCCGTGGCCTCGCAGCTGGCCATCAAGATGCTGGGCACCAACGGCGGCGGCTTCTTCAACGCCAACTCGGCCCACCCGTTCGAGAACCCCACGGCGGCCAGCAACCTGCTGCAGATGCTGGCGATCTTTCTGATCCCCACGGCGCTGTGCCTGGTGTTTGGCCGCATGGTGGGCGATGAGCGCCAGGGCTGGACGATTCTGGCCACGATGAGCCTGCTCTTTGTAGTGGCCGTGGTGGCGGCTACGGCCTTCGAGCAGCAGGGCAACCCGCTGCTGGCCTCACTGGGCGTGGACCAGGCTGCCAGCGCCCTGCAGGCGGGCGGCAATATGGAAGGCAAGGAAACGCGCTTCGGCATCGCCACCTCGGCCCTGTTCGCGGTCATCACAACGGCGGCCAGCTGCGGTGCGGTAATTGCCATGCACGACAGCTTTACCCCTCTGGGCGGCATGGTGCCGATGGTGCTGATGCAGATGGGTGAGGTGGTGTTCGGCGGCGTGGGCTCAGGCCTGTACGGCATGCTGGTGTTCGCCATCATGGCCGTGTTCATTGCCGGGCTGATGATTGGCCGCACGCCCGAGTACCTGGGCAAGAAGATCGAGACGCACGAGATGAAACTCGTCTCCATCGCCATCCTCGTCACCCCGCTGCTGGTGCTGCTGGGCACCGCCGTGGCGGTGATGAGCGAGGCGGGCCGCGCTGGCCTGGCCAACCCAGGCGCACACGGCTTCAGCGAGGTGCTGTATGCGCTGTCTTCTGCCGCCAACAACAACGGCAGCGCCTTTGCAGGCCTGTCTGCCAACACCCCCTTCTACAACACGCTGCTCGCAGTGGCCATGTGGCTGGGGCGCTTTGGCGTGATCGTGCCCGTGCTGGCCATGGCCGGGTCCCTCGCCGCCAAGAAGCGCGCCACCGCCACCGATGGCACCTTGCCCACGCACGGCCCGCTGTTTGTGGCGCTGCTGGCGGGTTTGGTGCTGCTGGTGGGCTTGCTGAACTATGTGCCCGCCCTCGCGCTGGGCCCGGTGGTAGAGCATCTCGTGCTCACACCCCGTTGATAAATGGCACGGAGATTGTGATGACTCGCAAAACATTGACCCTGTTCGACCCTGCCCTGGTGCGCCCCGCGCTGCTGGAGGCTTTCAAGAAGCTGGACCCGCGCGTGCAATGGCGCAATCCGGTGATGTTTGTGGTGTACGTAGGCAGCGCCTTCACCACCGCACTGGCCGCCAGCAAGCCCGAGGGCTTTACCGCAGCCGTGGCGCTGTGGCTGTGGTTCACGGTGCTGTTCGCCAACTTTGCCGAAGCCATGGCCGAAGGCCGCAGCAAGGCCCAGGCAGCCTCGCTGCGCGGCCTGAAGAAGCAGACCTGGGCGAAAAAGCTGGACGGCCAGTTTGACCGCAACACGCCACGCACCGCCATGACCTGGCTGCCACTAGAAGCTGGCAACCTGCGCAAGGGCGATGTAGTGCTCATCGAAGCAGGCGACACCATTCCTGCCGACGGCGAGGTGATTGACGGCGTGGCCTCGGTGGACGAAAGCGCCATCACCGGCGAATCCGCCCCGGTGATCCGCGAATCAGGCGGCGACTTCTCGGCCGTGACGGGCGGCACCCGCGTGCTGTCCGACTGGATCGTGGTGCGGGTGGCCGTGAACCCCGGCGAGACCTTTGTGGACCGCATGATCGCCATGGTCGAGAACGCCAAGCGCCACAAGACGCCCAATGAGATCGCGCTGACCATTTTGCTAGTGGCACTCACCATCGTGTTCCTGGGCGTGGTGGTCACGCTGCTGCCCTTCTCGATGTTCAGCGTGCAGGCCAGCGGCGCGGGCGAACCCGTGAGCCTGGTGGTGTTAGTGGCGCTGCTGGTGTGCCTGATCCCCACGACCATCGCAGGCTTGCTCAGCGCCATTGGCGTGGCGGGCATGAGCCGCATGATGCAGGCCAATGTGATCGCCACCTCAGGCCGCGCCGTAGAGGCTGCAGGCGATGTGGACGTGCTGCTGCTGGACAAGACCGGCACGATCACCCTGGGCAACCGGCAGGCCAGCCAGTTCGTGTCTGCCCCCGGCGTGACCGATGCGGCCCTGGCCGACGCGGCGCAGCTCGCCTCGCTGGCCGACGAAACCCCCGAAGGCCGCAGCATCGTGGTGCTGGCCAAGCAGAAGTTCAACCTGCGTGAGCGCGACCTCTCCAGCCTGAATGCCCAGTTTGTGCCCTTCACTGCACAAACGCGCATGAGTGGGGTGGACTTGCCCGGCCCGCGCCTGCTGCGCAAGGGCGCAGCCGATGCCATCCGCAAACATGTGGAGGCACTGGGCGGTCGCTTTCCCACCGCGGTGCAGACCGCAGTGGACGATGTATCGCGCCGTGGCAGCACCCCTCTGGTGGTGGCCGATGGTGCCCATGTGCTGGGCGTGGTGGAGCTCAAAGACGTGGTCAAGGGCGGCATCAAGGAGCGCTTTGCCGAGCTGCGCCGCATGGGCATCAAGACCGTGATGGTGACGGGCGACAACCGCCTGACGGCCGCCGCGATTGCAGCCGAGGCGGGTGTGGACGACTTTCTGGCCGAGGCCACGCCCGAGGCCAAGTTGGCGCTGATTCGGGAGTACCAGGCCAAAGGCCAATTGGTGGCCATGACGGGCGACGGCACCAACGATGCCCCCGCCCTGGCCCAGGCCGACGTGGCCGTGGCCATGAACACCGGCACCCAGGCCGCCAAGGAGGCGGGCAACATGGTGGACTTGGACAGCAACCCCACCAAGCTCATCGAGATCGTGGAGACCGGCAAGCAGATGCTGATGACGCGCGGCTCGCTCACCACCTTCAGCATCGCCAACGACATCGCCAAGTACTTCGCCATCATCCCGGCGGCGTTTGTCACCACCTACCCGCAGCTGTCGGCGCTGAACTTCATGCACCTGGCCAGCCCCTCGTCGGCCATCCTGTCGGCCGTGGTGTTCAACGCGCTGATCATCATCTTTTTGATCCCGCTGGCCTTGAAGGGCGTGGCCTACCGCGCCGTGGGTGCCGCCGCGCTGCTGCGCCGCAACCTGGCCATTTATGGGCTGGGGGGCATGGTGGTGCCATTCATTGGCATCAAGCTGATTGACATGGTGCTGGCCGCCGCCGGATTGACTTGAGCCCTGTCCCATCCAAAGACACAGCCCCCGAATCACTGACAAGGAAAATCGTATGCCTATCCGTATCCCCCGCGACGACGTGCCCGCCAGCCCAGGCGGCCTGATGCGCCCCGCCCTCACGCTGTTTGTCGTGCTGTCCATCGTCACCGGCCTGCTGTACCCACTGGCCGTGACAGGCGTGGCGCAAACGGCCTTCCCGCACCAGGCCAACGGCAGCCTCATCACCCAGGGTGCCAAAGCCGTGGGCTCCGAGCTGATCGGCCAGTCATTCACCGAGCCCGGCCATTTCTGGGGCCGCCCTTCGGCCACGGCGCCCATGCCGTACAACGCATCGGCATCGGGCGGCTCCAACCTGGGCCCCACGAACCCGGCGCTGACAGATGCCGTCAAGGCCCGCATCGAGGCCCTGCGCGCTGCCGACCCCGGCAACACCCAACCCGTGCCTGTGGACTTGGTCACCGCGTCGGCCAGCGGGCTGGACCCACACATCAGCCCGGCAGCCGCCGCCTACCAGAGCGAACGCGTGGCCCGTGCCAGAGGCCTGCCCGTGGGACAAGTGCAAGCCTTGGTGCAGCAGCACACCGACACCCCCTGGCTGGGCCTGCTGGGTGAGCCGCGTGTGAACGTTTTGGCCTTGAATCTGGCACTCGATTCGCTATCAAATAAATAGCTATCAGCGCAATTGATACTAGCGCTTGAGCCCTATTCGACATCAAATTGGTGGATACACTGTGCCCATGCAGGATCGCCCCGACCCCGACGCGCTGCTGCAGCGCATCCAGCAAGAGCAGGCCCAGCAGCAGCGTGGGCGGCTCAAGGTGTTCTTTGGCGCCTGCGCGGGCGTGGGCAAGACATTCGCCATGCTGTCGGCGGCAAGGGCCGCACAAGCGCAGGGCCTGCCCGTCACCATCGGCGTGGTCGAGACGCATGGCCGCGCCGACACCGACGCGCAGACCGCCCACCTGCCCCGCCTGCCACTGCGCGCCCTGCCCTACAAAGACCGCACCCTGCCCGAGTTCGACCTGGACGCCGCCCTGACCTGGGGGGCCGCGAACCCCGAGGGCCTGGTGCTGCTCGATGAGCTGGCCCACAGCAACGCACCGGGCTCGCGCCACCCCAAGCGCTGGCAAGACGCCGAAGAGCTGCTGGCCGCAGGCATCGACGTGTGGTCCACCATGAACGTGCAGCACCTGGAGAGCCTGAACGACATCGTCAGCGGCATCACCGGCATCCGCGTGTGGGAGACGGTGCCCGACCAGTTCTTTGACGCCGCCGACGAAGTGGTGGTGGTAGACCTACCGCCCGACGAGCTGCTGGCGCGCCTCAAAGCCGGCAAGGTCTACCTGCCCCAGCAGGCCGAGCGCGCCGCCGCCAATTTCTTTCGCAAAGGCAACCTGCTGGCCCTGCGCGAGCTGGCCCTGCGCCGCACCGCCGACCGGGTGGACGACGAAATGCGCGCCTACCGCCGCGCCAGCACCACCACCGCCGAGGCCGTGTGGCCCAACCGCGAGGCCCTACTGGCCTGCGTGGGCACGGGCGACAACGCCGAAAAAGTGGTGCGCAGCTGCGCCCGCCTGGCCGCCCAGCTCGACCTGCCATGGCACGCCGTGCATGTGGAAACGCCCGAGCAGCAAGGCCAGTCGGCCACCCTGCACCCGCAGGTGGAGCGCACGCTGAAGATCGCCCAGCAACTGGGCGCCGCCGCCTGCGCCGTGCTGCCCGCCGCGCAGACCGCCCAGGCCCTGGTGCGCTATGCGCGCGAACACAACCTGGTGCGCGTGGTGATGGGCCGCAGCGCCCGCCGCTGGCCGTGGCAAGCCACATTGGCCGAGCAGATCGGGCAAAGTGCCAGCGACCTAGACCTGCTGCAGGTGGGCACCCTGCCCAGCCGCAGCACTGCCCCCACAGAGCGCAAAACCGCCCGCGCCAGCTCCGCCCCCCCTCGCGCGCCCTTCTGGCCCGGCTACATCGCCGCCGCGCTGGCCTGCTGCATTGCCGCCGTCATTGCCACGCCACTGGCCAATGTGCTGGAGCTGACCAACATCGTCATGCTGTTTCTGTTGGTGGTGGTGGGCGTGGCGCTGCGCTTTGGGCGCGGCCCGGCCATCATGGCCGCGTTTTTGGGTGTGGGGTTCTTTGACTTCTTCTTTGTGCCGCCCCGCTTCAACTTTGCAGTGAGCGACGCGCAATACGTCGTCACCTTCGCCGTCATGCTGGTGGTGGCCCTGGTGGTAGGCCAGCTCACCGCCGGGCTCAAGGTGCAGGCCGAGGCCGCCACCGAACGCGAGCACCGTGTGCGCAGCCTGTACGACATGGCGCGTGATCTGTCTGCCGCCCTGCTGCCCGAACAGGTGGCCGAGATCGGGGCACGCTTTATCACGGGCGAGTTCAGCGCAGGCAGCACCCTAGTGGTGGCCGACGACAACAACCGCCTGCAGGTGTTGCCCGGTGGCACCGCCCCCGTGGACATGGCCGTGGCGCAATGGGCGTTTGAGCGCGGCGAGCCCGCAGGCCGGGGCACGGACACCTTGCACTCCAGCCCCACGCTGGTGCTGCCGCTCAAGGCGCCCATGCGCATCCGTGGTGTGCTGGTGGTGGCGATGCCGCAGGGCCAAGTACCGGGCGTAGAACCGCGCCGCCTGCTGCAGACCTGTGCCTCGCTGCTGGCCATTTCGCTCGAACGCATCCACTACATCGACGTGGCGCAGAAAAGCACGGTGCAGATCGAGTCCGAGCGGCTGCGCAACTCGCTGCTCTCGGCCATCTCGCACGACCTGCGCACGCCGCTGGCCTCACTGGTCGGCCTGGCCGAATCACTGGCCATGGTGCAGCCGCCCCTGCCCGCCCATCAACAAGAGCTGACCGGCGCCATCCAGCAATCAGCCCAGCGCATGAGCGCGCTGGTCAACAACCTGCTGGACATGGCCCGCCTAGAGGCCGGGGCCGTGCAGCTCAACAAGGCCTGGCAGCCGCTGGAAGAAGTGGTGGGCAGCGCCCTGGCCGCCAGCGCCCCCGCCATCGCTGCGCACCGTGTGGAAGTGACCCTGCCCGAAGACCTGCCGCTGCTGCAGATCGACGCCGTGCTGATGGAGCGCGTGCTGGTCAACCTGCTGGAAAACGCCGCAAAGTACACGCCCACAGGCACTGCCCTCCGTATCAGCGCCCAGGCGCAAAGCGATGCGGTGGCCTTGAGCATCACAGACGAAGGCCCGGGCCTGCCCAAAGGCCGCGAAGAGCTGCTGTTTGAAAAGTTCGAGCGCGGCGCCCGCGAAAGCGCCACGCCCGGTGTGGGCCTGGGGCTGGCCATCTGCCGCGCCATCGTGCAGGCGCATGGTGGCAGCATCCGGGGCGATACCATCCTCAACGCCCAGGGCCAGCCAGCCGGAGCGCGCTTTACGCTGCTGATGCCACGCGGCACACCGCCCACCGACCTGGGCGATGATGCCGACGCCTGATTCCGTTTCCAAATCATTCGTGTCTAGGCGTGAAGCCGCAGACAGTGCCTTAGCACGGCAAGGCGAAGCAACAACGACACGGATGATTTGGAAACGGAATGACACCCTAGCATTCATGCCATGACCGATCTGCCCACCCACATCCTCATCGTCGAAGACGAAGCCGATATCCGCCGCTTTGTGCGCCTGACGCTGGAGAGCGAGGGCCACACCGTGCACGAAGCCGCCACCCTGCAGCGCGGCCTGATCGAGGCGGGCACGCGCCGCCCCGACCTGGTGGTGCTGGACCTGGGCCTGCCCGATGGCGACGGCGTCGATTTGATCCGCGACCTGCGCACCTGGTCGGCCATGCCCATCATCGTGCTCTCGGCCCGCAGCGCCGAGGCCAGCAAGATCGCGGCGCTGGATGCAGGGGCCGACGACTATCTGGTCAAACCCTTTGGCTCCGGCGAGCTGATGGCCCGCGTGCGTGCCCAGCTGCGCCGCAGCCAGCGCGCATCCGGCGCCGAAGCCACACCCGTCATCCAGTTCGGCCCCATCACCGTGGATCTGGCCCGCCGCACGGTAGAGCGCCGCACGGCAGACGATGGCAGCGAGGCCCTGCACCTCACGCCCATCGAATACAAGCTGCTCACCCATCTTGCATCCCAACCCGATCGGGTCATCACCCACGCCCAGCTGCTCAAGGCCGTGTGGGGCCCAGGCCACGCCGAAAACACGCACTACGTGCGCGTGCACATGGCCAATCTGCGCAAGAAAGTGGAGAACAACGCATCGATGCCCCGACATTTGCGGACCGAGGCGGGGGTAGGTTATCGGTTTGTACCTTGAGTCCCGGGGATAAGTACCTGTTTATAGAAGCACGATGTCGTACTGCTCCTGCCCCATCGCGCTTTCCGATTGCAGCGAGATCGGCTTCTTGATGAAGTCCGAGAGACCGGCCAGGTGCTGGCTTTCTTCATCCAGGAACAACTCCACTACCCGCGCGGACGCCACTACGCGGAACTCGCGCGGGTTGAACTGGCGGGCTTCGCGAAGGATCTCGCGCAGGATGTCGTAGCACACGCTGCGCGCGGTCTTCACGCTGCCCTTGCCCTGGCACACCTCGCAGGGCTCGCAAAGCATGTGCGCCAGTGATTCGCGGGTGCGCTTGCGCGTCATCTCCACCAGGCCCAGTTGCGAGAACGTGCCGGACGACATGGTCTTGACCCGGTCGCGCGCGAGCTGCTTCTTGAACTCCGACAGCACGGCCTGCTGGTGGTCGTCCCGCACCATGTCGATGAAGTCCACGATGATGATGCCGCCCAGGTTGCGCAGACGCAGCTGGCGGGCAATGGCCTGGGCAGCCTCCAGGTTGGTCTTGAAGATGGTGTCGTCAAAATTGCGCGCGCCCACATAGCCACCGGTGTTCACGTCGATGGTGGTCAGCGCCTCGGTCTGGTCCACGATGAGGTAGCCGCCCGATTTCAAATCGACCCGGCGGCCCAGGGCCTTGGCCACCTCTTCGTCAATGGAGTACAGGTCAAAAATGGGCCGCTCGCCCTTGTAGTGCTGCAGCTTGCCAGCGGCTGCGGGCATGAACTCTTGCCCGAACGCGCGCAGGCGCTGGAACTGCTCCATCGAATCCAGGCGGATAGTCTGCGTGTGGTCGCCCACCAGATCGCGCAGCACGCGCTGCAGCAGGTCCAGGTCCTGGTGCAACAGCGACATGGCGGGCAGCTTGAGCGACGCCTCCTTGATGCGCGCCCAGGTCTTGCGCAGGTAAGCGATGTCTTCGGCCAGCTCGGCATCGGTGGAATCTTCGCCGTTGGTGCGCAGGATGAAGCCGCCGCCACCGCCCGTGGACTTGTCACCCACCAGCGCCTGCAGCCGCGCGCGCAGCGCATCGCGCTCGGCGGGCGGGATCTTCTGCGACACGCCCACATGGTCGTCCTGCGGCAAAAACACCAGCAGGCGGCCGGCAATGCTGATCTGCGTGGACAACCGCGCACCCTTGGTACCGATCGGGTCCTTGATGACCTGCACCATGAGCGCCTGGCCCTCGAACACCTGTTTTTCAATCGGTACCTGCGGCTCGTTCTTGCGGGCAAATGCGGGCGGCTCGCCATCGGGCTGGCGCTGCCACACATCAGCCACGTGCAAGAAGGCGGCACGCTCCAGCCCGATGTCGATAAAGGCCGACTGCATGCCTGGCAGCACGCGCGAGACCTTGCCCAGATAGACATTGCCGACCAGACCGCGCTCCAGCGTGCGCTCGATGTGCAGCTCCTGCACGGCGCCGTGCTCCACCACGGCCACCCGGGTTTCCTGGGGGGACCAATTGATCAGGATGTCTTGTTGCATGGCGTTGTTGTTGTCTTTGGTTGGCGTCGCTCAGATCGCAAAGCCCGCTGCGCGCAGCAGCTGCGCGGTCTCGTACATCGGCAGCCCCATGATGCCCGAATAGCTGCCCGCCAGGTGCTCCACATACGCCGCTGCCCGGCCCTGGATGCCGTAGGCGCCTGCCTTGCCCAGCGGCTCGCCCGTAGCCACATACGCCTCAATCTGCACAGGTGTCATGGGCGCGAAAGTGACGCGCGATACCGACAGGGCCGTCAGCCGTTTGGTGCCAACCTGCAGCGCCACGGCGGTCAGCACGCGGTGCTCGTGCCCTGCCAGTTCAGCCAGCATGCGTGCGGCATGGGCGGCATCGTCGGGCTTGCCGTAGATGGTGCGGCCCAGCGCCACGGTGGTGTCGGAACACAGGATGGGCGCCTCTGGCAACTGGCGCCGCGCACGCCGGGCCACGGCCGCGTCAAGCTTGAGCGCCGTCACGCGCTCCACGTACGCTGTGGGCGCTTCGCCGGGCAGCACCACCTCGATGGCTTCAGCGTCTTCGGGCTCGTCGCCATCCACGTTGGGCAGCAGCAGTTCGTGGCGCACGCCCAACTGTTCCAGCAACTGGCGGCGGCGCGGGCTCTGGGAGGCGAGGTAGATGAAGTCGGGCATGAACGGATTTTGAACAAAAATCGGCTCTAGCGCTTATTCATCAAGCGCTAGCAGCTATGAAAACAGGAGTATCACAGACCATCATCGCAAAGGGTCTGCTTCATTCACGATGGTAAGGATGCCCGGCGTTCACCGACCAGGCGCGGTACAGCTGCTCGATCAGCAACACCCGCACCATGGCGTGGGGAAGGGTCAGGTCGGACAGGCGAATGCGTTCGTGCGCGGCCTGGCGAAAGGCAGGGTCCAGCCCGTCGGGGCCACCGATGACCAATGCCACATCGTCACCGCCCAGTTGCCAGCCCTTGAGCCGTTCGGCCAGGGCCTTGGTGGTGAGGTTGGTACCGCGCTCGTCCAGTGCCACCACGCGCGTGCCACGCGGAATAGCGGCTTCGATGCGCTCGCGCTCGGCGGCGTAGAGCGTCTCCAGCGTCTTGGAGCCGCGCGGCTCGGTCTTGACGGCCTTGAGCTCGACCTTGAGTTCAGGTGGAAAACGTTTGGCGTAATCGTCGTACGCGGTCTGCGCCCAGTCGGGCACCCGCTGACCGACCGCCACTATCAGCAGCTTCATGGATCAACCTGGATGCGTGAGGGAGTCACCGCTGCCGCGCGCAAGCGATGGAGCGCGCAGCAGCTGAAACGGATCAGCCCTTGCTGCGAGCAGGTGCCTTCTTGGCCGCGGGCTTGGAGCCCGATGCGGAGGCTGGCTTGGCAGCTGCGCGTGCAGGGGACTTGGCAGCTGGCGACTTCTTGGCTGCAGGCTTCTTGGCGCCACCGGGCTTGACCACCACCGTCTTGACAGGGGTCTTGGTGGCTGCGGGCTTCTTGGTGGCAACTGCGCCAGTGGTCTTGCTGGCTGGCTTGGCGGTGCTTGTCTTGGTAGCCGATTTGGCAGGTGCTGCCTTGGCGGCGGTTTTTGCAGCGGGCTTGGGGGCTGTTTTGGCAGCAGTCTTCGCAGCGGTCTTGGCGACCGCCTTGACGGTGGCCTTGCCCGAACGGGCGGCTACGGTGGAGGTCGCAGCCTTTTTGGCGGGCGCCTTGCCTGCGGCCTTGGCGTCCGACTTGGCAGCCTTCTGGGCCGACTTCTTCTCGGCCAATTCGGTGGCAGCGCTGGAAACCGGCTTGGCCGCGCCGAGCTTCAGGCGCACTGGGGTGTCGCCCCACAGCTCTTCCAGACGGTAGTACTGGCGGATGGCCGGTTGCATGATGTGCGCCACAGCCGCGCCGCAGTCCACGATGATCCATTCGCCGTTGTCTTCGCCTTCGATGCGGGGCTTGGAAAACCCGGCTTCCTTGACCGCGTCGCGCACGCTGGCGGCCAGGGCCTTGGTCTGGCGGTTGGAGGTACCCGATGCCACGATCACCCGTTCAAACAGCGGCGAGAGATGCTCGGTGTTGAAGACCTGGATGTCTTGCGCCTTGACGTCCTCCAGGCCATCGACGATGGCGCGCTGGAGTTTGGTGACGTCTTTTTTGGCGGCGGTTTCCGATTTGGTGGAGGTGGTCATCAGGCGGTGATTTGAAAGGGAATGGAATCAATATAGCGTGCAACGCAGCGCACAGCCAGCGGGCTGAGCCTTGGGTGTTGCGCGGGTGTTGTGCTGAGGCGCTGCAGCAATATGAGGTGTTTTTGGCCTCTTGCGCTCATGTGAAAAGCGCGGGCAGCTATTGAAATTATAGCTTTTGCGCTTTTCAACACTTTCAACCCATTGCAGCAGCCTCGCCAGCCAGCCAGTCGCGTCGCACCAGAAAGCGCTGCAACAGCGCTGCCTCGGCCGAATCGGCAGCGTCCGAGCGCTGGTAAGACCAGGCCACCATCGGCGGCATGGACAGCAAAATGGACTCGGTGCGCCCACCCGACTGCAGGCCAAAGTGAGTACCCCGGTCCCACACCAGGTTGAACTCGACATAGCGGCCGCGGCGGTAGAGCTGGAAGTCGCGCTCGCGCTCGCCGTAGGGCGTGCCCTGGCGTTTCTCGACAATGGGCAGGTAGGCGCTGAGGAAAGCATCGCCCACCGACTGCGTCATCGCCAGGCTCTGCTCAAAGCCCAGCTCCGAGAAGTCGTCATAGAACACGCCACCTACGCCACGCTGTTCATTGCGGTGCTTGAGGAAGAAATACTCGTCGCACCATTGCTTGAAGCGCGGGTACTTGTCGTCACCAAAGGGGCTGAGCGCATCGTGGCAGGTGCGGTGAAAGTGCACCACGTCTTCCTCAAAACCGTAGTACGGCGTGAGGTCCATGCCACCGCCAAACCAGCAGGTCGGCGCCTGCCCAGGGTGGCCGGCCGCAATCATGCGCACGTTCATGTGCACGGTGGGCACGTAGGGATTGCGCGGGTGGAACACCAGCGAAACGCCCATGGCCTCGAACGGCGCACCCGCCAGCTCGGGCCGGTGCTGCGTGGCCGAAGGCGGCAGTTGCGGGCCACGCACATGGCTAAAGCCGCAGCCTGCGCGTTCAAACACCCGGCCGCCTTCCATGATCTTGGTGATGCCATCGCCCTGCAACGGCTCACCGGGCGGCTTGCTCCAGGCATCGGCCAGAAAACGTGCACCGCCCTCGCCTTCCACGGCTTCCAGTGCATCGGTGATGCGCGCCTGCAGTCCCACCAGGTAGCCACGCACACGGGTCACCGTGTCGGCCGGGTTCAAGGTTTGAGCGTCTGCCATCAGCTTTTCAGGGCTCGGAAGCCAATGTCGCGGCGGTACTGCGCGCCATCAAATTGGATGCCACGTGCCACGTCATACGCACGCTGCTGAGCCTGCTTGACGCTGTCGGCCAGCACCGTCACGCACAACACGCGGCCACCGGTCACGCTGACCACGCCATCTTTGAGCTGCGTGCCCGCGTGGAACACCACGGCATCGTCTGCCTCCGTGGGCAGTCCGGTGATGGGGTCACCCTTGCGCGGGCTCTCCGGGTAGCCATGGGCGGCCATGACCACACCCAGCGCGGTGCGGCGGTCCCACTGCAGCTCTACTTGATCGAGCTTGCCGTCGGCGGCAGCGGCCATCACGTCGCTGAAGTCGCTTTTCAGGCGCATCAGGATGGGCTGCGTCTCGGGGTCGCCCATGCGGCAGTTGAATTCGAGCGTCTTGGGCTGGCCCTTGGCGTCGATCATCAGGCCCGCATAGAGGAAGCCGGTGTAGGGAATGCCGTCCTTTTCCATGCCACGGATGGTGGGCAGGATGATCTCGCGCATGGCGCGGGCATGCACATCGGCCGTGACCACAGGCGCGGGCGAATACGCGCCCATGCCACCGGTGTTGGGGCCTTCATCGCCGTCTTTGAGGCGCTTGTGGTCCTGGCTGGTGGCCAGGGCCAGCACGTTCTTGCCGTCGCACAACACGATGAAGGAGGCTTCTTCGCCTTCGAGGAACTCCTCGATCACCACGCGCGCGCCGCCTTCGTTGTGGGTCACGCCGTATTTGTTGTCCACCAGCATGAAGTCCACCGCATCGTGGGCTTCCTGCAGCGTCATGGCCACCACCACGCCCTTGCCAGCCGCCAGACCGTCGGCCTTGATGACGATGGGGGCACCCAGCCGGTCCACAAAGGCGTGGGCCGCAGCCGGTTCGGTGAAGGTGTCGTAGTCGGCCGTGGGGATGCCATGGCGGCGCATGAAGGCCTTGGAAAACGCCTTGGAGCTTTCGAGCTGGGCGGCGGCCTTGGTGGGGCCGAAGATGCGCAGGCCATTGGCGCGGAACTCATCGACCACACCGGCCGCCAGAGGCGCCTCGGGGCCCACCACCGTCAGCGCGATCTTCTCGGCCTGGGCCCAGGTGCGCAGCTCGCGCACGTCGGAAATGGCCACGTTTTCGAGCTTGGGGTTCAAGGCCGTGCCACCGTTACCTGGCGCCACAAACACCTTGGTCACCTTGGGGGACTGGCTCAGTTTCCACGCCATTGCGTGTTCACGGCCGCCGCCACCAATCACAAGTACTTTCATAGGAACCTTTGGTGAACCCGGCCCGCAGCGCTGCACTGCTGGGCGGGATTCGGGGAAATATCAGTCGGAAAACAAGTCAGGGCAAGAAAAAAGCGGCGATCTACAGTTGCAGGGTCACAGCGCCGCGTTGTGGTAGACCTCTTGGGTGTCGTCCAGGTCTTCCAGCACATCCAGCAGTTTTTGCATCTTGGCGGCGTCTTCGCCGGTCAGCTCGATGGTGTTTTCGGGCCGCATGGTCACGCCCGCCACCTCGGCCGTCAGGCCAGCAGCTTCCAGCGCGTTCTTCACGGCCTCAAAGTCGGCTGGAGCGGTCAACACCTCCACCGCGCCATCGTCGTCGGTCACCACGTCTTCGGCGCCTGCCTCCAGCGCGACTTCCATCACCTTGTCTTCGCTCGTGCCGGGGGCAAAAATCAGCTGACCACAGTGCTTGAACTGGAACACCACCGAGCCTTCGGTGCCCATGTTGCCGCCGTGTTTACTGAACGCGTGGCGCACTTCAGCCACGGTGCGCACACGGTTGTCAGTCATGGTGTCGATCATGATGGCGGCGCCACCGATGCCATAGCCCTCGTAGCGGATTTCTTCGTAGGTCAGCCCCTCGGCATTGCCCGTGGCCTTGTCGATGTTGTATTTGATGCGGTCAGCGGGCATATTGGCCGCCTTGGCCTTGTCCACCGCAAGGCGCAGGCGGGGGTTGGCTGACAGGTCGCCGCCACCGGCGCGGGCGGCCACAGTGATTTCACGAATGATGCGGGTCCAGATCTTGCCGCGTTTTTCATCCTGGCGCCCTTTGCGGTGCTGGATATTCGCCCATTTACTGTGTCCTGCCACGGGAAGTCCTTTTGTATTGATTTAATCTAGTCGGTGGATTTTACTTTTTGCCGAACCCGTACCCCCGAGGAAACCCGAAATGGCCGAACCCCTGCTGATTGCCAAGCACGACACGATTGAATGCCACCTGCTGCCCGGCCTGGCCAACCGCCACGGGCTCATCACCGGTGCCACCGGCACCGGCAAGACGGTGACCCTGCAGACCCTGGCCGAAAACTTCTCGCGCATTGGCGTTCCGGTGTTCATGGCCGACGTGAAGGGAGACCTCACCGGCGCCAGCCAGCCGGGCAAGATTGGCGACAAGCTGGCCAGCGTGCTCAAGGAGCGGGGCCTTCAGCTACCCGTCCCCCTGGCCTGCCCCACCACGCTGTGGGACGTGTTTGGCGAACAGGGCCACCCGGTGCGCGCCACGGTGTCGGACATGGGCCCGCTGCTGCTGGGCCGCATGCTCAACCTGAACGAAACCCAGCTGGGTGTGCTCAATCTGGTGTTCAAGATCGCCGACGACAACGGCATGCTGCTGCTGGACCTGAAGGACCTGCGCGCGATGCTGCAATATGTGGGCGACAACGCCAAGGAGTTCACGACCGAGTACGGCAACGTGAGCGCCGCCAGCGTGGGCGCCATCCAGCGCGGACTGCTGCAGATCGAGCAGCAGGGCGGTACGCAGTTCTTTGGCGAGCCCATGCTCAACATCCAGGACTTCATGCAGACCGTGGACGGCCATGGCGTGGTCAACATCCTGGCTGCCGACAAGCTCATGAACTCGCCGCGCCTGTATGCCACCTTCCTCCTGTGGATGCTGTCCGAGCTGTTCGAGCAACTGCCCGAAATTGGCGACCCCGAGCAGCCCAAGCTGGTGTTCTTCTTCGACGAGGCCCACCTGCTGTTCAACGAGGCGCCCAAGGTGCTCATCGAGCGCATCGAGCTGGTGGTGCGACTGGTGCGCTCCAAGGGCGTGGGGGTTTACTTCGTCACCCAGAATCCGCTCGACATCCCCGATAGCGTGCTGGCCCAGCTGGGCAACCGCGTGCAGCACGCGCTGCGCGCCTTCACCCCGCGCGACCAGAAGGCCGTCAAAGCGACGGCAACCACCATGCGGCAAAAGCCGGGGCTGGACATTGAAACCGCCATCACCGAGCTGGCCGTGGGCGAGGCGCTGGTGAGCTTTCTGGACACCAAGGGCCGCCCCAGCGTGACCGAACGCGTTTTTGTATTGCCTCCGGGCAGCCAGTTGGGCCCCATCACACCACAGCAGCGCCAGGCCCTGATGGCCGGTTCTCTGGTCGCGGGCGTGTATGAAAAGGTGGTGGACCGCGAGTCGGCCTACGAAAAGCTCAAGGGTCGCGCCGCCGAAGCCGGCGAGCAGGCGGGTAACGCAGCGGGCGGGGGCAACGGCAAGGTGGCCACCGGTGCGCCCGCCGAAGAAGGCGGCGGCCTGCTGGGCGGGCTGAACGATGTGCTGTTTGGCAGCACCGGCCCGCGCGGCGGCAAACGCGACGGCCTGGCGCAGACCATGGCCAAGTCCGCCGTGCGCACCATGGGCACCACGATCGGCAAGGAGATTTTGCGGGGCGTGCTCGGCGGCATCTTTGGCGGCGGCAGCAAGCGCCGCTGACATCAGTGATACGGCGCCAGGTGTCACAGACCGGCGCCACGACAGCTTGTGTCCCTGGCGGCTTGCCTCCACTGCCAAAGCGCATCACAAGGCGCCTGTGACTGTGTGACGACACTGCGCGATTCGTCACAAATCAGTCACATGACTGCCGTGAAATCGAAGAACACAACAACAAAAAGAAGGAGGGACTATGACACGCATCGAAAACGTCCTGCTGCGCTGGGGCGGCAAGGTCATACTGCTGGCGATTGGCGTGTGGGTGGCGGCCATCCTCGGCATATTTGCAGGCGCCTGGCGCCTGCGCTGGCCCTGGGTCCTGTACTTTATTGCCACGGTCATCATCACTGCGCTGGTGATCCAGTGGACCAATGCAGTGCGCCAGCGCTACATCCGCGAGGCGCCCCTGCCCCGCTTTCTGCAGCGCAAACTGCGCGAAACCTACCCCCACCTGAGCACGCGCGACTGTGAGCTGGTCGAGCGGGGCCTGCGCCAGTTCTTCATGGCCTGCCTGCGCAGCAACCAGCAGTTTGTGGCCATGCCTTCCAAGGCGGTGGATGCCCTGTGGCACGAGTTCATCCTGCACACGCAGGCCTACAAACTTTGGTGCCAGAACGCCCTGGGTTTCTTCTTGCACCACACCCCCGCCGAGGCGCTGGGCCACAAGGCGCGCCACAACGATGGCCTGCGCCGCTGCTGGTACTGGGTGTGCAAGGAAGAGTCCATCGACCCCAAGGCGCCCAGCCGCCTGCCCCTGCTGTTTGCGCTGGACGCCAAGTTCGCGATTGCAGGAGGCTTCAGCTACGTGCCCGACTGCTCCGACATTGCCCGCAAAAGCGACGCGGGCGGCAGCGGCGGTGACAGCTACTGCGGCACCAGTTTTTCGGACGGCAGCTACAGCGGCAGCTCGGGCGATTTTGGCGGCGCCGAGAGTTCGGATGCAGGCAGTGACGGCGGCGGGGATGGCGGGGGAGACGGCGGCGGTTGTGGTGGTGGCGGGGACTGAGCGCCTGAACCACCGACCCCGTTGGCGACACAACGCCAGCCCCAATCACTCTCTTTTTGATAGCTACCCGAGCATGATGCACTAGCGCATGCAGCCAAAATTGCCTGAAATCAAGCCCAGTCACCCAGGCGACGACCGGGCCTGCGCACACCGGTCTACAGTGGCACCCCATGAACACCCTCACCTGCTTTTCCCTCAGCATCACTGACCATGTGGCCCATCTGGTTCTGAACAAACCCGAGGCCATGAATACCATGCACCCCACCTTCTGGCGCGAGCTGGACGCGGTGCTGGCACAGCTGCACCAGGCGGGCGCGGCGCGGGCGCTGGTCATCAGCAGCACCGGCAAACATTTCAGCGCGGGCATGGCGCTGGAAACCTTTGGCGGCGCCATCACGATGGACGACCAGAGCCCCGAGGGCCGTGCCGCCATCTTTGACCTGCTGACGGACATGCAGGCCACCTTCACCCGCATCGACAACCTGCGCATCCCCGTCATCATGGCCATCCACGGCGGCTGCATCGGCGGAGCGGTGGACATGGTCACCGCAGGCTGCATTCGCTATGCCACGGCCGACGCGTTCTTCTGCATCCAGGAGATCAACATCGGCATGGTGGCCGACGTGGGCACGCTGCAACGCCTGCCCAAGCTCATCCCTCTCGGCGTGGTGAAAGAACTGGCCTACACCGGCCGCCGCTTGAGCGCCGCCAAGGCCCTGGGCTACGGCCTGGTCAACGAGGTCTTCGACACCCAGGAAGCCATGCTGGCCGCCGCGCTGCAGTGCGCCAAGGAGATCGCGTCCAAGCCCCCGGTGGCCATTTGGGGCACCAAGCAGGCGGTGAACTACGCGCGCGACCACAGCGTGGAAGACAGCCTGCGCCAGATGGGCTGGCTGCAAGGCGCCATCTGGAGCAACCAGCATGTGCGCGAATCGGTCATAGCCATGAAGCAAAAACGCGTGGGCGAGTTCCCGGCACTCACGCCGTTGCAGCGGTTCAGCGAGCTGGGCTGACCGCCACCGGGCCGCGCCATGCGGCCCGTGGTATTGGGCTCACAGGCATGTGCCACATCAAAATGTATAGCTGCCCAGGCATACAGCACTAGCGCTTGCAAGCCCTTTTGCTTGAAATGGTGAGGCAAAGGGCTATCATCAGGCTTCAAGGGCTGGGCCAGGTATGGCCGTCTTCCAGCCCTGTCCACAAGGATGCCGCCACCATGACGCTGCCCAGCCTGACCCCACCCACCTACGACGATGTGGCCGCTGCCGCGCACCGGCTCAAGGGCATGGCGCACCGCACACCCGTGCTGCGCTCCAGCACCGCCGACGAGCGGCTGGGCGCGCAGCTGTTCTTCAAGTGCGAGAACCTGCAGCGCACCGGCGCCTTCAAGTTCCGGGGTGCGTTCAACACCCTGGCCCAGTTCACCGACGAGCAGCGCGAGCGCGGCGTGCTCGCCTTCTCTGCTGGCAACCACGCCCAGGCGATTGCGCTGTCAGCCCGGCTGCTGGACATGCCCGCCGCCATCGTCATGCCCGAGGACGCCCCAGCCTCCAAGATGGCCGCCACGCGCGACTACGGCGCCCAGGTCGTCACCTACAACCGCTACACCGAAGACCGCGAGGCCATCAGCCGCCGCCTGGCGCTGGAGCGCGGCATGACGCTGGTACCCCCGTTCGACCACCCCCATGTCATCGCTGGCCAGGGCACGGCCGCCAAAGAGCTTTTTGAAGAAGTGCCCGACCTGGACTACCTCTTCGTCTGCGTGGGCGGCGGTGGCCTGCTGGCCGGCAGCCTGCTCGCAGCCGAGGCCCTGGCGCCGCAATGCCGGGTGGTGGGCGTAGAGCCTGCGGCGGGCAACGACGGCCAGCAGTCGTTCAAAGCTGGACACGTGGTGCAGATCCCCACGCCCCACACCATTGCCGACGGCGCACAGACCCAGGCCCTGGGCCAGCTCACCTTCCCCATCATCCAGCACCTGGCCGACGACATGGTCACCGCTACCGACGAGCAACTGGTGGAGTCCCTGCGCTTTTTTGCCGAGCGCATGAAGATCGTGGTCGAACCCACGGGCGCCCTCGCGTTCGCCGGGGCCCAGCACGGCAACGTGGACATCCATGGCGCGCGTGTCGGCATCCTCATCAGTGGCGGCAACGTCGATTTGTCGCGCCTGGCACGGTTTCTGGCAGACTAGCCCCCACTTTTTTACCCACTGTGTGGCAGAGCGTGCCTGTGCACCGGCACTGAGGCCTCTGCCCTTCTCCTTTCAGGTTCCCCATGAGCAACGTCACCGTCATCACCCACCCCCTCGTCCAGCACAAGCTCACGCTGATGCGCAAGAAGGACGCCAGCACCAACAGCTTTCGCCGCCTGCTCGGAGAACTCTCCACGCTGATGGCGTACGAAGTGACCCGCGACATGCCGCTGCAGGATGTCCAGATCGAAACCCCGCTGGAGACCATGACCGGCAAGATGATCGACGGCAAGAAACTGGTGCTGGTGTCCATCCTGCGTGCGGGCAACGGGTTTCTGGACGGCATGCTCAACGTGGTGCCCGGCGCGCGCGTGGGCCACATCGGCCTGTACCGCGACCCGGCCACGCTACAGCCGGTGGAGTACTACTTCAAGATGCCGTCCGAAATGGACGAGCGCGACATCATCGTGGTGGACCCGATGCTGGCCACCGGCAACTCCGCGGCCGCCTGTGTGGACCGCCTGAAAAAGCTCAACCCCCGCTCCATCAAGTTCGTCTGCCTGCTGGCTGCGCCCGAAGGTGTGGCCACGCTGCAAAAGGCGCATCCCGATGTGCCGATCTTCACCGCCGCCATCGATCGCGAGCTGAACGACCACGGCTATATCCTGCCGGGCCTGGGCGATGCGGGTGACCGTATCTTTGGCACCAAATAAGCGCACAGCCGCCTGGTCATGCACCAGCCACCGCAGGAGGGCCTTTGTGCCCGGCGGTGGCTTTTTTCATGGCTGCGCTCCCACGTCCGCAAATTTTTACCACTTGGTGGCTTTCCTCTGGCAGACTTGCCAGCGGTTTGCCGCAGTCCGGGGGGCCTACTGGCGCGCTCCTTGCTAGGACAAAGGCACCTCCAACCCTTTGTTCGCTTGTCTGAAGGACCCCCACCATGACCACTCGCCGCATCTTCACCGGACGCCTGCTCTGCACCTCCATGGCCCTCTCGGCCGCCATGGCGATGGCGCCCTCTTTGGCCTTCGCGCAGTCCAAGATCAAGGTCGCGGCGATCTACACGGTGCCTTTTGAACAGCAATGGGTCAGCCGCATCCACAAGGCGCTGAAGGCCGCCGAGGCACGTGGCGAAATCGAATACAAGGCCAGCGAAAACGTGAGCAACGCCGACTACGAGCGCGTGATGCGCGAGTACGCCACCGGCGGCAACCAGCTCATCGTGGGCGAGGCCTTTGCGGTAGAAGCCGCCGCCCGCAAGGTGGCCAAGGACTTCCCCAAGACTTCGTTCCTGCTCGGCTCCTCCGGCAAGCCGCAGGCGCCCAATTTCAGCGTGTTCGACAACTACATCCAGGAGCCCGCGTACCTCAGCGGCATGGTGGCTGGCGGCATGACCAAGACCAACAAGATCGGCATGGTGGGCGGCTTCCCCATCCCCGAGGTCAACCGCCTGATGCATGCCTTCATGGCAGGCGCCAAAGAAACCAATCCCAAGGTCGAGTTCACCATCACCTTCATCAACAGCTGGTTTGACCCACCCAAGGCAAAGGAAGCCACCTTCGCCATGATCGACAAGGGCGCCGACGTGCTCTACGCCGAGCGCTTTGGCGTGAGCGACGCGGCCAAGGAAAAAGGCAAGCTCGCCATCGGCAACGTGATCAACACACAAGAGCAGTACCCCGACACCGTGGTCGCATCGGCCCTGTGGCACATGGAGCCCAGCATTGAGCGTGCGCTGAAGTTGGTGAAAGAAGGCAAATTCACACCCGAGGACTACGGCCCGTATTCCATGATGAAACACAAGGGCTCGGAACTGGCCCCACTGGGCACGTTCGAGAAGAAAGTGCCTGCCGACATCGTCGCCAAGGTCAAAGCCAAGGAGGCCGACATCCTGGCCGGCAAGTTCACCGTGAAGGTGGACGACAGCCAGCCCAAGTCCACGGCCAAGTAAGCACCGGATGCAGCGGGCGCCGTGCCCGCGTCCTCAACTTCTGTGCACAGGCCACCCCAGCAAAGCGGTGGCCTGTTTGTTTTGATGTTCACCGCTATTGGCTCACCCACCATGTTTTCGCACCACACCACCAAGCCGACTCTGACAACCCGGTGCACCCGCCTGCTGGGCGCCCTGGCCCTGGCCGCCGTGGTCGCGGGCTGTGCCGCCACCTCGCCTGGCAAAACAGCCGTGCGGCTGGACGATACACCCCGCATCGCCGTCATCTCCGCCTTTGCGCCCGAGCTGAACGTGCTGCTGCCCCAGGTGCAGCAGCCCGCCAAACACAGCATCAACGGCGTGGAGTTCACCACCGGCACGCTCGAAGGCAAGCCTGTGGTGGTGTTCCTCTCCGGCATCAGCATGACCAACGCGGCCATGAACACGCAGCTGGTGCTGGACCGCTTCCACGTGAGCCACGTGGTGTTCAGCGGCATCGCGGGCGGTGTCAACCCCAGCCTGCACATTGGCGACGTCACAGTGCCCGCGCAGTGGGGCCAGTACATGGAATGGCTGATGGCGCGTGAAGACCGACCCGGCCAGTACAGCGCCCCCGCGTGGATGAAAAGCGAGCTGACAATGCCCGCCTTTGGCATGATGCACCCGCGCCCGGTGGAGGTGCGATCGGCTGCCAACCCCCAGCTCAGCAAGAAGTTCTGGTTCGAGGCTGACCCCAAGATGCTGGCCACCGCCCTCAGCCTGCAGAACGTGGGCCTGGAGCACTGCCTGGCCGCCACCTGCCTGAAGCAGCGCCCGCAGCTGGTGGTAGGCGGCAACGGCGTATCGGGCCAGGCCTTTGTGGACAACAAGGCCTTCCGCGAATACGCCTTCAAGACCTTCGAGGCCAACGTGCTCGACATGGAAACCGCCGCCACCGCCATGGTCGCCCACAGCAACGGCGTGCCCTACATCGCCTTCCGGTCGCTGAGCGATCTCGCCGGTGGTGGTGATGGCGAGAACGAAATGGGCACTTTCATGGGCCTGGCTGCCGCCAACTCGGCCAAGGTGTTGCGGGCGTTTCTGGCGGCGTGGAAGTAGATGGCCTCCACCAACGCCCCCGTCCTGAAACTGTCGGGCATCACCAAGCGTTTTGGAAAGCTCGTCGCCAACCACAGCATCAGTCTGACCTTGGCGCGCGGCGAGGTGCTGGCCCTGCTGGGCGAAAACGGCGCGGGCAAGTCCACGCTGATGTCCATACTCTTCGGGCACTACATGGCCGACGAAGGCAGCGTCGAAGTCTTCGGCCAGCCCCTGCCGCCCGGCCAGCCGCGTGCGGCGCTGGCGGCGGGCATTGGCATGGTGCATCAGCACTTCACGCTGGCCGACAACCTCACGGTGCTGGACAACGTGCTGCTGGGCACCGAGCCGCTGTGGCAACCGTTATCACGCCGCAGCGAGGCGCGTGCCAAGCTGCTGGCGGTGTCACAGCAGTTTGGCCTGCCCGTCAACCCCGATGCCCGCGTGGGCAGCCTCTCAGTGGGTGAACGCCAGCGCGTCGAAATCCTGAAGGCACTCTACCGGGGCGCCCGCATCCTCATCCTGGACGAACCCACCGCCGTGCTCACCCCGCAAGAGAGCGAGGCGCTGTTCGACACCCTGGCGCAGATGGTGGCGCAGGGCCTGTCCATCATCTTCATCAGCCACAAACTGGGCGAGGTGCTGCGCGTCTCACACCGCGTAGCCGTGCTGCGCCAAGGCAAGCTGGTGGCCGAGGCGCCTGCACAGGGCACCACGCAAGGGCAGCTGGCGCAGTGGATGGTGGGCCATGCGATTGAGGCCGCTGAGCGCCGCCCCGCGCAGAACGTGGGCGAGCCCATCTGCACCCTGACCAATGTCAGCACCGCTCTCGCAGGGCGCGACCGATTGAATGATGTGTCTCTCACCTTGCGCGCAGGCGAGATCGTGGCGATTGCAGGTGTGAGCGGCAACGGCCAAGTGGCACTGGCCGATGTGTTGTGCGGCGTGCGCAGCGCCTCCTCCGGCCAGGTCACCCTCCGCGGCGCCCCTCTGCAAGCACGGCCCGCGTGGCTGGTCGGCCAGGGCGTGGCCCGCATCCCCGAAGACCGCCACGCCGTGGGCGTGGTGGGTGACCTGCCCGTGTGGGAGAACGCTGTGGCCGAACGCCTGCGCGGGCCCTGGTTTGCGCACCCGTGGTTCCGCGCCTTCTGGGTCAAACGCCGCGCCGCGCGCCAGCACGCGCAGCGCGTGGCCGAGACCTTTGATGTGCGCGGCGGCGGTGCCGACGCGCCTGCGCGGTCGCTGTCGGGCGGCAACATGCAAAAGCTCATCCTGGGCCGGGCGCTGATGCCGCCGAAGGACGCAGCAGGCTACACCGCGCCTGCGCCCCAGCTCATCGTGGCCCACCAGCCTACTTGGGGGCTGGATATTGGTGCGGTGATGTTTGTGCAGCAGCAGCTCATTGCCGCGCGGGATGCAGGTGCCGCAGTGCTGCTCATTTCTGACGACCTGGACGAGGTCCTGGCGCTGGGTGACCGCGTGGCCGTGATGCACGACGGACAACTGAGCGAGGCGCGACGCGCTGAAGACTGGACACGCGAAGCCATCGGCCTGGCCATGGCGGGCGCTGCCCATTGAGCGACAACAACAAGAACAACCCAGCATGAGACTTGAAAAACGCAACCACACCTCCCCAGCCGCCTACGTGCTGGCGCCGGTGGGCGCCGTGGTGTTCACACTGATCGTCAGCGCCCTGCTGGTGCTGTGGGCCGGGGCGCCCGTGGGCCAGACCTATGCGCTGCTGCTGCAAGGCGCGTTCGGCTCGGTGTTTGCGCTGACCGAAACCCTCACCCGCGCCACGCCACTGATCCTGACCGGGCTGGCAGCGGCCGTGGCCTTCCGCGCGCGGCTGTTCAACATCGGGGCCGAGGGACAGCTCTACGCCGGGGCGCTGGCCGCCGTGGCCGTGGGCGGCATGCACGGGGGCACGGGGCTGGAGTGGTCGCCCTATGTGCTCTTTCCGCTGATGATGCTGGCGGCCGCGCTGGCGGGCGCAGCGCTGCTGCTGGGCCCGGCGCTGATGAAGGCGCGGCTGGGCGTGGATGAGGTGGTCACCACACTGCTGCTCAACTTCATCATGCTGCTGCTGGTGTCGGCCCTGCTCGATGGGCCGATGAAAGACCCGCTCTCCATGGGCTGGCCGCAGAGCGTGGCACTGCAGGGTGATCTGGAACTGTCCAAGCTGGTGCCGCAGACGCGGCTGCACACGGGCCTGCTGTGGGCCGTGTCGCTGGCGGTGATGCTGTGGGCGCTGCTGGCGCGCACGGTGCCGGGCTTTGACATTCGCGCTGCGGGGGCCAATGCACGGGCTGCTGCGTTTGCGGGCGTGCCCATCACCCGCACGGTGGTGCTGGTGGCCCTGCTTTCGGGCGGGCTGGCGGGGTTGGCGGGCGCCATCGAAGTGGCGGGCCGCACCAGTTATGTGACGCTCGACATGTCGCCCGGCTACGGCTACAGCGGCATCGTGATCGCCATGCTGGCGGGGCTGCACCCGCTGGGCGTGATTGCGGCGGGCACCTTTGTGGCGGGCGTGCTGGTGGGTGCCGACAGCATGAGCCGTGCGGTGGGCGTGCCGACCTACATTGCGGATGTGATCGTGGCAACCTCGCTGATCGCGGTGCTGGTCGCCGGGCTTCTCACGCACTACCGTGTGCGGCGGAAATGAGGGCACCATGAACAAGCACGCGCACCAGAATTTCATGCCAAATTGGCCTCTAGCGCTTATCCATCAAGCGCTAGCAGCTATCAAAATCAAAGTAACCAGCACTGAGGCGAGCACATGACAGAACTGCTCGACATCCTCGCCAACCCCGCGTTCTGGATCGCCACCCTGCGCGTGGCCACGCCGCTCATCCTGGGCACGCTGGGGGTTTTGCTGTGCGAGCGCGCAGGCGTGCTCAACCTGGGCATTGAAGGGATCATGGTCGCAGGCGCTTTCACCGGCTGGCTTGCCGTGTACGCGGGCCATGGGCTGTGGACCGGGGTGCTGGTGGCTGCGCTCACGGGGGCGGTGTTTGGCTTGCTGCATGCCTGGCTCACCGTAGGGTTGGCGCTGTCTCAGCATGTGTCGGGCCTGGGCATCACGCTGCTGGCCACAGCGCTCAGCTACTACGGCTACCGGGTGAGCTTTCCCAAGGTCAACACGCCACCCACCATCGAGCCCTTTGCACCGATGGAGTGGCTGGGCATTCCTATCCTGTCGGCTCAAACCCCACTCACGCTGCTGGCCCTGCTGCTGGTGCCACTGCTGGCCTGGGTGCTGCTGCGCACGCCACTGGGCCTGGCGGTGCGCATGGTGGGCGAGAACCCGCAGGCGGCCGAGGGCCAGGGCATCTCGGTGGCGGCCACGCGCACCGGCGCCATCGTGGCGGGGTCGGCGCTGATGGGGGTGGCGGGGTCGTTCCTCACGCTGTCGGCGTTCAACGCGTTTTTCTTCAACATGATCAACGGCCGGGGCTGGATCTGCGTGGCGCTGGTGGTGTTTGCCTCGTGGCGGCCCGGCAAGGCGCTGCTGGGTGCGCTGCTGTTTGCGTTTTTTGATGCGCTGCAGTTGCGGCTGCAACAGGCGGGCGATGCGTGGCTGCCATACCAAGTGTATTTGATGCTGCCGTACCTGCTGTCCATCCTGGCGCTGGTGCTGGTGGCACGCAAGGCGGCGTATCCGCAGGCGCTGATGAAGCCCTACCGCAAGGGGGAGCGGTGATCGGACCACACCGCAAACTCGTTGCCGCTGGGCTCTGTGAAATGAAAGCGCCGTCCTCCCGGAAAGTCGAATACCGGCTTGACCACATGGCCACCCGCCGCCTCCACCTTGGCCAATGTGGCTTCGAGGTCTGCGCTGTAGAACACCAGCAAGGCGCCGCCAGTGGCTGGGGAGGAACACAGGCTGGCTTGGAAAAAGCCGCCGTCCAGCCCCTGGCCCGAGAAGGCCGTGTACTCCGGGCCGTAGTCCACAAAGGCCCACGCAAAGGCCTTTTCAAAGAACGACTTGGTGGCGGGCAAATCGCGCGCCGCAAATTCGACGTAGTTCAGCTTTTCATGTGCGTTCATCGGATGACCCTTTTTTCTTGAAACCCCGCAGTGTGCCAGCGCGTCCCGACGAATATCTACACTCCCCCACCATGCTCGACCTGCTCATCACCCACGCCACCCTGCCCGACGGGCGCCAGAACATGTCGATCGCCGTGCAAGGCGGCCGCATCACCGAAGTGACCGAGGGCCTGCAAGCCCCCGCGCATGAGACGGTGGATGCCGGTGGCCTGCTGGTCAGCCCGCCGTTTGTGGACGCGCATTTCCACATGGACTCGACCCTGAGCTACGGCCAGCCGCGCGTGAACGAGAGCGGCACGCTGCTCGAAGGCATTGCGCTGTGGAGCGAGCTCAAGCCCACGCTGACCCATGACGCCATCGTGCAGCGCGCGCTGCAGTACTGCGACATGGCCGTGGCGCGCGGGCTGCTGGCCATTCGCAGCCATGTGGACACCAGCCACCCCAGCCTGCTGCCGGTGCAGGCGCTGCTGGATGTGAAACAGCGCGTGGCGCCCTACCTGGATTTGCAGCTGGTGGCCTTCCCCCAAGACGGCGTGCTGCGTGCGCCGGGTGGGCTCGACAACCTGAAACGCGCGCTGGACATGGGTGTGGACGTGGTGGGCGGCATTCCGCACTTCGAGCGCACCATGGCCCAAGGGGCCGAGAGCGTGAAGATCCTTTGCGAACTGGCGGCCGAACGGGGCAAACGCGTGGACATGCACTGCGACGAATCCGACGACCCGCACTCGCGCCACGTGGAAACCTTGGCGTACGAAACCCAGCGCCTGGGCCTGCAGGGCCGCGTGACGGGCTCGCACCTCACCTCCATGCACAGCATGGACAACTACTACGTGAGCAAGCTGATGGCGCTGATGGCCGAGGCCGACCTGGGCGTGGTGGCCAACCCGCTCATCAACATCACGCTGCAAGGCCGCCACGACACCTACCCCAAGCGCCGGGGCATGACCCGCGTGCCCGAGCTGATGGCTGCGGGCCTCACCGTCGCGTTCGGCCATGACTGCGTGCTGGACCCCTGGTACAGCGGCGGCAGCGCCGACATGCTGGAGGCCGCGCACATGGGCCTGCATGTGGGCCAGATGACCAGCCAGGCGGCGATGCGGCAGTGTTTTGATGCGGTGACGGAGAACGCTGCGCGCCTGCTGGGGCTGGAGGGTTACGGCATCGCCCCCGGCTGCCATGCCGACTTGGTGCTGCTGCACGCACGCAACCCGGTGGAAGCGATCCGCCTGCGCGCAACGCGCCTGGGTGTGTGGCGGCGCGGCCAACGGGTGGCCAGCAGCCCAGCGCCCGTGGCGCAGCTGAACCTGCCTGGGCGGCCCGGCAGCGTGGATTTTGCGTCCAACTAGCCTCAAGCGCTAATGGATCATGCCTTGACAGCTATATATTCGATAGCATATACAGTCTCCCCGACATTCAGGCCATGCGCGCAATCGTCTTGCGAAACCGCGCCAGCGCCAGGCTGAAAAGCACCGCCCCAATCCCCAGGAGCCACACCAGCGACGGCCACACCACCGCCCAGCCCGCGCCCCGGTAGAGGATGGCCTGGGCCAGTTCGGTGAAGTGCGTGGTGGGCGCAAGCGCCATGCCGTACTGCACCCACAGCGGCATGCTCTCGCGCGGGGTGACGCCGCCCGACAGCATCTGCAGCGGCATCATCACCAGCACCATCAGCAAGCCAAACTGCGGCATGCTGCGCGCCACCGTGGCCATGAAAATGCCCATGGACGTGGTGGCAAACAGGTGCAGCGTGGCGCCCAGAAGGAACAGCGGCACCGAGCCCTCGATGGGCACGCCAATCGCCCAGCGGATCACCGCCGTAAGCGACACCCAGGTAGCGACCAGCACCACCAGCGCCATGGCCCAGACCTTGGCCAGCATGATCTCGCCCGGAGTGACGGGCATCACCAGCAGGTGCTCCACCGTGCCGTGCTCGCGCTCGCGGATCAGCGCAGCGCCGGTGAGGATGATGGAGAGCATGGTCACGATGTTGATCAGCTCCATGAGCGAGCCGAACCACGCAGGGTTGAGCGCCGGGTTGAAGCGCGCGCGCACCGTCAGCTCGATGGGCTGCTCGGCCACGGTGCGGTCGCGCTGCACAAACTCCGCCACCTCCAGCTGCACGATCTGCTGCACCGCCCCATTGGCCGCAAACGCCTGCCCCATGCGCGTGGCGTCGATGTTGAGCTGCACCTGCGGCACCCGGCCCGCCAGCACGTCGCGCTGGAAGTGCGCTGGGATGTGCAGCACTAGCGTGAAGCGGCCAGCGTCCAGCCCCGGGTCCACCTCGCGCATGCTGATCCTGGCGGGGCGTGTGAACTGGGGCGCATAGAACGCGGTGGCGATGCGCTGGGACAAGGCCGAATCGTCCTCGTCCACGATGGCAATCGGCACGTGGTACAGCGTCTCGGGCTGCGCCATGCCGGCCGAGTACACCGCCAGCGTGGTGGTGTAGACGATGAGGAACAGCATGGCCGGGTCGCGCCACAGGCTCCACAGCTCCTTGATGCCCAAGCGAAAAATATTGGACCAGCGGCCACGCAGAGCCATATCAGGTCTCCTGCTTTCGTAACAGCAAGATCGCCGCGCCGATGATGACCGGCACCGCCACCAGCATGGGCCAGAACTCGGCCTGCAAATCCTGCAGGCCCAGCGCCTTGTTGAACACGCCCCGGCTGATGGTGAACATGTGGCTGGCCGGGTAGGCCTCTCCGAACCAGCGCGCAAAGCCCGTCATGGACGACACGGGGTTGATGAGCCCTGCAAACTGCACGGCGGGAATGATGGTGCCCACCATGGCAAAGAACATCGCCGCAATCTGGCTGCGCGTGACGGTGGAGGCCAGCAGCCCCATGCCCGTGGAACACAGGCTGAACAGCACAGCGGCCAATGTCAACGTGGCAAAACTTCCCGTCATCGGCACGCCAAACACCGTCACCGCCGCCAGGCACATCAGGCCAAAGTTGAACAGCGCCAGCAGCACATAGGGCAGCTGCTTGCCCAGCATGAATTCGGTGCGCGTGGTGGGCGTGACATACAGGTTGATGATGGAGCCCAGCTCTTTCTCGCGCACCACCGCCAGGGCCGTGAGCATGGCGGGCAGCATGAGCAACAGCAGCGGAATCACGGCGGGCACCATGGACGGCAGGCTGCGCACGTCGGGGTTGTAGCGGTAGCGTGGCTCCACCTCCAGCAGGCCTCGGGGCACCACGCCAGTGTGGCTGCGGCTTTGCTCCACCAGCCACTGCTGGTGCAGGCCCTGGGCGTAGCCGATGACGGTTTCGGCGCGCTGCGGCATGGCGCCGTCCACCCACGCGCCGATCTGCACCGGCTGGCCGCGCGCCACATCGCGTGCAAAGCCGGGCGGGATCTCCAGCGCCAGCGATATCTCGGCGGAGCGCATTCGCGCGTCCAGCTCGGCGTAGGTGGCAATCGGCGGCTGCTCCGTGAAGTAGCGCGAGCCCGCCAGGTTCAGCGTGTAGGCACGGCTCAGCGCGGTCTGGTCGCGGTCCAGCACGGCAAAGCGCAGGTTCTCCACGTCCATGCTGATGCCGTAACCCATCACGAACATCAAAATCAGCGAGCCCAGGAGTGCCATGGCGCCACGCACCGGGTCGCGGCGCAGCTCCAGCGCTTCGCGCCACTGGGTGCTGTGGATGCGGGCCAGGCTGTGGCGCAGGCGGGTGGGCCAGGCGGGGGCGTTGGGAGTGGGCGCCGGGGATAGCGCAGTGGGGGTCGAAGCCGCCACGGACACAGGAGCCGGGGCCGTGCCCGCAGCATCTTCCAGATAGCCGATGAAGGCTTCTTCCAGCGTGGCGGCGCCGCGCTTGGCCACGATGTCCTGCGGCGCAGCGCTTTCCAACACGCGCCCTGCGTGCATCAGCGAGATGCGGTCGCAGCGCTCGGCCTCGTTCATGAAGTGGGTGGAGATGAAGATGGTGACCTTGTCGCGCCGTGCCAGCTCCACCATCAGGCGCCAGAAGTTGTCGCGTGCCATGGGGTCCACGCCCGAGGTGGGCTCATCCAGGATCAGTAGCTCGGGCTGGTGCACCATGGCCACGGCCAGCGACAGGCGCTGGCGCATGCCCAGCGGCAGCTTCATGGGCAGTGCGCTGCGGGCGGCCTGCAGGTCAAACCGCTCCAGCATGGCCGTCACGCGCGCGGGCACCTCGGCCTCGGGCACGTGGAACAGCCGGGCGTGCAGCACCAGGTTCTGCTCCACCGACAGCTCGCTGTACAGCGAAAACGCCTGCGACATGTAGCCCACCCGCCGCCTCGTGGCCATGTCCTTGGGGTCCACCGGCTGGCCAAACAGCCAGGCCTGCCCGTCGCTGGCGGGCAGCAGGCCGGTGAGCATCTTCATGGTGGTGGACTTGCCGCAGCCATTGCTGCCCAGGAAACCAAAAATCTCGCCCCGCTGGATGCGAAAGCTCACATGGTCCACCGCCACAAAATCGCCAAAGCGCATGGTGAGGTCGCGCGCCTCGATGGCGACATTGGTGAGGTCGTCTGCCTGCGACCGGTCCAGCGGCGGAATCTGCACCGCCTGGTGACCCCGGCGCTTGGCCTCGGGCAGCAAGGCCACAAAGGCCTGCTCCAGCGAATCATGGCCGGTGCGGGCCATCAGCTCGGCAGGCGTGCCGGTGGCCAGGATGCAGCCTTCGTCCATGGCCACCAGCCATTCAAAACGCTGGGCCTCTTCCATGTAGGCCGTGGCCACGATGACGCTCATGCCCGGCCGGGCGGCGCGGATGCGGCCGATCAGGTCCCAGAACTGCGCGCGCGCCAACGGGTCCACGCCGGTGGTGGGCTCGTCCAGAATGAGCAGGTCCGGGTCGTGGATGAGCGCGCAGCACAGGGCCAGCTTCTGCTTCATTCCGCCCGAAAGCTTGCCCGCAGGCCGCGCGAGAAACGGGTACAGCCCCGTGCTGCGCGTGAGTTCGTCAATGCGGCGGCGCCGCTCGGCCGCGTCGTGCCCGAACAGGCGGCCAAAGAACTGCAGGTTCTCTTCCACCGACAGCGTGGGGTACAGGTTCTTGCCCAGCCCTTGAGGCATGTAGGCGATGCGGGGGCACACGCGGCTGCGGTGGCGGCTTTTGGCCATGTTGCCACCCAGCACCTCCACCGTGCCCTGCCGTACCGCCCGCGCGCCCGCCACCAGGGCCAGCAGGCTGGACTTGCCCACGCCGTCCGGCCCGATCAGGCCCACCATGCGGCCTGCGGCCACGTCCAAATCAATGTCTGCGAGCGCCACCGTGCGCCCGTAGCGCTGTCCCACGCCACGCAGGCGGGCCACGGGTGCCAAACTGTCAGAGGGGTTCACTGACCGGCCTTGACGGCGAGTTCTGCAGGCCACTCCACGGCGGGGTCCACCCGCAGCCAGGCCACGCCAGGCAGGCCGGTCTTGACCTGCTCCTGGTGGCGCTGCAGCAGAGCCTTGTCGATCTGCGCGCGCACGCGGAACATGAGCTTTTGGCGCTCGCTCGCGGTCTCCACCGTCTTGGGGGTGAACTGCGCGGTGCTGGCCACAAACGACACGGTGGCCGGGATCACAAAGCCCGGTGCGGCATCGAGCACGATGCGCACCTCGCTGCCCAGCGCCACCCGGCCCGCCACAGTCTCGGGCAAAAAGAAGGTCATGTACACATCGCTCAGGTCCACCAGTTGCAGCACCCGCGCGCCCGCGCCCACCACCTCGCCGGGCTGCACCACGCGGAACTGCACGCGGGCGTCGCGCGGGGCCTTGAGCTCGCTGTCGGCCAGCTCCACATCAATGCGGGCCAGCGTGGCCTGAAGCGCGCGCACATTGGCCTCGGCACTGGTCACCTGCGTGCGCGATGCGCCAATGCCCGCCTGTGCGGCCTTGGCCTGGGCTTTGGCAGCGGTCACGGCGGCCTGCTGGCTGCGCACCTTGGCGCGGTCGTCATCGAGCAACTGGCTGGAGAAAAAGCCTTCGCGCGCCAGCTGCTCAGAGCGCGGCAGGCGGCGGCGGGCGGTATCGAGATCGCTCTCGCGCTGTGCCACCACGGCCAGCGCAGCCTGGTAGTCGCTCTCACGCTGGGCCACTTGCACCTGTGCGCTGCTGATGGCCAGCTGAGCCTGCTGCAGCCGGGCCACGGCCTCTTCGCGCTGGGCCTGCAAGCTGTCGATCTGCATACGGGCCAGAGGTTGCCCGGCTTTCACGAAGTCGCCCTCGTCCACCAGCACGTCCACCACCCTGCCCGCCAGCTTGGTGGCCACAGCGATCTCGGTGGCCTCGATGCGGCCGTTGCCGCTCACAAAACCGGGGCCTGGCCCCTTGGGCTGCCAAGGCGCCCACCGCACTACCAGCACGGCTCCCAGCAACAACAGCACTGCTGCTACCGCGAAAATTCTCCACTTGCTGCCCATGGCTCTGATCCTCTTTGGTGTGGAGGCGGGAGCACATTCCAAGTCACGCAAGCGAAGCCGCCTCCCATCCAAAAAGCATCGTACGCGCAGCGCCCCCATCGGCTCTGTGCGGCAAGCCACCTCACTTGACTTGCATCAATTCGCTTGCGATTGCCCACGGCATCGCCAGGCGGCGCGAGGCCCTTCCTGCAGATTCAAAGGGGCGCAGCGTCAGCCCGGAGCCCTCCCATCAAAGGCTGACAGATGGTTGGCCAGGTGCATGGCATGCGCTTGCTCGTACTGGGCCCGGCTCAAGGCGCCGTAGGCGAAGTGGGGATGCAGTGCCCCAGTGTGGAATGCAAAATCCTGTACCGCCTGGCGCAAGCGGGCCATGGCGACAGAGGCATCCGTGGCCTGCGCATCCAGCGAAGGCGCACCCGGAATAGGCTCCGCCAGGTTGTGGCTCATGCGGCCACGCAGGGCAAACACCTTGAAAGCCGCTGCCCCCAGCGTGCTCTGAAACAGCGCAGATTGGGGCGACGGAAAGCCTCTCAGCGAATACTCAATGCTCTGTGCGCAATGCGCCAGCGTCTGTGCCCAGGTCCAGGCCGTAGCAGGCTCCAGCGCATGGACAGATGCGGCATTCAGCCGCTCGGCCTCGCGCATCGCATCGTGCAAAGTGGCGAACACCAACTGCCTGTCGTTACTCGGCTGGTGCAGAAAATACCCGGCAGCACCAGCCGCTGCGAGCACCACCCCCGTGCCGATGGCCAGAAACGCCCTCCGGTCGGGCGCTGCACGCGGCGCAGAGGGCGAGGGGTGCGTGGCTGCGAGGGTAGCGGCTTTGGGTGCGCCAGGAGTGGGTGGAACTGCCATGGGGTTGTCTGCCCGCATCACCGGGGGTGGTGTGAAAGCGTTGATTGTGCCGGGCAGCGCCTGCCTTGTGCCCCCTGCAGCCATCGCCAGGGTCGGGCAGCCGACACAGCCCGCCATGGCGCAGGGCTGCAAGGCCTGGGCGCCTTACTGGCGCTCCGCCGCTCCTAGGCTGCCAGGGTGGTTGGTGCGGCGGGCACGGGGGTTGCAGTAACGGGTACCAAGGGCGCTGCTGGGGCCACCGTCATCTCCACCCGGTTGCGCCCCCGCTCCTTGGCCAAGTACATGGCCTCGTCCGCACGCTGCAAGGCCGTACCCGCCGACTCGCTGCCCGCGCACAGGGTGACACCAACACTCACCGTGAGCGCAATGCTGCGCTGCTCGGTCACCACAGGGTGGGCCTCCACCATGGCGCGCAGGCGCTCGGCCACCGCAATGGCGCCACCGGCCCCTGCATTGGGCAAGAAGATCGCGAACTCCTCCCCGCCCAGGCGGCCCATCACATCTTCCTTGCGCAGGCAGCGCTGGGCCAGCATCACAAAATGGCGCAGCACATCGTCGCCCGCGCGGTGGCCCCAGCTGTCATTGACCTTCTTGAAGTGGTCCAGGTCCATCACCAGCACGGGCAACGTCGTCTGCGTGCGCTGGGCGTTGCTGATGGCCTTGTCCAACAAGGTCAGAAACGCGCGGCGGTTGAACACATTGGTCAGCGGGTCCACCTCGGCGAGGTGGCGCAGTTCGTTGGTGATGAACTCATTGGTCAGCATCAACGCGCCAAACGCCACCAGCACCACCGCGAGAGTGGACTCCAGAACCACAAACTGCGACAGCGCAGCCACTATGCCCGCCTCGGGCTGCGCCCCTTCGGCGGGTGCGGCCAGCTTGAACAATAAGGGCCGCAGGAGCAAGAAGGCACCGTGCACACCCACCGTGGCCGCAAACAGGTACCGTGCGGGTACCTTGCGAAAACCGCCACGCGCCAGCGTGTGTGCAGCCGCAATGAATATCACCCCTGGCACCAGACCCGTCAGCACGATGCGCACCTGCACGTTAGGCTTCACCAGGGTAAAAAACAAGGCTGTCGCCAGCAGAAGCGCCAAGGCCAGAGCGGCAACACCATGCCCCAGGGGCGCCTTGCCCATGTACTCGCGTGCGCCCAGCAGGCACAGGTATGCAGTCAAAGCAATGGAAGACTGCGCCAGCACGACAGACAATGGCAGCGGCACATGGTCGCGCAGCAACAGGTTGATGCAGAACACAGTGGCGCAGAACAATGCCTGCGCCCAGAGACGAAGTCCCGGAATACGTCTGTTGAAGAGCCACACCGCGGACAAAACGCCGGTGACCAGCGCTGCAAGAATGGCCGCGACGATAAGGAGGGTGGGGCTGTGCACAGAGGGTACGGGCAGGCGATGGAGTGGGGTTCACAACGCGACGCCATCGCTCAACGCCCGGCTGCTATCGCCTGCCGGCTGTGAGATGACTATCAACGTTAACAATGGTACCCGAGAGCATTGACTGCCCCGCGACGCTTTGCGGGCAGCAATGCAGTGCTTCAGCCGGCGCTTGGAGCCCCTCAGGCCATACCTCCTCGCGTGGCCGTTGGGAGCACCTGTCAACCCACCACGTGGCATTCGCGCCGCAGCAGCGCCAGCGCATCGTGCATCTGGTAGTCGCGGTCGCTGGTCAGCGTGGCCTGGGCGTCTTGCACAAAACCAGACCACAGAGCCAGATAGTCCTGCTGGAAGGCGGCAGCCGCGTGGCTGCGGATGAAGTCAGACGCCAGCTCGGGCTGCAGGCCAGACTTGCGGATCTTGCGCACCAGGCTGGCGGCGGTTTTCTCGGTGAGCAGCGTCTTCTTGGGCGCACCGGCGGCCAGGCACAGGAAGAGCGTCAGCAGCGAGTGCTCATCGTCGTTGCCCCCGGTCGCCTTGGTCCATGTCTTGCTGGCGGGCTGTGGGGGCTCGTCGTCGCCCTCCAACACATCCAGGCTGCGGTGAAAGCTGTCCACCTCGGCCAGGGGGTCGTCCAGCAGGAAGTATCGAGCCCTGAAGGCCCCCATGGGGCGCAACAGGGTGCGCAGCGGCGCAGAGGACTGCAGCAGCTTGGGCAGGTCGGCCAGCACCGTGGCGCACTGGGCTTGCAGCACGTCGTGCAGCTCTGCCGGCACACCGGGAGGCAAACGCAGCGCTGCGGGCAGTGCGGGCTTCTTTTTGCGCAGGGCAGTCACCAGCTTTTCAAACACCGGGGCGCTGGGCCACTCACTCGCCGCCATGGCCTTGGGGTTCAGCGCCTGCATCAGCAGCCCTGTGCGGATCACGGCCTCGGCGTCGGCACCGGCGGTTTCCAGCTCGTCCGTGTCCAGGCCATACTGCGCGGCCAGCCACTCGGCGGCGCCGATGGCCTGGGCGATGTGGCTGCGCCTGGCAAGCTCTGCGCGGTAGTCGGCATGGCTGCGCAGCGACCAGGCAGCCAGCAGTGGGGTTTCGGCATCCGCATAGCCGCCCATACCGAAGTTGCTGCTCTCGGGCATGGCGATCAGGCGCTTGAGCATGTCCGAGCCGCCCTTGGAGCGCGACAAAAAGGAGTTGTCGCGCAGCGACACCGCCGCCTTGGCCAGATCACCGTCCGTGGTCTCCAGCAGGTACAGGCTGATGAGGTTGACCATGCGGTCTCGCGCCTTCTCCAGCTCTGGCCGCAAAAACTCGCTGCCAAAGTAACGAGCAATCTGCACCATGCCCTTGGGTGCATCGGCATTGATGGCCGCCAGCCGGTCCGCATCAATCAGGCCGTGCTGCACGCCGTAGACCAGCGCCTTTTCAAAGAAAGGGCGCGCATCGTGCAGTTGCAGGGCATTGGCAGTAGCGACTGGTGCAGAAATTGAGGAAGGCGTGGGAGGCACGGTCATGTCTGAATCTATCGCGCTTCGCGCTGCTCATGGGCTATGAAACTGGCGCGGCCCATTCCAGGACCGCCGCGCAAGGGCCGCCCCGCCGCGCTGGCGGTGTGCCCCTTCCCGAATGGCACAGCCATTCGAGAGAAGGGGGAAGGCGCGAAGCGCCTCAGGGGGTTGTTCACTAAATTGCAGACTCTTCGTCTGAAGCCCGTGCGGCAGGCGTGGCCTTGCCGCGGTCGGTTTCGCTGGTCTCGAACTTGCCATCGTCTTCTTCGGACGTCTCGTCGCCCTCTTCCAGTCCCAGGTCAAACGCGCGGGCCTTGGCGCGCAGCACCAGCAGCATCTCGATGAACAGGTCGCGGCATTCATAGCGCAGCAGCCAGGCCATCTGCATCCAGTCACGGTCGGCCACCTCATCGAGGTCGATGCGCGGCTGCACATAGCCCGAGGCCAGCAGTTCGTCATCGCTCAGCGTGGGGCCGTAGTCTTCGGTCGCATCGAAGGTGCCGGTGCGGGCAAACGCCTCGACGCGGCTCCACTTTTCGGCAAAGTAGTTGGCCAGTGCCTCGGCGCCCCCCTCCAGATCGCCAATGGCGGTGAGGAACTCCACCGGGTCGGCATCGTCACGGAACACCACTGCGTTGACCATGTTGCGAAGGTGTGTGTGGGTGAGGTCCTTGTACTGCTTTTCCAGCACCATGGCGCGTGCGAACTGCTCGGGCGTGACCAGCATGTTGACCACCGAGGCCTTGGAGTCGTCGTACTCGCGCATCACGGCCAGGATGTCCTTGGGCGCCAGCTGGTCCAGCACCACCATCAGCGCGTTGTCGCCCTCTGCATCCGCCAGCTCGGCCAGGGCCGATTCAGCGCCCACGATGTCGCCCGCCGCGATGAGGCTGGTGGTTTTGGTGATGAGGGCCAGGTGGGTGTTGCTCATACGAAATTCCTTTTCATTTGTCCATGGCGCCGTGCACGCTGCGCAAGCCGATGAAACTGGCGCGGCAACGGCAAGCGGCCGCCGCGCAAGGGCCTCCCCGCCGCACTGACTGCATCTCCCTCGAAAGGGAAGGCACGAGCCGACTCAGGGGGCTAGTCCTTCCGGTCAAAGCCCACGTCCGCCAGCCAGTTGGAGCTGGCCTCCTCTCGCGTGCGGCTGTTGTGGGGCTCGATGGCGTCGTCTGCGCTCAGCGCATCAAAATCGTCATCGTGCTCGGCGGCGTCTTCGTCATCGCCCTCTGCATCACCGTCGCCATGCGACGCTGCGGCCGGAGCCAAGCGCGCGTGCTGTTGCAGGTATTCCAGGCCGGCGGCTACCGTCAGAAAGCGTGCGCCCTGGGGCTCGCGCAACACGGTCTGGGCCAGACTCATTGCCCAGGGCTCCAACGCTACGGCATGGGTCAGGCTGTGCCAGTCGGGCAGCTCGTTCACCGGCAAGCCCAGCAGGTGCTCCAGTGCAGCCGGTTTGGTAAAGCGAAAGCCCCGGTGAAAGACCACGGCCACCATTTCGGGGGCCAGTTCCATCATCTGCACCAAAAACGCCATCTCGTTGCGCTTTTCGGCCAGGCGTTTGCGCAGAACGTCGTTGCCCTCGGAGTCGGACACCAAGTCGTCCAGCTCGGCCTGGTAGGCCGAGCGCAGGTCATAAAAATAAGGAGAAAGTTTCACAGGGCAGAAGGATGAGAAAGAATGCGCGCACTGTAGGCCTGCCAGATCTCCTGGGCGGTCTGCAGCGGGTCGTCCAGCAGGTTGCGGCGGCGGTTGTCGTCATAAGCCTGGCGGGCGTCGTCGTCAGACAGCACCTCGTAGGCCTTTTGCACCTCCGCAAAGCGCTGTGCGGCGTCGGGCGCCGTGTTGCGGTCGGGGTGGTAGAACGAAGCCTTCTGGCGAAAGGCCTTTTTGATGTCCGCCAGCGACGCATTGGCCGCCAGCCCGAGGGCTGCGTAGTGGTCAGCAGTCATGAAACAGTCGGTTCGTCAGTCAAAGCCTGTGGCACGGTCAGCGGCGCCAGCGCGCCCGCATCAGCCACCCAGGCTCACAAACACGTTTTGCACGTCGTCGTTCGAATCGATGGCCGCCAGGAAGTTCTCGACCTCCTCCAGTTGCTCGGCCGTGAGGTTGGCAGGGTTCACCGGGTTCTTGGGCTTGTACCCCAGCTTGGCGGACAGCACCGTGAAGCCGTGGGCGGGCAGCGCACGGCTGACCAGGTCGAGGTCGGTGGGGTCGGTCCAGAAGGTGGTGGTGCCCTCTTCGTCGCCCGCCTCAAAGTCCTGCGCACCGGCTTCGATGGCGGCCAGCTCAGGGTCGGCATCGGGGGTGGCGGGTTCGGCTTCGATCATGCCGACATGGTTGAAGTCCCAGGCCACCGAGCCCGAGGTACCCAGCTGGCCCTTGCGGAACAGCACACGCATTTCGGGCGCGGTGCGGTTCACGTTATCGGTCAGGCATTCGACCATCACAGCCACTTGGTGGGGGGCAAAGCCTTCATAGATCACGCGTTCGTAGTTCACCGCGTCGGCGCCGGTGCCGGAGCCCTTCTTGATGGCACGCTCCAGCGTATCCTTGGGCATGGAGGCCTTGCGGGCCTGCTCCACCACCAGGCGCAGGCGTGCATTGCTGGCCGGGTCGGCGCCGCCGCGTGCGGCCACGGTGATTTCCTTGACCAGCTTGCCAAACAGCTTGCCCTTGGCGTCGGCCACCTGTGCCTTGCCTTTTGCTTTCCACTGCGCGCCCATGATGGATCTCTTTTCCTTGGTGTGAATGCGGCGCGCCGGGGCGCCGTGTGTAGTGTGGGAGTTGCTGCGGCCGTGCAGAAGGGCAAAAAAGCCCTCGAATAACCAACCAAAAGGCGGTTGTGCAACTCCAAACCGAACCCTATAGAGTACCACTGACCACCATTGACAGTTTCGTTGCCCTCCCGCCACGCTCTCAACCACCCGAACGCAGCGGTGCAGTTAACCTCGGCGACATGCGCAAAGCCCCCTCCTTCGCCTTCTCCCCGGTGCACTGATGCTCAACACCCTGTGGCTGGGCTTTTTCCTCACGGCGGCGGTGGCAGCCCTGGCCCAATGGCTGGTGGGTGGCAACGCCCAGATTTTTGCGGCCATGGTCGAGGCGCTATTCGCCATGGCAAAGCTGTCGGTCGAGGTGATGGTGCTGCTGTTTGGCACGCTCACGCTGTGGCTGGGCTTTTTGCGGATTGCCGAAAGGGCCGGATTGGTCGATGCCCTGGCCCGCTGGCTGGCCCCGCTGTTCCAGCGCCTGATGCCGGGTGTTCCCCGGGGCCACCCTGCTCTGGGCCTGATGACACTGAACTTTGCCGCCAACGCCCTGGGGCTGGACAACGCAGCGACACCCATGGGCCTGAAGGCCATGAAGGCCCTGCAAGAGCTGAACCCTGAGCCCGATACCGCCACCAACGCGCAGATCCTGTTCTTGGTGCTCAACGCCTCGTCGCTCACGTTGCTGCCGGTCACGATTTTCATGTACCGCATGCAGCAAGGCGCGCCCGATCCCACGCTGGTCTTTTTGCCCATTCTGCTGGCCACATCGGCGTCTACCCTGGTGGGCCTGCTCAGTGTGGCCGTGGTGCAGCGCCTGCCGCTGTGGAGCCCCGTGGTGCTGGCCTACCTGCTGCCCGTGGCGCTGGTGCTGGCTGGCTTCATGGCACTGCTGACCACGCTGAGTGCCGCCGCACTTGCATCCCTGTCCTCGCTGCTGGGCAACCTCACGCTGTTCGCGTTGATCGTGCTGTTTGTGGCTCTGGGCGCGTGGCGCAAGGTGCTGGTGTACGAGGCCTTCATCGACGGAGCACGCGAAGGCTTTGACGTGGCCAAGGGCCTACTGCCCTACCTGGTGGCCATGCTGTGCGCCGTAGGCGTGTTCCGCGCCTCGGGCGCGCTGGGCTATGTGCTGGACGGCATCCGTTGGTGCGTGACCACACTGGGCGCCGACGCCCGGTTTGTGGACGCACTGCCCACCGCCCTGGTCAAGCCGTTTTCAGGCAGCGCGGCGCGCGCCATGCTGATCGAGACCATGCAGACCCAGGGCGTGGACAGCTTTGCCGCCCTGGCCGCCGCCACCATCCAGGGCAGCACCGAGACCACGTTCTACGTGCTGGCCGTGTACTTTGGCGCAGTGGGCATACAGCGCGCGCGCCATGCTGTGGGCTGCGCCTTGCTGGCCGAACTGGCAGGCGTGGTAGCCGCCATCGTGGTGTGCTACCGGTTTTTTGGGTAATTTTGGCTGGTAGCGCGAGTGCAATATGCCCTAACAGCTATCAATTAAGTAGCAACCGGGATATCAACCGCAAGCGGGCCCTGGCGCTGCCACCAGCTCCCATTCGGCCAGCTGCTCGTTGGTGGCAATCAGCCGCCCCACCAGCAGCTTGATGAAGGCCTTGTCAAAACGTGACTGCAGGTCTTCCGACGCCTCGCGCAGCGCGGGGTTGCGCACCTTGAGTACCAGCACCTCGGTCTCGGCCACGGCGGTGGCGGTGCGGATGCGGTTGTCGGGGCGCAGGTAGGTCATCTCGCCCAGAGTCACGCCCGGCCCGAGCGTGCTGAGGTTCCAGCCCTGGCGGCTGACGGCCACCTGGCCTTCGATGAGGATGCAGAACGAGTCGCCCGGCGTGTTCTCGCGCATCAGCACCGTGCCCTGTTCCAGCCGGCGCCAATGCCCCAAGCGCATCAGCTCCCACAGCGCGACGTCGTGAAAGTCGGCAAAAAACGGCAGCGCACGCAGGCGTGCAAAGCGCTCGGCCTCGGTGTCTTGCGACTTCTGGCGGGGCAGGCCCCGGTGCGCCGCCAGCAGCGCCTGGGCAAAGTCGGCCCAGGTGGCAAAGCGGTCGGCGGGCTGCTTGGCCAGCGCACGCAGCAGCACCTCGTCCACATGCGCTGGCAACGACGCGCGCAACAGGCTGGGCCGGGTGGGCGTCTCGTTGCTGATCTTGTAGAGCGTGGCGAAGTCGGTGTCGCCATCAAACGGGCGGCGGCCGGTGAGCAGCTCGTACACCACCACGCCCAGCGAAAACATGTCGCTGTGGTGGGTGAGGTCCTGCTCGCGCACCTGTTCGGGCGACATATACGACGGCGACCCCACCAGGCCGGACAGCTGGGTGGCATCGCTGCGCAGCGACAGGGCGGCGCCAAAGTCGGTCAGCTTCACGTCGCCGCCACGCGCCAGCATCAGGTTGGCGGGTTTGATGTCGCGGTGCACCAGGCCTTCGCGGTAGGCGTATTCGAGCGCGTTGCAGCACTTGAAGGCAATGTCCAGCACCTGGGGCACCGACAAGAGGGTGTCGGGCGTTGCAAAGTCGGACAGCGGCTGGCCGTCCACGTATTCGAGCACCAGATACGGCGGCAGCGCTTCTTCGTCCGCATCCAGCAGGCGCACGATGTTGGGGTGGCGCAGGCGGCCCGACAGCGCGGCCTCGTTGCGCAGCAGCTTGCGGTAGCGCTCGGCCTGCTCGGGCACCTTGAGCAAATGCGCGTGGGTCTGCTTGATGGCGACCTTACGGCCCCGGAAGCCATCGAGCCCCAGGTACACAATGCCGCTGGCGCCCCGCCCCAGTTCACGCTCGATGCGGTACTTGCCGATGCTGGCGGGTGGTGCAGAGGTGGCAGTGGCCATGGCGTGGCTCCCGGTCAGGGTGGGCAGTTCAGGTGGGGGTCAGGCTCCGGCAAGCGCCTGCTCAAAGTCGGCCAGCAGGTCTTCCACCTCTTCCAGGCCTACTGACAAGCGGATCATGCTGTCGGCAATGCCCATGGTGGCGCGCACCGCAGGGCCTGCCTCCCAGAAGATGGTGTGCGCCACCGGGATGATCAGCGTGCGCGTGTCAGCCAGCCCCGTGGCCTTGATGGGCAACTGCAGGCGGTTGCACACGGCCAGGCACTGGTCGGGGTTGCGCAGCTCGAACGACAGCAGCCACGAGCCCGCCTTGAGGTGCTTGCGCGCAAAGGCGTGCTGCGGGTGCGAGGGCAGCATGGGGTACAGCACGCGCGAGACGGCCGGGTGCGCCTCCAGCCGCTGCGCCAGCGCCAGGGCGGTGGCACTGGTGCGGTCCATGCGCAGCGACAAAGTCTCCGCACCCAGGGCCAGCTGGTGGGCGGCGTGGGACGACAGCGTGCCGCCCATGTCGCGCAGGCCTTTTTTGCGCAGCTGCTGCAGGCCCCAGCCCTTCGCGTCGCCCTTGCGGTAGGCCGCAAAGATGTTGGGGTAGCCCGACCAGTCGTACAGGCCCGTGTCGGTGATGGCGCCGCCCAGCGCGTCGCCCTGCCCGCCAATGCTCTTGGTGAGCGAGTTGACCACCAGCCCCGCGCCCACCGTGGCCGCGCGGAACAGGTAGGGCGATGCCACCGTGTTGTCCACCACGTAGATCGCGCCATGCGCCTTGCACAGTGCGCCGATGCCTTCCAGGTCGGGGATCTGCGTGCCGGGGTTGGCAATGGTTTCGACAAACACCATGCGGGTGTTGGGGCGCAGCGCGGCGGCCACATTGGCCGCGTCGGTCACGTCCACCGTGGTCACTTCAATGCCCAGGTCGGCCAAGGTGCCGAACACGCTGTTGGTGTTGCCAAACACGAACTGGCTGGCCACCAGGTGGTCGCCCGCCTTGAGCAGGGTGAGGAACACCGCGCAGATGCCCGCCATGCCGGTGGAGAACACGATGGAGCCGTGCCCGCCCTCCATCTGCGTGATCTTGGCCTCCAGCGCCGCCGTGGTGGGTGTGCCCTGGCGCGCGTAGTTGAAGCCGCCCTTGGCGGTGCCCTGGAAGACGGCGATCAGGTCCTCGACCTTCTCGTAGCCGTACTGCACCGAGGTGTGGATGGGCTTGTGGATGGCCCCGTGCTCGGCGCCGCCCAGGCGGTCGGCGTGCACGATCTGGGTGGTGAAACTGTGGCTCTGCGGTGTCGTCATAAAAATCTGCGCTGTTTCTGCGTGGCTACTTACAAGACGGGGCGATCACTACTGGCGCGCCCTGATGCCAGTGCACCCGTGGAACTGGCTTTGCCAGGCCACCGGGTGCGTCCCCCTCCGGGGGAAGGCGCGCAGCGCCTCAGGGGGAGTCATCGTTCCGGTGCGATGTGTTCAGCGTAATCGTACAAGGCGCCCAGAATGTCCTGCGTCCGCTCGTCATCGGCGGTCTCCGAGAGTTCATCGATTTCGGTGAACAGCTGCTCCACCGTGCGCGCCCCGCCCTGCCCGTCGAACAGGCAGGCGGCGCGGTGGGCCTCCCAGCGTTCCTGCTCCTCGGGCGACAGCGTTTGCGGGAAGTTGCGCGCCCGATAGCGCCACAGCAGCTCGGCCAGGCGCGGGTCATCAAAGTTCGCACGCGCCTTGGCCAGTCGGTCGCCGCTCAGGGTGCGCAGGTCGTTCAACAGGCGCCGGTCGTTGTTGCCCACAAACCCGCCGTACAGGTCCTGGTCCACATCGGGCGCGGGCTCTTGCGGGCGGGCAAACACCGCCGGCCAGATGCCGCTCATGTCGGGCAGCGCACGCGCCACCTCGGCGTGCAGCGCGGCCTGGGCCAGGTCGATGCCCCAGCGCTGCGCCAGCGCGGGCGTGAGCGTGTTCACATTGCCCACCACCATGGGGGATTTGTTCAGGTGGATGGTCTTGATGGGCAGGCGCGTGACGCCCTCGGGCAGCGCGTCGGCCTTGCTGAACATGCGCAGGCGGATGTCCTCCACATTCAGCGTGGCCAGCTCGCGTGGGTCGTGGGCCAGGTCCCAGGCGATCAGCTCGTTCTTGTTGGTGGGGTGGCTAGCCAGCGGCCACATCACGGCCAGGCAGCCGCGCTCGGTGGGGAACATGCCCGACACATGCAAAAAAGCCCGCGCCGTGGCCGTGGTGGCGGGCAGGCGCAGTTCGGCGGCCACGCGGTCCTTCTTGTGCAGGCTCAGCGCAAAGTCGAACAGCTTGGTGTTGTGCTGGCGGATCAGCCGCGCCAGCGCAATGGTGGCGCGCACGTCCGACAGCGCATCGTGCGCGGCATCGTGCTGCAGGCCGTTGGCCTTGGACAGGTGCTCCAGCTTGAAGCTGGGCGTCACGCCGTCTTCCTTCTTGGGCCAGGTGATGCCGTCGGGCCGCAGCGCATAGGTCATGCGCACCACGTCCAGCAGGTCCCAGCGGCCGCACTGGTTCTGCCACTCGCGCGCATAGGGGTCGATGAGGTTGCGCCAGAACATGAAGCGCGTGATCTCATCGTCAAACCGGATGGTGTTGTAGCCCACGCCAATGGTGCCGGGCTGCGCAAACTCGGACTCGATGCGCGCGGCAAACTGGTGCTCGGGCACGCCCTGCTCCAGGCACTGCTGGGGCGTGATGCCGGTGATGAGGCACGACACCGGGTCGGGCAGATAGTCGCTGGCGGGCTGACAGTACAGCATCAGCGGCTCGCCGATTTCGTTCAGCTCGGCATCGGTGCGGATGGCCGCGAACTGCGCAGGCCGGTCGCGGCGCGTGTTGGCGCCAAAGGTTTCGTAGTCGTGCCAGAGAAAGGTGTGGGGCGCCATGGTCGGTAGGCTAACAGGGGGCTGCAGGCGGAGGCTCGCGCACGGAGGGCGGGGCGCAAGGCGATCAAGCCGCCACTGTAACCGCATTTTTCAGTGTTTTTGGCCGCAAGCGCTAGTGGAACATGCGCAAGCAGCTATCAAAAACATAGTAAGCAAATTCACCGTACGGACTGATGCACATTCGCACCCGGTACACACGCCGCCGCGCGGGACAATGGCGCATGCCCAGTTTCATTGCTTCCCCTCGCCCCGTGGAGCGTGCCTCCGCCCTGCCCCTCGCCGCCTCACGCGCCCACGCCCCAGCACAGGTTGCCGGGGTGGCCCTGGCAGCCGCCCTCGCCCTCGCCCTCGCGGGCTGCGCGTCAGCCCCCAGCCCCACCCCCACACCCTCAGCAAAACCTGTGGCTGCGGCCACACCGCCCACAGCGTCGCCCACCACAGCCGCCACACCGCCACAGGCCAGCCCCGACGCCGACCACACGGCCGGCTTTGCCCAATGGCTGAGCAGCTTTTCGGCCCAGGCGCTGGAGGCGGGCATTCGCCCCGCCACCGTGCGCGACGTGCTGGGCAAGGCGCAGTGGCTGCCCCGCGTGGTCGAGCTGGACCGCGCCCAGCCAGAGTTCACCCGCACCCCATGGGCGTACCTCGACAGCGCCGTCTCGCCCCAGCGCATCGCCCAGGGCCAGGCGCAGTTGGCTGCGCACGGCGCTGCGTTGCAAGCAGCAGCCGCCCGCTATGGTGTGCCGGCCAGCGTCATCACCGCCATCTGGGGCATGGAGAGCAACTACGGCAGCAACTTTGGCACCTTCCGCACGGTGGATGCACTGGCCACCCTGGCCTACGAAGGCCGCCGCCGCGCCTGGGCGCAGGCCGAGCTGCTTGCAGCGCTGCGCATCATCGACCAGGGCGACATCGCCGCCGACCGCATGATCGGATCGTGGGCCGGGGCCATGGGGCACACCCAGTTCCTGCCCTCAGTGTTCCTGGCCTACGCGGTCGATGCCGACGGCGACGGGCACCGCGACATCTGGGGCAGCGTGGCCGATGTGACGGCGTCCACCGCGCATTTTCTGGCCCGATCAGGCTGGAAGTCCGGCGAACCATGGGGTGCCGAAGTGCAGTTGCCCCCCACGTTCGACCACGCCCGCGCCGACGCAGCCGTGCGCCAGACCGCAGCCCAGTGGGAGTCCGAAGGGGTGCGATCCATCGACGGGGCGCCGCTGCCCGACCTGGCCGGGGCCTCCATCGTCACCCCTGCGGGCGCACGGGGCCCGGCGTTTTTGGTGGGCAACAACTTCCGCACCATCCTGCGTTACAACAACTCGGTCAACTACGCGCTGGGCGTGGCGCTGCTTGCGCGCCAGATCGACGGCGGCGGCCCAGTGGCCACCCCGTGGCCCCGCGACATCGAACCACTGTCGCGTGCACAGCTGCAAGCCCTGCAAGAAGCCCTGAACCGCAAAGGCTTTGCCGCAGGAACCCCCGACGGCGTGATGGGCCCCGCCACCCGGGCAGGCCTGCGCGGCTACCAGCACAGCCTGGGCGTGGTGGCCGACGGGTATCCGACGCTGGAGCTGCTGCAGAAACTGCAGGCGCCTTGAATGCCGCCCGGCGCCTGCTGGGCGCCCATGTTTTTCAGGGCTTCAACAAGTCCACCAGAAACCCCTGCACCGGCTGCCGTTCCGCCCGCAGGTTCAGCAGTGTGCGGGGCGCGCCGGGAATCAACACCACACCGACGCACGAGCGGCGAAGACTAGGAGGATGGAAAACGCTCTCGATGGTGGAGCGGTACACGCATGTAGCGCCAGAAGGCTTGCAGGCCGTTGCAAGTCGGCTTGAGAATGCGCTTGGCCACGCCAGACGAGAAAAGGGACTGACCATGACAGCCAGTCCCTCTATATCTCTGGTAGGACGTACAAGATTCGAACTTGTGACCAACGGATTAAAAGTCCCCAAAAGCTAGACAACAATGGACATTGCTGGACTGTCACCAGCACCATAAACCTTTGTTTTTAATAGATTTATTGTCCAAATCAGTCCGTTAGTGGGTGATACCATTCACGCTCAAACTGTCACCAGACTGTCACCAGGGTGGCAAACGGACTTAGATCATGGCTACGAAAACCAGCGGACAAAGTATCAACGAACTGTCGCCAGGGCAGTTCCTGAAAATGGGCAAAGTGATCCCGTCAGGATCGTTGGAGGTACGAAAACTAGCATCTGGTGCCGTCACCTTCTACTGGCGCGTCACGATCAACGGCAAGACTGCTCGCGAAGTGATCGGCATATACGACCCGAGCGCACCGCCCAAAAGCCTGAAGCCGACAGGCAAGGGGTTTTCTGTCTTGGCCGCAATGCGTGCTGCGGAGGCCCTTGCAGAGCAGCACCATGCCAATCTAGCCAACGGTGGATTCGCTGGCGTGAAGGCGGCGGAGCAGGAGGCGAAGGACAAGGCCGAAACAGCAAAGCTAGAAGCTGCAAAGTTCACATTGCAGGCGCTGTTGACTGACTACTGCGACCACCTGAAAGCCCTGGAACGCGATTCGCACAGTGACGCCCGAAGCATCTTCAAGCTGCATGTGCTGGAGGCATGGCCCAAGATCGCTGCCCTGCCTGCCAATGAAGTGACTGGAGAACAGATAGCAGACATGATGCGCCAGGTAATTGAGCAGGGAAAAGCTCGCACAAGTAACAAGCTGCGCAGCTATATCAGGGCTGCATACCAGACCGCGAAGGCTGCACGCTCCAAACCCAGCATTCCGGTGAAGTTCAAAAGCTACAACGTCACCCACAACCCTGCGGCAGACACAGAACCCGACGAAAGCGCCAACAAGGCTGACAAGCGCCCCCTGACAACTGAGGAGCTTCGTTCCTACTGGCAAGCCATCAAGCTCCTGCCAGGATTTCGGGGTGCGGTCCTGAGGCTACATCTCCTAACTGGTGGGCAACGCATCGCGCAACTGGTGAAACTGCGTACGGAAAACGTAACGGCTGAAAGCATCGTGCTCTTCGATGGCAAGGGTAGACCTGGCAAGCCTCCCCGCCCACATACGGTGCCGCTGATTCCTCAAGCAGCGACTGCGCTGCAGGAGTGCGAGCCACAAGGCACCTATGCCTTGAGCACCGACAAAGGCGTTACTCACCTTGCCGCGACCACACTGAGCGCGTGGGCAGTCGATGCCACCACGCTGGCCGACTTCCAAGCAAAGCGTATTCGTTCAGGTGTGGAGACCATTCTTGCCCGCGCTCGTATCAGCTCAGATGATCGTGGCCGCTTGCAGTCGCACGGTATCAGCGGGGTACAGAACCGTCACTATGACGGGCATGACTATATGGAAGAGAAGCGGCAAGCGCTTGAAACCTTGTTCCTCCTACTGGATGCACCTGAGGGTAGTTCCGCATGAAGGAGTATCCGCTGTTCTGCCTTCTGGCGGAATTGATTCGTCCGGACCGAAGCAGGTCAGTCAGCCTTTAACGACAGCCAACTCCTGCCAGTGGGTGGTGTAGCGCGGCGTGCGCCTCTCCTGCTTCATCTTCCAGCTGGATTGTACGGCTCCTAGTTGGAGCAAGCGGCCATGTTCGATACCACCACTTGCCAGTTTGACAGTTCCTCGGCCATAGCGGGTGTTCAGGTTGTCGATAGCACTCATCACTCGACTGCGGTCTTTGGTGTCTCGGCCCGTTGCGGATGAAGGCTCACCCCAGGCCAGTTCACCCTGCACAAATCCTTCCGGCATGAGGTCCAACAGCAATACTCCGGCTTTTGCGTAGTTGAAGCCTGGGCGATAGATGGCCTTGAGGGTTTCCAATGGGGCGTTGACCGGCACACCGGTGTTCAGCGTGGGACGCACCAGAGCCAAGGCCATGGAAAGGGAGTATTGATCGTCCTGACGCCTGAACGGGCTGGTTCTCACGAAGGTGAGAATCTGGCTGGCCTGCTGCTTTTGGCGCCGGAGCTTTTCAGCAGCACGCGACGCGAACTCTGTAATCGCCTGCGCCAGTTCTGCCTGTTCAGTCACAGGGTGACCGAAGCTGCGGGTGCAGGCGATCTGCTGTATAGGCAAGGGGGCGTTTTCCAAGTCTATGCAGAGTATGCCTTGCAGCTCTCGCACGGTGCGTTCCAGAACTACTGACCAACGTCTGGCAACCACCACTGGGTCGAGTTGCACCAGATCTTGAACGGTGGCGATGTCGATGTCTTTCAACTGTCTGCCGATTTGTGGCCTCACCCCCTCAGACTTCAGTCACAGCGGTGCGTTCGAACAAGGTTCGTTTGTCGTCGTCACTGAGTATCCCCAGGTGGCAAATCTGGGCGATGGAGCCGTCTGGACCATGACCTGGAAAGCGCTCGGGATAGACACCGGGTTTGCGTTCGGCAGTTTTGGCGATGTGGTTGGCCAGTTTGGCCAGGGTTTTTGTGGGGCCGATACCGATGCAGGTGGGGATGCCGGTCCATTGCAATAGCCTCTGCCTGATGAGTCGGCTTCTTCGGATCATGTCTCCCCGAATGCCTGCGAGATCGATAAAGCTCTCGTCGATGGAATAGACCTCCTGCTGGTGGCCTAATCCCGCCACGAGACTCATCATGCGGTCGCTCATATCTCCGTAGAGAGAGAAGTTGGCTGACGGGGCTACCAGACCAGCTTCTTCTTCCAGATGTTTGATCTGGAACCAGGGGGCCCCCATCTTGATACCCAGCGCTTTGGCTTCGTTGCTGCGGGCGATGGCGCAGCCGTCATTGTTGGACAGCACCACGACGGGACGGTCGTTAAGGTCCGGTCTGAATACGCGTTCGCAGGACACGTAGAAATTATTGCCATCGATCAGGGCGTACACGTTGGTCAGGCCTTGAACTGTTTGATGGCGGCTACCACGACGCCCCACACCTGAACAGTCTGGCTTTCTTTGGGAACGAGGTCGGGGTACGTGGGGTTGGCGGCTTTGAGTTTGATGCGCCCTGCCCTTATCTGCAAGGTTTTGCAGACGAATTCGTTTTCGACAACAGCGACGACCACATGACCAGAGCGGGGGGGTGATGGCGCGATCTACCAACACCACGTCCCCGTCAAAGATGCCGACATCACGCATGGACTCCCCACGGATGCGCAGCAGGAAGCTGGCTTGTGGATGTTTAATCAGTTCGGCCATCAGATCCACACGCTGAACCATATTGTCTTCTGCGGGCGATGGGAACCCGGCCTGGACGGAGCTAGGACGCAAATCGCCGACCAATATCGGAACGCTGGAGTCAGCCCCCCGGCCTACCAGTGGCCATGGAACCTCACCTTACATGAGTCAGTCCTGGCCAAGTCGATGCGGATCCCGCACAGACTGAACACTGTCGCGGACCCATCCACGAGTTCACGTGGATGTCGGCCCGATGCATCTGCCACACCGTATGGCCAATGCTCACAGCCAGCCCCAGACCTTTCGCAGCCATGTGGGCGAAGACACGCGAGGAGGCGTACTGTACTGGCGGTACTTTTGCTGGACGGTCATGGCATGCTCCGGATAAGGCTGGATGAAATACTGATTGTTTATCCAGTATACAGAAACACTGTGTTTTCAGCCAGTTCCATCTCAGCCTAACCTATCAGTGGCCTGAGACCCTTTCCCTTTATCTGATCGCACCCTGTTGGCTGCTATTGAATCTGGACCGGGTCGTGCACGCGGGACACTCGTGCGTTGCTATCAACACCTCGGCGGGCGCAGCATCAACTAGCTTCGCAAGGACGCTTGGTGAGCCATCGGACGCAACATTGCCTCCATACTTAGAGCGATAGAAAAGATGAGCGCCCCACAATGACAAAGCCGCCTGACAAGGCGGCTTTGGGAGTGTCATCGTCGGCATCGCCAGCAACAACTGCGGTCCATTGCAACTCAATCCTAGGCTGAAGAGCACCGAGGGAAGGAGGCAACCATCTACAGTTGCCCCTACCCACATATCAGCCCCTCCCAATCGTCGGCGGCTGGTAACTTCTGGATCCAAGGCCATACCGTCCGTTCGGACTGTCCAAGTAAGCAAAATCCTTCATCAGATTCAGCACATTGCCAGGGGCTGGATTTGTCAGAAAATACTCGCGATTAATTTTCAATTGCATTTCCCCCCTAATATCCTGCACCTCAACAACACCTTTCTTTTCCAGCGCGCGGATCGCCAAGTCCAAATTCTCTCGCTTCGGTGGCCTGAAACAATTAGGCCCCATGTCCCTGACCTCCCCCACTCTGACGTTGAACATGGCCCTTTTTACTTTGAAGCGAGCCCATAGCCATTCCTCAAGCACTCGTGCGTAGGTTTGCTCGTCGCTCAGTTCACCGATTCGGCCAAAGAGGCGTTGGAACTCGAGCAGATACCAAGTACAAACGTGGAGCGCTGCTTTCATGGTGTCGCCTTCGATGAATCCAGTTTTTCCCCCCATCAGATGAAAAATCCCTGCGATTTTTAGGGCATTAGCTCTCATCTTCGCGACAGCATCATCAACATCGCTAAAGCGCCCTCCCGGTTTGATGGACTCACGCAGCTTTGCGAAATACTCAACAAACATCATGTCGGCGCTCGGAGAAGTCATGATAACATCAAATTTAAAATTATCATCATGCCTTCTCCTCATTCCAATACTTAAAAAATCTGCTAGCTTGGCCTGAAGCAATGGCAGAGCCTTAAAGGGAGCATTGGATTCTGCAACTGTCTCAGGGATCTCGGAAATTTCACAAATGAGGGCACGCCCAACATTGCCCATTTCACGAGACCGCTGAATGTACTTTTTTACTGCATCATGTTGGATCGAGTAGTTTTGAGTTACGACAGGCTCCTCAAATACCATTTTACATCCCTTCCGAAGAACAGACATATGTGAGGAAGGATCGTGAAGATCATTGAGCGTCGCCAAGTCTCCTTTGGATTTACCAGAAAAAAATCTCTCTGCCTCCGCAATACTGATGGTAGTTACAGGAATTCCTTTGTTCAAAACCTCAAGAATTCCAGCAAGAGTTGCATCCTGAATTAATACATTTTCCTCCTTTGGCAGTCGCGGCTCTTTTTCCTGGAGTTCCTCCTGATCTCTTTCATAATCATCATAGTCCTTACCTTGATTGACACATTGATTAATGAATTTATCGATTAAGCGAACCTTTATTTTATGAATTCGAATTTTAATTTCGTGCGTCTTCAACGCCTTTTCATGAATTTTATCTTGCTCACTCTGATACTCTCTCAGGAAAAAAAAAGCAAATCATCGACGGTCGTCTTACCCGCTCCGCGAATCCCGATTGTCAGGACACTCAAGTTCAATCCGACAGTTTGGGCATTGGACCCTTGCACCTTGATGGCAGGTTGATGCGCAGCGGCGCAAGCAGCAAGGAGTGCTCCTCCGATAAGCTGGGGCTTCAAGCCCCGCCGTTGGGAAATTTCAATTAAGACTTCACGTAAGAGATCTGGAAATTGCTCAACGGGATACGGCCCAGGTTCAAAGACCTGATTGTCGGCGGTCGTGATGTAGCGTCTAGTAACTAGCGCGTTAGGGGTTTGCGGTTTGTGCATAGTCACACCACACGTCGCGTTGTAGCCGTCAGATCAAGCCACGCGAGAACCTCTGCCCGAGGCCAGCCAACAGATCGGCTATTGGCGGTCCCCAAGCGCACTCTCCGCGGGAACTTCTCGTCATACTGACGACTGCGGGGGTTTCCCTTGGCATAGATCGTGGAACGGCCTAAGCCGGTGAGAGCCTTTAGCTCGTTTAACCGGCAGATGCCGGAAGTTGTTGTGGTCATTGCGACTCCTTTCAAAGAGACTCAATGGTCGCCAAAGCTCAACTTAGCGTCATCTTCGGAATTTTCACTGTATAAAATACCAGCACTGTGAGCATAGGCCACGTAAGCCTACGAGCCGGGCATACAACTTCTTGGTTCTTACTCTGCTTTCCTGGCAACTAAAGATCTCTGCCGCCATATAACGAGGAGATGAGCTGAAGAGGTCAGCAAACGGCTAGTCATACATAGAGGACCGCATGCGCTCAATGACCCCGGTCAGGCTTGTCACCAAGGGGGAATTGCACAACTCTGGCACCCCGGGTGAGATGTGACGAAGAAGCAATCTAAGCAATTGAATCCGACGAGTCCCCAACGAAGTACCTGACCAATAGGGCAGCCACTGGGATCTCAGAAATAGCAGGCGCACAAGGGGAGACCCGGGCTTGGGGCTCATGCTCGGCTGTGAGTAAAGCGGCCAACTTCAAGGACGTGACACAAGCGCATGTGTTTGTGCGTGGAGACCTACAGATTTAGTGGCCGACGTGAACCAGCAGGGAATGAGCTAGCGCGATGACCAGTAGGGCATCGAAGTCAACGGGCATGCAGTCAAACAGTACGGCAAGCGCAAGATGCAGCACACAAGCGCGCGAACCGCAAATCCAAGACAATCTGTGCTGGTCAACGCCCCCATCGGTTTCAAAGTCGAACGCGCGTTTCAATTGATCAATAACAAGTCCGGGCATAGCAAGGCTCGCCACCGTGACCTCGTCAAGATCCCTGGAACACTTCGCAAGCTGTTGGACTTTGCCCAATGTGTAGAACACGCCGCGCGCCTCGGTACGACAGATGCGGGGAGTACGTCGGCAGGCAACAACAGGACATCAAAACGAGGCGAACTCGGCGCTAGCCCCAATCGGCATGTGAGGTCGGCATGATCCTAATCGAGCACATCAAGTCTCGTCTCGGCGCGTGGTGTAAAGACCCTCTCACGCGAATTCATCAGTTTTGGCTCAATAGGCTCTTGGTCTGTTTGTCGTTTAGGCAGAACATTGACAATGGAGTTGCAGACATTGCGCTCAACCACAATTTTCCACTGCGAGGCTGATGAGATCAGAAAATTTCTGGCAATACAGGCATCATAAATCGGACAGCACCTTAGGACCAAATATTGTTTTATTCTGCTTGATTACCTCCAAAGACTTCTTGCGACTCTTCCGCTTTGCAAGATCAGGAAAAGGATTAATAATCATAGCCGCCACTTTACTCTCAACCTGAGTAAACAGCTCACCATTGGAATCCCGAATGTACTGAGCAATATTTTCCTGGCTCACTTTCTTAATTTTTACTTGCCCATTGCTTTTAGCGGATTTTTCAAAATACGGCTTCCAAAAATGATCCGAGGCTTTTAATAGACAATCGAAACGAGGATCAATCTCGCCGTTCTCGGCGGGCTTTACAACGCCATCCGTCCACTTTCGTTTATACAAATCAAGGTCACGGGGAGTAATAAATTTTAATGCTGTTTCACTTGAATTTGCCGAATTAAAAACTTCCGACCTGGCTTTCAATTCAACGATGGCTGAGCGTTTCCAATCACGGACTTCCTGAACTGTTAGGTCTCGAAGGAACCAGGTCTCCCTAAAAATATCCCACAGTACGATCAAAGCCTCTGAAAAGTGAGGCGCACTCAAATCCAATAGAGGATCGACTTCTTTGCCGTCAACATGCAATAAAGCTTCCGCATCACCCACCTTCTCTGGATGCACATGAAGATTATCAATGGTTATCTGAATTGGCTCCGCAGTCCGGAGATCACTGTAACGCTCCCCAAAATACTCTTCAGAGGATGGGCGGAGTTGCAAAATGATATTTGCACCACCCAATGTGAGGCGGCGGCCAGTTTCAGATGAACTTGAAAAAATATCGCAGGCAGCCCAGCGCTTCGCCTCGAGTTGAAGAGCGATTGCAAAATCCGTGCACCAAAAATCCTTGGCGTTCAGCAATCCTGCGGCATCAATCTCAAGCATCCGAGCTGACTTCAGAACGAATGGCCTGATGTGATTCAGCACTGCATACGCTTGCCGGTTATCCACACCATGGCCATCGAAGATCTGTTTATTAACAGCTACCGCAACAAGGTCACTCGGAATCTGAACATAAAACTTGAAACCGTGCTCCAATAAATTGGCGAGCACCTTTTTAGGGGCCAAGCCGAATTTTCCAGCGATGTTTTCTAAGCGACTAGAGGCATCTTTATAGGCTGAGCTCATAGATCAAAAGGCTCTCAAAGCAAACGGAAAAGCGATCTTCGACGCTTTTTGCATGATAAATTGGTCCCATTCGTTCATCATTTCCCTTCTCTGCCCCAATTCAACGTCATCAGGTTTTAATGATTTTTCATTTCTCTTGGCAGCACTCGCCAATGAAATATCTACGAGTTTCTGGGGGTACCGGGCCTTATTAACAGCCCAGTCTCGGAAAGTGCGCCTGAAGTCGTCGGGATAGAGCTCCAGACTCAACCGTTTCAATACGTCAACCAGTATCGCCTCTGAGAGGGATGATTCTTTGTCCTTTGCAAAGACCAAGTGAGTGTCTGGCGGAATGTGAAGCACCTCTGACTTCAGTACAGATATCGCACTGCTACTAAGTGGGATTCGATACGGTTCATCCAACGCCGCACGCTCAGCGGGCACCGTCCAGACACCAGCTCTCAAATCAATCTCACCCCATCGGGCCATGAGCACCCAATCGCTAGGGACTGCAGTGAGAATGCAAAACTCGAGGGCACGTGCTGCAGTTCCTGGGCGACGGCGGAGGTTGCACATGAACTCTGGCATGTTGGTGACCGGATGTCCGCCGTGGAGTTGGATCTCCCGGGCTTTGGATGGTCGAGGCAGCAACGCGTCTAGGTGCCCTCTCCATCGAGCTGGATTGTCGCCACTACGCTGTCCCCCAATGGTCGTCCAATCCAGTACTGCTTCAATCCGCCCCCGAAGGCGCGAAGCTGTCTCTGCTTTGGTGGTCCATATCGGTTTGAGGATGGACAGTACCTGCTCAGTCGATACGTCCTGAACTGCCGTATTTCCAATATGAGGATATGCGTAGGTCTTGAGAGTGGAAGACCACTGACTGCGGTGCTTGAGGTTCTTCCATTCACTCTCGCGTGTTGCGATGTAGGCATTGGCTGCCTGCTCGAACGTCATGGGTAGCACCTGCTGTGCTTTCAAAGAGGTCATGAGTGCGGTCCGACGCTCAATCGGATCGACCCCTTGATCCAGCCAGTCTTTGGCTTCACGGGCTTTTGATCTGGCTTGCGCAAGTGTGACTTCTGGAAAACTCCCAAGGCCCATGTGCCGCCGCCTGTCGCCGATCATGATGCGCAGCACCCAGGATCTCGCACCAGAGCCCGTGACATACAAATACAGCCCAGCAACGCCTCCCACGGCATGGTGACCCTGGCAGGTCAGTCGTGACACTTCAAGGGCAGTTAAGTCCTTCGCTTTCCGAGCCATGATCGCCTTCACCACGAGTTGGGCAGCGGATTTTGCCAGGGACCTGAGCTCCATCCTTTCTACCAATGAACACTGGATCAGGTTGGACGTTTTAGGATTCCAATGGACATCATCTGAACCCACATTACCATTGTGGCGATTGGTTGAACAGTGACTCGTGATGCTCAATGCACGCTGCAAGATGCCGATGGACCACTGAGGCGGCAGGCTTTTCTCCGCCGACCTGCAGCTAGGTTGCTTGCGGTGGTGTTCGCCGTTCTACCAATCCACCTACCTTTAGTCCTTTGGCGTGTGACGGCGCTTCTTGGAAAACCTTGGACGTGAGGCGCAGATCGATCTGGTGCAGTTTGCGCAGCCAAGACCGCCAAGAGCTTTTTAGTCACCTCGGCTCACGGCGTTCTTCGAGCGAAAATTGAAGGCCTCTGTGTCTAAAAACACGGAATTTCTGCTGCCGGCAGCAGAAATCTCGCGTTTTGAGCCTATGGCGATGTCGCAGACTGCGCTTGTGCCGCCCGCAGTCGCTGGACCCTGGCAGGTCCGAGGTGCCGCCCCGGCTCGGCGGAGAGTCCTCGCTCCTGGTGGCTTCGATGATCGAGCCGCGGGTCATGTCCATTCGCTGTCAAATGCCGGTTCAAGAGATCGGCAAACGCTTTGCGTGTTTCCTTCAACTCGTTGCGCAAGGCCAAGGGTGTGCGGCCACCGCTGTCTTTTTTGCTGCCCCCTGCTTCCGGCTTCTTGGGGTTGTAACGTCGAAAATGCAGCTCCGCCGGGCGGTCGATTCCATCGAGTACCCGATCCGAAACCATCGCATGGAAATGCGGTTGTGGCACTCCACCAAGGGCGGCAACGGGCTCATGGATGGCAACTTCATAGGGCTTGTTGGGTGCGACGTGCTGCATCCACTCCTCGAGAGCCTCGCGCATTTGTGTATGGGTTAGTTCGGCTGGTAACGCGCCCTCGTACTCGCGGTACACGGCAGCGTTGCTACGCTCGTACTTGTCGGCGGTCTGCCAGAATTTGGTGGTATCGCCACTGGTCCAACCGGGAAGGTTGCCGGAGAATGTGTCCACGAGGTCTTCGCTTTTGCTCTCAAAGGCTCCGCGACGTCCGATGTATTTTGCATGGCGCGCTGCAGCGCCCTTGCCTCCCGTCTTCACGCTGAGGTGATATGTCATGGTAATACCCTTTCTCGAGGTCAAAAGTAAAAACGCCCCTCAAAGGGGCGTGCTTTGGATGTAAACAAGTAGGAAGGGCTGTGCTCTCTGGTGCGCTTGATTGACGCATCATTTGAGAAACGGTAAGTGCGCGTGTTTATTCCTGTGCTATTTGAATCAGTGATATCACGACCATTGGTCGAATGAGTGTTCTGTACCTACATGCACCTTGTTATCCCTACCTTGTTCTTATCCATAACATAGGGAGGTTCACAGTAAAAAATTACTGATAGGCTGTTATACAGCGAACAAGCATTCGCTAGATGAGAGCAAGCAAAGGCTATTTGTTTGAGCCCCTATTGGGTGATGAGTCTCTCTGTGATGGCAATGAGGTCATCCATGTTGATGACCTATTCCAGTACCTAGTGAACCAAGGTGTATTCAGGCGAGGTATTGGCCTCTTACATGCCAATGGATGCATGTAAAAAATACCACCGTAAGATACTGGCGTGAGTACTGATTCGGATGCCTTCTAGGGCCTAAGCTTTTGAATGAGCAAAGGTTTCCATACGCACGTTGAGCAGGTTGTTGGCGAAACTCCTCACCATCAAAGCTCCAAGTCGTCAATCATTCCATCGTCAACGATATATGCGCTGAAGTACCAAGCGAGATCGAACAATTCCAGTTTGGTGTCTTTGGGTTGACGTAGCTTCTCGTAGCCTGGTTTGAACTCCTGATTGCGCTCCGGGTGATGTACTAGGGCTATGGTCTGCACATCACGCATTCTGTTGAAGACGAGATTCATTTCCTTCCACAGAGTCTGCTCCCGGGCTTTGCCGACACAAAGGGCCTGGCCACGAGAGTCGCAAAAGACATAAATGCTGAAGCTGTCCTCAAGCGCTACTTTGAGGCCTTAGCAGGCTGCTGAAATACTCCCCCACCTGCGGCCTGCCTCCCTTGGCCCTGGCGCTGTTTTTTCGCCAAGTTTCCGTATCTTGAAATTCAGCACTCCATCAGGCCGGTTTTTTGCCTTTCCCGGCCCATCTCCCGCCTCTTTTTCCCTCACACCCGCCCCTGCAGACGGATTTGCCCCAGGCTGCGCAGTCGCGTGAGGTTGTAGCCCGCCATCGTCAGCACAAACATCTGGTCCACTTTCTTGATCCCGCGCACCAGCACCTGGCGCATGTGACCCACCGTCTTGGCCCAGCCAAAGCCCTGTTCGATCAGCTTTCTCTTTTGCTGCGAGATGGCGTAGCCTTCGCTGTCTGCTATTCCCTCGGGCACCGCAGATTGGCGCCCTGATTTGTTCTGCGCCACATGGGGCAGTACGTTCATCTCTTGCAGGGCTTCAATGAATTCCTTGGCGTCGTAGCCTTTGTCCGCGCCCAGCGTGATCGTGATGGGCTCATCGCCGGGCAATGCCTGTCGCGCATCGTTGATCATGGCCTTGGCCGCTTCGCGCTCTGCATACCCGTCGGCCTGGGTGACCACGGCACTGACCACCGGCCCATGGCGGTTGTCGGTGAGCGTGTGGCCCATGAAGCGCAACTCGCTGGCCGTTTTGCCCTTGCGGTACAGCCGTGCGTCCCCGTCCGTGGTGGATTCATGGGTGTCGTTGCTGCGCTTTTGGTCTTTGAAGTTGCCCGCATCGGTATCGTCGTCGCCCTGGCGGTCTTTGCGCACAAAGCTCTTGTGGCCCGCCCAGGCCTGGATCAGGGTGCCGTCCACGCTGAAGTGTTCGCCCGAGAGTAGCTCCTGTTCCTGGGCTTGCTGCACGATCTGGTTGAAGAGCTCTATGACCGCATCGTGCTCGATCAGGCGTTCGCGGTTCTTGCTGAAGACGGTGGGCACCCAGACCGCATCGTCCATGGCCAGGCCAATGAACCAGCGAAACAGCAGGTTGTACTGGGTTTGCTCCATGAGCTGGCGTTCTGAGCGCACGCTGTAGAGCACCTGAATGAGCATGGCGCGCAGCATCTTCTCAGGGGCGATGCTGGGGCGTCCACCTTTGATGTCGGCTGCGTACATCTGGGCAAACAGCCCATCCATGTTTGCCAGCGCCTTGTTGACCATCACGCGAATCACGCGCAGAGGATGGTCCGCGGGCACGAAGTCATCGAGATGGCGCATGGTGAACAGGCTCTCGGTGAAGGTGTCGGCTCCGCGCATGGATGGCTTGTCTGGTGGTTCGGGGGAATGTCTCGATTGTCCTGCCTCGGTGGCAGGCGCAGAGGGTTGGCGGGGAGTATTTCAGCAGCCTGTTAGGCGTATAGGAGCGCATCCTTGCAGCCGTTGAAGATTTACCCACTTTGCGGGCAACAAGTGAATCCTGTCGTGCTCGGGAATCGCGTCTCCTCATCGAGTCACCACAGCGTAGACGGTATTCTCAGAAAAGTACCGATACTAGGCTTTGTCTGCAATGCAGCGGTTGCAGACGGTGGCTTGACGTGAGCGAACTCACGCTGGCTGACCTCAAGCAGTCGTCCGCGCAAGGGCGCTAGCACTTGCCAAGGAACACAACTACGACCTCCCGTGACCGCTGGCCACCAAAAGCACGGCTCCATCCATAATCTATAAACAGTGTAAAGAAGCCGTATTTAGGGAGGCTCAGTGTCAGAAACGAGCAAGATCGCATTAATGGCTATGAAACTGTCTGATGAAGTGTTCTCAGAATTCTTCTGGACAAAGGTCGGCCCCGAAGATCAGAACTGGCCCTGTGAGGACAAGGTCCTTCATGGAGTCGACACGCATCCGGCGGATGTGGTCTTCTACTACGACGAGCCGTATGCGCAGCGCAGGACGTTCGTTCATTGCGACCTGAAGAGCTACGCAAAGGGCTCCATCACTACCGCGACCTTGCAGGGGGCCATTGCCAGCCTCGCGAAGCAGATCGCCTGCGCAGAGAAGAGCGAGCGCTGGCGGGACCTCTACATGCATGGCAACGTGACGCCGAACGTCTGCGG
>NZ_JBXAGA010000008.1:0-295088 GCF_058793595.1 Acidovorax sp. GW835-FHT14G06
ACCCCGGAGCGCCGGGGCACATGGCGCTGTCGATCATGGGGCTGGCGCCGGATATGCCTCACGGGTTCTGGTTCTGAGCGGCACCCGCGTGCCGGCTAAGCCCTATCCTTGCAGAGTTGACAACATGACACTGGAACTATTCATGACAACGAAAAAACAGACTCAAACGCCAATGCCCACTGCAATAGCGGGCAAACTCGCTGCGACAGCGCTCACGCTGGTCGTGGGGGGGCTGCTGGCGGCCTGTGGAGGCGGTGGTGGAGGCTCAGGCCCTACCATTGACCCCGCCCAGCTCAAAGGGCGCTGGGTGACTGCCGCAGGTGTGGCACCGGCCATGACAGCGGTGGTTGTACCCGACGTCAATGGAGCCGCCAACGCCTGGCTGCTGGCGCAGGATGCCAGTCGACTGGTCAAGCTGGTGGTGCGAAGCGACAGCAGCGCCAACGGGAAAACTTACGCTCTGGGGCAAGGCAATGCCATAGGCCAAGCGGTGACCGGCCAGGTCAATGCGGCCCTGACGGCCAGCCCCAAGACGATTGCATTCACGGGTCTGAACACTACGGGGACGCTGACCCAGAGCGACGCACTGGCTACCCCTGCAGTTCAGGCGGAAGTGCAGGGCAGCTGGAGTGCCACATTGGGTGGTAATGCCCAGACCGTGCAATGGAGTCTGGCGGCGACAGGCGGCCTGACCGGAAGCTCGACAACGGGGTGCACCTACGTTGGTAGTGTGGCGGCGATAGCCAGCACAGCTGCGTATAGCGTAAGTTTCAACGAAAGCTGCGCGGACGGCAGCAAGACTGCATTTGGCGGTGTGGGTACGCTCAATGCGGCCAAGAATGGGCTGACGGTGGTGGTGGCGAGCGCAGACGAGTCCCGCGGGGCTGCTCTCTTCTTGGCGAAGTAGAACAGCATTTACCGTCTACCCGGAGCCTGGCCCTGCATCGGCAGTGCCAGGCTCTTGCGTTGTGTGCACAGACTTCACATTCACCCGACCCTCTCCGCATGTCCGTATCTGTAACGCCACACGAACTGAAGCAGGCTTTGGCAAAGCTCGCGCCCTGTCTCTGGTGGGCCCTCGGCCTGAGTGTGCTGGCAGGACTTTTGGTTCTGGCGCCCACGTTATACATGTTCGAGGTTTACGACCGCGTGGTGAACAGCCGCAACGCCATGACTCTCGCCATGCTGACGCTGGCCGTGCTGTTGGCCATCGGTGTGATGGAGGTGCTGGAGTGGGCACGTTCGGAAACCCTGCGTGAGGCGGGTGCGGCCCTGGACCGTGCGCTGGCCCCCCGTGTGTTCACAGCCATTCATGCTGCGCATCTGAGGCAGGGGGGCGCAGCGGGGGCCCAGCCCGTGATGGATTTGCGATCGGTGCGTGACTTTTTTCACGGACCTGCACTTGGGGCTGCGATGGAAATGCCGGTGGCCTTGGTGATGCTGGTGCTTCTGTTTGTGATCCATCCGTTGCTGGGGTGGGTGTCCCTCGCCGGTGCTGCGCTGCAGGTCGGACTTTCGTGGCTGAACGAGCGCAGCACCAGTCCAGCCTTGCTGCGGGCCAATCAATCGGACATTGGCGCGCGGGCCTATGTGGATGGCACCTTGCGCCACAGCGACGTGATTGCGGCCATGGGCATGGAGAAAGACATGCGCCGCCGCTGGTTGGCGCAGCACGAGGAGAGTCTGGGACTGCAGTCGCTGGCGTCGGACCGCGCAGGGGTGTTGCAGGCGCTGGGCAAGATGCTGCAGACGACTTTGTCGTCGGCGCTTCTGGGCCTGGGGGCTTGGCTTTTGATGCATGACCAGTTGCCTGGTGGGCCGGGAATGCTGATCGTCGGATCAGTGCTGGGCGGCCGTGTGCTGGCGCCTCTGGTGCAAATGGTGTCCCAGTGGCGAGCGGTGGTACAGGTGCAGGCCGCTTGGGGGCGGCTTGGGCAGCTTCTGGAGAGGTTGCCTGCCTCTGTGCAAGGGATGCCTTTGCCCAAGCCGAGGGGGCGTGTGACGGTTGAGAGTCTGGTCGCAGGAGCCTCTGCAGGGGCGCCGCCGTTTGTGAAAGGTGTGGCCTTCTCGTTGCAACCGGGGGAAGTGCTGGTGGTTCTGGGTGCGTCTGCAGCGGGCAAGACCACCCTGGCACGCATGCTGATGGGGCTGTGGCCTCCTGTGGCGGGCAGTGTCCGGCTGGATGGAGTGGATGTCAGTGTGTGGAACAAGGCGGAGTTGGGGCCATACGTTGGCTATGTGCCGCAGGACGTCGAACTGTTGGAGGGCACGCTGGGCGACAACATCGTTCGCTTTGGCGAGATGGACGAAAAGGCCATGGTGGATGCCGCACAGGCGGTGGGTGTGCACACCTGGATCACTTCGCTCCCACAAGGTTATGCCACCCCTGTGGGGGCGGCCGGCGTGATGCTCTCCGGCGGGCAGCGCCAGCGAATCGCGCTGGCACGTGCCCTCTATGGCAATCCGGTTTTTGTCGTGCTGGACGAGCCCAACGCTAGCCTGGACGAGGTGGGCAATGTTGCATTGGGCCGGGCCTTGCAGGAGTTCAAGGCCCGTGGCACCACTTTTGTGGTGATGACCCATCTGCCCAGCGTGCTGGCGGTGGCGGATAAATTACTCATCATGCAGGGTGGGGGGCAGCAGGCCTTTGGCCCCCGAGATGATGTGCTGGCGGCATTGCGAAATGCTTCTGCGGGTACTCCGGCGGCCGCCGTCGCGCCGCGTGCCGCCTGATCACCCTCTTCCAACTCAACTGACACCATGTCCATCAGCGGATTTTTCTCGCGCAGCGAAATCACCCAGGCCCTGCGGAGCCTCCAGCGTGAATGGGTTGTGATCGCAATATTCAGCATGGTGGCCAACCTGCTCATGCTGACACCCACGCTGTACATGCTGCAGATCTACGACCGCGTGCTGGTCAGCCGCAACGAGCTCACCTTGTTGGTGGTCTCGCTGCTTGTCCTGTTCCTGTTTGCCGCCATGGCGTTTGCCGAATGGGCGCGGTCCCAGCTGCTCGTGCGCGCCGGGGTGCGCCTGGACCGGTTGCTGGGGGAGCGTGTCTTCTCGGCAGGTTTCTCGCGCAGTGTCCGTGAAGGAGGGGGTAACCCTGGCCAGTTGTTCACGGATCTGACGGAGGTACGCCAATTCCTCACGGGCCCCAGCATTTTTGCCTTTTTCGATCTGCCATGGGCACCTATCTACATTGGGGTGCTGTTCTTGCTGCACCCCCTGCTGGGCGCGGTGGCCGTGGCCTTTGCTCTGATCCAGGCCGCCTTGGCATGGCTGGGGCACCAGCGCACGGTGGTGCCTTCCGAATCCCTGGCCAAGGCGCAGGGCCGGTCGCATGCCTACCTGAATGGCAAGCTGCGCAATGCCGAGGCGGTTGAGGCCATGGGCATGTTGCAGCATTTGCACCACCGATGGGCATTGTTGCAGGCGCGCTATGCCGAGCTGCACGCGGCAGCCCAGGGCCTGACGCACCGCATCACGGCCTGGAGCAAGTCTGTACGTTATGCGCAGCAGGCCCTGTCGCTGGCGGTGGGTGCTTTGCTGGTGATCGATGGCCAACTATCGGCCGGAGCCATGATTGCTGCCAACGTGCTGATGACCCGCGCCTTGGCTCCGATTGACCAGGTTGTGAGTGCATGGCGCGGCTTTTTGGGGGCCCGCGCGGCCTTCTTTCGGCTGGAGCAACTGCTGCAAGAGCATCCACCGTTGCCCAAGGTCTCCGCAGCCCCGCGTCTGCAAGGGGATGTTCAGCTGCGCAATGTGCACGCCACTGCGCCGGGGCGGGTGACTCCGATTCTTCAGCAGGTGGACCTGCATGCTCCGCCGGGTTCGCTGACAGTGGTGTTGGGCCCCTCGGGTTCCGGAAAATCCACGCTGGCGCGCGTGCTGGTGGGCGTCTGGCCCGTATCGCAGGGCGAGTTGTTGTTTGATGGTCAGCCCCTTACCGCCTGGAGCCACGAGACCTTGGGCCCTCAGGTAGGCTACCTGCCACAGGATACGGTCCTGTTCGGTGGGACGATTGCTGACAACATCGCACGTTTTGCTGCGGTGGATTCTGCCAAGGTCATTGCAGCGGCCCAATGCGCAGGCCTACATGAGATGGTGCTTAGATTTCCCAAAGGCTATGACACGCCGATTGGAGAGGCTGGGCGCTTGCTTTCGGGGGGACAACGCCAACGCATCGGACTAGCTCGCGCCCTGTATGGTGATCCAGCGCTCTTGGTACTGGATGAGCCCAACGCCCACCTGGACGATGTGGGCGAAGCGGCCTTGCTCGGGGCCATGCGCCAGCTCAAGGAGCGCGGCAAGACCATTGTGATGGTGACGCATCGGGCGGGGGTGCTTGCGCTTGCAGATCAGGTGCTCGTTCTGCAGGACGGTCAGGTACAGCTGAAGGGCCCGCGCGATGAAGTCTTGGCACAGCTGCAGGCGGCACGCCAAGCCCCCTCCGCTTCAGCTGCTGGTTCTTTGCCTGCTCCGCAGCCGCTGCCCGCCTGAACGCGTCGCGCACATTCGAGACGAGCGAACATTTTCTGAACACCCGCCCATGGCCCACACTGAACCCTTGAAACAAGCACCCTCGATCTCCTCACTGCCGGGAGTCCGATCGGCTCCCCAGCCTCCATCGGACACCGGACGCGCGGCACGCACTGGGCTTTGGGTGCTGGGCCTGGGCCTTGGGGGATTTTTGCTGTGGGCGGCTGTTGCTCCCCTGGACGAAGGGGTGCCCAGCCAGGGCGTGGTTGCGATCGACACCAAACGCAAAGCGGTGCAGCACCTCAGCGGAGGCATCGTCAAGCAGGTCTTCGTGCGCGAAGGTGACGTGGTGCAGGCGGGGCAACCGTTGATATCTCTGGATGATGCGGTGGCCAAGGCCAACTACGAGGCGGTCCGCCAGCGGTACCTGGGTTTGCGTGCGGTCCAGGGGCGGTTGCTGGCCGAGCAGTCGGGCGCTGCCACCATTGTGTTCCACTCGGATTTGCAGGTTGCGGCGGCAGACCCGCTGATTCAGCAGCAGATGAAGAACCAGGAGCAACTGATTCAATCGCGGCGCGCGGCACTGCGTGCGGACCTGCAGGGCATCGAAGAAAGCATTCAGGGCCAGAACGCTCTGCTGCAGGCCTATGCGGGCATGCTGACCAGCCGGCGTGGGCAACAGGCATCGCTCGAAGAAGAGCTGCGCCATACGCGCGAGCTGGTCAAGGAGGGCTACTCCCCGCGTAATCGACAACTGGAACTCGAACGCATGGTAGCCGACTCCAGCCTGGCCATCACGGAGTTGCTGGGCAACACGGCGCGCACGCAGCGCACGGTCGGAGAAATGCGCCAGCGGGCCCTGGCCCGGCAGCAGGAATACCGCAAGGAGGTGGAGACGAACCTCGCAGACATCACGCGGGAGGTGCAGTCGGATGCCGACAAGTTCACCGCGCTGAAGGCCGATCTAGACCGCACGGAAATCCGTGCGCCCGCTACTGGCCAGGTGGTGGGCCTTGCGGTGCAGACCGTGGGCGCTGTGGTCCAGGCGGGGCAGCAGCTGATGGGCATCGTCCCTCCTAATGAGCCTTTGGTGCTGGAGGCCCGTATTGCTCCCCACCTGATCGACAAGGTGCGCCCGGGCTTGCATGCCGATGTGCGTTTCAGTGCGTTCGCCCACTCGCCGCAACTTGTCGTGCAGGGAGAACTGGCGTCGGTCTCTGGGGATCTGCTGACGGATGCACAAAGCAACCAGACCTATTACCTCGCGCGGGTCAAGGTCACGCCGGATGGCATGAAGACGCTGGGCGAACGCCACTTGCAGCCAGGCATGCCGGCCGAGGTGGTCATCAAGACCGGGGAGCGCACCATGCTGACCTATCTGCTGGGCCCCTTGCTCAAGCGTGTGTCAGGTTCCCTGAAGGAAGAGTGAGCATGGCGGCTTTTTTTTCCACGCCGTCGAACGCCTTGCGGGCGGTCTCGCTCTCCGTCTTGGTGGTATGCGCAGGACCTGTCTGGTCCATGGACCTCCAGCAGGCCTACCAGGCGGCCTTGCAGCAGGACGCTACCATTCGAGCCGCCCGCGCGGCTGCCGATGTGGGGGATGAGCGTGTGGAGCAGGCCAAGGCCATGCGCTACCCCAATGTGGCATTCAGTGCAGCTCGCAACCGCAACGACCTGAGCAACACGCAACGCAACATCCTGGGCCGGTCGGTGACCGTGGATGAAAACTACACCAGCCACAACGCTACCTTGACCTTGCGCCAACCTGTCTACCGCAAGTCACTGTCGGTAGGGCTGGAACAGGCCCATCAGATGCGCGCTGAAGTGGGCGCGCAGCTGGACCGGGAGCTACAGAACCTGGGTGTGCGCGTGACCGACGCCTACCTGCAGCTGTTGCTGGCGCAAGACCAGCTTGCCCTGGCGCGTGCGCAGAAGAACACCACCACCACCCAGCTGGACGCCGCGCGCAAACTGCTGGTGGCGGGCAGTGGCACGCGCACCGACATCGACGAAGCCCAGGCCCGGCTTGACATGGCCGTGGCGCAGGAGCTTGAGATACGGCAGCAGCTTGACTATGCGCGCCACCAGCTGGAGACACTGGTCAACCAGCCGGTGGCGGCGCTCAGCCCGCTGGATGAAGCCAAGTTCGCAGCCTGGACGCCTGAACAGCGCAGCGTGCAGGACTGGCTGGCCCTGGCAGAGGACAACAGTCCTGAGATTCGGCAACAGAAGGCACGGCTGGATGTGGCACGTTTGGAGATCGAGAAAGCCCGCACTGGGCACCTTCCCACACTGGATGCAGTGGCCCAATGGACGCGCAGTGGCAGCGAGAACGTTACTACCCCCAGTTCCAGCTATACCAACCGTGTGATCGGCCTGCAGCTGAACATGCCACTGTTTGCGGGCGGTTATGTCAGCTCCACGGTACGTCAGGCGGTTGCGGAGCAGGTGCAGGCCCGCGAACTGCTGGAGGCCGCGCGCCGTGACCTCAGCCTTCGCATCCACACCGAATTTCGGGGCGTCAGCGAAGGCCGCCTGCGCATCCGGGCGCTGGAACAGGCTGCGCGGTCTGCTACACAGCTCGTGGTGTCGAGCCGCCGCTCGTTTGAGGGTGGGGCCAGAACCTTGGTGGACATCCTGAACGCGGAGCAGCAAAAGGAACTGGCCCTTCGTGACCTGGCCCGAGCGCGCTACACCTACTTGGTGTCCTGTGTGCGCCTGCAGGCTCTGGCCGGAGGGGATCGGGACAGCAGCATCGCTGCTGTCAATGCGCTGCTCAAGACGCCCTGAGCCCAACACACACCGCGTCTCTGGGTGCGGCAACGCTTTCCGTCGCCGCATGAAAAATTCCCGTTAGTATGGCGATGCAGGGGCAAGCAAGTGAATACGTTCAGGCAGCCATGGCGGCTGTGCTCAGCGGCTGCTCGGGAAGCTGAACACCGCGCCCTCACGCACACCGGCACTCGGCCAACGCTGGGTAATGGTCTTACGCTTGGTGTAAAAGCGCACGGCGTCGGGGCCGTAGGCGTGCAGGTCGCCAAACAGGCTGCGCTTCCAGCCGCCAAACGAGTGGTACGCCACCGGCACGGGCAGGGGCACGTTCACGCCCACCATGCCCACCTGGATGTGGTCGGTGAAGTAGCGGGCGGCCTCGCCGTCGCGCGTGAAGATGCAGGTGCCGTTGCCGTATTCGTGGTCGTTGATGAGCTGCATGGCTTCTTGCAGCGTTTTCACGCGCACCACGCCGAGCACGGGGCCGAAGATTTCTTCCTGGTAGATCTTCATGCCGGGCTTGACGTTGTCAAACAGGCAGGCGCCCAGGAAGTAGCCTTCCTCATGGCCCGCGACCTTCACGCCACGGCCATCGACCACCAGCGTGGCGCCTTCGGCCACACCGCTGTCCACATAGGCCTTCACTTTTTCGAAGTGTGGCTTGGTCACCAGCGGGCCCATGTCGTTGCTGTTATCGGTGCCGGGGCCGACCTTCATCTTGGCGATTTCAGTCTTGAGGCCCGCGATCACGGCGTCACCCACCTCGTCGCCCACCGCCACCAGCAGCGGAATGGCCATGCAGCGTTCGCCGCACGATCCATAGGCCGCGCCCATCAGCGCGCTCACGGCGTTGCCCACATCGGCGTCGGGCATCAGCACCGCATGGTTCTTGGCGCCACCCAGGGCCTGCACGCGCTTGCCGTGCTTGCAGCCTTCGCTGTAGATGTATTCGGCAATGGGGGTGGAGCCCACAAAGCTCACCGCCTTGACGCGGGGGTCTTGCAGCAGAGTGTCCACGGCCAGCTTGTCGCCGTTGACCACGTTCAGCACGCCGGGCGGCAGGCCCGCTTCCAGTGCCAGTTGGGCGATGAACAGCGTGCTGCTCGGGTCGCGTTCCGACGGCTTGAGTACGAAGGTGTTACCGCAGGCCACGGCCATGGGCCACATCCACAGCGGCACCATGGCCGGGAAGTTGAACGGGGTGATGCCAGCCGTGACGCCCAGCGCCTGGAACTCACTCCACGAGTCGATGCTGGGGCCCACGTTGCGGCTGTGCTCGCCCTTGAGCAGCTCGGGCGCGTAGCTGGCGTATTCCACGTTCTCGATGCCGCGCTGCAGCTCGCCGTGCGCATCGGCCAGCACCTTGCCGTGTTCGGCTGTGATCAGGGCGGCGATCTTGTCGGCGTTCTCTTCGAGCAGCACCTTGAGCTTGCTCATAACGCGCGCGCGCTTCAAAGGTGGCGTATTGCGCCAGGCCGGGAAGGCCGCTTCGGCGGAGGCGATGGCGGCTTCGACGGTGGCCTTGCTCGCCAGCGCCACGTTGGTGGTCGATTGGCCGGTGGCGGGGTTGAACACGGGTTGCGTGCGCTCGGTGTCCGCAACGATTTGGCCGTCGATGAGGTGGCCGACGGTGGTGGTGACGTTTTTGTCGTGGTTCATGGTGATTTCAGGTAAAAAGTGCCAATAGCGCTAGTGCAATATGCGCAAGCAGCTATCAAATTAATAGTGATCAGTCCTCTATGGCCTGGGGCTCCAACACGGGCACAACATGGGCCATCGCGCGGTCGATGAACTCCTGCTTCTCGCCTACCGGGGCAAAGTAGTGCAGCACCTCGCGCGCGGCGTCCAGCCCCTTCAGACGGGCGATCAGCCACGCCACCAGGTACTGCGAGGCCAGGCATCCGCCGGCCGTGGCCACGTTGCCGTGGGCTGCAAACGCGCGCGGCACCACATCCACGCCCGACTCCACCACCCAGGGCTTGCTGGTCAGGTCGGTGCAGGCGGGCGTACCGCCCAGCAGGCCCAGGCGGCCCAGCAGGTAGGTGCCGGAGCACTGCGCCGCCAGCAGCTGGCGTGCAGGATTCAACACGCGCAGCGGTTCCATCAGCGCGGGGGTGTTGGCCACCTCACGCGTCTTCATGCCGCTGCCCACCAGCACCGCATCGGCCTCAGCCAAATGGCTGAGGTCCTCATGCGCGTCAATGGTCAGGCCGTTCATGGACGTGACGCTGGGCGTAGGGCTGGCAATGCGCACCTGCCAGTCCGTGTCGCCCAGCAGCGCAATGCGATTGAGCATGCCGAACGCCACTAGCGAGTCGAGGTCGTTGAAGGCGTCGAAGGTGAGGATGGCAATGCGCATGGAGGGTCAGGAAGGGCGTGAGCCTCAGGCAGTTTCGTGCAGGGCGTCGCCCAGGGCGCTGACCAGGCGGTCAATTTCAGCCTGGGTACTGATGAAGGGCGGCGCCAGCTGGATGGTGTCGCCACCGTAGCGCACGTAAAAGCCCTTCTTCCAGCAGTTCATGGCGATCTCGTACGGGCGCTTGGCAGGCTCGCCGGGTACGGCCGCAATGGTGAAGCCAGCGGCCAGGCCAAAGTTGCGGATGTCGGCCACATGCTTGGCGCCCTTGAGGCTGTGCACGGCCTGCTCGAAGTAGGGTGCCAGCGCCTTCACGCGGCCGATCATGTCTTCGTTTTGCAGGATGTCGAGCGCCGCAATGCCGGCAGCGCAGGCCACGGGGTGGGCCGAATAGGTGTAGCCGTGCGGGAACTCCAGCATGTACTCGGGGCCGCCTGCAGCCATGAAGGTGTCGTAGATCTCCTTGGTGGCCACCACGCCGCCCAGCGGCTGCGCGCCGTTGGTCACTTGCTTGGCAAAGTTCAGGATGTCGGGCGTCACGCCGAAGGCTTCGGCACCCGTCCAGGCGCCGCTGCGGCCAAAACCGCTGATCACTTCGTCAAAAATCAGCAAGATGTTGTTTTGGGTGCAGATCTCGCGCAGGCGCTGCAGGTAGCCCACCGGCGGGATCACCACACCGGCCGAGCCCGAGAAGGGCTCGACGATCACGGCGGCGATGTTCGATGCATCGTGCAGCGCAATCACTTCCAGCAGGCGGTCGGCCAGCTCCTTGCCCGTGGGCGGCATGCCCTTGTGGAACGAGCCTGCGGGCGGCTGCGTGTGGGGCAGATGGTCGGCCTCAATGCCCTGGCCAAACAGCTTGCGGTTGGCCACGATGCCGCCTACCGAGATGCCGCCAAAGTTCACGCCGTGGTAGCCCTTTTCGCGGCCGATCAGGCGCGTCTTGCTGGCCTGGCCCTTGGCGCGCCAGTAGGCGCGCGCCATCTTGAGCGAAGTGTCAGCAGACTCGGAGCCCGAGCCTGTGAAGAACACGTAGTCCAGGCCCGCAGGCGTGAGTTCTTTCACGCGGTTGGCCAGCTCGAACGACAGCGGATGGCCAAACTGGAAGGCGGGCGCGTAATCGAGCTTCATCGCCTGTTTGCCGATGGCCTCGGCGATCTCGCGGCGGCCATGGCCCAGGCCCGCACACCACAGGCCCGAAAGGCCATCAAAAATCTTGCGACCTTCGGAGTCGGTGTAGTAAGCGCCGCTGCCCTCCACGATCATGCGCGGATTGGCCTTGAACTGGCGGTTGGCTGTGTAGGGCATCCAGTGCGCGTCCAGCCACTCGGCGTCCATGCGGGGGCCTTCGGCACCGGCGGCGGGTTTTTCGATGTTGACGAAGCTCATGGGGTTCTCCAGTGCAAAGGCGGCGACAAAAGGACAGGCGGCCCCAGCGGGCTGAGGCTTGACCTTGGACAGGTTCTGAAGCATTGTTGCGCCGCCTGTTAATCTCTCAAATAATCCAATATCAATGTTTACTTGACGATTTATGCAAGTAAAAGACGCCACTTCACCACTCCTTGTTCCGGCACCTGCTGCCTCGGGCAAACACCGCGCTGTGCTGGGCCAGCTCAGCGACATGGACTTGCGCCTGCTGCAGGTGTTCAAGAGCGTCGTGGAGTGCGGTGGCATGTCGGCGGCAGAGCTGGAGCTGAACATCGGCACCAGCACCGTCAGCCGCCACATCAAGGACCTGGAAGCCCGCCTGGGCCTGACGCTGTGCCGCCGGGGGCGTGCAGGATTTGCCCTCACGGCCGAGGGCCAGCGGGTGTACGAAGAAACCCTGCGGCTGCTGGCCTCGGTGCGCAGCTTTCGTGACAGCATTGACGACATCCACTCGCGCATGGGCGGGCAGCTGGCGGTGGCGGTGTTCGACAAGACCGCCAGCAACCCGGCGGCTCGCATTGGCGAGGCGATTGCCGCCTTTACCGCCCAGGCGCCCGATGTGCAGTTGCAACTGCATGTGGGCTCCATCAACGCCATTGAGCGCGGCGTGATCGACGGCAGCTACCAGGTGGGCATCATCCCCGCGCACCGCAGTTCGCAAAGCCTGGCCTACGCGGACCTGTTTGGCGAGACCATGCTGCTGTATTGCGGCAAGGGCCATCCGCTGTTCGGGGCGCCTGCGCCGCCGGCCGACTGGCACGCGGTGCGCGGCTACCAGTTTGCGGGGCTGGGCTACCACTCGCCCAACATGGAGCTGAGCCACCAAGCCCGGCTGCAGCGCGCGGCCACAGGGTTTGACCAGGAGTCCATCGCCACGCTGATCCTGTCGGGCCGTTTTCTGGGGTTCCTGCCCGACCACTACGCCGAAGCCTTCGAGCGCCAGGGCCGCATGCAGGCGGTGAACCCTTCGCTGTTCCACTACCACTGCCAGTTTGTGAGCCTGATGCGCCGCTCCCCCGCCCCCGCCCGCGCGGCCCAGGCGTTTGCGCAATGCCTGGAGGACGCGCACCGGCCCGGTCGCTGACAGGGGTATTGCGGGGCCGCTGCTTGCCAGCGGCCGTGGCGGGGCGGACAATTCACCTTCTTTGCAACATTGTGTGACATCGGGAGCAGCGCCCATGGCCAGTATTTCCTCCATCGGCAGTTCAGGCCTGCAGGCCGCCCAGTTGCGGCTGGACGCGTCGGCCAACAACGTGGCCAACATGAACACCCCCGGTTACCGCCGCGAGGTGGTTGCACAAGAGGAAGCGGCCGAAAGCGCAGGTGTGCGAGCCACCGTGCAGCGCGAGCAGGACGCCAAGGGCGTGGCGCTGGAACAGGAGGCGGTGGAGCAGATGTCGGCCACCTACGCGTTCAAGGCCAATCTGCAGACCATCAAGACCCAGGACGAAATGATGGGCTCCTTGCTGGATGTGAAGGCCTGAGAAGGTGTGAACGAGCCCGCCATGCGCGCTCGGCCACGCCGGATTCATTCGCACCCTGTGAACGCTGCCGGACAGGGTTTCTTTGCGCCCCCTAACTCCGCGTGCCCCACTGGTCGGGGCATGGTTGTTTCTGGAGCCAGCACCAAGGTGCAGCGTGCTCAACCGGTATGGGCCAGCCCTGCCAGGCGGTGGACCAGCCAACGTTGAAAGGCCAACCCAGTGGCGGTGCGGCTGCGCAGTGGAATGGTGTACATGGTGATGCTCCTGGAGGTGGTGTTCAGGCGCCCTGAACGGCGGGGCTGCTGCTGGGCGATGGGGTGGCGCTTTGGCGTGCAACGCGCCGGCCGGCCCGGTCCCACGCCTTTTCATGGAAGAAGAAGGCCACCGCCTGCACCGTGGGCTCCAGCAGGCTCAGCGTGAGCGAGGCCCAAAGGTTGCCGGTCACGGCATAGGCCACCAGCGCGGCCACACAGATGTGGATCAGGTAGTAGCTTCCCGTCTTCATCAGCATGGTTTGATTTTGGCGGGCGACGCGGCGGATGCGGGACATGGCGGACTCCTGGCTTCTTAGGTTCAACAGAGCCTGCGGCGGTGCAGCAGGGATGGTTGAATGGTAGTGATTCTCAATAGCGAAAGCCAATTGATCGTCGCTAAAGCGCAGATAGCCGCTATTCAATGACGCTTTGCGAAGCGCCACAGCGCTTATCCCAAACAGACTGGTTCTGCGCGTGAACTAGTTCACGTTCCGCCACTGAAAAAAGCCGCTGCCACCAAAGCCCCCGTTGCTATGATGGCCGCTCTTCTCAACCCCCTCTTTTGCTTTGGGAGCACACATGGCCCTCATGGACTTCATCAAGAAACAGTTCATTGACATCATTCAGTGGACCGAAGAGGGGGACGGCACGCTGGCCTGGCGCTTCCCCATGCGCGACATGGAAATCCAGAACGGCGGCACGCTGGTGGTGCGCGAATCGCAAATGGCGATCTTCGTCAACGAAGGCCAAGTGGCCGACGTGTTCGGCCCCGGCACCTACAAGCTCACCACGCAGACGCTACCGGTGCTCACGTACCTGAAGAACTGGGACAAGCTCTTCGAGTCCCCCTTCAAGAGCGATGTGTACTTCTTCAGCACGCGCCAGCAGATCGACCAGAAGTGGGGCACGCCCCAGCCCATCACGATCCGCGACAAGGACTTCGGCGCCGTGCGCCTGCGCGCGTTCGGCAACTACGCCTTCCGCATCGCTGACCCCAAGCTGTTCCATACCGAAATCTCGGGCACGCGCGAGTCCTACCCCGTGGCCGACCTGGAAGGTCAGCTGCGTGGCCTGGTTCTGCAGAACATCAGCAACGCCATTGCGGGCAGCGGCCTGCCTTTCCTGGACCTGGCGGCCAACCAGGTCATGTTTGCCGACGCGCTGACCAAGGAACTCGCGCCCATCTTCGCCAAGCTGGGCATCCTGATCGAGTCCCTCACGGTACAGAACGTCTCGCTGCCCGAGGAGCTGCAAAAGATCCTCGACCAGAAGATCGGCATGGGCATGGTCGGCAACGACATGGCCAAGTTCATGCAGTACCAGACCGCGCAGGCCATCCCCAAGTTCGCCGAAGGCGCTGGCAATGGTGGTGGTATTGCGGGCGATGCCATGGGCCTGGGCGCGGGTGTGGCGCTGGGCCAGGTGCTGGCCCAGAACCTGCAGCAAGGCCTGCAAGGTGGCGGCGCTGCCGCGCAGGCTGCACCTGCCGCCGCTGCAGCGGTGGGCGTCAAGCCTGAGGACGTGATGGCCACGCTGGAGAAGCTGGGCGAACTCAAGTCCAAGGGCATCCTCACGCAGGAAGAGTTCGACGCCAAGAAGGCCGAACTGCTCAAGAAGCTCGTCTGATCGATCGGATCGATTGCTATCATAAAAATAGCTGCTTGCGCATGAGGGATAGGCGCTAGAGGCCAAAAAGGCCTCAAAGCCGCGTAATGCGGCGCGGGCAGAACACTCCCTACGATGGCCACCGACCCCACCCAGCGCTATTACCGCGCGCCCTGCCCCGGCTGTGGCGCGCCGGTGGAGTTCAAGAGCGCGCAGTCCACCCATGCCGTCTGCGGCTACTGCCAGAGCACCGTGGTGCGCAGTGGCGACGTGCTCACGCGCCTGGGCAAGATGGCCGAGCTGTTCGACGACCACAGCCCGCTGCAGCTCATGGCCAGCGGGCGCATCCAGCTCGACGGCAAGGACGTACCCTTCACCCTCATCGGCCGCCTGCAATACAAGGGCGACGCGGGCGTGTGGACCGAATGGGCGGCCTTTCTGAACGACGGCACGCTGGCCACGCTGGGCGAGGACAACGGCGCCTACGTCTTCACCCGGCCCATCGACCCCGGCCGCGAGATGCCAGCGCCCGAGCGCTTTCGCATCGGCACCACCACGGCCATCAATGGCAAGCCCTACAGCGTGGCCTACACCGGCCAGGCACAGCTGATCTCGGCCCAGGGCGAGCTGCCCAAACTGCCGCCGTTAGGCCAGCCCTTCGGCATGGTCGAGTTGCGCAGTGCCGATGGCGAGGTGGTCAGCATCGACTATGGCCACACCCCTCCCAACGTCGAGCGCGGCAAGGCCGTGCTGCTGGAAGACCTGCAACTGCAGGGCCTCAAGGACGAATCGGCCAAGGAAGAAAAAGGCCGTCAGTTCAACTGCCCCCACTGCGGCGCGCCGGTGCAGGTGCAGCTGTCCACCTCCAAGAGCATTACCTGTGGATCGTGCGCCAGCATCATCAGCCTGGACAGTGGTGTGGGCGGCGAGCTGCGCTCGGCCGAGCAGGACGAACCTGTGCAGCCCCTCATACCGCTGGGCAGCAAGGGGCAGCTGCAGGGTGTGCACTGGCAGGTGGTGGGCTTTCAGCACCGCATGGGCGTGGAGCCCGGCGACGACGAACACTTTGGCTGGAGTGAATACCTGCTCTACAACCAGAAGCGCGGCTTTGCCTTCCTGGTCGATTCCGAAGAAGGCTGGAGCATGGTGCGCCCCACCACCGGCGCGCCGCAGATGGCTGCCACGGGCCGCTCCGCCACGTACATGGGCACCAAGTACGACCTCAAGTACACCTACGAGGCCGAGACCACCTATGTGCTGGGCGAGTTTTACTGGCAGGTCACGCGCGGCCAGAAGACCACCAACCGCGACTTCGCCAGCAGCAAGGGCCTGCTGTCGATGGAGCAGAGCCCGAACGAGATCACCTGGTCGGCGGGGGACAAGCTGTCCAGCGACACGGTGGCCAAGGCGTTCAAGCTGGACGACAAGAAAGATGCGCTCCAGCGCGACGACCCCGGCCCGTTCGTGGCCAAATCCGGTCTGGGCTGCGGCACCATCATCCTGATCGCTGTGGTGATCCTGATCCTGCTCATCTTGCTGAGCCGCTGCTCCAGCTGCGACCCCCGGGTCGAAAACTGTTCTTCGTCCTCCAGCTACCGCAGCTCTGGGGGCTCGTACGGCGGATATTCGTCGGGCGGCAGCCACAAGTAACCTCGCAACAACCCGAACTTCACCGGAGAACAGCATGACCAAATTCGAATGGCTTCACCCCCTGTCCATCGGCGGCACGCTGCTGTATGCCCTGATGGGCATCATCATCTTCTGGGCGGCCTTCATCATCATCGACAAGATCACGCCCTACGACCTGTGGCGCGAAATTGTGGAAAAGCAAAACAAGGCCCTGGGCATGGTGGTGGCGGCGATGTGCCTGGGCATCAGCATCATCGTGGCGGCCGCCATTCATTGACGCGCCTGTTTGCCTCCATTGCCTGAATGAACGTAGCAGCGCACCCCGCAGGGTGCGCTGACAGCCGCCTTGTCGCCTCCCACCTTGTCCCCTACCGAGCCAGCGCCCGCGGCGCTGCCCCGATCCCCCGGCCCACGCCCCATTGATATCGCGCTGCTCATCAGCGTGTTCGTCGTGGCTGCCTGCGGCCTTTTGTACGAGCTGGCGGCGGGGGCGCTGGCGTCCTATGTCCTGGGCGACTCGGTGCTGCAGTTCAGCACCATCATCGGCACCTACCTGTTCGCCATGGGTCTGGGCTCGTGGTTGTCGCGCTACTTTGAGCGGCAGCTGCCCGCGCACTTCCTGCGCATCGAGCTGCTGGTGGCGCTGATCGGCGGCGCGCTGCCAGCCACGCTGTTCCTCGCCAATGCGTATGCGCCGGGCGCGTTCCGGTTTCTGCTGTACGGCATGGTGCTGATGGTGGGCACGCTGGTGGGGTTGGAGATTCCGCTGGTCATGCGCATCCTCAAACGCAACGTGGTGCTCAAGGACCTGGTCTCGCAGGTGCTCACGTTCGACTACCTGGGCGCGCTGGCGGTGTCGCTGGCGTTTCCGCTGCTGCTGGTGCCACACCTGGGGCTCATCCGCACCGGGCTGCTGTTCGGGCTGATGAATGCCGCCGTGGCGCTGTGGGCGGTGTGGCTGTTCCGGCATGAGCTGCGGCGCCTCAAAGCCCATTTGTTCGCCTGCCTGATGGTGGTGGGCCTGTTGCTGGCCGGGCTGGCGGGGGCCGAGCAGATCACGAGTTTTGCCGAAGACAAGTTCTACCAGGACCGCATCATCTTCACCACGGCCACGCCCTACCAGCGCATCGTGGTCACGCAGGGGCGCTATGGCCACCGGCTGTACCTCAACGGCAACCTGCAGTTCTCCGAGTCCGACGAATACCGCTACCACGAGGCCTTGGTGCACCCGGCCATGGCCGCCCACGGTGCGCCCAAGCGGGTGGCGGTGCTGGGCGGTGGCGACGGCATGGCGGTGCGCGAGATCCTCAAGTACGCCTCGGTCGAGTCCGTCACGCTGGTCGAGCTGGACCCGGCAATGACCAGGATCTTCACCGACAACCCGACCCTCGCACGCCTGAATGGCCATGCCTTGCAAAACCCCAAGGTGAAGATCGTCAACGCCGATGCTTTTGGCTGGTTGCAGGAAGGGACAGACACGTTCGATGTCATCGTGGTGGACTTTCCCGATCCCACCAACTTCTCCATCGGCAAGCTCTACACCAACAGCTTTTATGCGCTGCTGGACAAGCGGGTGGCCGCCAGTGGCTACGCTGTGGTGCAGACCACCTCGCCGCTGGTGGCGCGCCAGAGCTTCTGGACGGTGGTCCAGACCATCGAATCGGTGGGGCTGCAAACGGCGCCGTACCACGCCCATGTGCCCAGCTTTGGCGAATGGGGCTATGTCATTGCGAGCCGCAGACCCTGGCGCCTGCCCGACGCCTTGCCTTCAGGGCTTCGGTTTTTGAGCACACCATCGCTGCCCCTGCTGTTCGACTTTCCGCTCGACATGGCGCGGGTGCCGGCCGATGTGAACCGGTTGTCCAACCAGGCGCTGGTGCACAGCTATGAGCGCGAGTGGGGCAAGGTGGTGGCGCATTGAGCCGCCGGTGGCCTGGGAACTGCGGGCATTCGCCGAGCGATTTGCAGGGGTTCTGCCCGCTGGCAGGGGCGCCACAATCGGATACAAATCTGCCATGACCTGATCGCCCTGGGCGCCCCTGATGCTGGACCTCTTTTTCCTTTCTGACGCACAGCCCTATCCGCTGCTTTGGGCGCAGCACGACCCCTGGCTGGTGACGCTGTCGGTGGGGATGGCGGTGCTGGCCTCCGTGCTGGCGCTGCAGATGGCGGGCCTGGCCCGGCGTGCTGACACCCGCTTCATGCGCCAGATGGCCCGGGGGTCGGGCGCAATGGCTCTGGGCGGCGGCATCTGGTCCATGCACTTTATCGGCATGCTGGCCTTCACGGTGTGCTCGCGTGGCCAGTTTGATGCGTGGACCACCGTGCTGTCCCTGCTGCCCAGCGTGGGCGCGTCGTGGGTGGCGCTGGGCTTGCTGATGCGCCGCGAGATCAGCCGCTCCGCCCTGGTGGTGGGTGGGGTGCTGGTGGGCGCTGGCATTGGCGCCATGCACTACATTGGCATGGCGGCATCGCAGTGGGCGCCTGTCATGCGGTACGACCCCTGGGGGTTTGCCGCCTCGGTGCTGGTGGCCGTATTGCTGGCCATCGTGGCCCTGTGGGTGCGGTTTGGGCTGGAGCGCGTGGTGCGCTGGCGTGCCCGGTGGCTCAATGCGGTGGCGGGTGTCGTCATGGGGCTGGCGATTGCGGGCATGCACTACACCGGCATGGCGGCCTTGCGTTTCATTGACGCACCCGACGAGCTGGAACTGCTGGCTGCGGCCGATGGCGCGCCCTTGGCGCTGGCCGTCGCTGCAGTGGCGTCGGGTATCGGGCTGCTAGTGATCGCCATCAACGCAGGCTTGCGTTACCGGCAGATGTTCCTGCAGATGCGCCAGAGCGAGTCCCGCCTGCGCGCCATTGCTGATACGGCTGTGGACGGCATGGTGATGATTGATGCGCAGGGACGCGTGCAGTCCTTCAACGCGGCGGCCGAGCGCATCCTGGGCTGGCGTCCCGAACAAGTGGTGGGCCAGAACGTGTCCATGCTCATGCCCGAGCCCGACCGCTCCCGCCACGACACCTACCTGCAGCGCTACCTGCAAGGCCAGGGCGGCAGCGTCGTTGGAGCAAACAGCCGCGAGGTGCTGGCCCAGCGGCCCGACGGCAGCACGGTGCCCATTCGCATTTCCGTGGGGCGCGTGCCGCTTGACGGCGCGCCGGTGTTTGTGGGCTTCATCAGCGACCTGACCCAGCGCCGCGCCATGGAGCAGGAGCTCCAGGCCAGTGAGCAACGGCTGCGCTCACTCATGGCCAACATTCCGGGCGTCACCTTCCGCTGCCGCTACGATGCCGACTGGACCATGCTGTTCATCAGCGATGCGGTGACCGCTCTCACGGGCTGGTTGCCACAGGATTTTCTGGAAGGTCGCGTCAACTTCACCCAGCTTACGCTGCCTGAAGAAGTGGATCGCCTCTGGACGGAAGTCTCCACCGCCATTCAGGAGCACCGCCCTTACCACGTCGAGTTCGGCCTGCGGGATCGCAGTGGGCGCCTGCGATGGGTTTCGGAAAGCGGGCGCCCTGTGGCCGGCGATGACGGGCAGGTGCAGTGGATCGACGGCGTCATCATGGACATGACCTTCTTTCGCGAGCGCAATGCCGAGTTCGAAAGCACGGTGCGCGCCATCAATCGCGCGCTCGCGGTGGTGGAGTTCGACATGCAGGGCCACGTGCTCAATGCCAATGCCAACTTCCGTGAACTCATGGGCTACCGGCTCGATGAGATCGTAGGCCAGAACCACCGCATGTTCTGCGAGCCGGCCTATGCGCAGACCGAAGCCTATGCACAGTTCTGGGAGCAGCTGCGCTCCGGCCAGCTCGATGGCGGCGAGTACCTGCGCCTTGGCAAGGACGGGCGGCGCATCTGGATCCAGGCCACCTACAACCCCATCTTCGACGCGATGGGTCAGCCGTTCAAGGTCGTGAAGTTTGCGACCGACCTGACCCAGCGCCGAACCATGGAGCAAGAACTGCGCGCCTCCAAGGACCGCGCCGAGCAGGCCGCCGCGGCGCGCAGCACCTTTCTGGCCAACATGAGCCACGAGATCCGCACGCCCATGAACGCCATCATCGGCTTCACTGAGGCACTGCTCGACACCCCCATGGACGCGCAGCAGCGTCGCCACCTGGGCACCGTGCAGCATGCAGCGCGCTCCATGCTGCGCCTGCTCAACGACATCCTGGACACCGCCAAACTGGAAAAAGGCGCAGTGGAACTGGAGATTGCCGACTTCTCTCTGCAGGAGGTGTGCGACCAGATCCTGGCCTCGCTGCGCATCCACGCCGGCAAGAAGGGGCTCGCGCTGCAGTGCGTGACAGACGAACGGGTACCGCCGTATCTGCAGGGCGATGCGCTGCGCCTGCAGCAGGTGCTGCTCAACCTGCTGGGCAACGCGCTCAAGTTCACCGAGCGCGGCCACGTGCTGCTGCGGCTGGACTACCACGACGGCACGCTGGTGATGGAGGTGGAAGACACCGGCATCGGCATCGCCGCGCAGAACCTGGAGCGCATCTTCGACCCCTTCGCACAGGCCGACGCCTCCACCACCCGGCAGTTTGGCGGCACGGGCCTGGGCACCACCATCTCGCGCCAGTTGGTGGAGCTGATGGGCGGCAGCATCAGCGTGCGCAGCACGCTGGGCGTGGGGACCACGTTCACGGTGTGTGTGCCGCTGCCTGTGGGCCAGGCCACGGCGGCGGTGGCCACCGTCAGCCAGGCCGTGCAGCTGCCACCGCTGCGCATGCTGGTGGTGGACGATGTGCCGGCCAACATCGAGCTGCTGCAGATCCACCTGGACCGGGGCCGCCACCAGGTCACCGTGGCGCGCGATGGTGAGGGCGCTGTCGCCGCCTACGAAGGCGGGCGCTTTGATGTGGTGCTGATGGACCTGCAGATGCCCGGCATGGACGGTCTGGAGGCCACACGCCGCATCCGTGCGTTCGAGCAGGCCCAGCGCCGCAAGCCGGTGCCGGTGATCGCTCTGTCGGCCAGTGTGCTGGAGCAGGACCGGCGCAACGCACGCGCTGCCGGCATGGACGGTTTTGCCAGCAAGCCGCTGGAGCCCGCCCGCCTGTTCCGCGAGATCGCCCGCGTGCTGCACCTGCAGCCCGATGCCCCCACTTCAGGCTGGAGCAGCCTGCAAACCTTGACGCGCTCCCCCGACAGGCCCCCGGCCCCCCACACCACTATCGCCGCGGTGGACTGGGAGCGTGGCACCCGCCTGTGGGGCCAGCGTGCGCTGCTGCGCGACGCCGTGGCGCGCCTGCTGGCTGACCATGCCGCCACCCCAGCCACCTTGCAGGCCATGGTGGCGCAGCCCGACATGGATGCCGCCCGCGCGCTGGCCCACCGCCTGCGCGGTGCTGCGGGCAACCTGGCGCTGGGCCCGTTGCAAACGCTGGCACAGCGCATCGAGGAAGCCGCCCACAGCCTGGACCGCACGGCACTGCAGCCGCTGGTGGCAGCCTTGCCTGCCGCGTTGCAGGCCGTGCAGCAGGCCCTGGCCCACGAGGCCGAGGCCGCCGCCGCGCCTGCTCCCGGCGTGGGCCAGCACCCGCCTCTGACCCAGGACCAACGCCAGCAGGGACAGGCTGCCGCCCAGGCGCTGCAGCAGGCCCTGGCACAGTCCGAGCTGGCCCAGCCGCCACTGGACGTGCTGGTGCAGCTGCTGCCCGCAGACGCCACCGAGCGGCTGCAAGAGGCCATCGACCGCTTTGACTTTGACCAGGCCGTGGTGCAGCTGCAGCAACTGCGCATGCACTGGCTGGACGAACCCCTGGAGAACCCCGCATGACCCCGGCCCCTGACCAGCGGCCCCGCCTGTTGCTGGTGGACGATGAGCCCACCAACCTGCAGGTGCTGCGCCACATCCTGCAGGCCGACTATCGCCTGCTGTTTGCCACCGACGGTGAGCGTGCTCTGCAGGTGGCGCGCGAGCAGCGGCCCGACCTGGTGCTGCTCGACATCATGATGCCGAACCTGGACGGCTATGCCGTGTGCCGCGCGCTCAAGGCCAATGCTGCCACGGCCTCCATCCCGGTGATCTTCATCACCGCCCTCACCGACAGCCAGGACGAAACCGCCGGGTTTGACGCGGGCGCGGTGGACTACATCACCAAGCCCGTCAGCCCGCCCGTGGTGCGCGCGCGGGTGCGCACCCACCTGTCGCTGGTGCGTTTGGACGAGCTGCGCGAAACCCGCCTGCAGATCGTGCAGCGCCTGGGCCGCGCGGCCGAGTACAAGGACAACGAAACCGGCATGCACGTCATCCGCATGAGCCACTTTGCCCAGCTGCTGGCGCTGGCCGCAGGCCACAGCCCGGCCTGGGCCGAAGACCTGCTCAACGCCGCGCCCATGCACGACGTGGGCAAGATCGGTATCCCCGACGCCGTGCTGCGCAAGCCCGGCCCACTGGACGCCCAGGAGTGGGACACCATGCGCCGCCATCCCGAGATCGGGGCCGAGATCATTGGCGAGCACCCGTCGGGCGTGCTGCAGCTGGCCCGCGAGATTGCGCTGGCCCACCACGAAAAGTGGGACGGCAGCGGCTACCCGCGCGGCCTTGCGGGCGAGGCCATTCCGCTGTCGGCACGCATTGTGGCGGTGGCCGACGTGTTCGATGCGCTCACCACCCGCCGCCCCTACAAGGAGCCCTGGCCCGTGCAGGAGGCGCTGGACCACATTGCAGCGCAGGCCGGCAAACATTTTGACCCGACCCTGGTGGCGCTGTTTGCCCCGCTGCTGCCGCAGCTGCTGGAGATCCGCGCCCGCTGGGCCGATTGAGGTGTGACCGCATGACCGCATGGACCCTGCAGCGCCGCCAGTTTGTGGCGGGCGCCGCCGCCCTGGCCGCAGCCGCCCTGGGTGGGTGCGACCGCGCTACGCCGCCGCTGGAGGGCGGCTTCACCGGCATCGACATGGCGCGTGGCCATCAGCTGCGTGACTGGCTCGCCACAGGCACCTGGCCCGAGCCAGCCGTCGTGCGGCGTGCGCAGGTCATCATTGCCGGCGGTGGTGTGGCCGGGCTGGCAGCGGCGCGTGCGCTGCGCCTGGCGGGGGTGCAGGACTTTGCGCTGCTGGAGCTGGAAGACACCCCGGGCGGCAACAGCCGGGGCACTACCGTCAAGGGCATGGCCTGCCCGCAGGGTGCGCACTACCTGCCCGTGCCCGGCGACGATGCGCGCGAGGTGCAGGACCTGCTCGAAGAACTGGGCCTGCGCCGCCGCGTGTCCGGGCGCTGGCAGTACGACGAACGCCACCTGTGCCACAGCCCGCAGGAGCGCCTGTACTTCGATGGCGAGTGGCAGGACGGTCTGCTGCCCGTGCAGGGTGTGGGCGAGGCCACGCTGGCGCAGTACCGCCGCTTTGCCCAGGCCGTGGACGCGCAGGCCCGCGCCGCCCGGTTTGCCATGCCCGCACTCAAGCTGTGGACCGCCAAGCGCCCACTGGCGCCCAGCCAGCAGGCGCTGGACGCGATGACGTTTGCCGCCTGGCTGGCGCAGGAAGGGCTGGACGATGCCCACCTGCGCTGGTACCTGGACTACTGCTGCCGCGACGACTACGGCGCCGGGGCCGACCGTGTCTCGGCCTGGGCGGGCATCCACTACTTTGCCAGCCGCCACGGTTTTCACGCGCCCGGCGAGGCTGTGGACGAAGCCCGCGAAAGCGTGCTCACCTGGCCCGAGGGCAATGGCTGGATCACCCGGCGTCTGGCCGAGCCGCTGGCCAACACGTCCCACGGCGGCGGCCAGCTGCGCACCGGCACCAGCGTGCTGCGCATCACCGAAGGCCGCCACGGCGTGGAGGTGGATGCGTTCAATCACGCCACCGACAGCGTGGAGCGCTGGCAGGCGCCACGCTGCATCGTGGCCCTGCCCGTCTTCGTGGCGGCGCGCGTGGTGCAGAACCCGCCTGCCTTCCTCACCGGGGCGGCCCAGCGTCTGTCGTGGGCGCCCTGGCTGGTGGCCAACATCCACATCCACAGCCCTCTCACCGACCGCCCCGGCGCTGCGCCGGCCTGGGACAACGTCCTGTATGCCGACCCCACGGCGGGGGGCCTGGGCTATGTGAACGCCGGCCACCAGCGCCTGGACACCCGCGCCACGCTGGCCGGCCCCACCGTGCTCACCTACTACCAGGCGCTGGGCGACCGGGCGGACGGCCGCCAGCAACTGGCCACCCAGCCCTGGCAGCACTGGGCCGAAGCCGCCCTGGCCGCTCTCGCCGTGCCCCACCCCGACCTGCGCCAGCGCGCCACGCGCGTGGACATCACCCGCTACGGGCACGCCATGTCCATCCCCACACCGGGTTTGCAGCAGTTTTTGAGCCAAATCGGCCTGGAGCGCAAGTCTTTCATGCCCAAGGTGCTATCAAATGGTGAGCGTGCCGCCTGGCTGCCCACGCCCACCACCGCACGGCTGGCGTTTGCGCATGCCGACTGGTCGGGGTATTCGGTGTTTGAAGAAGCCTTCACGCGCGGGCACGGCGCAGGGCTGGTGGCCGCCGCCGGTTGATTCCTTGGTGCGGAGGATCCCTAGCCGCGCTGCCCGTCCCACCACAGCCCCAGGCACAGCGCGACGCCCACGGCGTACAGCAGCCAGGTGGCCGAGACCACGTAGGGATAAAACATCAACGCCACGCCCCACCAGCGGGTGCGCGGCTGCTGCGCACGCTTGCCGTGCCAGTACGCCGCCATGCCGATCAGGCCAAACAGGATTGCGCCCACGATGTAGGCCGGGCTGGGCAGCTCCAGGCCGAGGGATTGCAATGCAGAGAGGGTTTCCATGGCGGGGGCGCAGGCTGTGCGGGTGGTGTGAGGTGGGTGTGACTTCTGCCAGCGGAAAAAGGTCCCTGGTGTGTGCCCGATTCGGCGTTGCCTGGTGGGGGGCGTTGGAGAACGGCCTTTCATGGCGGTGTCACAGGGCGGCGGCATCGTTCACGGTTTTGGCTCTTTTCACCTTGACCACCATGTCCCGACTGTCCCTGATTGCCGCCTGCGCAGCGCTGCTGTGCGCTGCTGCCACCCCCGCCATCGCCCAGCAGGCCTACCCGGCCACCCTGGCCGGCCACGCCGTGCTGCCCGCCCTCACCGTGATTGCCGCGCCCAAGGACGCGCCGCAAGACCTGCAGGTGGCTGGCAAGTTCACCACCCCCCGCCGCGTGGACGCCGTGGGCAGCGTGATGGGCCAGTCGGGCGGCCGCGACACAGGCGTGTCGCTGCCCTTCCAGGGCCAGCCCCTCCAGGGCCACTCGGGCATCAAGCGCATGGCCGACGGCTCGTTCTGGATCCTGACCGACAACGGCGCGGGCTCCAAGGCCAACTCGCCCGACTTCATGCTGCACCTGAGCCACTACACCGTGGACTTCAAGAGCGGCCAGTTCAACCGCCTCAAGACTGTTTTCCTGCACGACCCCGACAAGAAGGTGCCGTTTCGGATCACCCACGAAGGCACCGACAAGCGCTACCTGACGGGCGCCGACTTCGACCCCGAGAGCTTCCAGTTCGCCGGTGGCGCACTGTGGATCGGCGAAGAGTTTGGCCCCTTCCTCATCAAGGCCGACCTGAACGGAAAGGTGCTGGCCGTGTTCGAGACGCAGGTGGACGGCAAGGTCGTGCGCTCGCCCGATGCGCCCGGTGTGCTGATGCCCGGTGCCCCCGACGCCAAGCCCACGCCGTTTGAAGTCAAGCGCTCCAAGGGCTACGAAGGCATGGCCTCCAGCAAGGACGGCAGCAAGCTCTATGCACTGCTCGAAGGCGCGCTGTGGAACGACAGCGCGAAGGCGTACGAAAACGTGGGCGGCAAGCAGTACCTGCGTGTGCTCGAATTTGACGTGAAAACCGAGCAATGGACCGGCCGCCACTGGAAGTACGTGCTGGAGGCCAACCACCACGCGATTGGCGACTTCAACATGATCGACGGCACGACCGGTTTGATCATCGAGCGCGACAACGGCGAAGGCACGGCCGACAAGGCCTGCCCCGAAGGCACCAAGCGCACGGACTGCTTCCACGACCTCGCCAAGTTCAAGCGCGTCTACAAGGTGGAGATGAGCGACGCCAACGTGGGCGGCGAGATCCGCAAAGTGGGCTACATCGACCTCATGAACATCCAGGACCCCAAGCGCCTGGCGCGCAAGCCGCTGAACAGCGGTGTGCTCACCTTCCCGTTCTTCACCATCGAGAACGTGGACATCGTGGACAGTACGCACATCGTGGTGGGCAACGACAACAACCTGCCGTTCAGCAGCAGCCGCGACCCCAACAAGGCGGATGACAACGAGCTGGTGCTGCTGGAGGTGGGCGGGCTACTGCAAGCCAAGTAACCCGGCGCCAGCGCGTGGTGGGGGCCGGGTGGCAGAATTCCCGGTTCCCCTTCCAACGCTCCACAAGCCGCGCCACCATGTTCACAGGCATCGTCCAAGCCACGGCAGGCATTGCCGCCATCCACGACCGCGCAGGGCTGCGCACCTTCACGCTCGATTTCCCTGAGGGCTTCTGCCAGGACCTGACCATTGGCGCCAGCGTGGCCACCGATGGCGTGTGCCTCACGGTCACCGAGATCCTGTCGCCCACGCAGGCCAACTTCGATGTGATGCTGCAGAGCCTGAACATCACCACGCTGGGCAGCTACGGCCAGGGCGACCGCGTGAACGTGGAGCGCGCGGCCAAGGACGGCGCCGAGATTGGCGGCCATCCGCTGTCGGGCCATGTGGACTTCACCGGCACGCTCATCGAGCGGCGCGAGTTTGACAACAACCTGGTGTGGCGCGTGGCCGTGCCCGAGGCGTTTCGCCGCTACATCTTCGCCAAGGGCTACATCGCCATCCACGGCGCCAGCCTCACGGTGGCCGAGGTGAACCGGCAAGAGGGCTGGTTCGAGATCTGGATGATCCCCGAGACCCGCCGCGCCACGGTGTTTGAGGCCAAGAAGGTGGGCGACCGCCTGAATATCGAGATCGAGCGCAGCACCCAGGTGGTGGTGGACACCGTGCGCGAGGCCGTGCAGGAGAGCCTGGGCCGCCTGCAGCCCGTGCTGGAGGCGCTGCTGAAAGAAAAGGGCCTGTCGCTGGACGACTTTGTGCAGGCCCCCGTGCTGCCGCACTGACCCAGCGAAGTTCCCCCATGTCCGTGGTGGTGCGCCCGCTGGCGCTGAGCGATCTGGCCGACCTGCTGGCCGTGCAACTGGCCTGTTATGGCGAAGGGTTTGTGGAGAGCGGCGAGGTGTTTGCCCGCCGCCTCGCCAGCCCCGCCAATTGTTCGCTGGTGCTGGAGCAGGGCGGCACGGTGTGTGCCTACCTGGCGGCCTACCGCAGCGTGCGCGGCAAGGTCACCCCGCTGCATGGCGACTTTGAAGCCACTGCCCAGCCCGACACGCTGTACCTGCACGACATGGCCGTGCTGCCTGCCCATGCGGGGCAAGGCCTGGCCCATGCGTTGCTGCAGCCCCTGTGGGCGCAGGCCCGCGCAGAAGGGCTGCGGCACAGTGGGCTGGTCTCGGTGCAGGGCTCGCAGGCCTACTGGCAGCGGCAGGGCTATGCGCTGTACCCCTTGCAGGACGCCACCCAGCAGGCCCGCTTGGCCAGCTACGGCGAAGGCGCGGTGTACATGGCGCGAGCGCTGTAGACCTTGTAGGCGCAGTGTCACCCGCCCTCGTCATAATGCCCGCCATGCCCCACCGCTGGAAACCCAACGTCACCGTGGCCGCCCTCATCGAGCGCGACGGCCGCTTTCTGCTGGTCGAGGAAGAAACCACCGACGGCCTCAAGCTCAACAACCCTGCCGGCCACCTGGACCCGGGCGAGTCGCCCATCCAGGCCTGCGCGCGCGAGGTGCTGGAAGAAACCGCCCACGACTTCGAGCCCACAGCGTTGATTGGCGTGTACCTCAACCGCTTCACCAAGACGCGCACGGGGGACGACATCACCTACATGCGTTTTGCGTTTGCGGGCACGCTGGGCACGCACCATGACTGGCGCACGCTCGACACTGGCATCGTGCGCACGCTGTGGCTCACGGCCGACGAGATCCGTGCCTGCCCCGAGCGCCACCGCAGCCCGCTGCTGCTGCGCGGCCTGGAGGACTACCTGGCGGGCCAGCGCTTTCCGCTGACGCTGGTGCACACCGATATCTCGGTGACCGAGCCGGACGGCGTGACCGCGCGATAAGCCTTGGTGCCGCACGGGGCGGCGCACCGCACCCGTGTGAACAGGCGCTAGTTCGCCTTGGCCTTCCAGGCAGCGCCCTGCTGGCGCACCAGGTCCAGCAGGTTGCCCATCACCACGTTCATGTCGATCAGGTGCAGGCCCCAGTCGTCCAGAGTGCGGTCATTGACCACAATATTGCCCGGCACATCGCTGGGCAGGCTGCCACGCCCATTGCTGTCCAGGCCCAGCGCCAGGTAGTGTGCGGGGTCGTCCTTCACACAGCTTGCACGCATCAGGCCCGGCAGGCTCACAAACGGGGTGCTCACGCCCTCCAGACCCTGGGCCCATTGCGCACGCAACACGGGCTGCCCCAGCAGGTTGGCCTCGCGGGCCAGCATGCTGCGCAGCGGCTGGCCGCTCAGGCGGACCGGGTCGGTGCAGGCTACCTCTGCGCCCGCCGCATTGCTGCGGCCAAAGCGGGAGTTTGCGGGCGGCGGCGATGTTTCGCGGAACGTGGCGTAGGTCACCACACACCCGGTTTGCGCGCCGGTACGGCACAGGGGCAGCGTGGGCAGCGATCCTCCGGTGTCCGCACCCGCAGGGACCATCACGTTGAAGCCGATCAGCAGGGCCGACACCAGGCGCTGCTGCACCGGCTGGCCGTCCACATCGCGCTTGAGCAACTCCAGCAGCATGCGGCTGCCCTGGGAATGCCCCACCAGCACCACGCCCCGGCCCTTGTTGTCATTGGCCAGATAGTGCCGCCACGCGGCACGCACGTCCTCGATGGCCATCTCCGGGTTCACGCCCGCCGTGTTGCCCGACATGGCCGCGCGCAGCCCCGCCAGCGTGATCTGCCGGTACATGGGTGCAAACGGTCGGCACACCGAGGCAAAGGGGGCAAACTGCTGCGCCACCGCCCGCTGCTCACCCGGGCCAGGTTGCAGCGTGCTGTGCGGGTTGGGGTCCTGCGAGATCGTGGGGTACACGTAAAAGCAGTCGATGGGCGCATCGGCCTGCGGCTTGATCACCTGCACCGTGCGTTGGCCGTCGGCGGCTAGCGTGGTGACCGTCTGGTCGGTGCTGCACAGGTCGGCGCGGCCGGGGCGGCACAGCCAGGTATCCGGCGCGTCGTAGTTGGCGGCGGCGGCAGCGGGCTGGGCCAGCGCGGGGGCGACCGCAAAGGCACCGAGCAAAACGGTCAAAAGGGAGGAAATGCGGGCATGCATCGACAGGACTCCTGGGAGGTTTGCCACAGTGTTGCGCACCCGGCGCGGCGGCGGGTGTCGGCTGTGTGACGGCCTCCGGGAAAACGAGGATGGCGGGCGGGCGCCACTGCCCCCGCTGCCGCAGCTCCTGCGCCCACTCCCATCAGTCCGCCGTCAGCTTGCGTTCCTTGATGATGGTGGCCCACTGGGTCGATTCCTTCTTCATGAAGGCCGTCAGCTCGGCGCGTGTGGTGGGCTGCGGCGTGAGGCCGTGCTTGTTCAGCGCCTCTTTCACGCCCGGGTCGTTCAGTACCTTCACGATCTCCTGGTTCCAGCGGTCCAGCAGCGGTGCGGGCGTTTTGCCCGGCGCCACAAAGGCGTACCAGTTGAGCGCCTCAAAGCCCGGATAGCCCGACTCCGCCACGGTAGGGATGTTGGGCAGGTAGGCCGGACGCGTGAGGCCGGTGGTGGCCAGCGGTATGAGTTTGCCCGTCTCCACATGCGGCAGCGCAGTGGGGGGCGCGGCAAAGTACGAGGTCACGCGCTCGCCCAGCAGGTCCTGCAGCGCGGGGGCGCCGCCCTTGTAGGGCACATGCGTCATGTCGATGCCGGCGCGCTGGTTGAACAGTTCACCCGCCAGGTGCGATGCCGAGCCCGCGCCGGTGGAGGCAAAGTCCACGCTGCCGGGCTTCTTCTTGGACAGCTGCACAAACTCGGCCAGCGTCTTCACGCCCGCGCCCTTGTGCACCACCAGCACGTTCGGAAAGTTCACCCCGCCCGACACGGCGGCCAGATCCTTGAAGGGGTCGTAGGCCACCTTCATCAGGTGCGGGGCAATGGTGAGCGGTCCCACCGACCCGAGCAGCAGCACCGAGCCATCGGCGGGCGCATTGGCCACAAACTGGTGCGCGATGTTGCCGCCTGCGCCACCCTTGTTGTCCACCACCACCGACTGGCCGATGTTCTCGCCCAGCTTCTTGGCGATGAGCCGTGCCGCCGCATCGGCCGCGCCGCCTGCGGCAAAGCCCACGACCAGCGTGACGGGTTTCTTGGGCGGGAAATCCTGCGCGTGGGCTGCGCCGGACAGTGTCGCGGCAGCGGTGGCAAGTGCCAGCGCGCTCATCAAGAGGGTGCGTTTTTTCATGGGGGTCTCCTTCATCGTGGATGCTGTGGTGATCGTGGGGTCAGTCCGCGCCTAAACCGATGGGGTTGGGCTGTCGCTTCTCCACCGCATGGCGCAGCAGCGAGGCGGTGCGGAAGATGCCGTGCGCAAACTTGCCGTAGGGCATGGTGGCGAACAGCGCCATCACCGCGCCCAGGTGCAGGCACAGCAGCAGCGGCAGGCCTGCGGTGCCACGCGCGGCCCACAAGGCCAGGCCGCTGGTGGCGGTGAGGAACAGCAGGGCGATGAAGGCGCGGTCCATGGGCTTTTGCGCGGCATCGCCGTGTTGCGGGTGGCGGCGCAGGTTCAGCCGCCAGAGGCCGGCCGTGCCAATCGCCAGGCTGATGCCGCCCAGCCCGCCCAGCAGCTTGGGCAGACTGGGCAGGTCGTACGGTGCAGGCAAGGCCAGCAGGTAGTGGTACAGCGTCGCCACGCTGGTGGCCGCAAAACACAGCATGAAGCCGTAGAACGTGAGGTGGTGCATGCGCCTGCGCGACAAGGTGTAGGCATCGTCCTCGTTGTGGCAGCCATCGCCATGGCCGCCGTCCAGGTACTTGAGGCGCAGCACGGCATCGGTGGCCTCGGCCGTGGCGGGCGCGCTCAGCGGCGCGCCGCTGGTGGCGGGCGTCACGTCGCGCCAGAAGCGGCGCACGCCCAGGCCCAGCGCCAGCACGGCGAACAGGAACACGGGCGCAAACAGACCCACCAGCAGGTTGTGCGGGAAGATGCCGTAGAAGCCGCCCACAGGGGCCCGCCACAGCGCGGCGATGCCCTGGCCATGCAGCACCACGGCCAGCAGCAGGAACAGCGTGAGCCCGGCCACCAGCGCCAGGGCCAGGGTCAAGCCGTTGCGCTGGTACAGCTGGCCCAGCGCAGGCGGCCAGGCGTAGTCGGCATAGGTCTGGCCGCGCACCTGGGCCATGGCCTGCGGAATGTTCACCGCAAACTCATGCGGTGGCGCGTACTGGCAGGCGTGCAGGCAGGCGCCGCAGTTGTGGCACAGGTTGGCGATGAAGTGGATGTCGGCCTTGCCAAATTCCAGCCGCCGCGTCATGGCGGGGAACACGGCGCAAAAACCTTCGCAATAGCGGCAGGCGTTGCAGATCTGCAGCTGGCGCGCCACCTCGGTTTCGGGGGCTGACAGCACAATGCCGCCATTCGCCAGCGCCCGGGCGTCGCGCGTCAGGGCCTCAAGCGTTTGCATGGTTTGCTCCTTGTTTTGTAGCGTTTGAAGCAGGTTCGACTAGCGCTACCGGCCGTTTGGAGGCCAAAGCCGCCTGTGTGCCCGCAATGCGGCCAAACGCGGTGCCAATGCTCATGCCCACGCCGGCGGTGTAGCCCTTGCCCAGCACGTTGCCGGCCATCATTTCGCCGGCCACAAACAGGTTGGGGCTGGGCTGGTTGTTAAAGCGTACGGCCGCCGTGTCGTCGGTGTGCAGGCCGAGGTAGGTGAAGGTGACGCCAGGCTTGAGCGCGTAGCCGTAGAACGGGCCGGTGTCGATGGGCCGCGCCCAGTGCGTTTTGGCGGGCGCGACGCCTTCGGTGTGGCAGTCGTCCAGCGTGGTGTGGTCGAACTGGCCCACGCGGCAGGCGGCGTTGTAGGTATCGAGCGTGCGCATGAAGGTGTCCACGGGCAGGCCGAGCTTTTGCGCCAGCTCGGGCAAGGTGTCTGCCTTCACGCCCGGGAACACGGGCGGCATGAAGCGGCCAATGGCCTTGCTGTCGATGATGGAGTAGCCGATCTGCCCCGGCTGCTGCGCCACCAGGCGGCCCCAGATGGCATAGCGCTTGGGCCAGAAGTCCTCGCCCTCGTCGTAAAAACGCTCGCCGTTGCGGTTGACCACCACGCCCAGCGACACGCAGTCGATGCGCGTGCAGATGCCGCCGTCGTACAGCGGCGCGCGCGCGTCGATGGCCACCATGTGCGCCTGCGTGGGGTCGCCGATGCGGTCGGCGCCGTGGTCTTCGAGCAGGTGCTTGAGCAGCACCCCCTTGTTGTAGGCCGTGCCACGGATCAGGAAGTTGTCGGCCGGCCACTCGCCACGCTCGTTCTGGCCCCAGGCCTCGCGCAGCCATTCGCGGTTCGATTCAAAGCCGCCTGCGGCCAGCACGCAGCTCTCGGCGGCAATGCGCTCGCCGTTGGCCAGGTGGGCGGCGACGAAGCGGGGGCCCTCCATCTCGATGCGCTCCACGGGCGCTTCGTAGCGGATCTGCACGCCCAGCTGCTCCGCGCTGCGGTAGTACGCATTGACCAGCGCCTTGCCGCCGCCCATGAAGAACGCGTTGGTGCGCGCAACATGCAGCGTGCCCGCCAGCGCGGGCTGGAAGTGCACGCCGTGGCGGCGCATCCAGGGCCGGCAGGTGCTCGACGCGCGGATCACCAGGCGCGCCAGGTGTTCGTTGGTGAGGCCGCCCGTCACCTTGAGCAGGTCCTGCCAGAATTCTTCCTCGGGGTAGGCATCGACCAGCACGTCCTGCGGCGCATCGTGCATGCAGCGCAGGTTGCGCGTGTGGGCCGAGTTGCCGCCGCGCCAGGCGCGCGGGGCGGATTCGAGCAGCAGCACGCTGGCGCCTGCCTCGCGCGCCATCAGGGCCGCGCACAGGGCGGCGTTGCCGCCGCCGATGACGAGCACATCAATGCTGGGCGGCGCGTGGACCGATGGAGTGGGATGGAGGGGCACCGGGAGCTTTCGTTCATGGGTTTGGACACCACTGTAGGAATTTCGCCCCGGCGTGGGCAGGCCCGAATGCGCAAGGGGCCATCACGGATCGTGATGGCTTGGCGCCGTGTTGAACGGGTACTACAGGGGGCGCGCGAGCGTGGCGCCTGTCCACGCGCCCGACTGCACCAAAGTGCGTGTGCAATCCGCCAGAACCACGCGTGTGGCCAGCGCGGCAGGTGAAAGCTCGTCGTCGGACAGGCTGCACAGTGCGGCAGGCCGGCTTGCGGGCGCGTCAGCCAGTTCGGCGAGGCCAAAGCGCGTAGCGGCGTCGGGATAGCGCCCCACGGCCGCCCAAGGTTGCAAGGTGCTGCCCAGACCCTCGTTCACGGCGTCCATCAGCATGGCCAGCGAATCGATCTCCATCGCCACGTGAGGTGCCACCTTGGCCGTGGCAAAGGCGGCATCGATGCGGCTACGCAGTCCGTGGGGGCCCGTGGGCAGAATCAGCGGCTCGTCCTTCAGCTTGGCCAGGTGCAGGCGCCGGGGTAGCCGCGCAGGCAAGCTGCTGGTGCTGCGATGGGCGCTGCGGATGAGGAACAGGCGCTCCTCCAGCAGCGGCAGCACGCTCCAGCGGCGGGCGGGCTGGGTGTCGAACAGCACGGCCAGATCCAGCTGGCGGGCGTTGAGCATGTTGGAGAGGTGGCCCGACAGGCTTTCGACCATGTGCAGCCGCACATCCGGGTAGCGTTCGCGCATCGCCCGCATCAGCGGTAAGCCCAGAACCGATGCGGTGGTGGGCGCCAGGCCAACGGTCACGGTGCCCGAAAGACGGGCTTGCCGCGCCACGCGCGCTGCCTGGTCGGCATGGCGCAGGGTGAGTTGCGCCTCGCGGAAAAAGGCCAGCCCGGCCTCGGTGGGCACGGTGCCCTTGCTGGTGCGCTGCAGCAACCGGGTGCTCAGCTCGCCTTCCAGCCGGCTGATCTGCTGGCTCAGGGCGGACTGAACCATCTCCAAGTCGAGCGCGGCCCGGCCCATGGAGCCAAGCTCGACCACGCGGACAAAGTAACGAAGCTGACGCAACTCCATGGGGCGATGGTCGCACAGTCCCACCAGTACCGGTGCGATTGCGCCCGGTGGTTCGCGTCAGAAGGTATGCACAACGCCTGCGGAAATGCCTGTGGCGGTCGCTTTGTTGGCTGCACCCTGGAAGCCGTCGCGCCAGCGGGTGTTGTCCAGCTCGGCATACACCTTGGTGCGGCGCGATAGCTTGTACTCGGCAAACGCCACCAGGCGGCCGTAGCCGTCGTCGGCCGCGCCGGTGCGTGAGCGGTCCACCTTGTAGTAGGCCGCTGTGAGGTCCACCCACGGGGTGGCCGCCCAGGTGCCGCCGGCTGACAGCACGCGCTGCACGGTGAAGCGGTTGGCGGCGGTCTCGGCCTTGTTGCGGCCTGCATTGGCGGCCAGGCGCACACTGCCCCACTGGTAGGCGGCGCCCAGCGTGGTGCCGTCCAGTGAGCGCTTGTTGGTGTCGTTGAAGCTCTGGTAGGCGCCGGATACCACGAAGCCATCCGCAGCCCAGGCCAGGCCCACGCCGCGTGATGACAGTGCCGAGGCCTGCGATGCGACTTCGCCAATGCCCCACATGGCGCGTGCCGTGAAGCCGCCGAAGCGGCCCGTGTACTTGAGCGAATTGTCCAGCCGGTACGAGCCCGAGTTGGCGCCTGCGCTGCCGTATTCGATGCCCAGGCCATGCTGGCTCAGCGCCGTCACGCCGATGTTGGGGTTGAAGCTGGCAAAGCGCATGGCCAGCGGGTCCACGGGCGAGATGGCGTCGGCCAGCGTTGTGGTCTGGCGGCCCAGAGCCAGCGTGCCCCAGCCGCCCTGCAGGCCCACCCAGGATGCGCGGTCGAAGTATTTGGTGGCGTTGGCTGGTGCACCCGTGTCGGCGTTGAGGCCGCTCTCCAGGTTGAACAGCGCCTTGGCGCCGCCGCCCAGGTCTTCACTGCCCCGCAGGCCCCAGCGGCTGGTGGTGTGGATGCCACTGCCCAGGCTGCGGCTGGAGCCGGCCGTGGGCGCGTTGGATGCGGTGAGGCCGCTGCCGTTGCGCAGGCCCAGGTCCACCACGCCGTACAGCGTCACATCAGTGCCTTGTGCCATCGCGCCGTGGCCGATCAATGCAGCGCAGGCCGCTGCCATCCTTGTTCTCATCTGTGTCTCCTCTTGTTGAAATGTGGGCGTGCCGCGCAGGGGCGGTGGCGCCCGTCTGCCTCCCCGAGCCGTCTTCGCAGGGGCTCAATCGGGTGTGAGCTGGGCCTTGACCACCACACCCTTCCACTTGGCGAGTTCCTGCTTCACCGTCAGAGCCAGTTGCTCGGGCGTGCTGGTGTCCACCACCGCGCCTTGCTCCTCGATGCGGCGCACCACGTCCTTGTCGGCCAGTGCGGTGTTGAGGGTCTTGTTGAGCAGGTCGATCACCGGGCGGGGCGTCTTGCCGGGTGCGAACAGGGCGTACCACTGGGTGATCTCCACACCCTTGATACCCGCCTCCTCCAGCGTGGGCACATCGGGCAGCAGCGACGAGCGCTTGGGCCCGGCCAGCGCCAGGGCGCGCAGCTTGCCGCTCTTGACGTGGGGGTAGGCCGAGAACAGGCTGGGGAACATCACCTGCGTCTGCCCGGCCATGGTGTCGTTCATGGCGGGGGCTGCGCCCCGGTAGGGCACATGGGCCATCTGGGCGCCACTTTCGAGCTTGAAGATTTCCGCCGAGAAGTGTGGGGCCGTGCCGTTGCCGGCCGATGCGTAGTTGAAGTCGTGGGGTTTGGCCTTGCTCAGCGCCACCAGTTCGCTCACCGTCTTGGCCGGCACCTTGGGGTTCACCACCATCAGCGTGGGCGAGTAGCTCACCATGCCTATGGGCTCGAACTGCGTGATGGGGTCGTAGCGCAGCTTCTGCAGCGCGGGGCTCATGCCGTGGGTGCCGATGTAGCCGAACAAAATGGTGTGCCCGTCGGGTGCCGCACGGGCCACGTATTCGGCCGCAATGGCGCCATTGGCCCCGGCCTTGTTTTCCACAATGACCTGCTGGCCCAGCAGGGTGGAGAGCTTGATCGCCACCACGCGTGCCATGCCGTCGTTGCCGCCACCCGCGGCGGTGGGTACGACCAGGGTGATGGGTTTGTCGGGGTAGGCGGCGTGGGCGGTGCCGGCGGCCCAGAAGGCGCTGGACGCGAGCGCTAGCGCAGCCGTGGCCAGCGCCGTACGGCGCGTGGTGGAGTGAATGGAACGGGTCATGGTTTGTCTCCTGTCGTAATGGTTGAAATCGTTGGAAGGGCGCTGCGCAAGCGGCGCCCTGAAGAGCGCTCAGTGCGTGGGGGCGGTTTCGGGAACGAACAGCGTGCCTTCCAGGATCTTTCGGGCGGTGCGTACCAGCGCGGCCTGCATCAGCTTGAACTGGCCATCCACCTCGCTGAGTTCCACCTCCACCTGGATGCGGCCTGCCGGGTGCTGCACTTCCACGCGGCGCAGCCCGGCGGCGGGTGCATGCCGGTCGTCGGTGGCCACGGTGCCCGGCAGTACCGAGGCCGCAGCCACGCCAATCGCGCCCGTGACGGCATGCGAGCGGTGGCACTGGTGGGGGGTGAAGTAGCGCGACACCACGCTGCCCGGTTGCGCACCCGGTGACACGATCACCGGCTTGGGCAGCACGCTGTGTGTCACATCGCCCATGCCCATGCGCTGGCCTGCTTCGAGGCGCAGGGCCTCGATGCGGGTGAGCAAGGCGGTGCTGGCGTCCAGCTCGGCAGGTGTCTCGTCGCCGCGCAGGCCCAGGTCGGCGGCGCGCAATAGCACCATCACCTGCGCCGCGTCGATGCAGGTGACCTGCAGGCCCTGAATGGTGTCGATGCGCTGGCCGGTGGGAAAGATCTGCCCGGTGACGGCGCCCCAGGCGTCCAGGAAGTTCATCAGCACGGGGGCTGCCGTGCCCTGCACGCCGTCGATGCGCACATCGCCGTCGTAGTGCACCTGGCCGCCCGCCGTGCACACCTGCACGTCGATGCGGGAGTGGGTGTTGACGTTGTAGACCCGCACGGTGGTGGTCTGGCCTTCGCGGTCTGCGGGGACCAGCCCCTGCTCGATGGCAAAGGGCCCCACACCGGCCAGCATATTGCCGCAGTTGGGGCGTGTGTCCACGCGGGCCTCCTGCACGCTGACCTGGGCAAACAGGTAGTCCACATCGCAGTCGGGCTGCGTGGAGCGCGAGACGATGGCGACCTTGCTGGTCAGCGAGTTGCCTCCGCCCAGGCCGTCGATCTGCAGCTCATGGGGCGATCCCAGGGCTGCAATCAGCGTGCGGTCGCGGGCTTCGGGGTCGCGCGGCAGCCAGTCGGCCAGGAAGAACGGCCCCCGGGAAGTGCCGCCACGCATCAGAACGCAAGGAATGTTGGTGCTCATGGGTCGGCATGGTGCGACGCCCACGATGATCTGTGAATTGCATTGTTGGCAACGATTGATGCATGCTGTGCAATAGGCTGTAGTGGCTTGTACATGCTCCAATCACGGCCGTGAATTGCAATGTTCTGATCGTTTGATGCACGGCTTGCAACGCTGCAAACACCCCGAATCGCACATTGAGGACGCCCGATGAACAACAAGTTCGACCTTGCCGACATCCAGGCCTTTGCTGCCGTGGCCGAGCTGCAGAGCTTTCGTGCCGCTGCCGAGGCCATCCACCTGTCGCAGCCGGCGTTCAGCCGTCGCATCGACAAGCTGGAAGAAGCGCTGGGTGTGCGCCTGCTTGACCGCACCACGCGCCGCGTCACGCTCACGGCCGTGGGCCGCGACTTTGCACGCAAGACCCGCGTGTGGCTGGACGATCTGGACGGCATGCTCATGGGCCTGGGCGACGTGGCCGCACGCCGCATGGGCGAGGTCACGATTGCCTGCGTGCCATCGGCCGTGTATTACTTTCTGCCGCAGGTGGTCAAGCGTTACCACGAGCGGTTCCCGAAAATCCGCGTCAAGGTGCACGACGCCAGCGCCAACGAGGTGCTGGTGGCCGTGGCGCAGGGCGATGCGGACTTCGGCCTGAACTTCATCGGCAGCCAGGAGGCCGAGATCGAGTTCAAACCCGTGCTGGCCGAGCGTTTTGTGGCCGCCTGCCGGCGCGACCATGTGCTGGCGCGCCGCAAGAAGGTGACCTGGGCCGAGCTGGGCCAGCACGACTTCATGTCGGTGGGCAAGACCTCGGGCAACCGCCTGCTCATGGACCTGGCGCTGGCCAATGTGCCCGACCGCCCCCAGTGCCTGTACGAGGCCAAGCATGTGACCACGCTGCTCGGCCTGGTGGAGGCGGGCCTGGGCGTGGCGGCCGTGCCCAGCCTGGCCATGCCGGGCAAGGACCACCCCACGCTGGTCAGCATTCCGCTGGTGGAGCCCATCGTCACGCGGCAGATGGGGCTGATCAAGCGCCGAGGCAAAACCCTGTCGCCTGCCGCGCAGCAGCTGTATGACCTGCTGGTGGCTACGCGTTCTGCGCGCCCGCGCAGTGCTCCGGCGGCATCAAAAATACAATCGGGGCAATGACTTCCCCTACCAAACAGCGCGTTGTCGTCGGCCTTTCCGGCGGCGTGGACTCGGCCGTGACCGCCTACCTGCTCAAAAAGCAGGGCCATGAGGTGGTCGGCATCTTCATGAAAAACTGGGAAGACGATGACGACAGCGAGTACTGCTCGTCCAACATCGACTTCGTGGATGCAGCCGCTGTGGCCGATGTGATCGGCATCGAGATCGAGCATGTGAACTTCGCGGCCGACTACAAGGACCGGGTGTTTGCCGAGTTCCTGCGCGAGTACCAGGCCGGCCGCACTCCCAACCCCGATGTGCTGTGCAACGCCGAGATCAAGTTCAAGGCCTTCCTGGACCACGCGATGCGCCTGGGTGCCGAAAAGATCGCCACCGGCCACTATGCCCGCGTGCGGCACAACCTGGCCACGGGCCTGCACGAACTGCTCAAGGGCCTGGACCCGAGCAAGGACCAGAGCTACTTTCTGCACCGCCTGAACCAGGCGCAGCTGTCCAAGACCCTGTTCCCCGTGGGCGAGTTGCACAAGACCGAGGTGCGCCGCATTGCCGAGGAGATCGGCCTGCCCAATGCCAAGAAGAAGGATTCCACCGGCATCTGCTTCATCGGTGAGCGGCCGTTCCGCGAGTTTCTCAACCGCTACATCAGCCATGCGCCCGGGCCCATTCTGGACGACCGGGGACGCAAGCTGGGCCAGCATGTGGGCCTGAGTTTCTACACGCTGGGCCAGCGCCAGGGCCTGGGCATTGGGGGCGTGAAGGAAAAAGGCGCCCAGCGCGGTGGCGGCGCGCACGAGCCCTGGTTCGTGGCCCGCAAGGACCTGGAAAAGAACACGCTGCGGGTGGTGCAGGGGCACGATCACCCTTGGCTGCTGTCGCATCGCCTGCAGGCGCAGGACGTGAGCTGGTGCGCTGGCCATGCACCTGCGCCCGGCGCGTACGCTGCCAAGACACGCTACCGCCAGCAGGACGCCGCTTGCGCGCTGGAGGCCGTGCCTGATGGCTTTGCGCTGCAGTTCCCAGAGGCCCAATGGGCCGTGACGCCTGGGCAGAGTGCGGTGCTGTACGACGGTGAGGTGTGCCTGGGGGGCGGCGTGATTGCAGCGGTGGAAGGGTTGCCGCAGCAAACCAGCGGTGCGCCAGCCGTTCAGACGGCCGCTGCACGTTGATTGCTAGAAAATTGATAGCTATCAGGGTATTCAAATCAAGCGCTAGCGCCTGATTTCTTTTCAGATTCCTCCTGAAAATGCAAAAAAGCCGGAGCGGTGGTCGCTCCGGCTTTTTGGTGTCGGGGAGTGCCTCGGCGTGTCAGTCGTCGTTCGTGGCCAGGCTGATCAGGATGCGCAGCACATACCAGAGCATGAGCGCAATCGACGCAAACAGGTGCAGCGCCGCACCAGCGGGGCGGTCAGCGGGGTAGTCGTGGATGATGCGCGAGGTGTCGTACAGCACACAGGCGCCCGCAAACAGCACCATGAGCCCTGAGAACCAGATGCCCAGCTTGAAGCCGAAGATGGCGCCCGCGATGATGGTGCCCAGTGCCACCAGGCCCGCCACCTTCAGGATGCCGCCCAGGAACGAAAAATCGGTCTTGCTGCTGAACGCCGTCCAGGTGAGCGCCGCCACCAGCAGCAGCGTGATGAAGGCGGCAGCGCCAATGGCGCCGGGCACCAGCAGCTGGGCAATGCCGAACATGGGGGCAAAGATCAGCCCTTCCGCCAGCACGTAGAGCCCCAGGCCCATCAGCTGCGTCTGGGGGTTGTCGGAGTTGTCTGCCAGGTGCGACGCGAGCCAGCCCACCAGCATGAAGGCGCCCATGACCCCCAGCCAGAGGAACTTGTTGCCGCTGGCCATGAGCATCTTGGCCGCGGCGGTGGAAAGTCCGCTCACCATCAGCACCGCCGACAGCACGACAAAGGCCAGAATGGCCACGCCCAGGTGCTTGTAGGTGGAGACGATGAAATCGCGCCGCTCCATCGGAGCGCCCGCAGGGGTTTGTGGCGAAAGTGCGTTGGGGTTCATGGTGTGGTCCTCCGTAGTGAGCGCGCCCCGGGCGCTGCTCCTCCCTCCCTCTCTCTTTTTATGGGGTGTGGCCGTCAGGCGGCGGCCAGCTGCTGTGCTTCGTCGGCCGCACGCAGCTTGCGGTTGGACCAAACGCCTGCCGCACCTACCAGCGTGAGCAAAATGGCAAAGATCCAGGTGCCCGCACCGCTGAAGGACTGCGCGGAGGAGGTGGCTTCGGACTGCAGCCGCTGCTTGGTGGTTTCATAGCTGATGACGGCTGCGCCACCCGCCGAGACTTCATAGACCAAGTCGCTGTCGCTGCTGTCTACCAAGGCGGTAACTTTTTCGTCGATCAGGTTGCCCACCAGTTGCTGCGGCGTGCTGTAGTCGATGCGCAACTTGCGTACCTCGGCACCTGCGGTGTCGGGCTGGACCGTGATCTCGTAGTACTTCTTGGTGGTGCGACGCTTGCGCTTGACGGTCACTTCGGAGGCTTGCGTCACGGCGCCGGTCACGGTTTGCAGGCTCTCGCGTGCAGCGTAAGCGTGGTCGCCTTCCGCTTTCCAGCCGCTGTACACCGTCAGGCCAATCAGGCCGGGCCCAGCCAGCAGCAGGAGCCACGCGTAGCCGGTGACAAATATCAAAATCTTGCGGACGAACCCTGGCATCGCAACCCTCTCTCTTTTCAGTCGGAATAGTGATTTTTGGTAACTGCTTGCCGCCGGGCTTTGCGCCTCTTTGACGAGCAAGGCCGCGATGATCTTTGATATTTCCGTATCGGATGTAAGGAATTGTTGTTTCGTCGCGGCGATGCCGAACTGGACAAAACTGAGAAGCAGCGGGCCTGCGTGCCGTTGTACAAGGCACGCACTAGAAGCCGCAGGGGCGCCGTAGCTTTCGGGTTTGCGGCACCACTTCTTGTTGCGAGTTGCTACGTTTTGACGCCGCCAGGGCACATCTCCTGGAGGTCTGGACGTGCCTTGTCCGCAGGCGAAAAAAATGGCCCGCACCTTGCGGCGCGGGCCATTGATTGAATTCGGAGCCGGAAGGCGTTAGAACGGAATGTCGTCATCCATGTCGTCAAAGCCGGAGGCCGCGCGCGGTGCCTGTGCCACGGGAGCGGGTGCAGGGCGCTGTGCGGGCGCAGCCATAGGGCGCGGCGGTGGGGCGGCGCGGCGCGGGGCCTGGTCGTAGCCACCCTGGTCGCCACCGTAACCGTCGTCGTATCCACCGCCTTGCTGTCCGCCACCGCCCATGCCTTGGCGGCTGCCCAGCATCTGCATCTGGTCGGCGCGGATCTCGGTGCTGTACTTTTCAACGCCGCTCTGGTCGGTCCACTTGCGGGTGCGCAAGCTGCCTTCCACATACACCTGCGAGCCTTTGCGCAGGTACTGGCCGGCGATTTCGGCGAGGCGGCCATTGAAGACCACGCGGTGCCACTCGGTGGCTTCCTTCATTTCGCCAGACTGCTTGTCTTTCCACTTGTCGGTGGTGGCAATCGTCACGTTGGCCACCTGGTCGCCACTGGGGAAGGTGCGCATTTCAGGGTCGCGGCCCAGGTTGCCGACGATGATGACTTTGTTTACGGATGCCATGGTGCTGTCTTTGCCTTTAAGGGATAAAAGCGCCGGATTTGGAGAGAGATTCCAGGCGCCAAACGCGCCATTGTGCCGCAACCGGGGGGCAATGGAACCCCGGGCGGCGTGGCACGGCCTGTCGCTCAGTGCCCGCCGCGCCCCACGGGCCGCAGCGGCCAGGTCAGCACCAGCCACAGGGCCGTGAGCGCCGTGGTCACGGCAAACAGGCCCGGAGCGCCGGCCCATTTCACCAGCGCGCCGCCCAGCGCGCCGCCCGCAAACAGGCCCAGCGACTGCAGGGTGTTGTAGCTGCCCAGCGCGGCGCCGCGCAGCTGGGCTGGCGCCATGCGCGATACCAGGCTGGGCTGGCTGGCCTCCAGCGCATTGAATCCGCAGAAAAAGACGAACAGCAACGGCCCCAGCATCCACAGCGTGGCAGGCACACCGCTGGCCGCAAGCAGGCCAAGCCCGGCCTGCACCACCAGCACCAGGGCAATGGCTCCGAGCAGGGCGGCGCGCAGTTTGCCCACACGCTCCAGCGCAAACAGCCCGCCCATGGCGGCAAACGACAGCACCACGGCGGGCAGGTACACCTGCCAGTGGTGGTCCTTGGTGAGGCCCGCCTGTACCAGCATCGCAGGCACGGCAACCCACATGGACAGTTGCACGGTGTGCAGCACAAACACACCCAGGTTCAGGCGCAGCAGATCGGGGTGGGCCCACACATCGGCCAGGCGGCCCCGGGATGCGTTGTGGTGCAGCGCAGGTTCGGGCGGCACCCACCACACCACCACGGCCACACCGGCCAGTGCCAGAGCACAGGTCAGGCCAAACAGCCCAGCCAGACCGATGTGAGCGGTGAGCACCGGGGCTGCCACCAGCGCCACTGCAAACATCAGCCCAATGCTGCCACCCACCAGCGCCATGGCCTTGGTGCGCACGGCGTCGCGTGTCTGGTCGGCCAGCAGCGCGGTCACGGCGGCCGACACGGCCCCCGCACCTTGCAGTGCCCGGCCCAGCAGCAGTCCGGTCAGAGAATCCGCCAGCGCGGCCAGCAGACTGCCAGCCGCGAACACGAGCAGGCCGAGCACGATGACGCGCTTGCGCCCGAACCGGTCGGACGCCATGCCCAGAGGCAGCTGCAACACCGCCTGCGTGAGTCCGTAGATACCCATGGCCAGACCCACCAGTGCAGGGTCGTCGCCACCGGGGTACTTGCGTGCCTCCAGGGCAAACACGGGCAGCACCAGGAACAGCCCCAGCATGCGCAGCGCAAAGATCAGTGCCAGGCTGACGCTGGAGCGGCGCTCCAGGGGGGTCATCTGGCTACTGGGTGTGGGGTGCCGGGAGGCGGCGGTGGCTGACAAGGAAGGAGAATCCGGCACGGTGGTGCGCTAAGGCCCGAAGAAGCAAAACCGGGATTTTCGCCGATTGGACGCGTGCCTGCTCAGAGGGATGCAAACCGATAGCGCGAAGGTTGGGCTCCACCTTGCCTTTGTTTCGTTCTCTCCGCAGGTCGCAAGCCAGCTCGGGGCATGGCCTCACTGGCCGGTGGGTCGGTCATGAAGAGCGTGGAGGGTAGGGACTGCGGTGCAGGCATGGCGGGGCAATTCTGGGGGGCTGCGCGACAAAGCTTGGGTGTCCTATCATGGTGGGTTTTCCTGCACCGAGCCCGCCCGTGACCCCTCCCCCTGTTGCCGACGACCGATCCGCCGATGGTGTGTACCTCGCCCGCGCCCTGCGCGAGCAGCGCATCAGCATCCGGGGGGCGCGCACGCACAACCTCAAGAACATTGACCTGGATATTCCGCGCAACCAGCTGGTGGTGATCACCGGGCTGTCGGGCTCGGGCAAGTCCAGCCTGGCGTTCGACACGCTCTATGCGGAAGGCCAGCGGCGGTATGTGGAGAGTCTGTCGGCCTATGCGCGGCAGTTTCTGGGGCGACTGGACAAGCCCGATGTGGACCTGATCGAGGGCCTGTCGCCTGCGATTTCCATCGAGCAGAAGGCCACCAGCCACAACCCGCGCTCCACCGTGGGTACGGTGACCGAGATCCACGATTACCTGCGCCTTTTGTATGCCCGTGCGGGCACGCCGTTTTGCCCCGACCACGGCCTGCCGCTGGCCGCGCAAACGGTGAGCCAGATGGTGGACGCCGTGCTGGCCCTGCCCGAGGACACCAAGCTCATGATCCTGGCCCCCGTGGCGCGCGAGAAGAAGGGCGAGTTCACCGAGCTGTTTGCGCAGATGCAGGCGCTGGGCTACATCCGCTTTCGGGTGGACGGGCAGATCTACGAGCATGAGGCCCTGCCACAGCTCAAGAAGACCGAGAAGCACAACATTGATGTGGTGATCGACCGCGTCAAGGTGCGTGCCGACCTGCAGCAGCGCCTGGCCGAGAGCATCGAGGCGGCCCTGCGCGTGGGTGGCAACGAGGGCAACGGCCGCGTGCTGGCGCTGGAGATGGACACGGGCCAGGAGCACCTGTTCAGCAGCAAGTTTGCCTGCCCGGTGTGCAGCTATTCGCTGGCCGAGCTGGAGCCCCGGCTGTTCTCGTTCAACTCGCCCATGGGCGCGTGCCCCGCGTGCGACGGCATTGGCCAGCGTGAAGTGTTCGACCCCGCGCGCGTGGTGGCCTTCCCCACGCTGAGCCTGGCCAGCGGTGCCATCAAGGGCTGGGACCGGCGCAATGGGTACTACTTTGCGATGCTGGAGAGCCTGGCCAAGCACTACGTGTTTGACATCGAGGCGCCGTTTGAATCGCTGCCCGCACCGGTGCAGCACGCCATCCTGCAAGGCTCGGGCGAGGAAGAAATCGCCTTCAGCTACATCATGGACAGCGGGGCCTCCAAGGGCAAGGCGCACACCAAGAAGCACCCGTTCGAGGGCATCATCCCAAACATGGCACGCCGCTACCGCGAGACCGATTCGGTGGTGGTGCGCGAGGACCTGGCGCGCTTTCGCAGCACCCAGCCCTGCCCCGAATGCCACGGCATGCGCCTGCGCCGCGAGGCCCGCCATGTGAAGGTGGGCGAGGGTGAACAGGCACGCGCCATCTACGAAGTCAGCCACGCCACGTTGAGCGACGCGCACGCATGGTTCCACGCCCTGCAGCTTACCGGTGCCAAGGCCGAGATTGCCGACAAGGTGGTGCGCGAGATCGCCACGCGCCTGCAGTTTTTGAACGACGTGGGCCTGAGCTATCTGAGCCTGGACCGCAGTGCCGAGACGCTCTCCGGCGGCGAGGCCCAGCGCATCCGCCTGGCCTCGCAAATCGGTTCGGGCCTGACGGGCGTGATGTACGTGCTGGACGAGCCCAGCATCGGCCTGCACCAGCGTGACAACGACCGGCTGATTGCCACGCTGCAGCATCTGCGCGACATCGGCAACAGCGTGATTGTGGTGGAGCACGACGAGGACATGATGCGTGCCGCCGACCACGTGATCGACATGGGCCCCGGAGCGGGCGTGCACGGCGGGCGGGTGATGGCGCAGGGCACGTACGACGAAGTGCGCGCCAATGCCCAGTCGCTCACTGGCCAGTACCTCTCGGGCACGCGCACCATTGCCGTGCCCCAGCGCCGCACTCCCTGGCTGCCGGTGCTGGACCAGCCCGCGCCGGTGGTGGAGGCCAAGGCCAAATCGCGCTTTCCGCAAACCGAGGCGAGCAAGCGCCGCGCCGAGCGCATGGCCGAGCACCATGCGCGCCAGGGTGCCGTGCAGGCGCTGCGCGTGGTGGGTGCCACGGGTAACAATTTGAAGGGGGTGACGGTGGACTTCCCGGTGGGGCTGCTCACCTGCGTGACAGGTGTGTCGGGCTCGGGCAAGAGCACGCTGGTGAATGACACGCTGTATGCCGCCGTGGCGCGGCAGGTGCACCGTGCGCACGAAGAACCGGCCGAACACGAAGAGATCGTGGGCATCGAATACTTCGACAAGGTCATCAACGTGGACCAGAGCCCCATTGGCCGCACGCCGCGCAGCAACCCCGCCACCTACACCGGCCTGTTCACCCCCATCCGCGAGCTGATGGCCGAGACCAACACCGCCAAGGAACGCGGCTACGGCCCGGGGCGCTTCAGCTTCAACGTGTCGCAGTCTTCGGGCGGCGGCCGCTGCGAGGCCTGCCAGGGTGACGGCGTGGTGAAGGTGGAGATGCACTTTCTGCCCGACGTGTACGTGCCCTGCGACATCTGCCACGGCCAACGTTACAACCGCGAGACGCTGGAGGTGCAGTGGAAGGGCAAGAACATTGCGCAGATCCTGGAGCTGACGGTGGAGGACGCGGCGGCGTACTTCAAGGACGTGCCGACCATTGCGCGCAAGCTGCAGACGCTGCTGGATGTGGGTTTGAGCTACATCCGCCTGGGCCAAGCCGCCACCACGCTCTCGGGCGGCGAGGCGCAGCGCGTGAAGCTGGCGCAGGAGCTGAGCAAGCGCGACACCGGCCGCACGCTCTACATCCTGGACGAGCCCACCACGGGGTTGCACTTTGCCGACATCGATCTGCTGCTGAAGGTGCTGCACCAGCTGCGCGACGCGGGCAACACCATCGTCATCATTGAGCACAACCTCGACGTCATCAAAACCGCCGACTGGCTTATCGACATGGGCCCCGAGGGCGGTGCAGGCGGTGGCACCGTGGTGGGCGTGGGCACGCCCGAGGAGCTGGCGGCCAACCCGGCCAGCCATACGGGGCGGTATCTGGCGCCCTACCTGAAAACATCGCCCGCCTGAGCGTAGCTGTCCGTCAGGGCATCTTGCTCACAAACGCCACGGTCAGCCCCTTGGCCGTCACGGTGATGGGCCCAGGCTGCAGGCCCAGGCCGTCAAACACAGCGGTGTCTTGCGGGCGAAGTTGGTGCAGCGTAATCTCGCGCAGCGACTGCTCGGCCAGCAGGGGGCCGTAGGCGTTAAGCAAGTCTGTCACCGCCGGGCGCAGGCTGGGAAATTCCATATGCCCCAGCTGAATCTGGTGGGCGCGCAGCGTGCGGTCGCTGGCCTCGTAGCGCAGCGCAAACTCCACATCCAGGCTGCCCTGGTGGCTGCGCCGCAGCGCTGGGCCGGCCACATCCAGCGCCATGGCTGCACCCAGCCGGTTCACCTCGGGCAGCAGGCGCAGGCGGGGCGCCTGCACGCTCAGGTTGAACAGGCCTTGCACGGGCACGTTGCGCGGGAACTTGGGGTCCACCATGGCCTGCAGTTGCGCCAGGGGCACGGTGTAACTGGGCTGGGCCAGTGCGCCCCGCGCCACCAGCAGCGCCGCACTGCCCAGGGCGAGGCCCCGGGTGGTGTGGGTCAGGAATCGTCTGCGATGCAGCATGGGCGCTCTCCGTCAAACCCGTTGTGACACCGTGGCGGTGAAAAGGTGCCCCAAGGCTTGCTGGAGGCGTTGTTACCAGAAGTTTGCGGGTTTTGGGGCGATAGCGCAGGTGTTATATGCCTTGGGTGCTATCAAAATAGGTGCATTTGCATGGGGCTGCGGGATGGCAATGGCGGGGCTCGACCGCCACCGGTGCGACAACCGCCGCGCTCAGCGCCCCACCACCGACCAGCCCGCCCGCTGGTTGTTCTTGTCGTTCTCGTACTCCCACGCGGTGCCGCAGCGGTCGCACACATAGCGGGTGATGGTGACGGTGCCGTCCTCACGGTCTTCCTTGCGGTTGCCGCGCTGCACCAGCTCGGCATGGCCCGGCGCCTTGCGCCAGTTGCGCTGGATGCCCTGGCAGGGCTCGCAGAGGGCCATGGGTTTGAGTTCGTTCTGTCGGGCCAGGTCTTTGGTCATGGGGTGGCAGCCGTCGTGGGCTGGTATGTGGGTGGGTTTGTGTGTGCGGGGCGGCTACTGTAAAGCAAGGGCGCACTGGCTTGTCCAAAGCGCATCGCCTCCTTTGGCCCAAACGCGTCAAGCCGATGCCATGCGCAGCCTGCGTGCGGCATCTTCGTCGCGCGCGTCGTCAATCTCGCGCAGCACGGCCTGCATGTCCACATCGGCATGCGTGGGTGCATAGATGCCGGTGAGCGGCGTCTCGTTGCTCAGCAGCCCGCTCTGGTACAGGCTCCAGATCTCGGGGCCGTATTGGGTGGTGCGCAGCTCGGGGGCAAACTGGCCGAAGAAGTCTCGCAGGTTGGCCACGTCGCGCAGCAGCATGCGCTGCGCGTGGTTGTTCCCCGCAGCGTCCACGGCCTGGGGCAGGTCGATGATGACGGGGCCGTCGTAGCCCGCCTCTTCACCTTCTGTGCCATGCAGGTGGGCCAGCAGGATGTTGAACTCCGACAAGTCCCCATGCACCACGCCCGCACACAGCATGCGCACCACCTCGGCCACCAGCGTGGCGTGGTGGGTGCGCGCGTCTTCGGGCGTAAAGCTCACATCGTTCAGGCGCGGGGCCGCATCGCCGTGGGCGTCGGTCACCAGCTCCATCAGCAGCACGCCGTCGTGAAAGTTGTAAGGCTGCGGCACACGCACGCCGGCTGCGGCCAGGCGGTAAAGCGCATCGACCTCGGCGCTTTGCCAGGCGGCTTCTTGTTCTTGCCGGCCAAACTTGCTGCCCTTGGCCATGGCACGGGCCGAGCGCGAGTTCTTGACCTTGCGGTTTTCGGTGTAGTCCACGGCTTGGCGAAAGCTGCGGTTGTTCGCTTCTTTGTAGATCTTGGCGCAGCGGGTTTCGTCACCACAGCGCACCACATAGACCATGGCCTCCTTGCCGCTCATGAGTTGCCGGACCACGGTGTCGATCAGGCCTTCCTCGATGAGGGACTGCAGGCGGGGGGGAGCTTTCATCGGTGCATTTTGCCCGTGTGTCGCAATCCCCCTACCAAGCCGGGTGCCAAATGTCGTTTTGCTCAGCCCGCGCTGCACACAGCGCGCAGCCGCAGGTGCGTGGCATCGTCCGCAGCCACCGGCAACTGGTGCTTGGCCTGCAGATAGTGGTGGGTGAACACATCCAGGTATGCCTCCAGCGCCTGCGCGGCGCGCAGTTCACCCGCCAGCTCCAGGCACAGCGCACCGACCTCGGAGGTACAGAAGTGGTCCATGCGGGTGGATCTGCGCAGGTGGTAGCGCGAGAGCTGCTCGGGTTGCAGGCTCAGCACGGGCAGTTGGTTGAGGTAGGGGCTCTTGCGGAACATCTTGCGCGCCTCGGGCCAGGTGGCGTCGAGCAGCACGAACAGCGGGCGTTTGCCCTCAGCCGTGGCAACCTGCGTGACCACGCGCTCGGGCGCCACGAACTCGCCGGGGAAGACCACATACGGCTGCCACTGCGGGTTGGCCAGCAGCGCCAGCAGGTCGGGGTGCACTTCGGTGCGCGCCCAGCCAAACGCATAGGTGTCGGCCACCACATCGGCGATCAGCCAGCCGGTGTTGCTGGGCTTGAGGGGCTCGATGTCCGCCATCAGCAGGCACATGCCTGCGCGCGTGGGCAGCACGGGCCGCAGCGCGCAGATGCAGTGGCTGGGCACCAGGCGGCAGCCCGCGCAGCGCTCGCCCTTGGGGCCGCCCCGGGCCAGAAAGGGCTTGGCACTGCGGGCCAGGCGCTCGGCGCGCAGGCGTGCCACCGCATGCGGTGGGGCAGGTGGTGTGGCGGACGGTGTGGCGGTGGTAGCCGTGCCGGTCGTCCATGGCGCAGTGGGATGGGTCACCGGCCGCCCGCGCGTTCCAGTGCAAACAGCGGCAGCTCGGCCTGCGGGCTCAGCCACACGCCGCCGCCCAGCTCGGTAAAGCCTTCACCCAGGGTGCGGCGGTACAGCTGCGCGGGGTGGCGGAACATGCGCGGGTCGGTCACCTGCTCGTCCACCACGTCCTGTTCCCAGTCCTCGCGCGCGACGGCTTCCACATACAGTGCGCCCCGGCTCAGGCGCGCCAGGTTGCGCATGGCCTTTTGTACGTCGGCCTCGCTCAGGTAGGGCAGCACGCCCTGGCAGATCACCAGGTCATACGGCGTGCGGGCTTTGTAGTCCACCACCGAGCCGCGCTCCCAGCCAAACCGCTCGCACAGGTATTCGCTGAACTCCACGCCATGGAACTGCGCCTGCGGAAAATGCCGCGCGATCACATCGCGCCACAGACCAATGCCGCAGCCCACGTCGAGCACCCGCCGCACGGGTACGCGCAGGTATTGCAGGTAGCTGCACACAAACGCGCCCAGGCGTTCGGTGTGCGCGGGGTCCACCACGCTGGTCTTCTTGTCGAAGTAAAAGCGCTGGTAGTACGCCTCGTCAAAAATGGCCGCGTCCGCGCTGCCGCTCACTGGTTTCACTGAGGAGTCCTTCTGCCACTGCCACCCCTGCACGTGCAGGGCACCGGCCACTTGTCTATGGCGGGGAGTATGGCCCAGCGGCAGTGGCGCCATGCCACAAAGACTTGCAACAGGCTCTGGTGATGTGGCGCGTCGCGCAACGGACAACGCCTCCTGGGCGTTGCCAGCGTTCGCGTTGACTTACTTGGCCGGGCGGTGCAGCGCGCAGATCTTGTTGCCGTCCGGGTCGCGCAGGTATGCCAGGTACAGCTTGCCGCCAGGGCCTTCGCGCCAGCCGGGTGGGTCTTCGCAGGTGGTGCCGCCGTTGGCGACACCGGCCGCGTGGAAGGCATCGGCCTGTTCGGGCGACTGCATGGCAAACCCGATGGTGCCGCCATTGGCAAAGGTGGCGGGCTCGCCGTTGATGGGGGTGGTGATGCCAAAGGTACCGGTGGGGCCGCGATAGAAATAGCGGTTCTTGTTGGCCACGCCGGGCGGTACGCCCAGCGCCCCCAGCAGCGCGTCATAAAACTTCTTGGACCGCTCCAGGTCGTTCACACCGACCATCACATGACTGAACATTCATCGTCTCCTGTAAGCCCCTCTGGGGGCGGGTTGTGGCCAACGGACTGGCGGTGGCATGTTAGCGGGTGGCTATCGCCATCACATGAGCGTGGCACAAGCCCCTCTGCGGCACTCTGGACATCAGCGTCATTGAGGGGCAGCACCCCACGGCCCCGCAGCGGCCATACAGGCTGTGTGGAGGCCGGTTTGGAGCCAGAATGCGCCATGGCGCCAGTACAACATGCCTGAATTGCTATCTAATTGATAGCAAAAATCCACAAGGCAAACTGGCTCTGCGCCCCGCGCCCCACTGCTCGGTATCGCTCTTTGAACAGGCCCTCACCCCCATGCTGCCCACTGCCTCCCCACCCCACTTCGCGCCCGTTCCCCTCGACAAGGCCTACCGCCTGCTCAACCACGGCCCCACGGTCCTGGTGTCGGCCGCACACGCAGGCCAGCACAACGTCATGGCGGCATCGTGGGCCTGCGCACTGGACTTTGCGCCGCCCAAGGTCACGGTGGTGCTCGACAAGGCCACGCGCACGCGCGAGCTGGTGGAGGCCAGTGGCTGCTTTGCGCTGCAGCTGCCCACCGTGCCCCTGGCCGCGCTGACCGTCGCGCTGGGCACCGACAGCGCCAAGACCACGCCCGACAAGCTACAGCGCCATGGCGTGCAGCTGTTTGAAGCGCCCGGCTACCCTGCGCAGAGCACGCCCCCGCTGGTGCAAGGCTGCGCCGCCTGGCTGCTGTGCCGCGTGATCCCCGAGCCGCACAACCAGCAGGCCTATGACCTCTTCATCGGCGAAGTGGTGGCCGCCTGGGCGGACGACCGCGTGTTCCGCCATGGGCACTGGGAGTTCGACACCGCGCCGGATGACCTGCGCACGCTGCACTATGTGGCGGGCGGGCAGTTTTATGCGACGGGGGTGGCGGTGAAGGTGTGAGCCGGCACGCCTTCGCTCCGTCAGGCTCAGTGCAAACAGCTAAAGCGATAGCTCTGGGGTTTGCAACGTATCCAGCCAAATTGGCCACAGGCGCTGGTTTTGTATGCACTGCAAGCTATAAAAACATGAGCAACCATATCGCTGAGCCATGGTTTCAGCCCAGCAGGCCCTGCCTTGCGCTGCATCATTCCCCGTCCAAAAGCCCCACCTGCTTGAGCTCCGCAAATTTGGCCGCCATCGTGGGGTTGCCACGTGTGAGCTTCTTGATCGTGAGGTCTTCGGCCTTGTCGTTGGCAAGGCGCAGGTTGTTGGCCGACTTGTGCAGCGCCTCCTTGGTCTTCTCCAGGTCCTTGATGGCCTCATCAATGCGCCGCACTGCCTCCTCAAACCCGTCCGACGCAAGGCGCCAGTTGCGCCCAAAGGCGCCCTTGAACTCCTCCAGCTGCGATTCGAACCTGGTGATGTCCAGGTTCTGCGCCTTCACCAGCGCCAGCTCTGATTTGTATTGCAGCGACTTCATCGCAGCGTTGCGCAGCAGTGTGATGATGGGAATGAAAAACTGCGGCCGCACCACATACATCTTGGGGTAGCGGTAGAACATATCCACGATGCCGGTGTTGTACAGCTCGCTCTCGGGCTCCAGCAGCGACACCAGCACCGCGTACTCGCAGCCTTTTTCGTTGCGGTCCTTGTCCAGCTCTTTCAAGAAGTCTTCGTTGCGCTTCTTCGTGGCCGTCTCGTCGCTCTCGTTCTTCATCTCGAACATGATCGAGACGATCTCGTTGCCCGCCTCGTCAGCGTCGCGAAAGATGTAGTCGCCCTTGCTGCCGCTGCGCGCGTCGTTGTCCTTCTCAAAGTACGCGCGGGGAAACGCCGTGGCGCGGATGCGGTTGAACTCCGTCTCGCAGTGCTGCTCCAGCGTCTCGCCCACCATCTTGGTGGACAGGCGCGCCTTCATGTCCCGCAGCCGCGCAATCTCGCCGTCGCGGTCGCGCAGCTGCAAGGCGTACTGCTCCTTGATGGCGTTTTCCTCCAGCTGCTTTTTCACCACCACCAGGTTCAGGTCGTTCTTGAGTTCGTCGCGCTCTCGCGCCACCACGGTGACTGCCTCGGACACCGCCAGCCTGCGCGCCACCTCGGCAGCGTCCAGCTGTGATTTGAGCTGCTGAATCTCCGCGTCTTTTTGGGCGGCCACGCCCTGCAGCTGCTGCGCCAGCCGTGCTTGGGCCAACTGGTCCGCTGCCTGCTGCGCCTGCCGCGCACGCTCCAGCTCATTGGCCAGCGCATCGCGCTGCTTCTCTACCGCGCTCAGGGCCTGCGCTACCGCCAGGTCGCGCTCCACCGCGCCCGCATCCAGCTGCGCCTTCAGAGCTTGAATCTGCGCGTCTTTGGCTGCTGCCGCCTTCTGCAGCTCATTGGCCACCTGGGCCTGCGCCAGCGCCACCGCATTGCGCTTGTCCTGCTCGGCCAGCTCCAGCCGTTCGTGCAACTGCGTGGCGAAATCCGCGTCGCGCACCTGTTTGAGGATGTCGGCATACCCGGTTTCGTCTACCTTGAAGGCTTTGTTGCAGTGGGGGCAGATGATGTCGTGCATGGCGGTCACCGTGTGTCTTGTTTCATTGGGTGGGGAGCATAGCGGGCAGGAGATGCGCTTTGGGATGGCAGATCAGCGCTAAGGGTCCCATTCACGCGCCGACCGCCAAGTACGCATCTGCGGACTGCCCGAGTCTGCTGATGCGCGCGGCGTAATGACGGTGAGCTTGCACCAAGTGCAGCCTTTCCGCCCCTTCAGTTAAATTGCCCCGCATGCCCAATATCCCCGACTCCACCTCAGCCGCTGCCCCCGCATCCCTCATCGACTCCCGCCAAGCCGCGTGGCGCCTGCTGACCACGCTGGGCCTGGTGGTACTGGGCAACAGCAGCATGTATGTGGTGTCGGTGGTGCTGCCCGCTGTGCAGGCCGAGTTTGGCGTGGGCCGTGCGGATGCCTCCCTGCCCTACACGCTGATGATGGTGTGCCTGGGGCTGGGCGGGATCTGGACCGGGCGCATGGCCGACCGGCATGGGCTGATGCCGGTGCTGTGCGTGGGCGCGGTGGCCGTGTGTGGCGGGTTTGTGTGGGCGGGGCTGTCGGGCAGCATCTGGGGGTTTGGGCTGGCGCACGGGCTGATGGGGCTGATTGGCAGCTCGGCCACGTTTGCGCCTTTGATGGCCGACACGGCGCTGTGGTGGAACCGGCGGCGCGGCATTGCGGTGGCGATCTGCGCCAGTGGCAACTACATTGCGGGCGCGCTGTGGCCGCCCATCGTGCAGCGCGGCATCGAGCTGATCGGCTGGCGCCACACCTATGTGATGTTGGGCCTGGTGTGTGGGGTGGGCATGCTGCTGCTGGCGATGCGCATGCGTCAGCGCGCGCCGTTGGCGCAGACGGATGCAGCACCCCCACCCGCCGCACCCGTCGCATCGGCGCACGGTGCGGCATACGGTGTGGCGCCCACGGCGCTGCCGTTGGACCGCAGCCGCCCGTTCGGCCTGCGACCGCTGCATGCACAGCTATTGCTGTGTGTGGCGGGCGTCGCGTGCTGCGTGGCCATGGCGATGCCGCAGGTGCACATCGTGGCGTATTGCACGGACCTGGGTTTTGGCGCAGCGCGCGGGGCCGAGATGCTATCGCTGATGCTGGCCTGTGGCATCGTCAGCCGCCTGGTGTCGGGCGTGATCTGCGACCGCATTGGTGGTGTGCGCACGCTGCTGCTGGGCTCGGCGTTGCAGGGCGTGGGGCTGGCGCTGTTTTTGCCGTTTGACGGGCTGGTGCCGCTGTATGTCATCTCGGCCATGTTCGGGCTGTTCCAGGGCGGCATCGTGCCCGCTTACGCCATCATCATCCGCGAGTATTTCGCCCCGCAGGAGGCCGGGGCGCGGGTGGGCGCGGTGATCATGGCCACGCTGATCGGCATGGCGCTGGGGGGCTGGATGTCGGGCTGGATCTTTGACCTGACGGGCAGCTACCGCGCGGCGTTCGTGAACGGCATGGGGTGGAATCTGCTGAACCTGTCGATCGTGGGCTGGCTGTTCTGGCGCGTGCGCCAGCAGCGCGCGGTGCCAGCGCGGCCGCAGCACAGCCCGGGGTAAGCCGGGCAGGCGCTGCCAGCGGGCACCATCGGCGATTTAGGCCGTCTGCAGGTAGCGCCCTGCCAATTCTTTCTGCGCCGCGGCGTCCATGCCCAGCACGTCCACCAGATACGGCTGCAGGCCGCCATAGTCGTTGTCCACCATGTGCAGGGCGGCGTCCAGAAACTCCTCTTGCACGCGCCACAGCACCCGCAGCACTTCCTCTGGTGCGTGACTGCCCATGCCCGGCGGGCGCTGGTAGAGCGTGTTGGTGAGCAGGTAGTCGTGCATGACCACGTCGCGCGGCACGCCCAGGGTCAGCAGGATGAGGGCGGCGGCAAAGCCGGTGCGGTCTTTGCCCGCGGTGCAGTGGAACACGGTGGGTGCATCGCTGGCGAGCAGCAGGCGAAACAGCTCGGCAAAACGTGGGGCGTTGTCGTGCACAAAACCCCGGTAGGTGTCCTGCATCAGGGCCACGGCGTCTTGCGCCGTGAGCTGGCGGCCGGTGCGTTGCAGCTCCAGCGCGCGCTGCACCACGGTGGGTTCGATGTGCAGTGGGTGGTAGGCCACGCCGGGCAGTGCGTAGGCATACGCGGCGCTTTCGGCCTGGCCCCGAAAGTCCACCGCGCGGGCCACGCCCAGGTCTGCCAGCAGGGCCTGGTCCTCGGGCGTCAGGCCCGCCAGGTGGTCGGAGCGGAAGATGCGGCGCCATTTCACCGGGCGGCCACCGTGGCCGGTGTAGCCGCCCAGGTCGCGGAAGTTGGTGGCGCCGCGCATGGGCAGGGATCGGGTGGGGGCAGAAGTGGACATGGTCGAGAGGCTCAAGCACAGGGCGTTGCCGCAAGACTAGCCCAGATGCGCCCGCCCGGTTGTCGCATGGGGGCTATCCAGATCACTGGCACGCCGTGTGTGGGACGGCCCCCTTTTTGCTCCGCCGTGCTTACTTGCCCTGCACGTAGGCGTTGCGGGCGATCACGGCCAAGTCGGGGTAGTTGGCGAACATACCGTCCATGCCCATGTCCAGGTACTTGCGGAACTCTGTGGCCGCAGGGGCGGCATCGGCCTGTGCGAACGTCCAGCCGTGCACCTTCAGGCCTGCGGCGTGGGCCTGGTCGATGAAGGACTTGGTGACTGGGTATGTAGTGTTGTTGATGAGCACGCCCACGCCCTCGTTGAAGGCGGCCACATCCTTGAGCGTGAGTGCCTGCACGCCGGTGGCGCCTGTGACCCCCATGCGTGCGGTGCCGTCGGGTGCAGTGGTGGCCACGCCCAGCAGGATCAGCGGCATCTTGTTGTTCTGCGCGATCTGCTTGGCCCGCAGGCTGCGCAGCGTGGCATCGCTGAACGACTGGATGAAGACCTTGCTATTGGCGTTGTAGCCATTGGCTGCCAGGGTCTTGAGGATGCCGTCTTCCATGGCGGGGTCTGCCTGCTTAGCCTCGGGGTAGATGCCCACTTCGCGTCCAACGGCGCTGCTTTGCTTTTTGGCCAGGTCCACCACTTCCTGGAATGTGGGCACGGCGAACGCGTTGGCAGAGCTGGGCGTGAAGCCCGGGTAGCTTGTCTTGCCCGTGCCGGTGGGCACTACGGTCAGTGTCTTGATCTCGGCCAGTGTGAAGTCCGACACTTTGTAGCCGCCGTTGCGCTGCGCGAACAGCGCGGCCACGTTGGTGGTGCGGGTCAGTGTGTCGTCGTGGATGGCGACCAGCGCGCCGTCCTTGGTGATCTGCAAGTCGGGCTCGATGTAGTCGGCCCCCATGCGAATGGCCAGCTCGTAGCCGCCCAGCGTGTGCTCCGGCAGGTAGCCGCTGGCGCCACGGTGCGCGATGACCTGCGGTTGTGCGGGTGCGCTATCACTGCCGCCGCACCCGGCCAGCATCAGGGCAGACAGGCAGGCGGCGGCGAAGGAGGACAAGGCTTTCATGGCAGCGGTTCCGTTTCTGAAAAGAGGCCGACTCTAGGGCGGCGCCATGGCAACGGCGTGACATGTTGGCGCGGAGGTCCGCAGGGGAGGAACCTTGGAGACACGGAGGCGATGGCTAGGTTGTGGGGCCAGTGTTCCTGCAGCACGCCATGGCAGACGCTGGCCTCCGCCCGCCAGGCTGCCAACCTCTACGGTGGGAGTGAGGTCACGGCGCCATCCACTGGTAACTCCTGGCTTCCACGTGGGCAGGGCTGGTCGGTGTAGGTGGTGCGGCCCTCTTTCACACACTTACGCGGTTGCGGCGCGGCGGGCGCGGAGGCACCGGTGCGTGCGGCCTGCGCCTGTGTGGGCCGCTTGTCGGGCGGCAAGGTGTCGGGGCCGGGACGGGTGACCTTTCTCCACACCTGCTCGGACCACGGTCCTGCGCGGGGCAGCCAGGCATCGCTCGTCCACCATGCAGCGGCGGCAGCAGCCACCACCACGACAGCGATGGCCGTCAGTGCGGAGCGTTCAGTGCGGCTGCGCATGCTGTGAGGATGCCTGTAAAGGGTGCGTCAGCGGGTGCGCTCCCGCGTCACGTTCACGTCAATGTCGCCAAACACGGTCACGCCGCTGGCACCCTGGGGCTGCTGCTGGCTGGCGGGGTCGCTGGAGCGCGCAACGCCCGAGGTGCTGCCGCAACCACTCAGCGCACCTGCAACCGCCATAGCCGCCAGCGCGGTGCGCCAGAAGCCTTGTGCGAGCCGTGCGGGCGATACGGTGTATTCCGTGTTCAGCATCTGCATCATTCGCCGCCCAGGTGGTTGCCCAGAATGCCCGCCAGCTCGAACATGCCCGCGCTGTCCTTGCCAAACACAGCGCGCAGCTTGTCATCGGCCACGATGGTGCGCTTGTCCTTGGGGTCTTGCAGGTTGTGGGCCTTGATGTATTCCCACATCTTCTTCACGGCCTCGGGGCGTGCCACGGGTTCGCTGCCAATCACGGCGGCCAGGGCGGCGCTGGGGGCCTTGCCTGCGGCGGCCTTGCGCGGGGCTTTGGCCGCCGTCGTTTTGGCTGCGGCCTTCTTTGCAGGGGCTTTTTTGGCGGCAGCGCCAGTGGCTTTTGCCTTGGTTGCTATTGTTTTTGAAGCAGCTCCCGGGCGGGGTGGGAACTTGCTGGGCGCAAATTCAAAGTTGACCTTGCCCGCCTCCTTGTCCCACGCCAGGTGGGCCTTGAAGTTGCGGCGCGTGCGCATGCTCACGAACTTGTCGAGCAGGTCGGTCTTGCCCGTCTCCAGCAGCTTTTGCATCTGCTCGCGCTCCACGGACTGCTGCAGGATGATCTTGCCGCTCTTGAAGGTGCAGCTCGGTGTGGGCTGCGCGGCGGTGGGCACGGCCTTGCTGCACACGTAGTTGCTGCCGTGCTCGTGCACGTCCGATCCGCAGATGGGGCAGGCGCCCAGCGCGGCGTCTTCAAACTCCACGATCTCGCCGGACTCTTCGCCCTTTTTGTCGTCGCCAAAGTCGAATTCGAGCTTGTAGTTGTGCGCCTCGTCGTCGTACTTGATGACGATCTCGGACGTGAAGGGCCAGCCTGCCTTGGAGCGGAAGCCTTCCAGCGGGCCAATCTTCTTGTCGCGCAGCAGGGCGTTGGCCTCGGCGGTTTCAAAGGTGCGGCCTGCAGGCGATTTGCCAAAGCTGAAGCCGCAGCCTTCTGCGCCTGCCTTGCCCACGCAGGCAAAGCGGCGGTAGTTCTCTTTGACCACGCCGCCGCAGTTAGGGCATGGGGATTCGAGCGTGGCGTAGTCGCCGGGGATGGTGTCGCGGTCGTATTCCTTGGCCTTCTTGACCATGCGCTCGGTCATGGCGGCGATCTCGGCCATGAAGGCTTCGCGGCTCAGTTGGCCCTTTTCCATTTGCGAGAGCTTGTACTCCCACTCGCCGGTCAGGTCGGCGCGGCAGAGTTCTTCCACCTCCAGCCCGCGCAGCAGCGTCATCAGCTGGAAGGCCTTGGCCGTAGGGATGATCTCGCGGCCTTCGCGCAGCATGTACTTTTCGGTCAGCAGGCCTTCGATGATGGCCGCGCGTGTGGCTGGGGTGCCCAGGCCTTTTTCCTGCATGGCTTCGCGCAGTTCGTCGTCGTCGATCTGCTTGCCCGCGCTTTCCATGGCGCCCAGCAGCGTGGCTTCGGAGTAGCGGGCGGGGGGCTTGGTCTTGAGGCCCTTGGGGTCCACGGCCAGGGTGTTGACGCTTTCGCCGGGTTTGACCGGCACCAGGTTCTGGCCCTTGTCGCCGTCCTTGCCGCCTTCGACTTCTTCGGCGGCTTCCTTGCCGTAGATGGCCAGCCAGCCCGGCTTGACCAGCACCTTGCCTTCGGTCTTGAAGCTGTGCGGGGCCACGGTGCTGATGCGGGTGGTGACGGTGTATTCAGCGCTGGGGAAGAACACCGCCATGAAGCGGCGCACGACCAGGTCGTACAGCTTTTGCTCGGCTTCGCTCAGGCCGCTCGGCGCCTGCAGCGTGGGGATGATGGCAAAGTGATCGCTGACCTTGCTGTTGTCAAAAATGCGCTTGGACGGGCGCACGTAGTTGTTATTCAGCGCGGTGAGCGCGTGGGGTGCCAGATGCCGCATGCCGCTGTCGGCCAGCATTTCAAAGGTCTGCTTGGCCACCGGCAAATAGTCTTCAGGCAGCGCGCGCGAATCGGTACGCGGGTAGGTCAGGGCCTTGTGGCGCTCGTACAGGCTTTGCGCCAGGGCCAGCGTGGTCTTGGCCGAGAAGCCGAACTTGCCGTTGGCCTCGCGCTGCAGGCTGGTCAAATCGAACAGCAGGGGCGACGCCTGGGTGGTGGGCTTGCTCTCTTCGGTGACGGTGGCCTGCTTGCCGCGCACGGCGTTGGCAATGGCCGTGGCCTCGGCGGCAGACCACACGCGGTCCGCTCGCATCTCTGCATCCTCGCCCTTTTTCCACTTGGGGTCGAACCACTTGGCGGGGTATTCACCGGCCTGGGCGCCGAAGGTGGCGTGGATTTCCCAATAGTCGCGGCTGATGAACTTGCGGATCTTTTCTTCGCGCTCCACCACCAGCGACAGGGTGGGCGTCTGCACCCGGCCCACGGTGGTCAAGAAGAACCCGCCGTCGCGCGAGTTGAAGGCCGTCATGGCGCGGGTGCCGTTGATGCCCACCAGCCAGTCGGCCTCAGAGCGGCTGCGCGCCGCGTGGGCCAGGCCCGCCATCTGCTGCTCAGAGCGCAGGGCGTTGAAGCCATCGCGGATGGCCTGGGGCGTCATCGATTGCAGCCACAGGCGGCGCACGGGCTTGCCCAGGGGTTTGGCACCACCGGCGTACTGCTCGATCAGGCGGAAGATGAGCTCGCCCTCGCGGCCCGCGTCACAGGCGTTGATGAGTTCGGACACGTCCTTGCGCTTGGCCTGCTTGACCACCGCGTTCAGGCGGCTCTTGGTCTTGTCCACGGGCTTCAGGTCAAAGTACGGCGGGATCACAGGCAGGTGCGCAAAGCTCCACTTGCCGCGCTTCACGTCAAACTGCTCGGGGGCCTGGATCTCCACCAGGTGGCCCACGGCGCTGGTGACTACATAGCGGTCGTTCTCGAAGTGGTCTTCGTGCTTCTCGAACTTGCCCGCCACGGGGGTCAGTGCGCGCACGATGTCTTGCGCCACCGAGGGTTTCTCTGCAATTACCAGGGTCTTGGTCATTTTTTGGTTTCTCGCCAGTCTGGCTGTCCGGCATCCGGCCGGTCGCTTCTACAATTCGTTGCCTCACGCGTACACGCGCACGCGCATGTGTGCATATTCAAGTTAACAGAGTTTTTGCCATGCCCCGCACCGCACCGCCTGCAACCCCGTCTCCCGCGCAGGGCCGCCGCATCCAGACCCGGCGCTCTGGCGTGCACGGCAAGGGCGTTTTTGCCGTGCAGGATATTGCAGAGGGCGAAGTCCTTGTGGAATACACGGGCGAAGTGATTGGCTGGCAGGAAGCCCAGGACCGCCACCCGCACGACCCCCTGCAACCCAACCACACGTTCTACTTCCATGTGGATGAAGACCATGTGATCGATGCAAAGTTCGGCGGCAATTCGTCGCGCTGGATCAATCACAGCTGCAACCCCAACTGCTATGCCGACGAGCGGGACGGCCGCATTTTCATCACCGCGCTGCGCAACATCCAGGCGGGCGAAGAGTTGAACTACGACTACGGCCTGATCATCGAAGAGCGCTACACCAAGAAGCTCAAGGCCGAATACCCCTGCTGGTGCGGTAGCACCAACTGCCGGGGCACGCTGCTGGCGCCCAAGCGCGGCTGGGCACCGCCGGTGCCCTTGCCACCGTCCAAGCCGTCCTCCTCCAAAGCTGCCAAGGCCGCTGAGGCGCCTCGGAAGGCCAAGCCGCGAGGCCGTAGCCAGTGAACGCCGCCCCTATCCGCTGGCCCGCCGAAGCCATCTGGGAGGCGGTGTCACCGCTACTGCCGGGCTTTACCGTCGAGGTGCTGCCCTCCATCGACTCCACCAATACCGAGTTGATGCGCCGTGCGCGCAACGGCCAGTGCGATCCCACCCTGCTGGTGGCCGAGCAGCAGACTGCCGGGCGCGGGCGGCTGGGGCGGGTGTGGCAAAGCGATGTGGGGGCTTCTCTCATGATGTCCTTGGGCCTGCCGCTGGCTCCCCAGGATTGGTCCGGCCTGTCGCTCGCCGTGGGGGTGAGCGTGGCCGAAAGCCTGCAGCCCGTGCTGCCTGCCCTGGGGGCGGGGCAGCCTGCGCGCGTGGGGCTCAAGTGGCCCAACGACCTCTGGCTGGGCGGCGCCGCGGGCGACCGCAAGCTGGGCGGCATCCTGGTGGAAACGGCCAGTTTTGTGGCGCCCCAGACTGCGCCCTCGCAGGCCAGCACCAGCACAAGCACCGCGCGCTACGTGGTGGTGGGCATTGGCATCAACGTGCTGCCCCGCAGCCCCGAGGGCATGAGCATGCCCCCCGGCAGCCTGCAGGATGTGGAGCCGGGCCTGGACGCACCCACCGCCCTGCTGCGCATCGTGCCGCCACTGGTGGCCATGCTGCAGTCGTTTGCGGGCTATGGGTTTGCGCCCATGCAGCCCCGCTTTGCGGCACGTGATGTGCTGCAGGGCCGCGCGGTGACGCTGAGCGACGGCCACACCGGCACCGCGCATGGCGTGGGCGATGACGGTGCGCTGCTGGTGCACACAGCCGGTGGCATGCAGGCCATCACCAGTTCTGAAATCAGCGTCCGGCCGACGGCGGTGCCCCCGGTGTGAGACAGCTTTTCTTCCTGATGCGAGTGTTCTTGAAAGGCCGTGCTCCATGCTCCGTCTTGCCGTGATCGTGCTGCTGCTGGCCAACGCGGGCTATTACGCGTGGTCGCAAGGGCTGCTGCGCCAGTTTGGCTACGCGCCGCAAGAGCAGTCCGAGCCACAGCGCATGAACCAGCAGATCCGGCCCGAGACGCTGCAGATCCTGAAGGTCAACCCCAGCAAGACCTCCTCCGCTGCGCCCCCCGCTCCCGCATCCGTGGCCACCGCCGCCAACGACTCCCCCACCCCCGCCTCCACACCGGCTGCCCCGGCCCCAGCGGACTCCGCCGAGTGCCTGCAGGCCGGCGTGTTTGACGACCGCCAGGTCGAAGCGCTGCGTACGGCTGCCGCCGGTTTGCCCCCAGGCAGTTGGGCGCTGGAGCCCACGCCCGTGCCGGGCCGCTGGATGGTCTACATGGGCCGGTTTGACGACATGGAAACGCTGGACCGCAAACGCGCCGAGCTGCGCGCCCGCAAGGTGGAGCACGACCGCGCGGGGGGCACGCTCGAACTGGGCCTGTCGCTGGGCCGCTTCGCCTCCAAGGAGGCGGCCGAGCGTGAGCTGGCCAATCTCGGCAACAAAGGCGTGCGCACCGCCCGCGTGATCCAGGAGCGCGCTGAATCCCCCGGCTTCACGCTGCGCCTGCCCTCAGTGAACGACGCGCTGCGGGCGCAGCTGGATGTGCTGCGCACCGCGATGGCCGGCAAGACGCTGCGCACGTGTGGCTAAGGTAGACACCGCCCCATGAACGAAGAGCCGACATCCATCCAGTGCGGTGAACATGGCGAAGCCGCACCCACCTACGTCTGCGGGCACCTGTGCCGCCACCCGGTGCAGCGCTGGTTTTGCGATGCGCCGTCGCCAGACACCCCCTACCCGGACGCCTGGTGTGCCAGCTGCAACGCCGAGCTGATGAAACAAGGCGGCGAGTGGAACGAACACAACGCGGATTGCCTGGATCTTCAGATCCTGTGCCACCACTGTTACGAGGACTCCATGGCGCGCAGCGTGGATGCCCTGGACGGCGAGGACGAGGCGGCCTGGATCGATGCGGTGACGGACGGCCACCACGCGCTGCGGGAGAAACAGCGCGCGCTGGAGTCGGACTACGGCATCTCGCGCTTTGAGCGCTGGGACTACGACCAGGCGGCGGGCACCTTGACCTTCTCGGACGGTGGCGTGCCCCGCGTGGTGGCCAGCATCGAGTTCATCGGCTCGGTGTCGGAAGCCAGCGGCACCTGGCTGTGGGCCTGGGCCAATTTCCATAACGAGGCCCCGGTGGTGTCGCGCATTGCCGCTGTGCGGGAGTTTGGCGAAGCCAGGGGCTTCCTTCACCTCAAGGTGCCGCTGTGGAAGGGCGACGCCACCGATGGCTGGGAGCTGTCGGGTGTGGCCGCCCAGGTGTTGGGCGCCCAGGGTGTGTACCGCGTGCCCACGGCCCGGGGCTTTCTCTACATGGCGTTGATGTCGGTGCAGCGCGTGGCATAAGCACGGCTGCTGCGTCAGCCCAGCGCTGCGGCCGCGCTATTTCAGGGGTATGGCGCGTGTCTCCCCCTGCCGCATGAGCCAGACGCGGTCTTGCGACAGACCACGCTGGGCCAGTGCCGCGGCCAGGTCGCGGGGCGGGTGGTCGAACGCCTCCTGCGTCAGCATGAACGTGCCCCAGTGCACGCCCATGGCCTGCCTGGCCTCCACATCCAGCATCAGCTGCACGGCGTCTTCCGGGTTCACGTGCATGGGCTTCATGAAGTCGCGGGGCAGATAGGCGCCGATGGGCAATGCCAGAAAGTCCACCGGCCCCAGGCGCTGGCGGATGGCCTTGAAGTCTTCGCTGTAGCCCGTGTCGCCCGGGAACAGAAAGCGCCAGGGCGCCGCCGCCTGTGGGCGCGTCCATTCCAGCAGGTACCCACCCCACAGCGAGGCATTGGTGTCCCACGGGGTGCGGCGGCTCCAGTGCTGCGACGGTGTGAACACCACGCGCACGCCGGGGGCGATGTCGGTGTGCTCCCACCAGTTCAGTGCGGTGACCGGGCCCATGCCCCGCTGGGTGAACCAGTCGGCCAGCCCCAACGGCACCACAAAGCGGGGCGACTGGCCCGCGTCGCGCAGGCGGCGCAAGGTGCCGTAGCACAGGTGGTCGTAGTGGTTGTGCGAGATCAGCACCACATCGATGGGCGGCAGGTCCTCGGGCGCCAGGGGCGCGGGCACACGGCGCGGAGCACCAAAGCGGCCCAGGGGGCCCGCAAAATCGCACAGCGTGGGGTCGATCAGCACGTTGAGGCCCGCCACCTGCAGCAGCATGGAGACATGGCCCAGCCAGGTGATCACGGGGGCCTGCTGGCGCTGTGCCAGGCGCGCGGGGTCCACGGGCTGCGTCCACTGCCGGGCAAAGGCCCCGTAGCCGCCCGCAGGCTCGCTGCGCGGCTTGAAATCGCCGCGCAGCGAGCGCCAGACCATTTCGTACCAGGGGAAGTTGCCGATCACCACGGCGGGGTGCGTGTTGGCAAAGCGGCGAGGCGATGGCGTCATCGGGGGGCTGTGTCGGTGCAAAAAACTTGGAACAGGCTCTGGGGTCGCATGATGCCGGATGGCCGGTGCTGTGGCGGGTTGCCTGCGCATCAACCCTGCGGCGCGCCGGCTTTGCTGGCTGATGCGCCAGCTGCCGGGTCAGCTGCCCGCCACCACGTCCCGCGCCGCAAAACGCACGCTAAAGCGTGCGCCGGGCGGGGTCTGGCCGGGGCGCGCGTCTTCGAGCGTGACCTCGGCGCCGTGCTTGCTGGCGATCTCCAGCACGATGGGCAGGCCCAAGCCGGAGCCGTCGGCCTCGCTGCCCAGGGCGCGGTAGAACGGCTGGAACACCAGCTCGCGTTCGGCCTCGGGCACGCCGGGGCCCGAGTCTTCGACCTGCAGCAGCAGCACATGGCCAAAGGTGTCGGCGAGCACGCGGGCGGTGACCACACCGGGCTTGTCGGGCATGGAGGGTGTGTAGTTGATGGCGTTGTCCACCAGGTTGCGCACCAGCTCCTTGAGCAGCGTGGGGTTGCCGTCGATCAGCACGCCCGGCGATCCGGGCTCCGCACCGTCGTAGCCCAGGTCGATGTGCTTGTCGAGCGCGCGGGGCACCGAGTCGCGCACCACCTCGATCACCAGGCGTGCCAGGTCGCACGGCTGGCGCGCAATGCCCACGCCGCTGCCCTCGGCCCGGGCCAGCGCCAGCAGCTGGTTGACGGTGTGCGTGGCGCGGATGCTGGAGCGCCCGATCTGCTGCAGCGAGCGTTTGAGCTCTTCGGTGCTGGTGCCTTCGCGCTGGGCCAGGTCGGCCTGCATGCGCAGGCCCGCCAGCGGAGTCTTGAGCTGGTGGGCGGCATCGGCCAGAAAGCGTTTTTGCGTGGCCAGTGAGTCGTTCAGGCGCGTGAGCAGATCGTTGACGGACGACACCAGCGGCGCGACTTCGAGCGGCACGGTGCGGTCGTCCAGCGGCGAGAGGTCGTCGGGGTTGCGTGCGCGGATGCGCTGCTCCAGCTGGTTGAGCGGCTGGATACCCCGCGCCAGCGCCAGCCACACCAGCAACACGGCCAGCGGCAGGATGACGAACTGCGGCAGCATCACGCCCTTGATGATTTCGGTGGCCAGCACGCTGCGCTTTTCGCGCGTTTCGGCCACCTGCACCAGCGCCACCGGCGTGTCTTTCAGCGGCAGGCGCACCCAGATATAGGCCACGCGGATGTCGATGCCGCGCATCTCGGCATCGCGCAGGCGCACCTCGCCCGACAGGGGCACCTCGTCGCTCGGGGGCTCGGGCAGTTCGCGCTCGCCTGAGAGGAACTCGCCGCCCGGGCCAATGACCTGGTAGTACACGATGTCGGAGTCGTCGGCCCGCAGGATCTCGCTGGCGGGCTGGGGCAGGTTGAACTGCGCCTTGTCGCCCACCACGCTCACCAGCTGGGCGAGGGCGTGGGCGTTGTACTCCAGCGCACGGTCAAACGGCTTGTTGGCCAGGCCCTGCGCCACCAGCCAGGTCAGCGCCAGGCTCACGGGCCACAGCAGCAGCAGCGGCGTGAGCATCCAGTCCAGGATTTCGCCGAACAGGGAGCGCTGCTCGCGCTGGAAGATCTTCACAGCGGCCGCCGTGGCATTTTTGAAGCCAAAACACCCGATAGCGCTAGATTCATATGCACAAGCTGCTATCGTTTTGATAGTTAATTGGGGATCTTCTCAAGGCAGTAGCCCAGGCCGCGCACGGTGGCGATGCGGATGGGCCCGCCTTCGATCTTCTTACGCAGGCGGTGGATGTAGACCTCGATGGCGTTGTTGCTCACCTCCTCGCCCCACTCGCACAGGCGCTCCACCAGCTGCTCCTTGCTCACCAGCCGGCCGGCGCGCTGCAGCAGCACTTCCAGCAGGCCCAGCTCGCGGGCGGACAGCTCGATCATCTTGCCGTCGATGGTGGCCACGCGGCCCGCCTGGTCGTACACCAGCGGGCCGTGCTTGATGGCGCTGCTGGTGCCGCCCATGCCCCGGCGCGTGAGGGCGCGCACGCGGGCTTCTAGCTCCTGCAGGCTGAAGGGCTTGGCCATATAGTCGTCGGCACCAAAGTCCAGGCCCTTCACTCGCTCTTCCACGCTGTCGGCCGCAGTGAGGATGAGCACCGGCAAGGCCGAGCCTCGGCCGCGCAGCTTTTTCAGCACTTCCAGCCCATGCATCTTGGGCAGGCCCAGGTCCAGGATGAGCAGGTCGAACTCGTTGTTGGTCATGAGCGCCGCGTCGGCCTCGCTGCCGCTGGCTACATGGTCCACCACGGCGCCCGAGGCACGCAGCGTGCGCAGCAGGCCATCGGCCAGCACCTGGTCGTCTTCGGCAATGAGGATGCGCATGCGGACTGTCTCCTTGGGTGGTACGGCCCGTGGGCGGGCCTGTGTCGTCATTGTCTGCCTGTGCGAGGATTTTAGGCGCCAGCTCCCTGTCCGGCGCCTTTGGCTGGCTGCAAGCTTGGGACACGGAAAATGGCGGCCATGCACATCCTGCTCATCGAAGACGACCTGGACCTGGGCCAGGCCCTGCTGCAAGCCCTGCAGCAGGGCGGCTTCACTGTGCAATGGCTGCGCAGCGTGGCCGCCACGCCGCCCCTGCCCGACGCCAACGAGGTTGCCGCCGTGCTGCTGGACCTGACCCTGCCCGACGGCCAGGGCATGGCGTTGCTGCGTCGCTGGCGCCGCGCGGGCCTCAGCCTGCCGGTGATAGTGATCACAGCCCGCACCGCCTTGCAGGACCGGCTTGACGGCCTGGACGGCGGTGCCGACGACTACGTGCTCAAGCCCTTCGATGTGCCCGAGCTGCTGTCGCGCTTGCACGCCGTGCTGCGGCGCAGTGCCCGCCAGGCCAGCGAGGAGTGGACGCTGGGCGCGCTGCGCGTGGCGCCCCGGCGGCACGAGGCCTGGCTGGGCGACGAGCCCCTGGCGCTGTCACCGCGCGAGTTCCGGCTGCTGGTGGAGCTGGCGCGCGAACCCGGCAAGGTGGTGGCCAAGAACGTGCTTGCCCAGCGGCTCGAACCCCTGGGCGACGCGCTGGACGCCGCCACGCTGGAGGTGCATGTCTCCAATCTGCGCAAGAAGATCGGCGCAGAGCGCGTGGTCACGGTGCGTGGCGTGGGCTACCGGCTGCAGCCATGACACCACCTACCGAAACCCCCGCGCCCCCACGCGGCTGGTGGGGCCCGAGCCTCATGCGCCGCACCCTGCTGGCGCTGCTCGCGGCCATGGCGTTGGTGTGGCTGGTGCTGCTGGGCCAGGCGGCCATCACCCACTACCGCGCCATGGACGCCAACCCCGGCGTGCGCCAGCTCGCGCAGGGGCTGGCACGGGCGCTGGCCACGCTGGAGCAACCCGCCGAGGCCCGCGCGCTGGTGCACGGCATGGCCCACACCCTCAACGCCATGCGCGCCGATGTGGACCTGCTGCAGGGCACCTCGGTGCTGCTGCAGCTGCAGGACCGCACAGGCCAGCTTCTGCATAGCAGCACGGCCGGTGTGCGCGCGGTGGTGCTGGCAGGCGACGCGGGCCATGCCGCGATGGACGTGGCCGGCACACCCCATTGGGTGGCTTGGGAAAGCACGGGCCCCTGGCGCGTTGTGGTGGCCGAGCCCCGCCTGGCCGATGCGCGGCTGCTGGGCTTCATGGGCGAAGACCTGGCGGCGTCGGTGCTGCTGGCGCTGCCGCTGGTGGGCCTGCCGCTGTGGCTGGCCGTGCGCACGGGGCTGCGCCCGCTGGCGCGGCTGGATGCCCAGATCGCCGCGCGCTCGGCCCATGACCTGCGGCCGCTGCAGCACCTGCCGCCCCAACGCGAGCTGCATGGCCTGGCCCAGTCGTTCGACCAGCTGCTGGCCCGCCTGCGCGCCCACCTGGCGCGCGAAAAGGCGCTGGTGCACGACGCGGCCCACGAGCTGCGCACGCCCATGGCCGTCATCGCCACCCAGGCCCATGTGCTGGCGCAAGCCCCCGAAGGCCCCGCACGCGCGCAGGCCAGCGAGGCGCTGACGCGCGCCGTGCAGCGCGCCGCGCACCTGAGCGAACAGCTGCTCACGCTGGCAGCCCTGGAAGAAGCCCCCGCGCTGCACCCCGCCGCGCCCCAGGACCTGATGGCGCTGCTGCAGGACTGCCTGGCCGAGCGCGCGGGCTGGGCCGAGGGTCTGGGCGTGGAGCTGTCGCTGGACGGCCCGGACACCCTGGAACTGCCGTTGGACCGCCAGCTGCTCTGGTCCGCCCTGGGCAATGTGCTGGACAACGCGCTCAAGCACGGCTGCGGCCCCGGTGCGGGGCGCGAGGTGCAGTTGCGGGTGCGGCAGGAGGGCGGCGACGTGGTGGTCTGGATTGCCGACGACGGCCCGGGCATAGCGGCCGGTGAGCAGGACCGGGTGTTCGAGCGTTTCTGGCGCTCGCCACGCGCGCGCAGCAGCGGATCGGGCCTGGGGCTCACCATTGCGCAGCAGGCCATCGGCCACCTGGGCGGGCAGGTCCGCCTGGGGCCGGGGCTGCACGGGCGGGGCGTGGGCTTCACGCTGCGCTGGCCGGTGGCGGGCTGACAACCCGTAGCCGGCAGCCGTCATTCCCCACACAGATCTTTGGGTTCGCCCAAGGTTCGCGTTTCAACAATCCCGGCATCTTCTTCACTTCACGAGATGCCATGAACCCTACCCACCTTGTTACCCCTTCCACGGCGCGCAGCGCCCTCCTCCTCTCGCGCCGCCACTGGCTGGCCGCCGCAGGCCTGTCCACGCTAGGCGGCGTGCTCACCGCCTGCGGCGGTGGCGACGACGACGGCCCGCGGGAAGCCCACAAGCGGGTGCAGACCCTAGCCCAAGGGCTGGTGAAGCAGGGTGTGGTGGGCGCCGCAGCCGGGTGGGCGGACCCGCGCCAGGTCCGCACAGCCGTCGCGGGGCTGCGCCGCCTGGGTGGCAATGCGCCCCTGGCCACCGGCGACCTGATGGCCATCGGCTCCAACACCAAGGCCATGACGGCCTGCGCGGCCGCGAGCGTGGTGGACCAGGGCCTGCTGCGCTGGGACAGCACGCTGGCCCAGACCTTGCCCGAGCTGGCGCAGAGCGCCCTGCCCGCCTATCAGCAGATCACGCTGCGCGACCTGCTGGACCATCGCGCCGGGGTGATGGGTTTTTCAGCCATCGAAGACGTGGACCTGTTCGTGAATGCAGTGGGCCCCGAGGTGCTGGCGCGCTGGCAGCAACCTGCGGAGGCGGAGGCGTTCTTCCTGCAATGGCTCCTGCGCCAGCCGCCCGTTCGCGGGACGGGCGCGGACCCGGGCTTTGCCTACTCCAATGCAGGCTATGCGCTGGCGGCCCGCATGCTGCGCGCGGCCACGGGCTTGGGGTGGGCGGGTCTGCTGCGCCAGCGCGTGGCCCAGCCCCTGGGCCTTTCGCTCTTTGTGGGAGAGCCGATGCGTGCGGGCAGCCAGCAGCCCGCCGGGCATGAAATCCTGGACGGGCGGCTGCAGCCCCTGCCGCTGGCCGAGGCGCCGGAACGTGTGTGGCTGGAGGTCTTGGACCCGGCAGGCGCCGTGAGCCTGACGGTGGAGGAGGACGCGCGGTGGCTGCAGTGGCATCTGCGGGCGTTGCGCGGCGACGCCACCCCCTTGCCGCGCAGCTACGTGAAGGGCCTGCAGGACCTGGGGCACGCCCCCGCAGGCCGCTATGGCCTGGGTTGGCTGGTGCATGCGGCGCACGGCACGGGCTGGTTGCTGCACAACGGCCAGGACGCGGGCTTTCAGGCGCTGTCGGTGGTCGCACTCGATGGTTCGCGCGCGGGCCTGGCCCACAGCAACATCGCCACGGCGGACAGCATGGGCCTGCTCTACGAAGGGGTCTCCACGCTGGTGGCCTGAGCCCGCCGGGCCTGCGTCGGGTGCTCAGCGCGGATCGTGTGCCAGCAGCCTCTGCACCAGGGTCTTTAGGTCCGCCTGCAGCCGCGCCATGCCCTCGGGCATCTGCGCGAGCGTCTGCTCGTCCATGTAGAGCTTGCGGTTGATCTCGACCTGGATGCTGTGGCGGTGCTGCGCGGGGTTGCCGTAGCGGCGCACCAGCTCCACGCCCTTGTAGGGGTGGTTGTATTCGACGCTGTAGCCGCATGCGCGCAGGTGCTCGCAGATCAGCGCCGACAGCGCCGGGCTGGCCGTGGTGCCGTCGCGGTCGCCGACCACGAAGTCGGCGTGTTCGAGGCCCGGGAACTCGGTGGCAAAGCGCCCGGCCACGGCGGGCATGGAATGACAGTTGAGGTGGATGCTGTAGCCGTGGCGCGCATGGGCTGCATCGATGGCCTGCGCCACTGCCGCGTGGTAGGGGCGCCAGCATTGGTCGATGCGCGCACGCACCTCGGCCACGGTGAGCTGGCGGTTGTAGATGGGTTCACCCTCGTCGGTGAACTTCCAGATCAGGCCCTTGCCCAGGCGCACCTTGCTGAGCACCTTGGGGTCGGTGGAGATGGGGTCGGTCCATTCGCCGTCGATCAGGCTGGTATCCAGCTCGGTGGTGTCGCGGTTGGCATCCAGGTAGATGCGGGGGAAGTGGGCCTCGACCCAGGCCACGCCCAGCGCCGGGGCAAAGGCGTAGATCTTTTCGACGTGCGTGTCTTCCGCACGGCGCAGCGTGGGCAGGTCGCAGGCCGAACCAAAGTCGGCAGGGTACTGGGTGCCGCTGTGGGGCGAGTCGAGCACGAGCGGGGTGTTGCCGGGTACGGCCGTCACCTTGCGGGCGGCAGGGGTGGGCGAGGCCTGCCCGGGTGAACCGGTGACGCCAGGCTGGGCTTGTTCGAAGCGGTGGTGGATCAGTTTCAAGGCTGCATGCATAGGCAGAGTGTGCGCAAAGGAGGGCGGCTGGCCTAGCCGCCCAGACCGGGATGTGACTATGGTTATCCCTGAGACTTTGAAATGGCTCAGGAAGCAGGGGGGCCTGCGTCGTCTCACCATCCCAGCTGTGGCCGTCCCCGGGCCCAGGGCCCGGGGAAATCAGGTCAGTCGAGCACCACCTTGGCGTAGGCCGCCACGCGCTTCATCTTGTCGATCTCGCTGGCGATCTGGGCCGTGAATTCCTTGGGTGTGGTGCCCGAGGGGTAGAGGCCCTGGCCTGCCAGTCGCTCGCGCACGGCGGGCTCCTTGAGCGCCTGGGCAACAGCCTGCTGGATGCGGTCTACCGCCGCAGCGGGGGTGGCGGCCGGGGCCACCAGGCCAAACCATGAAGGCTCGTTGGCCTGCTTGTAGCCCAGTTCGGCGTAGGTGGGCACATCGGGCAACACATCCAGCCGCTCGGGCCACGACACGGCCAGCGCCTTGAGCTTGCCCGATTTGACGTGCGGGAGCGACGAAGCCACCTGGTCAAAGTACACCGCCACCTGGCCCGCCAGCACGTCGTTGATGGCCGGGCCTGCACCACGGTAGGGGATGTGCACCATGGAGGTGCCGGTGCTGCTCTTGAACAGCTCGCCCCACATGTGGCCGATGGTGCCGTTGCCGGGGGTGGCGTAGGACACCTTGCCGGGGTTGGCCTTGAGGTACTTCACCAGTTCGGCAAAGTCCTTGACCGGCAGCACAGCCGGGTTGATCACGATGACGCCGGGGGCCTTGACGATCTCGGTCACGCCGATGAAGTCCTTGGTCGGGTGGTAGGGCAGCTTGGTGTACACGGCGGGGTTCACGCCGTGGGTGGACAGCGTGGCCACGCCTATGGTGAGGCCGTCTGCCGGCGCGCGGGCCACTTCGGCCATGCCGATGGAGCCGCCTGCGCCGCCCCGGTTTTCCAGCACCACGGGCTGCTTGAGGATGCGGGCCAGCGACTCTTGCAGGCTGCGGGCCGTGATGTCCGTAGCGCCCCCGGGTGGGAACGGAACAATGATGCGCAAAGGCTTGCCCTCTTGCGCCAAAGACATTCCGGGAGCGAAAGAGACGGCAGCCAGCGCTGAGAGCAGATGACGGCGTTGCATGGGCGTTTCTCCTATGAGTTGCATTGAGGTTAAAGGATTCAATGCGCTCTACCAAGCAATGGATATGCCTGATAACATTCCCATTTGGAATGATTTGATGACTTAGCATGTCCTCTTTGCGTCGCCTTTCTCCCCCCCTTCACTTGCTGCGGGCGTTTTCCACGGTGACGCGGTTCGGCGGTGTCTCCCGCGCGGCCGAGGCCCTGCACCTCACCCAAAGTGCGGTCAGCAAGCAGATCAAGGAACTGGAGACCTGGATCGGCGTGCCGCTGTTCGAGCGCAGCCGCAAGCGCCTGGCGCTCACCCCCGCCGGCGAGCGCTACGAAAAGGCCGTGCGCGGCGTGCTGGCGCAGCTGGAGGCTGCCACGCTGGAGCTGATCACCAGCGATGACGGTGGGGGGGCGCTGCACCTGTCCAGCCTGCCGACGTTTGCGGCCAAATGGCTCATCCCACGCCTGCCGCAGTTCCAGCAACAGCACCCGCAAATCACGCTGCACTTTGTGCCCTATGTGCATAGCTACGACTTCACCCGCCCCGAGCTGGACTGCGCCATCCTGTTCGGCGACGGCCACTGGCCCGGTGCGCACGCCCACCACATCACGGGCAACGAGGTGGCGCTGATCGCCCCCCGCACCAAGGTGGCCGACTGGCCCATCCACACCCCGCGCGATGTGGCCCGCTACACGCTGCTGCGCCACGTGACCGTGCCCGAGGGCTGGCTGCGCTGGAGCGAGACGCATGGGGTGGAGGGCCTCATCGACCCGCTGGCCGGGCCGCAGTTCGACCAGTTCCAGACCATGATCCGCGCCGTGATGGCGGGCATGGGCCTGGCGTTGGTGCCGCGCTGCCTGGTGCAGGATGAAATCACGGCAGGCCTGGTGCGCGAGCCTCTGCCCGATGCCGACCTGCGCGGCGGTTACCGGAGTGATGTGGGCTACTGGTTCTGCTACCCCGAAGGCCGCACGCAGCTGCACGCGCTGCAGTGCTTCAGGGAATGGCTGCTGGCGTGCGCCGAGCCAATGGGGGCTCAGGCACCCGTATCGCCGCCCGCATAGGCCTCCAGCCCAATGGCCACCACGGTGGCCACGTCTTGGCCCACCTCGGCGCGGAACTCCGCCTCGGCCTGCGCCACTGCATCCCGGAACGCTTGCAGCCACGCCAGGCCGGTGGGCGTGAAGCACACGCGGCGCGCCCGCGCATCCAGCGGGTCGGCCTGGCGCGTGACCAGCCCCCATGCCTCGCACTGGTCCACCAGGTTGGCCATGGCCTGCTTGGTCATGCCCGCGCGCTGGGCCAGGTCGGTCAACCGGTCGCCCTGCAAGGCCAGGTGCCGGGTGATGTGCACGTGTGCAGCCGTCACCTGGTCGCGTGCCGCCAGGTTGGACAGCGCCAGCGGCACCTCCACATTGCGCGCCATGAGCTGCAGTACCCGCGCGTCGAAGCGACGCAGGGCGCTGCCCATCCGGCGGCCTAGGTGGGTTTGGCGCCAGCGGTCATCCGGCCCCGGGGCGGGTGCGGCAGGAGAAAAATTGGTCATGCGGCATTGTCAGGCAAACTGACTAAAAATCGCTTTATCTGGATTTCATTGCTCGCATAAACTACTGTTCAAGCATCCAGCCTGTGATTAACCGCAGAGCGATGCAAGCATCCAACCTGTTGTTTTTCAAGGAGTTTCTCATGGACGTCGCAGTCAAAGGCACCAACCCCGCATTGCCCGTGAACACCGAAAAGGCCAAGGCCCTGGCCGCCGCGCTCGCCCAGATCGAGAAGCAGTTTGGCAAGGGCACGATCATGCGCCTGGGTGAAGGCGAGGTGATCGAGGACATCCAGGTCGTCTCCACCGGCTCGCTGGGCCTGGACATTGCGCTGGGCGTGGGTGGCCTGCCCCGTGGCCGCGTGGTCGAGATCTACGGCCCGGAATCGTCGGGCAAGACCACGCTCACGCTGCAGGTGATCGCCGAGATGCAAAAGCTGGGCGGCACCTGCGCGTTTGTGGATGCCGAACATGCGCTGGATGTGCAGTACGCCCAGAAACTGGGTGTGCAGCTGTCCGACCTGCTGATCAGCCAGCCCGACACCGGCGAGCAGGCGCTGGAGATTGTGGACAGCCTGGTGCGATCGGGTGCCGTGGACCTGATCGTGGTGGACTCGGTCGCCGCGCTCACGCCCAAGGCCGAAATCGAAGGCGAAATGGGCGACGCGCTGCCCGGCCTGCAGGCCCGCCTGATGAGCCAGGCGCTGCGCAAGCTCACCGCCACCATCAAGAAGACCAACTGCATGGTCATCTTCATCAACCAGATCCGCATGAAGATCGGCGTGATGTTCGGCTCGCCCGAAACCACCACCGGTGGCAATGCGCTCAAGTTCTACGCCTCGGTGCGCCTCGACATCCGCCGCACCGGCACCATCAAGAAGGGTGACGAAGCCATCGGCAACGAGACCAAGGTCAAGGTGGTCAAGAACAAGGTGAGCCCGCCCTTCAAGACGGCCGAGTTCGACATCCTGTTCGGCGAGGGCATCAGCCGCGAGGGCGAGATCATCGATATGGGTGTGACGGCCAAGATCGTGGAAAAGAGCGGTGCCTGGTACGCCTACAACGGCGAAAAGATTGGTCAGGGCCGTGACAACGCCCGCGAGTTCCTGCGCGAGAATCCCGACCTCGCCCGTGAAATTGAAAACAAGGTGCGCGAAGGCCTGGGCATTGCGCTGCTGCCTGGCGCACTGCAGGCCCCAGCAGTGGCTGCAGACGAGTGATTTTCGGTTCTGAAGGCAAATAGCCTGCAGGTGCACATTTCATATGCGCTTGCAGCTATTAAAACTATAGCTTTGGATCAGTCATGGGATTCACTGCGCTCTCGCTCAAAGGCCGTGCGCTGCGGCTGCTGAGCCAGCGGGAGCATTCGCGCGCCGAGCTGCAGCGCAAGCTTGCGCCCCATGTGCAGGAGGGCGAAGACCTGGCTGCGGTGCTGGACGACCTGCAGGCCAAGGACTTCATCAGCGAGGCGCGCGTGGTGGAGTCGGTGTTGCACCGGCGCGCTGGGCGCCTGGGTGCGGCGCGCATCCGGCAAGAGCTGCAGTCCAAGGGGTTGGGGGCAGAGGCCGTGCAGCAAGCAGTGGCCCAGTTGCAAGGCAGCGAGCTGGAGCGTGCCCGCGAGGTGTGGCGCCGCAAGTTTGGCGAGCCCGCCGCAGATCCACAAACCCGCGCCAAACACATGCGGTTTTTGCTGGTGCGGGGGTTCTCAGGCGATGTGGTGCGGCGCGCGGTGCTGGGCGCCGACGAGTCTGACGAGGGCTGAGCGCACCACCAGCAAGCGGGGCATCGGCCCCGCTTGGTGACGCCCCTTGAATGGCTACAGGCCCAGCATCAATTGCAGGTTCTGCACTGCAGCGCCACTGGCGCCCTTGCCCAGGTTGTCCAGACGCGCAATGACCACGGCCTGCCGGTACTGCTCGTTGGCAAACACGCGCAGCTCCAGCTTGTTGGTGTCGGTCAGCGTGTCGGCCGCCAGCTTCAAATCGTCGGTGGGCGGCAGCACGCTGACCCACTGCTCGGGCGTGTTGGTGCGGCTGTAGTGACCCGCCAGCGCGTCGTGCAGGTCGCTGGCCTTGGGGGCTCCGGGCAACAGGTCCAGGTGGAGCGGCATCTGCACCAGCATGCCCTGGCGGAAGTTGCCCACCGCAGGGATGAACACCGGGCGGCGTGTGAGCCCTGTGTAGCGCAAGATTTCGGGGATGTGCTTGTGCGTCAGGCCCAGGGCATAGGCTTCATACGGCGCTGCAGTGCCTGCCTCGTAGGCTTCGATCATGGTGCGGCCGCCGCCGGAGTAGCCCGAGACCGAGGGCAGGCTCAATGGGTAGTCCGCAGGAATCAGGCCCGCATCGACCAGCGGGCGCAGCATGGCGATGGCACCGGTGGCGTAGCAGCCGGGGTTGGACACGCGCGTGGCGTCGCGCACCGCTTGCGTCTGCGACGCTGCAAGTTCTGGAAACCCGTACACCCAGCCATCGGCCGTGCGGTGGGCTGTGCTGGCGTCGATCACCTTGACCTTGCGGCCAGAGGTGCGCTCGATCTCGTCCACCATGGCCACGGTGTCACGTGCTGCGTCGTCGTGCAGGCACAGCACCACCAGATCCACACCGGCGATCAGGTCGCGCTTGGCGGCCGGGTCTTTGCGCAACTCGGGCGCAATGCTGACCAGCTCGATCTGCGGCATGGCCTGCAGGCGCTCGCGGATCTGCAGGCCCGTGGTACCGGCTTCGCCATCAATAAAGACTTTGGACATGGAGGTGCTCCTGCAAAAAGGTGGCAGCGTCTGCCGGATAGAAAAGGGGAGATGGGAAGGCTATCAGGCCAGCCCAGGGTGTAAGTTAGGCACAAGGATGGTGCGTTGCAGCATGATACAGTCGCGGGTTGCCATGTCCCAAGCCCGCGGCCAGACATCTGTTCATGGTAAACGGGTAACTACCACCCTTCCCTGAGAGAGACCTCATGAAGATTCACGAATACCAAGGCAAGGAAATCTTGCGCAATTTTGGTGTGCCCGTTCCGCGTGGCATTCCCGCATTCACGGTGCAAGAAGCCGTGGAAGCAGCCCAGAAGCTCGGCGGCCCCGTGTGGGTGGTCAAGGCCCAAATCCACGCCGGTGGCCGTGGCAAGGGCGGCGGCGTGAAGGTTGCCAAGACCATTGACGACGTGAAAGCACGCGCCAGCGAAATCCTGGGCATGCAGCTGGTCACGCACCAGACTGGCGCTGAGGGCCAGAAGGTCCGCCGCCTGTACATTGAAGACGGCGCCGACATCAAGAACGAACTGTATGTGTCGCTGGTCACCGACCGCGCCACGCAGAAGGTCGCCCTGATCGCTTCGAGCGAAGGCGGCATGGACATCGAGGAAGTGGCCCACTCCACGCCCGAGAAGATCATCACCGAGATGATCGACCCGCTGACCGGCATCACCGAAGCGCAGAGCCGCAAGGTGGCAGCAGCCATCGGCCTGACCGGCGCTTCCATCGATCAGGCCGTGGACATCTTCGCCAAGATCTACAAGTGCTACATGGACACCGACGCGTCGCTGGTGGAAATCAACCCCCTGAACTGCGACTCCAAGGGCAACCTGATGGCCCTGGACGCAAAGTTCAACTTTGACGCCAACGCCCTGTTCCGCCACCCAGAAATCGTGGCCTTCCGCGATCTGGACGAAGAAGATCCGGCCGAAGTGGAAGCCTCCAAGTTCGATCTGGCCTACATCAGCCTCGATGGCAACATCGGCTGCCTGGTGAACGGCGCGGGCCTGGCCATGGCCACCATGGACACCATCAAGCTGTTCGGCGGCGAGCCAGCCAACTTCCTGGACGTGGGCGGCGGTGCTACCCCCGAGAAGGTGACTGAAGCCTTCAAGATCATGCTGAAGAACCCCAAGGTCGAAGGCATTCTGGTCAACATCTTCGGCGGCATCATGAAGTGCGACACCATCGCCACCGGCGTGATCACCGCTTGCAAGGCCGTGAACCTGAACGTGCCGCTGGTCGTGCGCATGAAGGGCACGAACGAAGAGCTGGGCAAGAAGATGCTGGCCGAGTCCGGCCTGCCCATCATCGCTGCAGACACCATGGCCGAAGCTGCGACCAAGATCGTTGCTGCCGTCAAGTAAGCCCGGAGAACACACATGTCGATCTACATCAACAAAGACACCAAGGTCATCACCCAGGGCATCACGGGCAAGACTGGCCAGTTCCACACCGAAAAGTGCCAGGAATACGCGAACGGCAAGAACTGCTTCGTGGCGGGCGTGAACCCCAAGAAGGCGGGCGAGTCGATCTTCAACATCCCGATCTACGCCTCCGTCAAGGAAGCCGCCCAGCAGACCGGCGCTACCGTGTCGGTGATCTATGTGCCACCCGCAGGCGCTGCTGACGCCATCTGGGAAGCTGTCGAAGCCGACCTGGACATGGCCATTTGCATCACCGAAGGCATTCCGGTCAAGGACATGCTGATGGTGCGCAACAAGATGAAGGCCAAGGAAGCCGCTGGCGGCAAGAAGACCCTGCTGCTGGGCCCCAACTGCCCTGGCCTGATCACGCCCGACGAAATCAAGATCGGCATCATGCCCGGTCACATCCACCGCAAGGGTCGCATCGGCGTGGTGTCCCGTTCGGGTACGCTGACGTACGAAGCCGTGGCCATGCTGACCGAAGTCGGCCTGGGCCAGTCGAGCGCTGTGGGCATTGGTGGCGACCCCATCAACGGTCTCAAGCACATCGACGTGATGAAGGCTTTCAACGACGATCCCGACACCGACGCCGTGATCATGATTGGCGAAATCGGCGGTCCGGACGAAGCCGAAGCCGCCCAGTGGTGTAAGGCCAACATGAAGAAGCCCATCGTGGGCTTCATCGCTGGCGTCACGGCCCCTCCCGGCAAGCGCATGGGCCACGCTGGCGCGCTGATCTCTGGCGGCGCCGATACGGCCGATGCCAAGCTGGCCATCATGGAAGAGTCGGGTTTCATCATCACCCGCAACCCTTCGGAACTGGGCAAGTTGCTCAAGGCCCAGCTGAAGTAAGCTGGCTGTCGCCGTCCCGTCCGTAAGCACAATTACGGACGCGGTGCGCGGCACAGACCGCTAGACTGGCGGCTCCTACAAAAAGAGAAGCGCTCGGAACTCAGGTTCCGGGCGCTTCTTGCATTCATAACAGTGGAGTCAGTCATGGAGTTTCTGCAAAGCGCCGATTTTTGGATCGGCCTGGTGAAGATCGTCTGGATCAACATCATTCTTTCGGGCGATAACGCGGTGGTCATCGCGCTGGCCGCCCGGTCCCTCCCCCCTCATCAGCAAAAGAAAGCCGTGTTCTGGGGCTCCGGCGCCGCCGTGGTCTTGCGGATTTTGTTGACCGTTGTGGCTGCCAAGCTGCTGGAGCTGTCGTTCCTGCAGATCGTGGGTGGTTGCCTACTGCTGTGGATTGGTTTCCAGCTGCTCAGCGACGACGAGGAGGACGAGGGCGAGTCCAAAACCTATGGCAGCCTGATGGCCGCAGTCCGCACCATCCTCATTGCCGACCTGGTGATGAGCCTGGACAACGTGATCGCCGTGGCGGCCGCAGCCCAGGGCAACGTGGTCCTGCTGGTGTTGGGCTTGGCCATCAGTATCCCGCTGGTGATTTTCGGCAGCACCCTCATGATCAAGCTCATGGAGCGTTTCCCTGTCATTGTGGTGCTGGGCGCTGCGCTGATTGGCTGGGTGGGTGGAGAAACCATCGCCAGCGATGCCATCTTGCATGACTACGCTGTGGCGCACCCCGCGTTGCACTATGTAGCTGCTGCGCTGGGCGCCGCGCTGGTGGTGGGCGTGGGCAAGTTTTGGCGCAAGGGATCGAACAGAGCATCCGCCACCTGAGGGTTGCAACCGGGGGGGCTTGCACGCCGGGACAACACCTCTTGTGGGCCAGCGAGTGACAAAAATGGCATGGCGGTAGCGTCCGGTCCCCGGGTTGCGTGACAAGAACGACAGGTAACTCCACCCCCGCTGCCCATTCGCTGCAAATCCCCACTTTTCAGCCGTCCTGACACCCGGGACTTGATGGGCGCGGTTATTGCTTGAAACCCACCCAATACTGAGTGGAATAACAGCAAGTGGGACGAAAAACCTCGGCGCGGCGGATGGATGGGTGGCGTACCGATGGCTTTTGGGGCGGATTGGTGGCACTGGCCGTAGCGGGCATGTGTGTGGTCACTGGCGCATCGCTGTCGCTCGAACACAAGCTCTACGACGCCGCCGTCCGCACCTCGTCGCCCGCCCCGTTGGCCGACGTGGTGATTGTAGGCATTGACGATGCCAGTCTTGCCTCAGTGGGGCCGTGGCCCTGGTCTCGTGACATTCACGCGCGCCTGATTGATCGCCTGTCAGCAGCTGGCGCTCAAACCGTTGTTTACACCCCCACATTCACACAGCCCCAGAACGACAGGAGCCTGGGCTACCTGAGAAAAATCCGCGAAACCCTTGCCGCTGCACCTGAGGGAGCCGCATTGACGGCCGAGCTGGGGCGTTTGGTGGGGGAGGCGGAAGCTGCGCTCGACGGCGATGCGCGTCTGGCAGCCGCCATCCAGCAGGCGGGCAACGTTTTCTTGGCCTCGCGCTATGAAAGCAGCGGGGCTTCTACACCCCTGCCATCGTACGTGCGTCGCAGCACGGTACCCGACCCGGGTGCTGCTGTGACCCCCTTACAGTCTGCTCAGCACCCCATCGTGTCGTTGGGCGCGGTGGCGGCTGGCGTGGGCCATGTGTATGCAGAGCCCGACCAGGATGGCCGTGTGCGCCAAATTCCGCTGCTTCTTCGCTACGACAGCGTCGGGGTCCCGTCCTTGGCGTTGCTGGCGGCGCAACACAGCCTGCATCTGGGGTTGGGTGATCTCCGCGTGGCGGATGCTCCTGCGGGGCTGCGGCTGGGGGGGCTTAGCATTCCCACGAATGCAGCCGCCGTGCTGCGTCCCCGCTGGCAGGTCGCTGGCGATGGAGTGGGAACCTTCCCTATGCTGTCGGCCGCCGGCGTGCTCGATGGAACCACGCCTGCCAGCAGTCTCCAGGGCAAGATTGTGCTGGTTGGCGAAGTGACGGAAACGCTGGGCGCCCCAGCGGCGCAGTGGGGGGGGCGCGCTGTCTATCCCGTGGAAGTGTTGGCGCAAACCTTGTCGTCCATTCGCCTCGGGCTGGGGGTGATGGAGCCCGGCTGGGCCATGCCCATTTTTTGGCTGGTTTTGGCGCTGGTGGTTTTGTATGTAGTGCTGTTGGCGCCGCGTCTGGCGCGCCCTGTTGGTGTGGGGGTGGGGGCCGCGCTTGTGCTGGCCGCTGTCACCGCCGAATGGACCCTGCTGCGTTATGGAGGCTTTTGGGTTCCGTTGTTGTTGCCTGTTCTTGCCGTACTGGCAGGTGCGACCGTGGTGGCGCTTTTGCACCGCGGACGGCAGGGCGAAGCGTCCGGGCGTTCTGCGGAAGCCGCCGAGGCTGACCGGATGATGGGCCTGGCCCTTCAGGGCCAAGGTCAACTGGATATGGCCTTTGAGCGCCTGCGCAAGGTACCTGCCAGCGGCGCGCTGCTAGACAATCTTTACCATCTGGCGGAAGATTTTGAGCGCAAGCGCCAATTCGCCAAGGCCCAGGCGGTATACGAACACATCCTGCGCCATGACCGTCAATACAAGGACGTGCGAAGCCGCTACAAGCGCGCCAGGGCTCAGGCCCAAAGTATTGCGCAAGCTCCGCTGGGAGTGGCGGACTCTGTGCCGCATGCCAGCCCCGGAACTCCCCGGCTACCAGGCGACGCCACCGTCGGCGTGCCCATGCTGGGACGCTACCAGATTGACCGCGAAATTGGCAAAGGCGCGATGGGGGTGGTTTATCTGGGGCGCGATCCAAAGATTGGCCGGGTGGTGGCCATTAAGACGCTGGCCTTGGGGCAGGAGTTTGAAGGCGACGCCTTGATTGACGCGCGCGCCCGGTTCTTCCGCGAGGCCGAAACTGCTGGCCGATTGCAGCACCCGAACATCGTCACCATTTTTGACGCGGGCGAGGAGCATGACCTTGCCTACATCGCCATGGAGTTCCTCAAGGGTCAGGACCTGACCCATGCCTGCGGTCAGGACGGTTTGCTGCCAGTACCCACTGCGCTCTCCATCGCGGCCCGGGTGGCGGACGCACTGGACTATGCCCATGCTCACAACGTCGTGCACCGCGACATCAAGCCTGCCAACATCATGTTTGATGGCGGGACTGATGCGGTCAAGGTGACGGACTTCGGCATTGCGCGCATCACGGATTCGAGCAAGACTCGCACGGGGCTGGTTCTGGGTACGCCCAGCTTCATGTCCCCCGAGCAGCTGGCCGGAAAGAAGGTCGATGGGCGTTCAGACCTCTATTCGCTGGGCATTACCCTCTTCCAGCTGCTGACGGGCACGCTGCCGCTGCGGGGGGCGTCCATGACCGAACTGATGCACAAGATCGCCAGCGTGGAGGCGCCCGATGTGCGTCAGCTGCGCCCCGAACTCTCAGCCGCTGTGGCCAGGGTCGTGGCTCTGGCGTTGCAAAAGCGCCCAGAGGCGCGCTATCAGACTGGGCGGCAGTTCGCGGAGGATCTGCGGCAGGCCATGGCAGGCAATGCCACATTTAGCCCTGAACCAGTCGTCTATGATGCGGACCGCGATGCAACAGGGCAAGAAATGGCGGATTTTCAGGAAACCGTGATGGAGCCACCCGCTGTGCGGGGTGCGGCAGCCCCGCCAATTTCAGGCGCCCCATGACGCACGCCCCACATCCATGACCTACGAATTTTTTGCGCGGACCGATAAGGGACGTGTGCGTTCCAATAACGAAGACGCGGTGGCTGTCGACCGCGACGCACAGGTCGCCATCCTGGCCGATGGAATGGGCGGCTACAACGCCGGCGAAGTGGCCAGCGGCATGGCCACCACCTTCATCCGCACTGAAATGGCCCGTTGGCTGGCCCAGGCCGGAACCAGCCCGCAGTCCACCGATGTGCGCCGCGCGCTCGAAATTTGTGTTGAAAATGCCAACCACGCCATTTTGGGGGCCTCCCTTTCCAATCCCCAATACGCGGGCATGGGCACCACGCTGGTGGTTGCCGTGTTCCAAGGTAGCCGCCTGATCCTGGGGCACATTGGAGATTCGCGCTGCTATCGGCTGCGCGATGGCGCCTTGCAGCAAATCACCCGTGACCATTCCTGGCTGCAGGAGCAGGTGGATGCGGGGTTGCTGACTTCCCAGCAGGCAGCGCTTTCTGCCAACCGCAACCTTGTGACGCGGGCCCTGGGGGTGGAGCCCAATGTGCTGATGGAAGTCAACGAGTTCCAGGTGGCGCCGAATGATCTGTTCCTGCTGTGCTCCGATGGGCTCACCGACATGGTGTCCGATTCGGACCTGGCGGAGCTGGTGCGGGCGCCCATGCCTTTGGAGGAAAAAGCGACACTGCTCATTGACACCGCCAACGCCAACGGCGGTCGTGATAACGTGAGCGTGCTGCTGGTGCAGGCTGCCGCAGGAGGCAAAAAGCGCGGCCTCATGTCCCGATTGCTAGGGGCCTCTTGAACGGCCCGAACTACAACAATTCATCACATCAGGAGTGGATCATGCCGAGAATGATCGTTTCAATCGACGGCGTTGTCATCAAGGAAGTGCAGCTGACCAAGGAGCGGACCACGCTGGGTCGGCGTCCCTACAACGACATCGTGATCGACAATCTTGCGGTGAGCGGTGAGCATGCCGTGCTCCATATGGTGGGACAGGATGTGGAGATTGAGGACTTGGGCAGCACCAACGGCACATATGTGAACGCCAAGGCCGTCAAGCGCCAGGAGTTGCGTAGTGGCGATACGGTGGAGGTGGGCAAGTACAAGATCCGGTTCCTGCAAGATGCCGAAGGCCAGAACTTCGAGAAGACCATGATCTTCAAACCCGGTATGGTGCCGCCCTCCGTGGCTGCTGCCAGACCCGCCCCGGCGGCCCCAGCGCCCGCGCCGATTTCGGCCGTGATTCGGGTCATGTCCGGTGCTGCAGCGGGGCGTGAAGTGTCGCTGCAGAAAGTGGTGACCACCATTGGTAAGCCGGGTGTGGCTGTGGCTTCCATCACCAAGCGACACCAGGGTTTTGTCTTGGCCCATGTCGAAGGTCCTGACATGCCGCTGCTCAACGGCTCTGCCATTGGTGCTTCGCCCGTTCCTCTCAAGCACGGTGATCGCCTGGAGCTGGCCGGCACAGAGATGCAGTTCGAGCAAAGCTGACATCCCGGACAGGGCTCGCATCATCACTGCTGGCCCTTGTTGACCTGAACCCTTTATTCCTGCGCGCGGACCTATGCTGCAGTCCCTGTCGCATCTGTTCCGCCGACGTTGGCAACGCATTGCAGTCACGCTGATACCGCTGGTTTTTGCGTTGCTGCACGTGGCTGACGTGCTCCACCTGCAGGTATTGGAGCGACTGGACAACATCATCTACGACACCCGCTTGCGGGTGACCATGCCGCGAACGCTGGATGAACGGATCGTCATCGTCGATATCGACGAGAAGAGCCTGGGCCGCGTGGGGCAATGGCCCTGGCGCAGGGACAAGATGGCCGCGCTGGTACGCGAACTGTTTGAGCGCCAGCAAGTGTCGGTGTTGGGGTTTGACGTTCTGTTCGCAGAGGCCGATGAAAGTTCGGGCCTCTCCACTTTGCAACAACTGGCGCAGGGCCCTCTGCGCGGCCAGCCTGCCTTCAAGGAACAACTGGAACGCCTGGCGCCATCGCTGGACTATGACACCCTTTTTGCGCAGGCCCTGCACGGGCAACCGGTGGTGTTGGGTTACTACCTATCGGGCGAAGACCGCGACGGCATTACGAAAGGAATGTTGCCAGACCCCGCCCTACCGGTGGATCGCTTGCGGGGATTGCCCCTTGGGGCAACTACGTGGCGTGGGTACAGCAGCAACATCGAGGCCTTGACGCGCGCGGCACCGGCTGCAGGGTTCTTCAATTCGATCACGGACGAGGATGGGGTCGTGCGCTCCCTACCCCTGTTGGCCGAGTACCAGGGTCAGTATTACGAATCGCTGGCGTTGGCCATGTTTCGCACCGCCATCGGTCTGCCCGAGATTCATCCGGGCTTTGTGAACCCCATGCCCTCCGGGACGCACGATTTGCTCCAGAGCATCGTGTTGCGCCAGGATGGTCGCACGCTGGCGCTCCCCGTAGACCAGCAACTGGCCACCCTCATTCCTTATCGGGGACCGGGAGATGCCAAAGGTGGCTCCTTTAGGTACATCTCAGCGTCGGACGTTCTGGATGGCGTGCTCCCACCCGGCCAACTCAAGGATCAATTGGTGCTGGTTGGCTCGACAGCACCTGGCTTGTTGGATTTGCGCGTGACTCCGGTGGGCAGAGCATACCCAGGCGTTGAGGCACACGCCAACGTGTTGTCGGCATTCCTGGATGGCAAGAGCATTGTTCGGCCCGACTATGCCGCCGGGTTCGATGTGCTGCAGCTCCTTTGCGCAGGGTTGTTGCTGGCGGTGGCGTTACCGCTCTTGTCGGCATCGTCTGCGATCTTGCTGAGCGCTGGCGTGGTTTCTGCGCTCGTGGGGTTGAACCTGTGGATGTACATCGCGCAGGGTTTGGCGTTGCCGCTGGCTACGGCAGTTGTGATGGCTATGCTGGCCTTTGCCCTCAACATGGCATACGGTTATTTTGTGGAGAGCCGCTCCAAGCGCGAGCTCGCAGCGCTGTTCAGCGCCTATGTGCCGCCAGAGCTCGTGGCAGAGATGGTCAAGCAGCCTGAGCACTACAGCATGCAGGCCACCAACCGGGAGCTGACGGTGATGTTCTGCGATATGCGCGGCTTCACTGCCATGTCCGAACGGATGGAGCCGTTGCAATTGCAAGGCCTGCTGAATGAGGTGTTCAGCAAACTCACCCACATCATCCGCAGCCACCGGGGCACGATTGACAAATACATGGGCGACTGCGTCATGGCCTTTTGGGGGGCTCCCGTGGCCACGCCAGACCATGCGCAGTTGGCGGTGACTGCGGCCCTGGAAATGTCCCAGGCGATTGGACAAATCAATGCCAACCATCGCCAGCGTGGCCTGCCCGAGATTGGGGTGGGCATTGGGCTCAATACCGGCGTCATGTGTGTGGGTGACATGGGCTCTGATATCCGTCGCAGCTACACGGTTATCGGCGATGCGGTCAACCTTGGCTCCCGCCTGGAGGGGCTATCCAAGCACTACGGCACTCCCATCGTGGTGAGTGAGTCCGCCATGCAGCTGGCACCTCAGTTTGTGTGGCAAGCGATGGACCGTGTACGCGTCAAAGGCAAGGCACAGGCCGTTCCCATTTACCAGCCACTCGTACCCCAAGTTGAACTATCCGCTGGACTCTCCGAAGAACTGTTGGTATGGGAGGGTTTTCTACGTGCCTACGCAGCCCAGGAATGGGCACAATGCGACAAACTGATGGTGCAGTTGAGAGGTCTCAGACCTCACTGCATTCTGTACGAGTTATATGCAGCACGGGTCGAAGGCCTGCGTGGGTTACCTTTCAACCCAGACTGGGACAGCGCCACCAATTTCGACACCAAGTAGAAAGCTTCACATGAAGGTTCGCGTGCTGGGATGCTCCGGTGCCATTGCCAAGGACTGTCGCACCACATCGTTCTTGATTGGCGACAGCATCTTGCTCGATGCAGGCACTGGCGTGGGCGACCTCAAGCTGGAAGAGATGGGCAAGATTGACCATGTGTTGCTGACCCATTCCCACCTGGACCATATCGCCGCTCTACCTCTGATGCTCGACGCGGTGTCGTCCCTGCGCCGTCGCCCGGTTCAGGTGCACGCACTGGCTGCCACCATCGCGGCGTTGCAGACGCATGTGTTCAACAACGTCATCTGGCCGGATTTCAGCGCCATACCATCCGCTGCATCCCCATTTTTGCAATACCAGACCTTCGTGTCCGGTGATGTGCTGAGCATTGCAGGAACACAGATCGAGGTTCTGCCCGCCCATCACACCGTGCCTGCCGTGGGGTTTGCGGTGCGAGGTGATTCAGGTTGGTGGGTGTTCAGTGGGGATACCGAACGCAACCCTTCGTTCTGGAAACGCGTCAATGCACTTCCGGTAGCTTGCCTAGTAATCGAAACCGCCTTCAGTAACCGCGAACGTGATCTGGCTCACCGCAGCCTTCACCTGTCGCCCGAGACCCTGGCGCAGGAACTGGCGCTCATCCCGGGAACTCACCGATACCCCATCTACATCACCCATACCAAGCCGTCGGAGACCTCGCTCATCATGGACGAGATCAAACAGCTCGACTGCACTACAAGCACCCATCACAGCGTGAATGACATCCGTTGGTTGACTGCGGGGCAGACGATGCAGGTGTGAGGCGCTTGCGCTTTGTGGTGACAATACTGGGCGACAAAAATGTAAGTTCGAGAGTGATCCGAGGCGGTTTGTCGTGCCAACTTGGGTGTCCGTGGTTGGTCCCGGTGGGTGGGTTTGTTAACAATGCTGCAAGCAGAGTCTTTTGGGAAACGTTGTTCGAAAAGTTCTTGACTTTTGATGTTGTAGTCGGGGCGAGGACAGGCACTTGGCCTGTTCATAGGGATCAGTAGCGGTTTGAGCTGATGATTGCCCGCCACTAGTAAGCAGGCACGGCGTTTGCATAACTACTCAGCATTTGCAACTTTTCCTAGGAGTTCTTCATGAAGCGTTCTATCCAAAAGGGTTTTACCCTGATCGAATTGATGATCGTTGTTGCGATCATCGGTATTTTGGCCGCCGTGGCTCTGCCTGCCTACCAAGACTACACTATCCGCGCTAAGGTGTCGGAAGCTATCTTGGCTGGTTCCGCTTGCCGCACTAGCATCACTGAAACCATTCAAACCATTTCCAGCTCGGTGCTGCCTGCTGCCAATACTTGGGGCTGCGAACAAAATACCGCCCAAACTGCTGCCAGCGCTCCAACCAAATACGTTCTGTCTATCCTTACGACCGATACTGGCGCTGTTACCATCACGACGACTGCTGAAGCTAGCCTGAAGGAAGCCGCTAGCACGAAGATCGTCATGACGCCCTACGTGAGCGACACCGTGGCAATCGCCAACACCGATATCAACAAAGTCGTCTTCAAATGGAAGTGCGGCCCTGCGGCTACAACTGGCATGCCAGCCAAGTACCTGCCAGGCTCTTGCCGCGGCTAATATTCTGTCTCTGCTTGACTAGCAGAAGACCTGATTAAAACGGTGCGCTTAATGGCGCACCGTTTTTTTTTAATTTCACTTTTTGAGAATGAGGAATCTGGTGAAAGAGAAATTGATGCTGTGGGTGGCTTCGGTATTGTGTCTAAGCTTTCTGATACCCAACCACTATTCACCTTGGCTCAGTTTTCACCAAGAATTGGCAGCTGCAATAGCCTTTGCTCCTTTGCTGGCCTGGGCGTGCACTAGGCTTGCACCATTTCCCAAAATGGCGATGGGAGCAGCTGTATTAGCTCTGGTCCCCCTCTTACAGCTTGCAAGTGGGCAGCTCTATTTCGCAACCGATGGATGGATGTCCAGCCTTTATCTGCTAGGGTTTGCCCTGGCCATTTACTCAGGTGCTTTGTGCTCTCAGTCACACACATTCAACGGTGCGCCAAATCAATCAGGAAACACCCACATCGCGCGTGATCTGAGTGCCAATGAGGTACTGTGGGTTGCGCTACTAATGGCGGCGTTGTGCTCGGCGGGGCTGGCTTTTCACCAATGGCTCATGCCAAGCTACCAAGGAATCTATATCGCAGAAATCCCTCCGCAAAGCCGCCCCTTTGCCAATCTGGCGCAACCGAATCAGTTGGCTACCTTGCTGCTCCTTGGTATTTCGGGCCTTTTACTTTTATGGGAAACCCGCCGACTGCGCTTGCCTTTCGCAATGGCGGTCGCGTTCCTACTTTTGTGGGCCTTGGTGATGACGGGGTCAAGGACGGTTTTTATGGCTCTCCTTTGGCTGCTGCCAGCATATGCATTGATGCGGCGCCGATGCACGCTACGAACAACACCAGCGGCGCTAACGGCGGGTGTCGCGTTTTATTTCTTCATGACATGGCTCTGGCCATTACTGAGCGACTGGCTGCTCCTTGATTCAGGCAATAACACGGCGCTTGAACGAATGGGCACGATCGGAATTCGGAAGGTATTTTGGCTCTCCATGTTGGATGCCATCGATCGGGCTCCGTGGATTGGCTACGGGTGGGGGCAAGTCAGCATTGCGCAAGTGGCGGTCACACTCGACCACAGAGCCACATATGCGTTGTTCGAAAGTGCCCACAATCTGTTTATTGACCTTGCGCTTTGGAATGGACTACCGATAGCGCTATTGGTTTTGGCCGGAATCGGGGCTTGGTTCTTGGACCAAGCGCGCCGTTGCAACAATGCAATGAGATGGGCCACACTGGTTGGAGTGGCGATGGTCTTCAACCACGCGATGGTGGAGTACCCCTTGAACTATGCTTACTTTTTATTGCCCGTTGGATTTTTTATTGGCGCACTGTCCTATTCTAAAAATCCATCAACGCAACTAACGAAATTCGCTGCAAGCCCAAAAGCGATGAAATTAGGACTTTTGGTTGTAGGTAGCTTGATGTCCGTATTAACAATTTTAGTGGTTATCGAGTATTTTCCAATAGAGGAAGACTGGCGCCTGATGCGGTTTCAGGAGGCTCGTATTGGGGATCTTGGAGTCGAAGAACCCAAGCCGCCAGCGCTGGTTCTTGATGGTCTTCAACAATTCTTGCGCGTCTCACGCAGCCAGGCGGAACCGGGCATGTCAGTCGATGAGCTAGACACAATGCGTCGCATTTCGGAGCGATTTGCCTACGCGGCCCCGATGTTCAAGTATGCGCTGGCTCAAGCGCTCAACCATCAACCAGAAAATGCCCTGACAACGCTACGAAAAATGTGCTCCATGCAAGCCGAGAGCGTGTGCCTCCGCGCAAAAAACCATTGGGAAGAGCTTGGCAGGAATGAGCACCCAGAATTGGCAAATCTGCCTTTCCCAAGCTACAGTATAAGTCGCTGAGTGAGAGTTTATATCCCCCGCCCCAGTGAAGTCACCTTTTGAGCGAAGGCATCGACTGCGTAGGGGTCGCTAAAAAGACGAGCGCGGCGTGTACTGATTTGTTGTCTCACGCTATCTCGGCGTGCGCTACTTGCACATAGATTTTCAACCAGCGCTGCGTAATCACTCATCGAATTGGCAATCCACTCATCAAGTCCAAGTTGCCGCAAGATACCGCTTGCAAATCTGCCTCGCATAAACTGCCCATCCCATGCCACAATGGGAGTACACCGCTCGATGGCCTGCATTGCAGTGTTAAACCCGGAAAAACCGACAGTGTCAAGATAAACATCAGCGCGATCCAGTAAGGCAAAAAAGTTTGCCTGCGATAGCCAAGGGATAAACCGCACATGGGTATAAAAATTCAGGCCAGCTTCCTCAAATTTTTTACGGAGACGCGCTTCGAGCAAAGCCGACAGAGGCTCAGGCTTCGCGCGAAAGAAAACCAGCTTGCAGGGCTGGCAACGTTTCGCGATATCGATCCATAATTCATCGCTTTGCGGAGAGTATTTGAAAGGCGTACCGGCGCACAGTAAAATTCGATCAGCGCTGCCAATACCCCATTGCGTTAAGTCAATTGGGGTAGGTTTCAGCGCGAATGGGTGATAGCAGCACCCAATGCCAGGCAACTCGAAAAGTTCCTCGGTGTAATTTGCATCAGCATCTTGTGGCTCCAGAGCCTTGGCGCTGACAAAAACATCCATGGTCGGCAAACCGGTGGTAATAGGATGCCCCCAACTGGCAAGTTGTACTGGCGCCAATCGCAAGGAGGCTAATCGCACAGTCGTTGAATCCATGCCAATCTCTGGATACGCCAAGACATCGATACGGGCGTCTGAAATCACCTTGGCCCATGCCACCCAATCCCCCTCAGCATAATAAAAACGAGTGGCTCTTCGCGCTGCCAATTCCGTCTGAGCGTCCCGTCCAGTTCCCGTATGAAAAATATGAATCTCAAACCGAGTGGGATCGAGATGCTCCACCCATCCTCGCACAATGGCACGCCAGACAGAATGCTCATGAATATGTGCCGACACAATACCAATTTTGCATTTTGAGCCAGTACTCCGAACAGGTGTCGGCACCCCCACTTTGCGTGCCCACACCCCCATGAGAGATGTGCACAATTCGCCATACTGTGACAATACCGCACGGTGATCTTGCGGAATGTAAGCAAGGTAGTAGGGTTGCTGGGCACCAACAGCCTTGTAGGCATCAGTCGGACGATGGACCCGAAACCAGGCTTTTAATTTGTCCAGCTCTTTCCCAAACGCACCTACAGCATTATTTTGTTCCTCATCAGACTGCGGTACAGCGGGTAACTGGGCCATGGCATGGCCCCATCTGGCCTGCACGTAGTTGGCATTGATCCGAAGGGCTGCCTGGTAGGCTTTTCGTGCTGTCGCTGCATCGCCAAGCCCCATGGATGCATTGCCCAGCCAATATTGCGCATCTGCCTGCTTGGGATTTGTGCTCAGCGTGCTTTGAAGCCAGTGGCTAGCCTCTTCCCACATTCTCTGATTCACACGGATCATTGCCAAATTGAACGCAGCCTCGTCGATATCCGGCTTTAGTCGCAAAGCGTGTTCAAGATACCTGACAGCCTCCTCATTGCGACCCCGATCTTTCAAGAGACTACCCAGATTGACCAGAGCATCTACATAGTCAGGACGAGATGAAACAGCGTAGCGATAATGCTTTTCTGCCGGATCCAGTTCTCCACGAACACGAAACAAGTTGCCGAGGTGAAACTGCGCTTCCGCCAAAGAAGGATCGCGGGTCACCGCCGACTGCAATAGTTTCATGCCATCTTCCTCTTGCCCACTGGCAAGCGCTAGTTTGGCGAGATTCAAACTGGCCATCGCGTGACCAGGAGCCGCCTCAAGAGCCCGATGGAATGCAGCGGCAGATGCTTTCTTGCCTCGACCTGAGATCAACAGCGCTTGACCGAGCGCGACATGTATTTCAGCGTTCGAAGGGTGCAACGATGCCGCTCGCTCCAAAACACGCAGACTATCGACCTTGCGCCCCCGCTCCAAGGCGATAAGGCCTTGCACCAGAAGGCCATCGGGATGATCTGGTTCGATTGCCAATTGCGCTAATGTCGCTTGCTCGGCTTCGGCGACCTGTCCCGCCAAGTACAAGGCCCAAGGCCCGATAGGCGCCAGCACAGGTTCGCCCTCGGATGAGATACGCGCCTCCGCTGCGGACAATGAAGCTGCACTTCTGGGGGAAGCCCATTTTTTTTTGAGCCACGCCAGCATCATTTGGGATGCGTCTGCGTCGACGTAAGTGCTACGAGACGAACAACGTCATACGCAAAAGACTTACTGAAGCTTTCAGGGTAACCAGCTGCCAGAAGGCCATCTTGCAGCCGGCCCCCCAACTTAGCCTTTTGATAAATGTTCAATCGATGGTTGTCGACAAGCTGCTGGGCATGGCTCCGGACCTTGTCATCAATACGGGTACGTGCCTTCTCTGCTTGCTTGGATTGCGTGTCCAAATGCTGCGGAGGAAGTCCTTTCACCAACTCTCGCACCACGAGAATTGCAAAGGTATCTACGTCAGAGGTGTTGAAAAAGTTACCAAACATTGAAAATTTGCTCATGCATAACTACAAACTTTACGCAACCCGCGGCCTGAGAAATGTGACCGTGAATGTCAATTCGTGATCTCAGGAAACAGTATGCGCAGGTAGCCGCCCTTCTCTGTGAGATCAAGCCACCCCGAATTTTTGCGTCAAAATTTGCTTTACTACCGGTGACCCTCAAGGCGCAATAAAACTACCCGATTTGCCACCGTGTTTTTCTGCCACGTGCACGCCGTGGATGGACATGCCCCGATCCACGGCCTTGCACATGTCGTAAATGGTAAGGAGCGCTATTTGCACAGCTGTGAGGGCCTCCATCTCGACGCCAGTGGGGCCCACCGTTTCTACGGTTGCAGTGCAAAATATGCCGATAGCGCCTAATCCGCGAGCACTGGCAGCTTCGAATTCAATAGCAACATGGGTCAAGGCGAGAGGGTGACACAGCGGGATCAAGTCGCTCGTTTTTTTGGCCGCCTGGATACCTGCAATGCGTGCGATGCCCAGCACATCGCCCTTTTTGGCGTTTCCTGCTTCAATCAATGCCAGTGTTTCTGGCTGCATTTCAATCCGCCCACTGGCAATGGCAATACGGTGGGTGGCGGATTTCGCGGCCACATCGACCATGTGGGCTTGGCCTTTGGTATCAAAGTGGGTGAGGGCGGACATGAGGTAAAAACGCGGTTAGAGGCAATTGCTCATTGAACATTCATCAGACGGAGACATCATACGGCTATGCAGAAGTGGAGAGGGCGCCTCCGCGCCAGTGGCATTCATCTGGGCGTCAGCCTTTGTATTGCGGCTTTGGCTGCTGTCCTGGTGTTTGGAGTTTGGTACCCGTACCCCTACCGAGAGATTTCTGGGGGGCGGGCGCTTTTTGTCTTAGTGACAGGTGTGGACGTGATCATGGGGCCTCTAATTACTTTGATCATTTTCAACCATACAAAACCCAGGCGTGAGCTTGCCACCGACCTCACCATCGTGGGCTTGCTCCAGGTCGCAGCGTTGAGTTACGGTTTGTGGACCGTGTTTGTGGCAAGGCCCGTACATCTCGTTTTTGAATACTCACGCATGAGCGTTGTTCATGCGATTGACGTGGACGGCGAACTGCTGAGCAAGGCCCCTACTTCATTGCAAAAGCTGCCGATCACAGGTCCAACGACAATCGCATTACGTCCCTTCAAAGACGCGGCAGAGCAGTTTGACTCCACCATGGCAGCTATAGGCGGTGCGCCGCTCTCGGCGCGGGCCGATCTTTGGCAGCCCTATGGAGACAGCACCAGAGATATCTTGACGGTAGCTAAACCGGCCAGCGAATTAATCGCTCGCTTTCCCAATGATTTGGCATTGATCGCTCGCGCCATCGAGCAAACTGGCAGAACCGTCGCCCAATTGCGCACCCTGCCACTGGTTGGTCGCGATAACGCGTGGACCGTGCTACTTGACGAAGCTACTGCCGAGCCTCTGGGATTCCTTCCCCTCGACTCGTTCTGATTTCATTTCCGATGCGTTACCGGTTTACGGCCTCAGTGGAAACGTCGTTGCGTGCCCTATTTCTGATGGCATTTTTGATGTCTACCTCGCCCCAGGCAACGGCTCAAACGGGTCTCCCCACCCTAGGCGACACAAGCGACCTCACCACCAGCGCCGAACGCCGTCTGGGCGACCGCATCATCCGCGAGTTGTACCGTGATCCGGACTACATCGATGACCCTGTCTTGGTCGACTATGTGCAAGGGATATGGCAGCCGCTCCTGGCAGCCGCCAAGGCGCGGGGCGAGCTGAGCGCCGAATTGGACGAGCGCTTTGCATGGGAGATCCTGCTGGGGCGCGACCGGACGGTGAATGCCTTTGCCCTGCCCGGTGGTTATCTGGGGGTGCATCTGGGGCTGATCGGTGTAGTGGCCACACGCGCTGAACTGGCCTCGGTATTGGCCCACGAGTTGAGCCATGTGACCCAGCGCCACATCTCAAGGCTAATCACGCAGCAAAGCAAACAGACCCCATTGCTGCTGGGGGCCATGGTGCTGGGCGCCCTCGCGGCCAGCAAGAACCCTGGCGCCACGCAGGCCTTGGTGGTGGGGGGGCAAGCGTTGGCCATGCAGAATCAGCTAAATTTTTCGCGGGACATGGAGCGTGAGGCGGATCGCATCGGCTACGGGCTGATGGCCCCTGCGGGCTTTGCGCCCCAAGGCTTTGTGAGCATGTTCGAAAAGCTGCAGCAAGCCAATCGGCTCAATGACAATGGATCGTGGCCTTACTTGCGCAGCCACCCGCTGACCACGGAACGCATGGCAGACATGCAGTCGCGCATACCACCGGGCATAACACCTTCGCCTGGAGCCGTCGTACAGGCTTCCAGCGAGCATGCCATCGTGGCAGCACGTGCGCGTGTGCTATCCAACCCCGGGGTGGATACTTTGCGCCAATGGATTGCCGAGCCACGAGGCTCTGGTTTTCAGTCGCAGCCCCTGCCGCGCCGCGCCGCGGCGCTGTATGCGGCGGCGCTGGCTAGCAGCCATTTGCGTGACGCAACGGGCGCGCGCGCCGTGGCTCGCCAACTGGATGATCTTGTGCGGCAGGATCCTGCCGCCCACCGACTGGTGCGCCTGTTGATGGCGGAGATTGAATTGGCAGCCGGTGACGCCTCTGCCGCCCTAGCGTCTATTCCAGATGGCAACGCACACAGACCAGAACTCGTGCTGCGTACACAAGCCCTGTTACGCGCCAACCGACCCGTTGATGCCACGCAGGCGTTGCAGACCTGGGTGGCGACCCACCCCAAGGATTCCACCGTGTGGCAGCTATTGGCGTCTACCTGGCAAACGCAAGGTCAGGGTTTGAGGGCGATACGTGCCGAGGCCGAAGCGCAGGCCGCGCGGTATGACTATGCAGCCGCCGTAGATCGTTTCAAAGCCGGCCAGGATATGGCACGCCGAGGCGGTGCGGCGGTGGACCACATCGAGGCATCAATCATCGACACGCGCCTGCGTGCGATGGAATCACTTCTTCGTGAACAGGCCGCCGAGCGCTGATTCGATCACCAGCCCCAGCACCGAATAGATCAGCGAGCCCAGTAGCGCGGCTCCAAAACCCGCGACATGGAAGCCGTCGAGCACGCTGGCCGCTGCCCAGAACATGAGTGCGTTGATGACGAAGAGAAACAGCCCGACCGTGACGATGGTGACGGGCAAGGTGAGTACGACCAGCACGGGCCGCAGCACCACATTGAACAGGCCGATCACGAAAGCCGCAATCAGCGCCGAGGTGAAGCTTTTCACCTCCACACCGCTGTAGATGTAAGCCACAAACAGCAGCGATGCAGCGCTGAGCAGCCATTTCAGAAGAAGTCGCATGGCCGAAGAATAGCACTGGCCTGCTGAGTTGCGATCACTGGAGGTGGCTTGCCTGGCCAGGCCGGGCGCCTCTGCCGGATTATTCGAGCGCCAGCACCCAGAGCACGCCAAAACCGGTGAGCACGCTGCCCAGCGTACCCGACAGTGACGACCAGCGTCCGTCAACGCGGCCAGCGGGCTGCAAAGGTTCGGACTTGGGACGGCGCGCGTCCACCACGGGGGCTGCCACCACGCCGCCAGCATCTGCCTGAATCTGCGCAGTCAGCTCGGCCAAGGGCCCCTTTGCCACTACGGTGGTAACCGCCCCCGAGGGGGCATGCAGCGTCGGCACAATCTGTGCGAACAACTTGTCCGCCCACTTGGTACGCCAGTTCTCGCGGGTGCTATGACTTACCCACTTACTGACGCGGTGGGTCATGCGCGGCGCACAGGCTACCAGCACCCAATGGGTGTGCGCGCTGGCCGGGCGCCCGCACAGGGGCGCCAACACCTGCTGGGCGTACGCCGCGTCGTCCACATACACGATGACTCTGTCCATACCCACCTCCAGGTGTGCGGCACGCCGCAGGGGAGCGGTATGGCCCCCTGCGCTGCCTCAGATGCAATGCAATCCGTGCGAAGCGGTCAGTGTCCGGCTGGTGCCGAGCCGGCACTGGCGCGGCGAGCAAGGATGATCTTGCCAGCCAACAAAACGAGCAGCGCGCCTGCCACACTGGCTCCGTATTTGACCGCATTAATCACTTCGCCGCTCACGCCATCCAGGGGCATCTTGAGCATCCACTGCCACTTGTCTGGGTTGGCGAGGGCTGGGTCTGTGACCAACATGCCGCCGGCAATCCAGCCCAGCAGCATGCCGCCCAGCGTGATGATGAGGGGAAAACGCTCCATGAGCTTGATGACCAGCTGACTCCCCCAGACGATGATCGGGATAGAGATCAGCAGGCCCAACACCACCAGCAGGAAGGAGTGCTCGCCAGCATTCTGTGCGGCGCCCGCGATCGCGATCACGTTGTCCACGCTCATGACCAGGTCGGCGACGATGATGGTCTTGATGGCTGCCAGCAGCTTGTCGCTTCCTTGTACGTCGTCATGGCCCTCTTCATCGGGTGCCAGCAGCTTCACACCGATCCACACCAGCAGCAGCGCGCCCACAAACTTGAGGAAGGGCAGCGCCAGCAGTGTCATCGCAAAGGCGATCAGGATCACGCGCAGCACGATGGCGCCCGCAGTGCCCCAGATGATGCCCTTGGTGCGCTGCGCGGGGGGCAGCTTGCGGCAGGCCAGCGCAATGACTACCGCGTTGTCGCCTCCCAGCAGTATGTCGATGATGATGATCTGGCCGAGTGCGAGCCAGAATTCGGGCGAAGCCAAAAAGTCCATAAATTCCTCAATGTCAGTGGCGCGAAACGAGGATCCTGGCGCCACTGTAGCGCCGAGTCCCCCGCAGGGATAGGGGGCTTGCGGTGACCTGGTCAAGGAAGGCTTGCCCCAGACAGGGGAGAGTTGGCAAGCGAAGGGACGGCCTTGATCAGCCCACGGTGGGCCCATCAAAGGTCTTGCTCAGTTCCACACAGGCTGGCTGTGTACGAACCCGGACTGCCGGAAGCATGGCTTCGTATTGACGACAAATCCGATGCCTTGCGCTGCTCACACCCGGATGATGGTGGGTGGGCTGGCAAGACGGGAGCTACTCCCCTTCGAGACAACGATTGGAACATTCCCGGCGAGGCAGCGCAAGGGCCGGGGTGTTGTGGTTACTGCGTACACCCCAGGGTGCGGGCAGGGCGAAAGGTCTCGCCTGGGGGAAGACGGCGGATACCACCACTGCCAGCATCCCTCGTGGCGGGCCGCTATCATCCAGCCCCTCTTGTGCCCCTGCGCTTGCGCGCCTCTTGCCCCGTTTTCATGGCTGCCATCCACATCACCGACATCGAAGCTGCCATCAATCACTGGCGCCACCGTGCCCCCGCATCACCCGACGGTCTGGGCCTGGCGCCTGAGGTGCAGGCCCTGGGAGAGGTCTATGCGCTGATGGTCTATGGGCGCGCCACAGAGATCGATGAAGACAAGCTGCCTTCGGCAGCGATGGCCGCATGGCAGACCTGGTATGACACGACGCCCGACACGCCCTGCATCGCGATTTGCTCCACCAGTCAGGGCGACGACCTGTGCAAGGGCTGTGGGCGCACGTTCGACGAGGTGCAGTTCTGGCCATCGTTCACTCCGGCGGAAAAGCGGGGGGTGTGGCGCCGCATCACGCTGGAGCACTCGGCCTGGCGTTTCAACCGGTACGCAGAGCGTGCAGCAGAGGGCGTGACTTTGCCGGGGGCTGCCAACGGCGGGGCGGGTTGATGGGCGATGGGCTGTACGCAGGCCCGGCAAACCGCTATGGTGGTGCCATGCTGCGCCTGACCCAAGCCCCGAACATTGCGATCGCCACCCTGTGGGCAGACCTGCTGTGTGAGGCGGGCATGGCAGCCTCCGTGCAGCGCCAGTACCTGGCCGCCGCCGCTGGGCACTTGCCACCCGACCAGTGCCTGCCCGAAATCTGGCTGGACCACGACGAGCACGCCACGCGTGCCCAGGCCTTGCTGCAACAACTACAAGACCTGCCGCAGCGCCACTGGGCCTGCCGCTGCGGCGAGATCGTGGAAGGCGGGTTCGAGCAGTGCTGGCGTTGCGGAACGCTCATGCCGCGCGATTGAGATTCGCGCGGCCAATTGCTATGTATTTAATAGCTGCTTAGGCAAATAGAACCGGCGCCATCAGGCATTTCGGTCCGAAATGCCTCACTTCCAGCGCACAGGCTCCACATGCACGCTGCCCTGCGTGCTGCTCAGGGTAATGGCCCCTTCCTGCACCGTGGCCTGCAGCTGCATGCTGCGTTCGGCCAACTGGGCCAGCGCCTGCGAGGCCTCGGTCGGAATGCGCCAGACCTGCAGCTTGTCCAGCCGCGAAAGCTTGGTTTCAATGCCCTTCCACCAGATCTCGGCCGCGTGGTTGAAGCAGTAGACGATCACCGAGTCGGCCTTGCTGCAGGCCTTGGTCAATGGTTTGTCCTCAGGCTGCCCCACTTCGATCCACACGCGCTTGCGGCCGGTGAAGTCGGTCAGCGAGGCGTCCGGGTCATCGGGGTCCGACAGGCCTGCGCCGAACGCGAGTGTGGCGTCGCCATTGCACAGGTCATTGAGCTGGTGCGCCTGAATGGCCAGGGCCGCCAGCCGCACCATCATGCGCTCGTCGGTCTCGCTGGGGTGGCGTGCCAGAGTGAGTGCGTGGTCGGCGTAGTAGCCGTGGTCGATGTCGGCGATCGCAAGGTTCGCTTTGAATATCGTGGATTTGATCGCCATTCTCAGCGGGTTCCTTCAACAAAAACTTCTACATCAGAGCCATTGCTCCGACGTTTCTCAATGACATATCGGGCTGAAAAACTTCCCAGGCGCGCCGCAGTTTGCAGCGCATCTTCCGCACCAGGGTGTCGCAGGGCATACAGCGCGCGAAATCTTTCAAACCAAATTCGCGGTTCGTCGTGGGGCGTTATCCGCTCGGCAGTTTCCAGATCAGAAAGTGCTTCTTGGGGGCGACCCATCCGGGTGAGCGTGGCCGCGCGAGCGAGGTAGAAGCTGGAGTTACTGGGGCTCAGTTCGATGGCCTTGCTGATATCCGACAGTGCTCCCTCAACGTTGCCCTTCTGGAAACGCTCGTTGCCCCGGTTGAAGAGGATCCGGCTCGCTCCTGCAACTTCAGGTTTCGGGAGTTTGGCTGCAGCATCTTCCCAGAGGGCTGCTCGTGAAGAAAAGCTCTCAAGCCGGTCTTGCGACTGCACAAACAAAAGAGGGATCACCAGCACGCCCAGTGCAAGTGTCACGCGCCACGGGAGGAGTCGTGCCAAAGCGGCGACCGTCGCAGCATACCCAATGGCCCAGATATAACTGCGGTAGAGCACGTACGGCTCCTGAAAGCGCACAAGGCTGAATTCAACCAAAAACAGCAAAGCGCTAAACGCGAGACCAAAAGCGAATAAGCGGAACTTGCCCGTCCGCAGTGAAAGGCCCGCCACCAAAGAAGGCACCGCTACAAACAGGCCCAGTTGCAGCAAAGCGCGAACGGAAGTCCAGGGTTGAAGAAAATCGACCCGCAGGTCTGCAGACATTCTGGTGGTGGAGGGTATCAGCCACTGCAGCCAGTATTGGTAGTACAGCTGGGCCTGCGTGTAGGCCGAAAATAGCCACCGATCACCGCGGCCCTGGAATGCAGGCAGGCCGTAGATTTCACCTGTCAGGTCGCTCAGTCTTGGTTCGTACGGCTGGCCAACGAATCCCATACCCACGCTGAACACCAAGGCAACGGCTGGCAAATTCGCGCAAATGAAAGTGGAGCAGACTTGTACCGTTCGTCGATCCACCCGATCCAGCAGCAAAACGAGTGACAAGGCTGCAAATGGAACAGTCACTGAATGTTCCTTGCACAACATTGCCAAAGACGACATCAGTGCCGCTCGCAGCGCCTTGGCATAGCTACCCTCCTGCAATGCCATCAGCAAATAACGCAAGCTGATCAGCGAAAACAGCGCGGCCATGACGGTAGTGCGTTGTATCAGGTAGCCCGCCGCATAGACAGCCACTGGATGCGCCACAAATACAACGGCCAGCAACGCTGCAACGACGTAGGCCCGCTCTCGAGCTGTAGCAGCAGATTCGTTTCGGCCCGCGTCCACAACGAGCATCTGCTTGAGCAATTGGTAAAGCTGCCAAGCGACCGAAATGTGGAGCACCAAGCTGATCAGCCGATGTGCTTCCATGGTGCCAAATTGTGTTTGGACCCAGCCGAGGGTGAAGTACGGTAGCGACCGGGTAAGCAGCTCCCAGGGCTCTACTGCAGCGGTGGTAAGTCTGGACGTGAAGAAGAGATTGCCGTCGTCAAAAACAAACGGGTTCTCCAAGTACGGGCCATACAGTGCCGACCCGACTGTCGAAATAGCGAGAAGAACAAGCAGAGCAAAAAATGATTCGTTTGACCAACGCCCCCGGATGAAAGGCGTTTTCATTCCAGGGCTCTCTTGGTTGTACTGCTCTGCCGCATGGAGGTATGGCTACACCCGACGCGCCAACTCGGCCGCCTTGCCCACATAGCTGCCGGGCGTCATCGCCAGCAATCGGTCTTTTTCTGCCTGCGGGATCTCTAGCGAGGCGATCAAGCCATGCAGGGCCTCGGCCGTCACGGTCTTGCCCCGGGTCACTTCCTTGAGTTTCTCGTAGGCGCCTTGCACGCCAAAGCGGCGCATCACCGTCTGGATGGGTTCGGCCAGCACTTCCCAGGACGCGTCCAGGTCTTCAGCCAGAGCTTCTTCGTTGATTTCGAGCTTGTTCAGGCCTGTGAGCAACGAGGCGTAGGCCAGCGTCGCGTAGCCCAGGGCCACGCCCATGTTGCGCAGCACGGTGCTGTCGGTCAGGTCGCGCTGCCAGCGGCTGATGGGCAGTTTTTCGGAAAGGTGTTTGAGCAGCGCGTTGGCCAAGCCCAGGTTGCCTTCGGCGTTTTCAAAGTCGATGGGGTTGACCTTGTGTGGCATGGTGGACGATCCAATCTCGCCCGCCTTCAGGCGCTGTTTGAAGTAGCCCAGGCTCACATAGCCCCAGATGTCGCGCGATAGGTCGATGAGGATGGTGTTGGCGCGCGCCACGGCGTCGAACAGCTCGGCCATGTAGTCGTGCGGCTCGATCTGGATGCTGTAGGGCTGGAAGGTCAGGCCCAGGCCCAGGGGCTCGGGTGTCTCGATGACCTTCTTGCTGAAGGCTTCCCAGTCAAAGTCGGGCCAGGCAGACAGGTGGGCGTTGTAGTTGCCCACGGCACCGTTCATCTTGCCCATGATCTTGACGCTGGCGATGCGGTCGCAGGCGGTTTGCAGGCGCATCACCACGTTGGCCATTTCCTTGCCCACGGTGGTAGGGCTGGCGGTCTGGCCGTGGGTGCGGCTGAGCATGGGCACTTCGGCAAAGGCGTGGGCCATTTCGCGCAGTTTGAGCACGATGCGGTCCAGCCCTGGCAGCACCACCTGGTCGCGGCCCGAGCGAAGCTGCAGTGCGTGGCTGGTGTTGTTGATGTCTTCGCTGGTGCAGGCAAAGTGCACGAACTCGGAGGCTTTTTCCAGCTCGGGGCGCGCTTCAAACTTGCTCTTGATCCAGTACTCGACCGCCTTCACGTCATGGTTGGTGGTTTTCTCGATCTCCTTGATGGCTGCAGCATCGGCCTCGGAGAAGTTCTTGACGAGACCCAGCAAGTAAGCGCGCGCTCCGGTGGTGAGGGGCTTGAATTCTGCAAACCCTGCATCCGACAAGGCAATGAACCATGCCACTTCCACCTGCACGCGGCGGTGCATGTAGCCGTGCTCGCTCATGATCGGGCGAAGGGCGGCAAGTTTTGGGGCGTAACGGCCGTCAAGCGGCGACAGGGCGGTGATGGTGGACAGGCTCATGGCGCGCAATTGTAGGCGGGGTGTAGGCGCGGTACGTTGGCGGCGTTTGTGGGGGCCGCGCATCAGTCAGCCTTGCGCGGGCTGCTGTCGATAGAATCAAACCCGAATTGTTTAGCATCCCCCGCGCACTGGAAGACACACCATGAAATTGATCGGAGCCACCACCAGCCCCTACGTGCGCAAGGTACGTATCGTGATGGCTGAGAAAAAGCTCGACTACCAGTTCGTGCAAGAAAACGTCTGGGCAGACGACACCCATATCTCCGCATCCAACCCCCTGGGCAAGGTACCCTGTCTGGTGATGGAAGGCGGCGAGGCTGTGTTTGATTCGCGTGTCATCGTCGAATATCTCGACACCCTGTCGCCCGTGGGCAAGCTCATCCCCACACAGGGGCGCGAACGCGCAGAAGTCAAAACCTGGGAGGCCCTGGCCGACGGCGTGATGGATGCCGGCATCCTGGCCCGCCTGGAAGCCACCTGGGTGCACCGCAAGGACAGCGAACGCAGCCAGGCCTGGATCGACCGCCAACTGCTCAAGGTGAACGATGGCCTCAAGTCCATGAGCCAGGGCCTGGGCGACAAGCCCTATTGCAGCGGCATCCACCTGAGCCTGTCGGATATCGCAGTGGGTTGCGCTCTGGGTTGGCTGGAGTTCCGCTTTCCCGAGATCGCCTGGCGCAGCGAGTACCCCAACCTGGGCAAGCTGCTCGACAAGCTGATGCAGCGCCCGAGTTTCGCGGACACCAAGCCTGCCTGACCCCGTCGCTCGGTTGCTGAAAGGCTCCGGCGAGTCCGTCCTCCCGCAGAGTGCAGCGGGTCTTTGTGCAGTCCGGTCCCCTGCTTGCCGTATGCTCCCGGGCATATGAACGAAATGGTTCAAAACCCACCCCCCACCGCTGGTACCAGGGCGACCCGCCAGCGCGCCGCGCGCGAGGCCGCGGCCACGCCGGGCGCCGACCGGGTGCGCGTGAACGACCCAGACCGCACCATGGCCAACATCCTGCAGGTGGCCACGGCAGAGTTTGCCGACAAGGGCCTGGCCGGGGCTCGGATCGACGAGATCGCTGCACTGACCAGCACCAGCAAGCGCATGATCTACTACTACTTTGGTAGCAAGGAAGGTCTGTATGTGGCGGTGCTGGAAGACGCCTACCGCCGCATCCGGCGCATTGAGTCCGAGCTGCACCTCGAAGACCTGGCGCCCGAGCAGGCACTGCGCACGCTGGTCGGTTTCACGGTGGACTACCAGCTTGCCAATCCCGACTTCATTCGCCTGGTCATGAACGAAAACATGCACCGGGGCGAATTCATCAGCCGCTCCACCACGATCCAGGAGCTCAACATCCCCGTGATCCACGCGGTGCGCGATGTGTACCAGCGGGGCGTGGCAGCAGGGGTGTTTCGCCCCGACGTGGACCCGGTCGATCTGCACATGTCGATCTCGGCGCTGTGCTTCTTCAATGTGGCCAACCGCCACACCTTTGGCGCGATCTTCAAGCGCTCGCTGGATACGCCTGCCGCCACGGCGCAACGCCGTGAATCGATCATTGAAATGATCGTGCGCTTTCTGCGGCCCTGAATCGACTCCAGCCCTTTGGGGGCGCTTCGTTTTCCATGGCCGGGCAGGAGTACGCCTTTTGCAGGCTGCGGTTGATCCATGGATCGACGAACCGAATGAATGTCCTGCGCTCCCGCACGTTCTGACTACAACATTCAGAGCAGGGTTTGCACCTAATTCAAATACTAACCAGTTCGTACAAAATAAAGTCCAGTACTCGACAAGAACTGGAGACACCATGTTTGCACTGGCCGACCGCTGGCTCGGGCGATACACCCGCGCACTCGACATGCTTTCTGGCCTGTGCCTGGCCATCATGGTGGTGCTGGTGTTCGGCAACGTGGTGTTGCGCTACACCGTCAACTCCGGCATCACGGTGTCCGAGGAGCTCTCACGCTGGTTGTTTGTGTGGTTGACTTTCATGGGGGCTGTGGTGGCATTGCGCGAGCATGGGCACCTGGGCACCGACTTGCTGGTGTCGCGCCTTCCCGCCGTGGGCAAAAAAGCCTGTCTGGTGCTGGCCCAGATTGCGATGCTGTATGTCTCCTGGCTGTTGCTCAAAGGCAGCTGGGCGCAGATGTTGATCAACGCCGACACCGAAGCGCCTGTCACCGGGGCGTCCGTGGGCATCTTCTACGCCAGCGGCGTGCTGATGGGCGTGTCAGCCATTGCCATTTTGCTGCGCGATCTGCTGCGCACGCTGTTCGTGCCGCTGAGTGAGCACGAGCTGGTCATGGTGCAAGAAAGCGAAGAACTCGCGGCGCTGCAACACCGCACGGAGGACGCCAGTGCCAACCCTCCCCCCGCCGGCCCCCGCCGCTGAACCTTCTTCGCACCGGAACGCGCACCATGACCGTTACCATCTTCCTTGGCTCCCTGCTGATCGCCATGGCGATTGGCATCCCTATCGCGTTTGCGTTGCTCATCAGCGGCGTCGCACTGATGTGGCATCTGGACCTGTTCGACGCGCAGATCCTGGCCCAGAACGTCATCAACGGTGCTGACAGCTTTCCGCTGCTGGCGGTGCCCTTCTTCATGCTGGCGGGCGAGATCATGAATGTGGGCGGCTTGTCCAAGCGCATCGTGAAGCTTGCGCTCACACTGGTGGGCCATGTGCCCGGTGGCTTGGGCTATGTGGCCATCATGGCGGCAGTGATCCTGGCTGCCGTGTCGGGCTCGGCTGTGGCCGATGCGGCGGCACTCGCGTCGCTGCTGCTGCCCATGATGGTGGCGGCGGGCCACAACAAGGAGCGCTCGGCCGGGCTCATCGCCTCCGCCGGCATCATTGCCCCGGTGATACCGCCTTCCATCGGCTTTGTGATCTTTGGCGTGGCGGCCAATGTGTCCATCAGCAAGCTGTTCCTGGCGGGCATTGTGCCGGGCATCTTGTTGGGGCTGTCGCTGGCGGTCACCTGGTGGTGGCTGGTGCGGCGTGAAAACGTGGCACCCCCCCAGCGAGCAACGCGGGCAGAGCTGCTGCAGGCGCTGCGCGAAGCCGTATGGGCACTGGGTTTGCCCATCATCATCCTGGTCGGCCTGCGCATGGGTGTGTTCACGCCCACCGAGGCCGCCGTGGTGGCTGCCGTCTACTCGCTGTTTGTTGCGATGGTCGTCTACCGCGAGCTGAGCCTTCGCCAGCTGGTGGAGATTTTCCAGACCTCGGCACGCACCAGCGCCGTGGTGATGTTCCTGGTCGCTGCCGCCATGGTGTCGGCCTGGCTCATCACCGTGGCTGATCTACCGTCTGCCGTTATCGGCATGCTGGAGCCTTTCATGGGAAACCAGACACTGCTGCTGATTGCGATCATGGTGCTGGTCATGGTCGTGGGGACTGCGATGGACATGACGCCCACCATTCTCATCCTCACCCCCGTGCTGATGCCGGTGGTCAAGGCTGCGGGCATTGACCCGGTGTACTTCGGCGTGCTGTTCATCATCAACAACGCCATTGGCCTCATCACGCCCCCCGTGGGCACGGTGCTCAACGTGGTGGCCGGGGTGGGGCGCATATCCATGTCGCAAGTCACCCGCGGGGTCATGCCGTTCATGGTGGCGCAGTTCATCGTGATGTTCCTGCTGGTGCTTTTCCCATCCATCGTCACCGTGCCCCTGCGCTGGTTGGGTGGCTGACCAGCCCTCCAGCGCGCTCTGTTTCTGCCTGCCAAAAACCCAAGGAGACCATTCCATGAAGCTGCTCAAGACACTGCTTGCCACCGCACTGCTGGCTGCATCGCTGCTGCCCGCCGCCCACGCCCAGGAACGCACCATCAAGTTCGCGTTCCAGAACCAGAAGGACCACCCGCAAGCCCAGGGCGCGCAAAAGTTCGCCGATCTGGTGGCGGCCAAGACCAACGGGCGCATTGCCGTCAAGCTTTTCCCCGGCGGCACGCTGGGCGGCGACCTGCAGACCGTGTCCGCGCTGCAGGGCGGCACGGTGGAAATGACGGTGCTCAACGCAGGCATCCTGTCCGCGCAGACCAAGGAATTTGGTATCTACGACTTTCCGTTTCTGTTCGCGTCGCCGCAAGAGGCTGATGCCGTGACGGATGGCCCCTTCGGCAAGAAGCTGCTCGACAAACTGCAGGCCAAAAACCTCGTGGGCCTGGGCTACTGGGAGCTGGGCTTTCGCAACCTGACCAACAGCAAGCGGCCCATCACCAAGGCCGAGGACATCGCTGGCCTCAAGATCCGCGTGATCCAGTCGCCCATCTACATCGACCTGTTCAACGCGCTGGGCGCCAATGCCGTACCTATGCCCTTCCCTGAGCTTTACACCGCCATGGAGCAAAAGGCGGTGGACGGGCAGGAGAACCCCTTCTCCACCATCCTGTCTTCCAAGTTCGCCGAGGTGCAAAAGTACCTGACCGTCACGCGCCACATGTACAACCCGCAGGCCGTGATCGTGAGCAAGAAGTTCTGGGACAGCCTGAACCCCGCCGACCAGAAGGCCCTGACCGATGCCATGGCCGAGGCCACCACTTACCAGCGCGGCGTGTCGCGCGTGCAGGCCAACGTGGCGCTTGAAGACCTCAAGAAGGCGGGTATGCAGGTGTCAGAGTTCTCGCCCGCCGAGCTGGACAAGCTGCGCGCCAAGGTCAAGCCTGTGGTCGAAAAGCACAGCGAAAAAGTGGGCGCCGAGACTGTGAAAGAGGTCTACGCCACGCTGGCCAAACTGCGCGGTGGCAAATAAGCCCAGCCGCTGCAACCCCTGCGCTGCCGGAGGTGACAAACCCCGGCAGCCCCCCATGCCACATTCCGCCCCATGAGCACACAGCTCCTTGATCTCCCGGTATCGCTCACCGCTTCCACCATGTCTTCCACAAGCCCCCACAAGGTGCTGATCGGGCTGATCGGCGCCGGCATCCAGAAGTCGCTGTCGCCCTCCCTGCACGAGGAAGAGGCACGCCACCATGGTATGCGCCTGCACTACCAGCTCATCGATCTGGACCGCTCGGCGCACTCCCTTGAGCAGTGGCCCGAGCAGTTGCCCACGCTGCTAGCCGCCGCGCGCATCATGGGGTACGCAGGTTTCAACGTGACTTACCCCTGCAAGCAGGCCGTCATCCCGCACCTCGACAGCCTTTCGGAGGAAGCGGGTGCCATGGGCGCCGTGAACACGGTGGTGGTGCAAGACGGCAAGCTGGTGGGACACAACACTGACGGCTCTGGCTGGGCCTGGGGCTTTGCCCGGGCGCTGCCTGGCGCCGATCTCCGCCACATCGTGCTGCTGGGCGCGGGCGGTGCAGGCGCCGCCATTGCGCACGCGGTGCTGCGGCTGGGCGCACAGCGCCTGACCATCGTGGACGCCCAGCCCGAACGGGCTGCGCAACTGTCCGCCGATGTCAACGCCTTGCATGGCCATCGTGCCGAGGCCGGGGAGATCCGATCGGCCATGGCCAACGCTACCGGGCTGATCCACGCCACGCCCACGGGCATGGACAAGCTGCCAGGGCTACCCCTCGATGTGGCCCTGCTGCGGCCCGCCATGTGGGTCTCCGAGGTGGTGTATTTCCCGCTCGATACCGCCCTGGTGCAGGCCGCACGCGCGCTGGGCTGCCGGGTATCGGACGGCGGTGGCATGGCCGTGGGCCAGGCTTTGGGAGCGTTTGAGCTGTTCACTGGCGAGGCACCCGACGCGGCCCGCATGGACGCCCACTTCCGCCGCCTGGTCAGCACGCGCTGACGCCCTCGCCCACTGCAACCCACAAGGAGCCGACACCATGAGCACCCCGATGATGGCCGCCCGCGAAGCGCTGGGCGAATTGCCCAACCCCCTGGGCCTGCAAGGTGTGGAGTTCATCGAATACGCTACCAGCCGCCCGCAGGCGCTGGGCCAGGCGCTGGAGCGCATGGGTTTTCAGCCCGTGGCGCGCCACCGCTCGCGCGAGGTGCTGCTGTACCGCCAGGGCGACATGAACATCATCGTCAACGCCCACCAGGACACCGAGCGCACCGGCGTGCATGCCCCGCCCGCGCTCACTGAAGCGCCGGTGCTCGCCGCCGTCGCGTTCCGCGTCAACAACGCAGCCGCCGCCTACCGCCGGGTGCTGGAACTAGGCGCCTGGGCCGTGCACACCGAGGTCGAGGTGATGGAACTCAACATTCCCGCCATCCACGGCGTGGGCGCGAGCCGCATCTACTTGGTAGACCGGCACAAGGAGTTCTCGATCTACGACGTGGACTTTGTGTCCATCCCCACCGTCAACCCACGTCCGCCCGCGCTGCAGGGCCTGCACCTGTTTGGCGTGGTGCAGTACATCGGCCTCGGCCGCGCACAGGACTGGATCCATTTCTACGCAGAGTTGTTCGGTTTTGCCGAGCTGTCGCCTGAACAGTCGTTTGGCGTGCTCACACACGGCCGAATCCTTGCCAGCCCTTGTGGCACGCTGCACTGGCAGCTGATTGAACCGCTGGTCGATGCGCTGGATGCCGACCCCGAGGAGCTGCTGCAGCGCGTGGCTTTTGGCACGCCCGATGTGCTGGCTACGGTGCACGCGCTGCGCGCGCGCGGTGTGGACTTTGTCGAGTCCCCCACGGGCGTACACACCGGCACACGCGGCGCTCTCACCCGCGCAGACGCAGGTTCACCGAGCTTCGAGCTGGTGCTGGACGCACACTGAGCCTGGAGACTGCCCCATGCGCACATCCACCATGCAACGCAACGTCGCCGACTTTGGCATGGACACCATCAGCCTGGCGGGCCCGCTGGAGGCCAAGCTCGCCGCCGTCAAGGCTGCAGGCTTTGGCCAGATCATGCTGGCCGCGCGCGACATCGTGGGCCACCCCGAAGGCATCGAGGCCGCCGTGCATGCCGTGCGCAGCAGTGGCCTGCGCGTGACGGGCTTTCAGGTGCTGCGCGACTTCGAGGGGCTGTCTGGCCATCTGCACAGCTACAAGGTGGACATCGCCAAGCAGATGATCCTGATGGCGCGCAGCCTGGGTGCGCCGGTGCTGCTGGCTTGCAGCTCCACGTCAGCGCACGCCACGCCGGATGCCGACGCGATTGCGCGCGATCTGCGCAAGCTGGCCCTGCTGGCGCTGCCACACGGCATTCGCGTGGCGTTTGAAGGCCTGTCGTGGGGGCGGCATATCAACGAAGTGGACCAGGCCTGGGCGGCCGTAGAGCAGGCCGATTGCCCCAACCTCGGGCTGGCCATTGATTCGTACCACCAGTTCGCCACCAGCACGCCGCTCTCGGCGCTGCAGGACGTGGACCCCGCCAAGATCTACCTCGTGCAGTTGTCCGACTTCATGTGGCAGGAAACGCGCACGGTACAAGAGCGCATCGAGACCGCACGGCACTTTCGCGTGTTCCCCGGCGAAGGCGTGCACAGCCAGGCGCTGGCCGAGCTTGTGCGCACGCTGGACGGCATGGGCTACCAGGGCGACTACAGCTTTGAGGTCTTCAACGACGACTATCAGCAGCTGCCTCTGCCCTATGTGGCGCAGCGGGCATGGAACAGTGCGCTGTGGCTGGCAGAAGGGGTGCTGCAACGCGCAGTGCCCTTGCCTGGGCATTCGCGCATCCGGGCAGTGGGGTGAACACGCCCTAGCTGTTGGCGCGCTTCTTGAGCCAGCGCATCAGTGCGCCCACCACGGGCAGCTTTTCGTACAGCTCTTCGGCAGCATCCCAGTAGTCGCGGTGCAGCGTCACCAGACCTTGTTCGTCTAGCACCAGGTGCGAGGCACCGCGCACTGTCTGCGTCACGCCCTTGTGAAAGTCCTTGAACGCGAAGAGAAAGTCCCAGGTCAAAAAGCACTGCGTGCCCTGCGCCACCCTGCCGGTGACCACAAAACGCGGATGCTCCAGTGCCTCGAACATGTGGGCAAAGATGGCCTGGATGGCGGGCACACCCACCACCTCGTTGAATGGGTCCTTGAAGCGCGCCTGTGGCGCGTAGAACTGGCCGATCGTCGCAACGTCGGTGGGTGAGAGGTTTTCAAAGAACGCAATGACGCGCGTGACGGCTTCTTCGGTGGAGGGGTGTGTGTTCGGGGGCTGCATGGCAAAAGTCAAAGGCCTGTGAAGCGGCGGACGGCCGGGAAGTACCACCGGTATGGCAACAGCCGCAGCAGCTTCATCACCCGGGTGAAGCGCTTGGGAAAGTGGATGTCGAAATGCCCCCGCTCCCAGCCCTGAACGATGGCAGCCGCAGCTGCTTCGGGTGAGATGAGGGCTGGCATGGTGAAGTCGTTGCCCGCCGTGAGCGGCGTGGCCACAAAGCCCGGGTTGATCACGCTCACGCCCATGCCCAGGTCATGCAGGTCCAGGTACAGCGCCTCGGCCAGGTTGATGAGGGCCGCCTTGGTGGGGCCATAGGCCAGGCTTTTGGGCAGCCCGCGAAAGCCCGCCACGCTGCTGATCAGGCTCACATGGCCAGGGCGCCCGGCGTCCGCTGCGGCCAGCATGGCGGGCAACACCGCAGCCAGCACATGCAGCACGCCGTTGTAGTTGATCTGCTCGTGGCGCAGCATCACGGCAAGGTCGAAGTCGGTGGCACGCATGTCGCGGTAGTAGCCCGCGCAGTAGCACACCAGGTCGGGCGCGCCGCCTGCCAGCACCTGGGCGGCGGCTGACTGCACCTGCTCGGGCTCGGCGGTGTCAAAGGCCAGGGCTACGCTGCCCGGGTGCTGGGCCGCAAACGCATCCAGTGCATCGCCGCTGCGAGCCGACACGATGACCTGCGCACCGCGCGCATGCAGCGCCGCCGCCGTGGCCCGGCCAATGCCGCTGCTGGCCCCGATGAGCCAGGCCCGGCGGCCCTGCCAGTCGCGCAAGGGAGGGTTGAGGCTCATGGTGCGCGTTTGGTGAAGGACAGGGTGATCTCGCCCAGACGCACGCCGAACTTGGTCATGGTGGCGCGGTTGAGCATCACGCGGTCGTCGATGAGGTACATCCAGTCGTCCAGATCCACGTTGTAGACCTTGCCATCCACGGGCAGGGCCAGCGTGTAGTTCCAGCGGAAGGCGTTGCCGCGCGTCTGGCCGTTGGCCGTGCCCACCACATCGTCGGCGGTGCCGGTGTAGCGGCCGTCCGCGTGTTTGGTCAGGCGCCAGATACGGCGCTGCGTGGTGCCGTCGGAGTAGGTGAAGGCTTCGTCGAGCACGCCTTCGTTGCCTTTCCATGAGCAGTCCATCACCACGGTGAAGCGTTTGACGATCTGGCCGCTGCGGTCCTGAAAGATGCCGTAGGCGTCGATCTTGCCGTTGAAGTACTGGGCCAGGTCCAGCACTGGCTTCTCGCTGGCGTAGCCATCGAGGTTCTGGCTGGCGCAGCCGGACAGCACCACGGGCGCAGCCACTGCGGCGGAGAGGAGGAGGCGTCGTTGCATCATGGGTTGTGCCTTGGGTGTGTGGGGGTCAGGTTCCAGCCATCGCTGCACCGCGTGGGTGCCGCAGAAAAAGGGCGTACAGCGCTGCCGCTGCCGCCAGCTTGAGCATGCAGGGCAGCACGGCGTAGGCCAGGCCCAGTGTCTGCAGGCCGTCATCGCTGCGCGTGCCCGGCGTGTAGCCCCACCAGCCCAGCAGGGGCAGTGCCAGGCCTGCGGCCAGGGCCAGGTTGAGCTTGGTGGCAAAGTTCCACCAACCGAAGTACGCGCCCTCGTGCTGGCCACTGTCGCCCTCGGCGGCGATCACGCCCGCCAGCAGGGCGCTGGGCAGGGCCAGGTCGGTGCCCAGTGCGATGCCCGACAGCGCACAAACGACGAGGAACGGCACCACATCACCCGCGCCCAAAAACGCAGTCCACACAAACACGGCAATCGCCAGCAGCATGCCCGCCAGCCAGGTGCGCGCCAGGCCCCAGCGCGCCACAGCACGCAGCCACAGCGGTATGGACAGCGCCGCACAGACAAAATAGGCCGCGAGGAACATGGGCTCCTGCGCGGGCGGGGCCTGCAGGCGGTCCTGGATGAAGAACAGCACCAGTGTGGCCGGGATGGCACTGGCAATGCCGTTGAGCATGAACACGGCCAGCAGTCGGCGGAAGGCGGGCCGCCCCCAGGGCCGCCACAGGCTGGCGCGTTGGGGTGGGCGGTACACCCCTGCTACTGTGCCACCCGCATAGGCTGCGGGGCGCGGGGCTCTGGTCCAGGCCCACCAGCCCAGCAGCAGGGTGATGGCAAACACACTGAGCATCACCGGCAGGCCCAGCAGCGCGGGCAGCACCGAGGCCAGCACCACGCCCACCAATGCAGCGCCCTCGCGCCAGGCCACGATGCGTCCGCGCTGCAGCTCGTCCCCACCCAGGCGCGCGCCCCAGGATTGGTGCGCAATGCCCAACTGGCTGTAGGCCGTATAGGTAATGAGCAGCGCCACCAGCGCCCAGGCGATCAACGCATCGGCCCCGCGCACCAGCGGAAAGAACAGGCTGGTCAGACCCAGTGCCAGCACCATGGCAGACACCGCCCCCACCGCCAGCACGGCGCGCACCGAGCGACCAAACAGGTAGTCGGACAGACGCCCCAGCAGCGGGTCGGACACCGCATCGAACAAGCGCGCCGCCAGCAGCACCGAGCCCAGCGTGGCCAGCGGCATACCGAACTCGCGAGCGTAATGGTTGGGCAGCAGCACATACAGCGGCAGCGCCACAAAAGCCAGCGGCAGGCCCAGCAGCCCATAGGCCAGGCCTTGGCCGGCGCGAATGGGCGTGGCGGTGGTCATTGCTGGCCTGGGCCTGTGGTGCGGGTGGCCGCGATCAGCTCTTGCCGCAGTCCGGGCTCGGAGGTCTGCGGCGACAGCCAGATGCCGAAGAACAGGCGCGAGAACTCGGCGTCAGGCACTTCGCCCACCACACGCCCGCCCATCTTGAACACGGCACCCGTGCCGGGCTGGTACAGGCCCAGCAGCCGGTCGCCTGCCTTCACATCCGGCAGCGCGGCGGCCAGTGCCTGCTGCCAGCGTGCGGCCTGCTGCGGCGTGAAGCTGCCCACGCGGCGCATCTCCTCGATGGAGCGCTTGGCAATGGCCTCGGCCGAAAAGTCGCGGTGGTAGGTCAGCTCCAGCGCCAGGGGGTGGGCGGCGTAGTTGTCCGCATCAAAACCGGGCTGCACCCACAGCCGCGCACGGTAGATCTCAAACCCCAGGAACCGCAGCACGCCCTGGCCCACCAGGCGGGCACCCGACAACGGGGCCGCAGTGGCTGCGCCGGCCTCTGCAACCTGCGCCATTGCGGTTTGAGGGCCAAAAGCCATCAATGCGCTAGTGAATATTGCGGTAGCAGCTATATTTTTCATAGCATCCTCAGTCCTTGACCAGGGTGTACTGCACCAGGTCGATGTTGCTCATCGCAAACGCCGCCTCGCAATACGCCAGGTAGAACTCCCAGATGTGCATGAAGCGCTGGTCAAACCCCAGCTGCAGGATCTGCGTGCGCTGCGCCAGAAAGCGTTCGCGCCAGCGCTTGAGAGTTTCTGCGTAGTCCTGGCCGAATGCGAACTCATCCACCACGCGCAGGCCAGCAGCCTCGGCCTCGCGGCGGAACTCACGTGGGCACGGCAGGCAGCCACCCGGGAAGATGTACTGCTGGATGAAATCCGTGGAGCTGATGTAGCGCTCGAACAGGCTGTCGTCGATGACGATGCTCTGGATACAGGCCTTGCCGCCAGACTTGAGCAGGCGGTTCACCGACTGGAAGTAGGTGGGCCAGTATTCGCGGCCCACGGCCTCGACCATCTCGATGGAGCAGATGGCGTCGTACGGGCCGTCCTGGATGTCGCGGTAGTCCTGCAGGCGCAGGTCGGCGTGCTCGGCCACCCCCTGCTGCGCCATGCGCTTTTGCGCGAAGGCGAGCTGCTCGGTGGAGAGTGTCACACCCGTCAGGTGGGCGCCGAATTCGACGGTGGCCATCTCAGCCAGCGCGCCCCAGCCACAGCCGATCTCGAGTACCCGGGAATTTGGCTGCACACCGGCCATGCGCAAGGCGCGGCGTACCTTGGCGTGCTGGGCGGCGCGCATGTCGCCGCCTGCATCGCCCTCGAACCAGGCGGACGAGTAGTTCATCGTGTCGTCCAGCCACAGCTCGTAAAACGCGTTGCCCAGGTCGTAGTGGGCGTGGATGTTCTTTTGGCTGTTGGCGCGTGTGTTGCGGTTGAGCAGGTGCTTGATGCGGTACAGCAGGCGGCCGGCCCAGGTGCCGTAGATCACGCCCTCCACCTGCTGGCGGTTGGCGATGAAGAGCTTGAGCAGGTCGGTCAGGTGCGGGGTGGTCCAGTCGCCCGCGATGTAGCTCTCGGCAAAGCCGATGTCTCCCGACTTGAGCGCTGCGCTGCAGACATTCCAGTTCTTGAGCGTGATGGCCGCCGACGGGCCATCGCCGTGCCCGAAGTGCTGCAAGGTGCCGTCGGGCAGCTGCACCGTGAGGTGGCCGTGCTGCAGGCGCTGCAGCAGCCGGAGCGCGGTGCGGGCGGCAGCCGGAGTGCCTGCGGGCAGGGCCTGCGCGTTACGGTCGGAGCGGGTGGCGGTGGTGGAGTTCATGGCGGCGGTCTCGCGGGGCTGGAACGACATGGAGATCAACGGGTCACGATGGAGGCAGGCGCCTCGGGCTTGCGATGGAAACGCACGCGCTTGAGCCACAGCTGCAGCGCGTGCCAGTGGATGCGGGCAATGATGGCCAGCGTCATGGCGGGGTAGCCCCAGAGCGCCTGGCGCAGGGTCTGTGGGGTGATGGCCTGTAGGGTGCCGCTCACGCTGGTCTGGATGAGCGGGCCGGTGTCGTCGTCGTGGTCGATGCGCACCACGGTGCGACCCGCGTCCTGTGCACCGGCCTCGGTGCGCATGAAGCGAAAGCGGTAACCGCCGCTCACCTCGCAGAACGGCGATACATGGAACACCTTGCGCGCCTGCTGTTCCACGCCGTATTGCGGGGCATCCAGCAGGTAGCAGTGGCGCTCGCCAAAGGTGTTGTTCACCTCCACAACGATGGCGCGCAGGCTGCCATCGGCACGGTGGCAGTACCAGAAGCTCACGGGTTTGAAGGTGTAACCCAGCACGCGCGGGTAACAGTGCAGCCACACCTCGCCCGTGGCGTCGGCGATGCCTTCAGTGCGCAGCAGCTCGTCCAGCCACGCCAGTGCCCCGCCCTGCGCGGCGCTGCGGCCGTCGCCGTGGTCCACGTCATGGAAACTGATGGCGCCGCGCCGGTTCACGGCCAGCTCACTGCGCAGACCAGGCAGGTCTGGCAGGCTGCGCATGGGCAGCATCAGGAAAAACGTCGGATACGCAAACGCATGCCGCCGGGGCCGCAGCCGCGTGTGACGTACCTGGCCGAAGCCAATGAGGGGCGCTGCGGGTGTGGCCGGGGTGTGGCTCACGCAGCCTCCGCCAGGGGGGCTGGCAGGGCCGCCAGCAATTGCTCGGCCACGGCCAGGCCCGACTTGAGGCCGTCTTCGTGGAAGCCGTAACCCGTCCAGGCGCCGCAGAACCAGGTGTGTTGCTGCCCCTGCAGCTTGCCCACCTGCTGCTGTGCGCGGATGGCGGCCATGTCGAACACCGGGTGGGCGTATTCGTAGCTGCCGATCACGTGTTCGGGCGCAATGTCGCGCACCGGGTTGAGCGACACCACCACGGGCTGGGCAAAGGGCACGGGCTGCAACTGGTTGATGAGGTAGTGCAGGCACACGCGGGCCGACTCGCGGCTGCGCTGCTGAGCACGCTCGTAGTTCCACGCGGCCCAGGCAGCGCGGCGCTCGGGCAGCACGGACGTATCGGTGTGCAGCACGGCGCGGTTGGCCTGGTAGCGGATGGAACCCAGCACCGCGCGCTCGTGCGGTGTGGGCTGGGCCAGCAGGGCGAGCGACTGGTCCGAATGGGTGGCCAGCACCACCTTGTCAAAGTGCTCGGTGTGGCCTGCAGTCACCACGCGCACACCGGCGGCATCGCGCTCGATGCGGCGCACGGGGGTGTTCAGGCGCTTGTCGGCAATGCCCGCCACGATCTTGTCCACATAGTGGCGCGCGCCCCCGGACACCGTCCACCACTGCGGGCGGTTGCTCACCTGGATCAGGCCATGGTTGTGGCAGAACCGGATCATGGTGGCCACGGGGAACTTCAGCATCTGGTCGGTGGGGCAGCTCCAGATGCAGCCCAGCATGGGCAAAAAGTACCAGTCGCGGAACGCATCGCCAAAGCGGTGCTCGCGCAAAAAGTCGCCCAGCGGCTGCATCAGCGCCGCCTCGGCCTGTTTCTCTGCAATGCGCGTGCACAGCTTGTTGAAGCGCAGCAGGTCGCGCAGCATGCCCAGAAAGCGGGGGTTGACCAGGTTGGAGCGCTGGGCAAACACGGTGCTGAGGTTGGTGCCGCTCCACTCCAGTGTGCGGTGGCCTGACAGGGCTCCCGGCACCTGCACCGAGAACGACATGTCCGACTTGGCAGTCTCCACGCCCAACTCGGCCAGCAGGCGGATCAGGTTCGGGTAGGTACGCTCGTTGAACACCAGAAAGCCGGTGTCCACGCCATGGGTGGCGGGGGTGCCCGATGCATCGGGCAGCGTGACATCGACCGTGTGGGTGTGCCCGCCGAAGTAGTCGCCCGCCTCAAACAGTGTGATGTCTGCCTGGCCGCGCAGCCGGTGCGCGACGGAAAGCCCGGAGATGCCGGAGCCGATGATGGCGATTTTCATGACCGGCTCCCTCTGGTCGGTGCACGGAATAAAAAGGTTGCGAAGCGTCCCGAAACGAATAAGAGAGGGAGGGAGGAGAAGCGCTCCAGGAGGTCAGTCGGAACCCGGGGGCCCGAAAGGCTTCGCAACGTTAAAACTGTACGCTGCGCAATCGTCTTGCGCAATGGATAGAGTGGGGCCGCGCTGGTGAAGTTCCAGAGGACCGCTGTATTTTTTTTCAAGAAATGTAAAGAAGTCATGGCGCTCACCGGGGCGTGGGCAGGGCCAGCTGTTGCTCGATGGCGCGCACCAGGCCCTTGTTGTCCGGCCCGGTCAGGCTGGAGTAGTTGTCCACCAGCTTGCCGTCGCGGCCCATCAGGTATTTGTGGAAGTTCCAGCGTGGCGCCGTGCCCGACAGCTGCGCCAGCTGTTGGTACAGCGGCGAGGCCTCGGGGCCCTTCACGCTGCTCTTGGCAAACATCGGAAACTTCACGCCGAAGGTGTTTTCGCAGAAGTCGGCGATTTCCTTGTTGCTGCTTTTTTCCTGGGCGAAGTCGTTGGACGGGAAGCCCAGCACCACCAGACCCTTGTCCTTGTAGCGGGCATACAGCTCCTCCAGCCCCTTGTACTGGCCGGTAAAGCCACAGAAGCTGGCGGTGTTGACCACCAAAACTACTTTTCCGCTGTATTGGCACAGCGACTGGGGCTTTTCGTCCTGCAGGCGCGGGAAGGTGTGCTGCAGCGTGGCCGGGCACCCTGCAGGCGCATCGGCAGCTTGCGCGGTGGGCGCCAGCAGCAGCCAGGCCGCCAGCGCGGCGACTGTCGAGAGGAGTCTTGTAAGGCGGTTCATAGGGCTTTGGGCAGCGAGTGCAGCCAATTTAACCATTTCATCATTTTTTGTCCACATGAGTTTTTATTTGTACTGAATGGTTTACGTGGCGCGAGCGCATTTGGATTCAGATTTCTGAACGAAGCGGGGTAAGGGTGCGAAAACAGTCCCGGGAGTGCGGCCGGTACAAATCCCTGGTGGCGTGGGCGAGGAGCGCGGCAAGAGCAGCGCCAACCCCGGTGCTGGGCGTGCGGCGATGCTCCGGGGCGAAACAGACGGGGAAACCCTGCACCGATCGGCCGCCATGGCAGCGGCACGCAGAACCAGGGGCCAGCGGTGCCCCGGGGCGTCAGACCATCTGTAGCAGGCGATCCAGCGGCAGTTTGACCCGCACGTCCTTGAACGCCACCACACCGGTGACCTTCCAGGGGGGCATGCCCGTGTCGCGGGGGATGGGCTCGCCCGTTGGCATGCCGTCGCGGTTGGTCACCACGGCAACGCGCGGTGTGGTGGCTGTGGTGCCCCGGCGGATGACCACCCCCACCTCCCGGCTGGCCAGGCGCACGAAAGCGCCCGGGGGGTACACGCCCAGGGTCTTGACAAGGGCCGCCCCGGCCTCGTCCACCTGGTGTTCTTCGTCGTAGTAGCTGGCCTGCATGGCGGCCGTGACAGGCATGGGCAGGCGTGCCGCTCTGGGGGCCAGGCGGGCACCAAAAATATCGGCGCGCTGCAGCAGGCGCGCCATCTGCTGGGCTTCGGTCTTCTTGGCCAGGGGCCCGGGCGTGCGGTGGTGGTGGCAGCGCACGGCCTCCAGCCACACCGGGTCGGCCACACCCAGGTGGCGCAGCAGTGCCTCGGACCGTGCGGCATGGTCTTCCACGGCGGCAATCTGGGCGGCAGTCAGGGGCTGGGTCTGCAGCACCAGTTGGTCCTGCAGCTCGGTCATGGCGATGTTCATGCTCAGCGCCGCGTGCCCCAGCTGCTGCACCCGGCCGCTGGGCCAGCGCAGCATCTCGCGGGCCACCACCATGCACGCGCAGCCGACCAGCATGGAATGGGTGGCGCTGTACATGCGCGTTTCCTGGGCCGAGAGATAGATCAGGGCCAGCAGCGTGGCGTCGGGCGTCTGTTCGCAATGGCGCACCAGCTCGTCGTGCAGCGCCTGAAAGCGCCCGCCGAAGTCGCTGGGCGACGGGGCGCGCAGCAGCTGCGTGGCGCGCAACTGCAGCTCCGGCCAGTCGGGCAAGGTTTTGCCCGTGCGGGCGGCGGCTGCCTGCTCGCCCGCCGTCATCTTCATGGCGGCGATTTCTCCCAGGTTGGTGTCGGCGATCAACATGCGCTGCAGCTGCGCCAGGTAGGCGCGGTGGCTGCCGCCGGATTCGTCCGTATCCACACACAGCTCGCGCCCGCGTTCGACCAGCTTGGCCAGCTCGTCGCGGGTGCGGATCACATAGCCTTTTTGTGCCAGCAACACCCCATCGGCACCCCGCAGCACAAATGGCAGGGGGTGGCCCAGTTGGATGGATTCGATGTTCAGGCTGACGAGGTTCATGGTGCGCGTTGCATTATCCGCCGGCTACCCCTCGCCAAAGCCCGCGCAACCCCCGTGATTGCCCTGCTTTTTGGGCTCATATCGGGGGGGCTGAGCCGGTCTTGGCGTCAGGGGGCAGGGGGCGGGGCGGCTTGCGCGGTGCGCGCCGGTGTGGGGGCAGCCGGTGCGCCAGCAGCATCCCGCCCCAAACGCAGGCGACGAGCCAGCCGGCCGAAGCCCTGGCCCAGGTCGTCCACTCCGGTGAACACCGCCGGAATCACCAACAGACTCAGCAGCGTGGAGGTGATGAGCCCGCCAATCACCGCCACTGCCATGGGCGAGCGAAAGCTCGCGTCCGCCGCACCCAGGCCGATGGCGATGGGCAGCATGCCCGCACCCATGGCCAGCGTGGTCATGATGATCGGCCGTGCCCGCTTGTGGCAGGCATCGATCAGCGCCTCAAACCGCGTCATGCCGTGCTCGCGCCGCGCCAGGATGGCGTACTCCACCAGCAGGATGGAGTTCTTGGTGGCGATGCCCATGAGCATGATGAGCCCGATGAGCGAGGGCATCGAGAAGCTCTTCTGCGCGATCAGCAGCCCCACAAACGCCCCGCCCAGCGACAGCGGCAGCGCCGCCAGGATGGTCACGGGGTGCAAGAAGTCCTTGAACAGCAGCACCAGCACGATGTAGATGCAGAGCACGCCGGTGAGCATCGCCAGGCCAAAGCTGGCGAACAGCTCACCCATCATCTCGGCATCGCCAATCGTGATCTGGCGCACGCCGGGCGGCAGGTTCTGGATGGAAGGCAGCGCCTCCACCGCCTTGGTTACGTCGCCCAGCGGCTGGCCCGAGAGTTCGATCTCGAAGTTCACGTTGCGCGCGCGGTCGTAGCGGTCCACCACGGCCGGGCCGCCGCTGAACTCCAGCGTGGCCACCTGGCCCAGCATCACCGGGCCCTTGGCGCCCGGCACGGGCAGGCGCTCCAGCAGCGACAGGTCCTTGCGCGCGTCGTCCTGCAGCTTGACGACGATGGGCACCTGGCGCGCAGCCAGGTTGAGCTTGGGCAGCGACACGTCATAGTCGCCCACCGTGGCGATACGCAGCGTTTCGGCAATCGCGCTGCTGGTCACGCCCAGGTCGGCGGCGCGTGCAAAGTCGGGGCGCACTGCGATCTCGGAGCGCACGAGGCTGGCGGTGGACGAGATGCTGCCCAGGCCGGGGATGGTGCGCAGGTCTTTCTCCACCGCCAATGCCGCCGTGGTCAGCGCCTGCGGGTCGTCGCCCGTGAGCACCAGCACGTACTTCTCGCCCGAGCCGCCCAGGCCCACCTTGCTGCGCACGCCGGGCAGCGTCTCCAGTGCGGCGCGGATCTGGTTCTCGATGCCCTGCTTGCGCGGACGGTCGCCGCGCTCGGACAGCAGGATGGTGAGCGTGGCCTTGCGCGTTTCGGTGCTGGCACCGCCCATGAAGGGATCGGTGCCGGCCGAGCCGCCGCCGATGGTGGTGTACACACTTTGCACATGCTCCACCTTGGCGATGCGCTGGCGCGCGTCTTCGGCCACGGCACGCGTTTGCGCCAGCGTGGCGCCGGGTGGCAGCTCCAGGTACACCTGGGTCTGCGAGTTGTCGTCGGGCGGGATGAAGCCTGTGGGCAGCAGCGGGATCAGCGCCAGCGAGCCGATGAAAAAGGCCGCTGTGGCGATGAAGGTCATCCACCGGTGCTTGATGCACCACGCGGCCCAGCGCAGGTACACCGTCATCCAGCGTGGGTCCTTGTGGTCGCCCACGATGGGCTTCAAGATGTAGGCCGCCATCATGGGCGTGAGCAGGCGCGCCACCACCAGGCTGGCAAACACCGCCAGCGACGCCGTCCAGCCGAACTGCTTGAAGAACTTGCCCGCAATACCGCTCATGAAGGCGGTGGGCAAAAACACCGCGATCAGCGTGAAGGTGGTGGCCACCACGGCCAGGCCGATCTCGTCGGCGGCCTCCATGGCCGCCTGGTAGGGTGTCTTGCCCATGCGCAGGTGGCGCACGATGTTCTCGACCTCCACGATGGCGTCATCCACCAGAATGCCCACCACCAGCGACAGCGCCAGCAGCGTGATCACGTTGATCGAGAAGCCCAGCCAGTACATGCCGATGAACGCCGGGATCACCGACAGCGGCAGCGCCACGGCCGAGACAAACGTGGCGCGCCAGTCGCGCAGGAAGAGCCACACCACCAGCACGGCCAGCAGCGCGCCTTCGTACAGCAGGTGCATGGAGCCGTCGTATTCCTCCTGCACCGGCTGCACAAAGTTGAAGGCCTCGGTGATCTCCAGATCAGGGTGCTGCGCACGCATTTCCTTGAGGGCCGCCTGCACGGCAGAGCCTACTTCCACCTCGCTGGCGCCCTTGCTGCGCGCCACCTCGAAGCCCACCACGGGCTTGCCGTTGAGCAGGGCCAGCGCGCGGGGCTCGGCAATGGTGTCCGTCACCGTGGCCACCTGGTCCAGCCGCACGTGGCGGCCGTCCGACAGCGCGAGTGTCAGGCCCGCCAGCTCCTGAGCCGACTGCACCGTGGCCAGCGTGCGCACCGGTTGTTCACTGCCGCCCAGGTCGGTGCGGCCGCCGGCACTCTCCGTCTGCACCAGGCGCAGCTGGCGCGACACATCGGCTGCCGTGGCGCCCAGGGATTGCAGCTTGACCGGGTCGAGCGCCACATGCACCTCGCGCTGCACGCCGCCCACGCGGTTGACGGCGCCCACGCCGCGCACGGTGAGCAGCTTCTTGGCCACGGCGTCATCCACAAACCAGGACAGCGCCTCGTCGTCCATGCGGGCCGACGCAATGGTGAAGGCCAGCACGGGCTGCGCGGCCAGGTCCATCTTGGTCACGATGGGGTCGCGCACGTCGCCCGGCAGGTCGCCGCGCACACGGGCCACGGCGGAGCGCACATCGTCCAGCGCCTCTTGAGTGGGCTTCTCCAGCCGGAACTCGGCGGTGATGGTGGCGCCGCCGTCCTGCACCTTGGTGTAGATGTGCTTTAGGCCCTGCAGCGTGGCGATGCTGTTCTCGATCTTGCGCGCCACGTCGTTTTCGAGCTGCGCGGGCGAGGCGCCCGGCAGCGCCACGGTCACGGAGATTGTGGGCAGGTCGATGTCGGGAAAGTTCTGCACCTTCATGGCGTTGAAGGACAGCAGGCCGCCGAAGGTCAGCAGCACAAACAGCATCAGCGCCGGAATGGGGTTCTTGATGGACCAGGTGGACACATTCATCTGGAACGCTCCTTAATTGATAGCTGCTGACGCATGATCCACTAGCGCTACTGGCACTTTTTGCATGAAGTGCTGGCTGGAGGACTGCTTGCCAGCCGCTGGCGCTGCTGCGGGGGCCGACACGCGCACCAGGTCGCCGTCGTTCAAGAAGCCCGCACCGCGCACGGCGACGGAGGCCCCTGCGTCCAGGCCCGACAGCACTTCCACCCGGTCAGCCACGCGGCGGCCGGTCTGGACCTTGCGCATCTGCACGCGCTGGTCGCCGCCCACCACAAACACGTATGAGAACCCGTCTCGCACCACCAGCGCCTCCTGCGGCACGGTGAGTGCGTCGCTGCTGCCCAGCGCGAATTCGCCCCGCGCAAACATCCCGGCGCGGAAGTCGGTGTTGGCGGGCAGGTCCACGTAGACGAGCGCATTGCGCGTCTGTGGGTCCACCGTGGGCGCAACCATGCGCACGGTGCCCTCGGCCACTGCGCCGCTGGCAGCGGTAACGCTGACCTTGGTACCGGGCTGGATGCGCCGCAGCTCGGTGGACGTGACCTCGGCGCGCCACTCCAGGCGGCCCTTGCGCACCATGCGGAACAGCTCTGTGCCTGCACCCACCACCGCGCCCACGGTGGCTGTGCGGGCCGAGATCACGCCGCTGTCAGGCGCCACCACCTGGGTGTATTTGAGACGCAGCTGCTGCGCGTTCAGCGCGGCCTGGGCGGCCTCCACGCGGGCCTTGGCGGTTTGCTCGGCCGTGGTGAACTGCTGGATCTGCTGCTGACTGAGCGCGCCCGTGGCCTGCAGCGAGCGGGCGCGGTCGGCATTGGCGGCGGCCTCGGCCGCATTGGCCTGGGCTTCGAGCAGGCTGGCGCGGGTCTGGGCCACATCGGCCAGCACCGTGTCGGCCGAGAAGGTGGCCAGCACCTGCCCGGCCTTGACCACATCGCCCACGTTCACACGCACGTCGGTCAGGCGCAGGCCGTTGCTTTCAGCCCCAATGCTCGCCTCTTGCCAGGCGGCGATGTTGCCGTTGGCCGCCAGGCGCAGCGGCACCTGCATGCGCTGCGGCTGGGCTGTGCTCACGGTGAGCGCAGGCCGGGGCTGGCCCGCCGTGGGCGCATCGGCTGCAAGCGATACACCCGAGAAAACCAGCGCACCGCCCGTGGCCAGCATGCAGGCAATGACCACGGCGAAGGCGGTGGGGGAAAACTTGAAGGAGAAAGAGGAGTGTTGCATGTGCATCTGTCCTGAAAAATTCATATCAGCTGTGCATGGTGTTGGGCGTGGCCCACTGCGCTCGAAACTGGCGATGCGCAGACGAGGGCAGCCAAGCAAGGGCCACCCCGCAGCGAGGGCTGCGGCCCCCTGCCCGCATTGCGCAGCAATGCGAGAGCGGAGGGAAGGCGCAAAGCGCCTCAGGGGGGTGTCTCATAGCTTCCATCCACCGCCAGCGGCGCGATACAGCGCAATCCAGGCGGTCTGGCGTTCGTGCTGCAGCGCGACCAGCGCGTTCTCGGCGGCCAGCGCGGTGCGCCGGGCGTCCTCCAGCTCCACCAGGCTGGCCAGGCCAGCGCGCCACCGCGCCTCGGTCGCGTCGAACGATGCGCGGTAGCCCTCTGCCGCCGTGCGTGCACTGGCGCTGCGCTCGGTCGTGCTTTGCAGGCGCACCAGTGCTTGCTCGACCTCGCTCACGGCCTGGCGCACCTTGGCGCGGTACTGCGACGCGGCCTCGTCGTAGCGGGCCTGCGCCGCATCGGTCTGCGCGGCGCGGCGGCCACCGTCAAAGATGGGCACGCTGAGCGCCAGCGGGCCGATGGTCCAGGTGCTCAGGTCGGTGGTCACGCCCCCCGTGCGCACCTGGGCTGCACCCACGCTGCCGCTGAGGGTCAGCCGCGGGTAGCGCTGGGCCTGGGCGCTGGCGACGTCGGCACTGGCGGCAGCCACTTCGCGCTCGGCGTTGTACACGTCCGGGCGCTGGGCCAGTACCTGGGCGGGCATTGCGTCAACGGCAAACAGAGTGTCCGGTGCCGCAGCCACCGGCTGGGTCAGCCGGGTACGCAGCGTGGGCTCTTCCCAGCCAGTGAGCGCCACCAGGGCCTTGACCTCCACATCGCATTGCATGCGCTGCTGCGAGGCGCGGGCCTGGGCCTCGGCGGCGCTAGCTCGGGCCAGTGCCGCCGTGGCGGGTGCGGTAAAGCCCGCACGTTCGCTGAGCTGGGACAGGCGTGACGTCTCGCCCCGGGACTGCGCGTCGCGCTCGGTCACATGCAGCTGGGCCAGGCAGGTGCGGATGCTGCTGGTCTGCTGCGCCACCTCGGCCGCCACGCTCACGCGCGCCTCGTGCCACAGCGCCTGTGCGCCCGCCAGCCGTTCATCGGCCGCGGTTTTGGCCGCGCGGTTGGCGCCAAACAGGTCCACCTCCCAGCTCGCCTGCAGGCCCACCTGCGAGGTGGTGGCCAAGCGGGCCAATTGATCGTTGAAGCCCCGGCTGGCGCTGGCCTGTGCGTCGAGCGAAGGCAGCAACGCCGCCTGGCTGCCCACCTGCGTGGCGCGGGCCTGTGCGATGCGCGACTGCGCCTGTGCGATGCCTGGGCTCAGGGCCTGGGCTGCATCGACCAGTTCCACCAGCAGCGGGTCTTGCATCTGGGTCCACCACCGGGCCATGTCGCCCAGCGAGCCCTGGTGCGGCAGCGGGGCCTGCCAGGCATCGGGTGGAGTTGCCGGCGCCTGCGCTGGCGGCGCGGAGACCGCGCAGGCGCCCAGGGCCAGGGGCAGCAAAGCGGCCCATACGAAACGGGTCTTGCGCATGTTCATGCGTTGGATTCCTTCTTGTGTGAAGTCCTCAAAGTGCGACGCTCCGGCCTTTGTGTGGCCTGCCGTCGGGCGATTTCTCCCTGCACCATGCTCAGTGCATAGCCGGACAGCCGCTCCACCCATTGGTCCACCACCCCCGCACCCGCCAGCTGGGGGGCAATGGCCACGAGGGGGTCGCGCTGCGTCCATAGCTGCATCACCAGTCCGGCCATGGAGAAGGCCAGCCGGTGCATGTCATCGTCCACCACCTGTACGCCCATGTGGCGGCACAAAACCTGGACCAGCGCCATGTGGGGGGCGCGGCACTCGCGTTCGATAAGTTCAGGCCAGACATGGGTGGGGTCCAGCAGCTCGCGCACATGCAAGCGCAGCGACTGCGTCACCAGATCGTCGTGTTTGAGCGGTTCCAGGAACCCCGCGAAATAATGGTGCAGCGCGCCCGGCAGGTCCAGGGCCGGGTTGGCAAACACCGGGATCAGATCGCTGCCGCTGCCAAACGGCTCGTAGAACGTGGCGGTGTACAGCTGGGCCTTGTCTCCAAAGTGGTAGGCAATGGCCGCCACGTTGGTACCCGCCGCCTGGGCGATGGCTCGCACCGACGTCTGGGCGAAGCCTTTTTCGGAGAACAGCTGCAGCGCAGCCCGCAGCAAGCGTGCGCGCGTGTCTTCGCCGTCGCTCCGGGCAGTGCGCTGGGCTGCAGCGGCAGTGGGGTGGGCACCAGAACTCATGGCCCCGGATTAAACCACCAGAATTCAAACAGTTGTTTGAATTAATGAATTTTTCAGAAACTGCCGCTGCACCAAAGTGCAACCGGTTGTCACTGCGGTGTGGGTCGCCGCATGCTAAGGCGCAGCGCCAAACACGGCCTTCCACAGCGCCAGCACGGCATCGCGCTCGGCCTGCAGTGCGGGCGGTGTGACCTGTGTCGGCGCCTCGTCCAGGCGCGCCACGTGCTGCACCCGGCGCAGCTCGCGGTAGGCGTCGGCCGCTGCGTGGCCCACGCCCGCGGGTAGCAGGCCCACCTGCTCGGCACGCTGCAGCAGTGCAATGTTGCCCAGGTTGCCACGCAATTCGGGGTGGGCGGCAGACTGCGACAGCACCAGGTATTGCACGGCAAACTCGGCGTCTACCATGCCGCCCGGGCTGTGCTTGACGTCAAAGCGCCCGGCCGGCGTGGGGTGGGCCGAGCGCACCCGCTCGCGCATGGTCACGATCTCGCCGCGCAGCGCCTCCGGGTCGCGGGCAGAGGTGATGACGGCCTCGCGCACTGCGTCAAAGCGCTCGCGCAGGGCCTCGCTCCCCATCACAAACCGCGCGCGTGTCATGGCCTGGTGTTCCCAGGTCCAGGCGGTGTTGCTGCCGCGTTGCTGCTGGTAGTTGGCGTAGGCCTCGAAGCTCGTCACCAGCAGGCCCGAGTTGCCGTTGGGCCGCAACGCGGTGTCGATCTCGTACAGGTCGCCCTCGCCAGTCTTGACGGTGAGCCAGTTGATGAGCTTGCGCACAAAGGCCGCGTATACCTCGGGTGCCCGCTCATCGTCGTCGTCGAACACAAAGACGATGTCCAGGTCGCTGCCGTAGCCCAGCTCCTTGCCGCCCAGCTTGCCGTAGCCAATGATGGCGAACTGGGGTTCGTCGCGGTGGCGGTTCTTGAGGCGGCTCCAGCACCACTGGCTGGTGATGCGCAGCACGCTGTCGGCCAGGGCACTGAGGTCGTCGGCCACCTGCTCGACGGTGATTCGGCGCTCCACGTCGCGCGCTAGGGTGCGGAAGGTCTCGGCATGTTGGGCGCGGCGCAGCAGGTTGAGCAGGGTTTCATCGTCGTCTTCGCCGGTGGAGCGCAGCGACGCCAGGCGCATGCCCAGTTCGCGTTCAAAGTCGGCCACCACAAAACGTTCGGACAACAGTGCATCGCCCACCAGCTCGTCGATCACGCCGGGGTGCTGCAGCAGGTAACGCGCGGGCCACTTGGCCGCCCCCAGCAGGTGCAGCAGCTGTTCGTGTACCGAGGGCCGCTCCAGCAGCAGCGCCAGATAGCTTTCGCGCCGCAGCAGCGGCTCCAGCCAGTTGGCCAGGCGCACGGTGGCCTCTTCGGTGACGCGTCCTTCCTTGAGCCACTGGGCCGTGCGCTGCACCAGGCGGAACAGGCGGGCCCGCGCTTCGTCACGCAGCCCGGCCACGCGCGGGTGGTTGCGCCACTCGGCCACCCGCTCGCGAAAGCCCGGCGGCAGTTGCTCCAGCAGGCCTTCCAGCTCTGGAGGCGGCGGTGCTGCCGCCCGGGGGCCGCCACAGCCGCCACCACTGCACTGTTTTTTTCCGTTGCCACCCAGCAGGGTGTCGAACTCCTGGGCCACCAGCTCGCGGTGGGCATCCAGCTCGTGCAGGAAAGCGCAACAGTCCTTGTAGCCCAGGGTGCTGGCGATCCAGGCCAGGTCGTCGTCGCGCGTGGGCAGCACGTGGGTCTGCTGGTCGTCCAGGTACTGTATGCGGTGCTCCACCCGGCGCAGGAACACATAGGCCCGGGCCAGCGCGTCGGCGGTCTCCTGCGGCATGAGGCCCGCATGGGCCAGGCGCTGCAGCGCATCGAGTGTGGGGCGGCGGCGCAGCTCGGGGAACTGCCCGCCCCGTACCACCTGCAGCAACTGCACGGTGAATTCGATCTCGCGGATGCCGCCGCGCGAGAGCTTGACGTCGTTGGCGCGCTCGGGGTGCCCGGCGCTGCGTTTGGAGGCATGGTCCCGGATCTGGCTGTGCAGCGAGCGCAGTGCGTCGAACACGCTGTAGTCCAGGTAGCGGCGGAACACAAACGGCAGTACCACGCCACGCAATGCCTGCACTTCGGGCCGACCTATGCAGTCGCGCGGGGCGACCACACGGCTTTTGAGCCAGGCAAAACGCTCCCATTCGCGGCCCTGCACCTGCAGGTATTCCTCCAGCGCTGCCAGGGACACCGATGCTGGGCCCGAGTTGCCGTTGGGCCGCAGGGCGAGGTCCACCCGAAAGACAAAACCGTGCTCGGTGGTGTCGCCCACCAGGCTGTAAATGGCCTTGACGGCGCGCGCAAAGTATTCGTGGTTGGAGATGCGGCCCCGGCCATCCGGTGTGCCAGCGGTCTCGCCATCGTGCTCGTACACATAAATGAGGTCGATATCGCTGGAGACATTGAGCTCGCGGGCACCCAGCTTGCCCATGCCGATGATCCACAGCTGCACGGCCTGGCCCTGTGGGCCGCGCGGGGCGCCATGGCGCTCGTCGAGTTCTCGGCGCGCCTGTTGGCAGGCGCGGTCCAGGGCCAGCTCGGCCAGTTCGGTGACTGCCTGGGTGATATCGGCCAGCGGCGTCTGCGCTTCGCAGTCGAGCTGGATGAGCCGCTCCATGGCCAGCTGGCGCAACACGCGCAGCGCGGTGCCGGTGTCGCAGCCGCGCGCACACAATGCCTCGTAGGCCTGCTCCATGGTGGCGAGCACCGGCACGCCCGGTGGCAGCAGGAGCAGGTCGTTGGCGTAGCGGCGGTGCAGGCGCTGGTAGAAGCGGGAATGCTCAGCCAGGGGCCCCTCAGGCAGAGGCTGGTGGCAGCGGGGGTCAGACAGAGAAGGGTGCATGGCAGCCACAGCCAGATGTTGGACGGGGAGCGGGGTGCTGGGCTGGGCGCCCGGCCGCGTACAAAAGGTCACTGGGCGCGCGGGTCGCGAGTGAACCCACGCCAGGGCTGCGGGTCATAATTCCTGCCACTTTCCATCTCACCATGATCGATCCCACCTCGCACCCCTCACGCCTGCTGAAAATAGTCGCAGGTTTTGCGCGGTGGTCGCTGGGCTTGTTGCTCGCCTTCTGGCTGCTGCTGACCATCGCATGGGGGGCTCTTCATGGCTGGATTGTGCCGCGAATTGGTGATTTCCGCCCACAGTTGCAGGCGCAGGCCGCACGGGTATTGGGGGTTCCTGTGCAGATCGGCGCCATCGTGGCCCGCACCGAGGGGTTGATCCCTTCCATTGAACTCTCCGACGTGGCGTTGCTGGATGCCTCGGGACGCACTGCGCTGCACCTGCCCCGGGTGGTGGTGGCGCTGTCGCCACGCTCGCTGCTGCAGTGGGGGTTCGAGCAGCTTTACATCGAAGGCCCTGACCTGGATGTGCGCCGGGCGAGCGACGGGCGCATCTATGTGGCTGGGCTGGAGTTTGCCCAGAACCAGGGCGACAGCAGCGCGGCGGCGGACTGGTTGTTCTCGCAGGGCGAGGTGTACATCAAGGACGGAACGGTACGCTGGACCGATGAGCAGCGCGGCGCTCCGGAGCTGGCGCTGGAAAAGGTGGACCTGGTTTTACGCAATGGCAACTGGCGCCACAACCTCCGGGTGGACGCCACACCGCCGCCGGAATGGGGTGACCGTTTCACCCTCGTGGGTTTGTTTCGCGCGCCGCTGCTGCGCGCCCGCGATGGCAACTGGAAGCACTGGAGCGGGCAGGTGTTTGCCCATTTCACGCGGGTGGATGTGTCGCACCTGCGGCACCACGCCGATGTGGGCATCGAGGTGGCGCAGGGCCGGGGCGCGCTGCGGGCCTGGGCCGATGTGCGCAGCGGGCAGGTGGTGGGTGGCACGGCCGACCTTGCGCTGGCCGATGTCAACACCACCCTGGCCTCTGATTTGCGTCCGTTGGTGTTGCCCTCCATCCAGGGTCGTCTGGGGGGGCGCCGTTTGACGGGTGGCTTTGAGTTCTCGACGCAGGCGCTGCAGTTCCAGACCGATGATGGCCTGACCTGGCCGGGTGGCAACCTGCGGTTGGTGCACACCGATGCCAGCGGCAAAGCCCCGGAGCAAGGCGAGCTGCGCGCCGACCGGCTGGACCTTGCTGCCCTCGCGCAGGTGGCCAGCCGCCTGCCGCTGGGGACAGCCGCTCATGATGCATTGCGCACCTACACGCCCCAAGGGTTGGTGGACGAGATCCAGGCCAGCTGGAAAGGTCCGCTGGGTGCGTTGCAGCAGTACCAGGTCAAGGGACGTATTCAGGGGCTGGCGCTGGCGGGTGCCACCGATGGCTCGGCCCCTGACCACCTGGGGCTGCGCGGTGCGAACGTGGACATCGACATGACGCAGGCAGGGGGCAAGGCTGCGCTGACCATGGCGTCGGGTGCGCTGGTGCTGCCAGGGGTGTTCGAGGAACCCGTCCTGCCGCTGGACCGGCTCAGCGCCGATGTGCGCTGGCAGCTGGACGGCGGCCGCATCGCCGTGCAGGCCAATGACGTGCAGTTCGCCAACGCCGATGCCCAAGGGGATGCGCGTGCCACCTGGCACACCAGCGACGCAGCCAAGGCGCCCCACCGGTCGCGTTTTCCAGGCGTGCTGGACCTCACGGGCACGCTGCACCGTGCCGACGGCACCCGGGTGCATCGCTACCTTCCCTTGTCCATCCCCGCCGATTCGCGCCACTATGTGCGCGATGCGGTGGTGGCCGGCAACGCCAGCAATGTGCAGTTCCGCGTCAAGGGCGATCTGCACGACCTGCCCTTCAACGACCCCAAGCAGGGCGAATTCCGCATCGCGGCGCGCGTCAAGGACGTCACATATGCCTACGTACCTACAGCGCTGCAGCCTGCGGGCGCCTTGCCCTGGCCTGCGTTGACCGACCTGAGCGGCGAGCTGATTTTTGAGCGCTCGTCCATGCAGGTGCGCGGCGCCAGTGGCGGCTTTGCGGGCAGCAAGGGCTTGCGGCTGTCCAAGGTCGAAGCGCGCATACCAGACCTGGCGCACACCGTGGTGGGCGTCAGTGCCGACGCACGCGGCCCGCTGGCAGAGTTGCTGACGCTCATGGCCACCTCGCCGCTCGGGCGCATGACAGGCAACGCCCTGGAGCAGGCCAGTGGCACGGGTAACGCCGACTTCCAGCTGCGGCTGAGCCTGCCCATCAGCGACATCAACAAGTCCAAGGTGCAGGGCAGCGTCACTTTGGCAGGCAATGAGCTGCGCATCACGCCCGACACCCCCGCACTCACCCGCGTGCGGGGCGCTGTGCAGTTCAGTGAGACCGGGTTTTCGCTGTCCAATGTGCAGGCCCTGGCGCTGGGCGGCCCGGTACGGCTGGAGGGGGGCATGCGCGCGCTGGCGGCCAATGCCCCTGCCACCGAGTCGGCGGTGCAGATCCGTGCGCAGGGCACCGCCACGGCCGAAGGGCTGCAGCAAACCCCGCAGCTGGGCATGTTGTCGCAACTGGCACGCAGGGCCACTGGCAGCGCGCCGTACACGCTGGCCCTGTCCTTTCGCCGGGGTGTGCCCGAGCTGCAGGTCAACACCAGCCTGCAGGGCCTGGCACTGGCCCTGCCGCCCCCGCTGGGCAAGGCGGCGGACAGTAGCCTGCCCTTGCGTTTCGAGAACCAGGTGGCGCGCGAATCGCTGGTGGGTCTGGCGAGCAACAACGGCAGTGGGAGCAGCAATGCCAACGGCCTCAGTGCCCCCCCGCTGCGGGACCAGATCACGCTGGATCTGGGTTCACTCGGCTTGGCCACCTACCTGCGCGACCTGAGCGGCCCTCAGCCGCGCGTGTTGCGGGGCGCAATTGGTGTCGGCCTGAGCAACGGCGAGTCAGCCCCCATGCCTGCGCAGGGCGTGGCTGCCAACATCAGCCAGGGCAAGCTGGACGTGGACGCCTGGGACGAGGTGCTCACCCGGGCCACTGCGGCCGAACCCGCCACCCGCAGCCCCGCAGCGGCGACCGCGCCTGCCGGGCAGGCCGTGGCCCAAGACTACCTGCCCACCACCCTGGCACTGCGTGCGCGTGAACTCACGTTGCAGGGCCGCACGCTGCACAACGTGGTGGCGGGTGCGCTGCGCGACGGCACCACCTGGCGTGCCAACCTCGATGCCACAGAACTCAACGGTTACCTCGAATACCGCCCGCCCGGATCGCCCGAGTTCAGCAACGGCCGCTTGTTTGCCCGCCTGTCGCGTGTGAACATGCCGCAAAGCGACGTGACCCAGGTCGAAGAACTGCTCAACGAGCAACCGGGCAACCTGCCTGCGCTGGACATCGTGGTGGAAGATTTCGAGCTGCGGGGCAAGCGGCTGGGACGGGTGGAGATGGAGGCCCAGAACCGGGGTGGCGAGGGGGTGCAGCGCGAATGGCGTCTGTCCAAGTTCAACATCACGGCGCCCGAGGCCGCTTTCACTGCCAACGGCAACTGGGCGGTGCTCAATGCCGCCACTGCAGGCCCCCGCTCTGCAGAACGGCGTACGGTGCTGAGCTTCAAGCTCGATATCCGCGATTCGGGCGATCTGCTGGCCCGTCTCGGCATGGCCAACGTGGTGCGGCGCGGCAAGGGCCGTATGGAAGGGCAGGTGGGCTGGATTGGCGCGCCCTTCAGCCCCGACTACCGCACCATGACCGGGCAGATCAACCTGAATGTCGAATCCGGCCAGTTTCTGAAGGCTGATCCTGGCTTGGCCAAACTGCTGGGCGTACTCAGTCTGCAATCGCTGCCGCGCCGCCTGACTCTGGATTTCCGCGATGTGTTCAGCGAAGGATTTGCGTTCGATTTCGTGCGCGGTGACGTGCGCATTGAGCGCGGCGTGGCCACCACCAACAACCTGCAGATGAAAGGCGTCAATGCGGCTGTGCTGATGGAAGGCAGCGCCAATATTGACCAGGAGACGCAGGACCTGCGTGTGGTGGTGGTGCCGGAGATCAATGCCATGACTGCCTCGCTCGTGGCCACGGCCATCAACCCGGTGATTGGGTTGGGCAGTTTTTTGGCGCAGGTGTTTTTGCGTGGCCCGCTCATCGAGGCTGCCACTCAGGAGTTCCGCATCGATGGCACCTGGACCGACCCGCGGGTGGTGCGCGTGGCCCGGCGCGGGCGCGAGTCGAGCCCCGCCACCGAGGCGACGCCCCGCGCCAGCCCACCCACCAAGACCGGAGAACCTTCATGAAAGTCGCTGCCATCCAGATGGTGTCTGGCACTGCCCTGGACGGCAACCTGCGCGTTGCGCTCGAGCTGCTGGAACAGGCTGCGCAGGGCGGCGCCGAACTGGCCGTGCTGCCTGAGTATTTTTGTCTGATGGGGCACAAGGACACTGACAAGCTGGCGCTGCGAGAGACCGCCGGTTCTGGTGTGATCCAGCAATTTCTGGCCGACACCGCGCGCTCGCTGCAGATGTGGATCGTGGGCGGCACGCTGCCGTTGGCCACGGATGTGCCGGACCGGGTGCGCAACTCCACACTGGTCTTTGACCCGGAGGGTGCCTGCGTTGCGCGCTACGACAAGATCCACCTCTTTCGCTTCAGCGACGGCGCAGTGCAGTACGACGAAGGCCGGGTCATAGAAGCCGGCGACACGCCCGTGCACTTTGATGTGCAAGCCCGGAATGGGCGGCGCTGGCGCGTGGGGCTGTCCGTGTGCTACGACCTGCGCTTTCCGGAGCTGTACCGTGCGCACGCACTCGCTGGTGCCGACTTGTTGCTGGTGCCCAGCGCCTTCACTCGCACCACGGGACAGGCGCACTGGGAGGTCCTGCTGCGCGCCCGCGCGGTGGAAAACCTGGCCTATGTGCTGGCTCCTGCTCAAGGCGGTGTGCACGCCAACGGCCGCCACACCTGGGGCCACAGCATGCTGGTGGACCCCTGGGGCGACATCGTCGCGCAGCGCGATCAGGGCGCTGGCGTGGTCACCGGCGAGCTGGACGCGCAACGCTTGGGTGCCATGCGTGCCCAGCTGCCCGCATTGACCCACCGCGTACTGTGACGGCCGTCCCTGTCAAACGCACCCTGTTGCAGCGCTGGCGTGGCGCCTGGCGGCGCTGGTCGTTGTGGACTGCGCTGGTGCTGCTCGTGGTGTCCATGCTGGCCACCATGGTGTGGCTGGCCGGGCGCTACGAAGCCAGCCAGGTGCAGACCCGCCTGGAGCGCGACACGGCCGACGCAGTCTCTGACATCCGCACGGCGCTGACGCACAACGTGCAGAGCCTGCAGGCACTGCCCAGCGACAACCCTAGCCAGCTGGCCTGGGAGGTCGATGCCTCTGAGCTGCTGCGCAACCGGCGTGAGCTGGTGCGCATTGAGCTGCGCGACGCCAACCTGCGCATGCGCACCCATGTGCAGTCGCCCTACCGCCCGGTGGCCTGGGACATGCGGCTGCGCGACAGCGGCCAGTCGGACCTCACCATCGCCTGCGCTAACGCGCGTCGCCTCGGAGGGCCTGCGTACTCCAGCAGCTACTTTCAGCCCCATGGGGATGGCCTGGGCTCGGAGATGATGGAGCTGTGTGTTCCGCTGTCCGCCAGCGGCCGCACCATTGGGTATCTGGTAGCCACCTATGCGTTGCAGGACATCCTGGCCAATCTGGTGGGACATAACCTTACGCGCAGCCAGGAGGCTTCATTCACCGAGGCCGATGGCACACGACTGGCCGTGCTGGGTGCGGCGCGACGGGGCTCGCGCATGTTCTCGGCACAGCACCTGCTGGACTTGCCGGGCGGCACGCTGGTGCTGCGCATGGACAGCTGGCACAGCGCACCCAGCCTGTTCCCCAATGTACTGACAGCCCTGGTGACGGCCATGTCGATTGCGCTGGTGACGGTGATGGTGGTGCTGGTGCGCGACAACCGCCGCCGCCTGCGCGCCGAGCGCGACCTGGCCGATGCGCTGGCCTTTCGCAAGGCGATGGAGGACTCGCTGGTCACCGGGCTGCGCGCGCGCGACCTGGAGGGCCGCATCACCTACGTCAACCCAGCCTTCTGCGAGATGGTGGGCTTCAGCCCGCAGGAGCTGCTGGGCCTGAGCATGTCGGCCCCCTACTGGCCGCCCGAGCGTGTGGAGGAATACCAGCAGCGCCAGGCCATCCGCTTTGCAGGCACCATGCCGCCGCGCGAGGGGTTTGAGTCCGAGTTCATGCGCAAGGACGGCACGCGGTTTCCGGTACTGATCATCGAGGCCCCGCTCATCAACGCCCAAGGCCAGCACACAGGCTGGATGAGCGCGTTTCTGGACATCAGCGAGCAGCGCCGGGTCGAGGAGCTGTCGCGCGCCTCGCAGGAGCGGCTGCAGGCCACTGCGCGGCTGGCCACAGTGGGTGAGATGGCGTCTTTGCTCAGCCACGAACTCAACCAGCCGCTGGCCGCCATCTCCAGCTATGCCAATGGTTCCATCAACCTGCTGGAACATGCCACGCCAGTGACGGCGTCTGCCCCCGAGTCCGATGCGCTGGAGGATGTGCGCATGGCCATGCGCCAGATTGCCCGCCAGGCCGAGCGCGCGGGCCGTGTGATCAAAAGCGTTCACGACTTCGTCCGGCGCCGTGACCAGGCCCGTGAGGCCGTGCACGCGCAGCAATTGCTCGATGCCATCCTGCCGCTGGTAAGCCTGCAGGCCCGCAAACTGGGCGTGCGCGTCAACACGTCGGTGGAGCAGGGCCTGGCGCCCGCGCTGTGTGACCGTACGATGGTGGAGCAGGTCCTGCTGAACCTGGCGCGCAATGCCATGCAGGCCATGGACGACCCCAGTGTGCGCACGCGCGTGCTGGATATCCGGGTGCGGCGTGCTGCCTCGAATCCGCACAATGGCTGGATCGAATTTGCGGTAACCGATGTGGGAACCGGGATTCCCCCTGAGGTCGCAGAAAGGCTGTTCACCCCGTTCTTCACCACCCGCCCGGAGGGCATGGGGCTGGGGCTGAGCATGTGCCGCACGGTCATCGAACAGCACGGCGGTTTTCTCGGATTTGCGCCGAATGAGCCACGTGGTACGGTATTTACCTTCACGCTGCCCGTGAACAATGGAACCACTCCGTGAGGTACGTTACAACTGCCAGCGCTCGGGCCGGGGTGGTTTCATCGTCAGCGCGTGACCGACATTGCAATGGACAACTGAACTGATCTATGGAGCCCATCACCAACGCCACCGTGTACATCGTGGACGATGACGCCAGCGTGCGCGAGGCGCTGGCGTGGTTGCTACGCTCGCGCCGACTGCCCAGCGAATCCTTTGATTCGGCCGAAGCCTTTGACGCCATGCTGCAGAAGCGGCCTCCCCAGCGACAGCCCTGCTGCCTGCTGCTGGATGTGCGCATGCCGGGCATGAGTGGTCTGGCACTGTTTGACGTGCTGGCCGCACGTGGGGATCTGTCCACCATGCCCGTGATCTTTCTCACGGGCCACGCCGACGTGCCCACCGCAGTGGACACCGTCAAGCGTGGTGCCTTTGATTTTTGCGAGAAGCCGTTTTCTGACAACGCGTTGGTGGACCGCATCGAGCAGGCGCTCGCGCAGTCGGCCGAGAGGCTGGCGCAGGTGCGCGAACGCAGCGACTTGCAGGTGCGACTGAGCGAGCTGACGGAGCGCGAGCGTGATGTGATGGACCTGGTGGTAGCCGGCCTGCCCAACAAGCTGATCGCTGACCAGCTCGATATCAGTGTGCGCACGGTCGAAGTCCACCGCTCACGGGTGTTCGACAAGATGCAGGTCAAGTCCGCCGTGGAGTTGGCCAACCTGCTGCGCACGGGACACTGAGCGCACCTGTCTGGCCTGGAGTTCGCAGTCCGGGCGGTCAGCCCGGTCAGCCTCGTGGTCGTTCACCCACAAAAATCTCGACCCGTCGGTTGCGCGCACGGCCTTCAGAGGTGTCGTTCGTGGCAATGGGGTACCGCTCGCCCAGACCTTCGATCACGATGCGGCGGCCATCCACGCCGCGCGCCGTCAAGTAGCTGCGGGTGCTGCCGGCGCGGTCCATCGACAGGGGGTTGTTGGTGGCATCGCTGCCTGTGCTGTCGGTGTGCCCCACGATGCGTACGTCAGTATTCGGGTTGTTGCGCAAGCCTGCGGCAAACTGGTCCAGTACCGGCGCGAAGTTGGGCTGGATGTCCGAGCGGCCCACGGCAAACGAGATGTCGCTGGGGATATTGAGCTTGAGCTGGTTGTCGGCCGTCTGGGTCACGGCGATGCCGGTGCCCTGGGTGGCCTGTTCCATCTCGCGTTTTTGGCGCTCCATGTTCTGCGACCAGATGTAGGTGCCGAGTGCCCCGACACCGGCGCCCACCACGGCGCCGGTCCCGGCGCTGCCGCCGGTGGCGGATCCGATGACCGCGCCTGCCAGCGCCCCAATGCCCGCTCCGGTGGCAGTGCGGCGCTGGGTGTCGTCCATGCTGGCGCATCCGGTGACCAGAACGATGGCGGCGGCAGCCCCGAGAATTTGAATGTGTGTGCGCATGTGTGTGCTCCTGGAAAATCGGTGGCGCTGGGTGGGCGGGCCTTGCACCCGCCGCGCTGCCGGAGCGTTATCGCGTCCCGTGCAGTGGCATCACCCAGCTCACGCCATCTTGGGGCCTGTGATGCGCATGCGACATCGGCACGCGGGCACATCGGTTGTAGGACAGTGCCGCCCCTGATTGGGGCTCATCGTCCGTTCAGGGTGATGGGGGCGGCGGTTTGTCGCTGTCGGTGGGCGGCGGGGCCTGGAGTTCGCCCCCCTTGCGGCCCGAGAACATGGTCCACCACACGATGGCCACCAGGACCACCAGCGCCAGCAGCGCTTCAAGCAAAATCAGCCCCATGAAATTGACACTCCTGCGCGTTGCTTTGACCGCACTGATTGTAGGAACGCTGGCCGCCTGCTCCACGCCCCCTGCCCCTGTCCCCGCACGCCCTGTGGGCACTCCTGCACCTCTGCCGCCCAGTGCGGCGGTGTTGCCGGGTGATACAGGCCCGCTGCCACCGCCCATGGCGCAGGCAAAAAGCCGCTGGATTCCCGTGCGCTGGGCTGAGCTGCCGGGCTTTACCGAAGATACATTGCACGAAGCCTGGAACGCGTGGATCAAAAGCTGCGAGCGGCCCCAGCCGCCCTTCACTGCGCTGTGCAGCGATGTGCGCCAGCTGAGCATTGCCACGGCCGATGAGCAGCGCGCCTGGCTCATCACACGGCTTCAGCCTTACCGCGTCGAGGCCACCGACGGCAACCCCGATGGTCTGCTGACGGCCTACTACGAGCCCATGATGGACGCTGCGCGCCAGCCCGGCAATGGTTTCACGGTACCCATTTATCGGGTGCCTGCCAGCTTGGGGGCGCGCAGGCCCTGGTACACGCGCCAGCAGATCGACACCCTGCCGGAGGCCCAGGCCGCGCTGGCGGGTCGGGCCATTGCGTGGCTGCGTGACCCTATCGAGTCCATGGTGCTGCACATCCAGGGCTCGGGCCGTTTGCGCATCACCGAGCCCGATGGCTCTGTCTCGCTGGTGCGGGTGGCCTACGCAGGCACCAATGACCAGCCCTACCAGAGCGTGGGCCGCTGGTTGCTGGACCAGGGGCTCACGCGCGATGCGACCTGGCCCGGCATCCGCGCCTGGGTGGCTGCCAACCCCCAGCGCACCAATGAGCTGCTGTGGAGCAATCCGCGCTATGTGTTCTTCCGCGAGGAGCCCTTGAGTCCGCTGGACGCCGGTTTTGGCCCGCGCGGCGCACAGGGCGTGCCTTTGACGCCGGGGCGATCGATTGCGGTGGACCGGCAGAGCATTCCCTACGGCACCCCCGTGTGGCTGGCCTCGTCCGGTCCGCAGGTGCAGCTCAACCGCCTGGTGCTCGCGCAGGACACGGGCAGCGCCATCCTCGGTGCGGTGCGTGCGGACTACTTCACGGGTTGGGGGCAGGAGGCGGGTGACATCGCGGGCCGGCTCAAGCAGAACCTGCGCCTGTGGGCGCTGTGGCCGCGCTAGGACCCTGTTTACGATCTCCCAGGGGATCGCGTTGGAGCGCAATCGCCCGATTTCGCTTCAACCCTTCGGGCAGTGGTCTTGGCTTGCGGTCTGGGGTGTTGCAGCGCTTGCCGATGGCACGGGCCAGCGGAACCAGGGCGGCGCGCCTTCAAGCGCGTGTGCGTGTGAGATGTGTCAGCGGCAGCGCCCCGCTGGCCTTCACCTCGCCCAGCGAGAAGCTGGTGTGCATGTCTTTGACGTTGGGCAGGTTCAGCAGCACATCGCGCGCAAACTGCGAGAAGCTGTCCAGGTCACGCGCCACCACCTGCAGTTCGAACGTGCCGGTGCCGCTGATGTAGTGGCACGCCACCACCTCGGGGATCTTGCGGATGGCCTCCTCCATGGACAAGGTCAGGCCGCCCGTATTGCGGTCGGCGTCCAGCCGCACAAAGGCCAGCACGCCCAGGCCGATCTTGTGCCGGTCGATCTCGGCCCTGTAGCCTTTGATGAAACCCGCCTCTTCCAGCGCGCGCACCCTGCGCCAGCACGGCGCGGCCGACAGGCCCACGCGCTGGGCGAGTTCGGCATTGGTCAAACGGGCGTCGGCCTGCAACTCACCCAGGATGGCGATGTCGAATTTGTCTAAATTATCCATTTGTGGGCCATTTTAAGAATGATCCTTTCAAAAACAAGGGTAAACCTAGCATGAAAACGAAAGGACATATCCCCTCAGAGTGCATAAACTGCTTTGCAAACCATTGAACATGCGTCCGCCCCTGCCCAAAAGGCGGTGGCTGCACGCCCTCCCCACAGGAATCTGCCCATGAATGCCCCCCTACCCGAGTCCATCCGCAAAGCGCTAGAGACAGTCACCCTGGATGACAAATACACCCTGGGCGAGGGCCGCGCCTTCATGAGCGGGGTGCAGGCCCTGGTGCGACTGCCTATGCTGCAGCGCCAGCGCGATGCGGCGGCGGGGCTCAACACTGCGGGCTTCATCAGTGGATACCGGGGCTCACCCCTGGGCACGTATGACCAGGCGCTGTGGGCGGCCAAGAAGCACCTGGCGGCCAACAACATCGTCTTTCAGCCCGGCGTGAATGAAGAGCTGGGTGCCACGGCCGTCTGGGGCACGCAGCAGCTGGACCTGTACCCGCAAAGCAAGAAGTTCGACGGCGTCTTCGGCATCTGGTACGGCAAGGGCCCGGGCGTGGACCGCTGCTCGGACGTGTTCAAGCATGCCAACATGGCGGGCACGGCCAAGCATGGCGGCGTGATCGCCATTGCGGGAGACGACCACATCAGCAAGAGCAGCACGGCTGCGCACCAGAGCGACCACATCTTCAAGGCCTGCGGAACGCCGGTGTTCTTCCCCAGCAGCGTGCAAGAGATTTTGGACATGGGCCTGCACGCCTTTGCCATGAGCCGCTTCTCGGGCGTGTGGTCGGGCATGAAGACGATTCAGGAGGTCGTGGAATCGTCCGGCAGCATCAACATCGACCCGGACCGCGTGAAGATCGTGATGCCCGAGGACTTTGCGATGCCGCCCGGCGGCCTGCACATCCGCTGGCCTGATGCGCCGCTGGAGCAGGAAGCGCGCCTCATGGACTACAAGTGGTATGCGGCGCTGGCGTACATCCGCGCCAACAAGCTCAACTACAACGTGATCGAAGGCAAACAAGACCGCTTCGGCATCATCGCCAGCGGCAAGGCCTACAACGACACGCGCCAGGCCCTGGTGGACCTGGGCCTGGACGACGACACCTGCCGCCAGCTCGGCATCCGCGTGCACAAGGTCAACGTGGTGTGGCCGCTCGAAGCCACCATCACGCGCGATTTCGCCCAGGGCCTGCAGGAGATCCTGGTGGTCGAGGAAAAGCGCCAGGTCATCGAATACCAGCTCAAGGAAGAGCTGTACAACTGGCGCTCGGACGTGCGCCCCCACGTGCTGGGCAAGTTCGACGAGCCCGAGGGCGACGCGACGGGTGGCGAATGGTCCATGCCCAACCCGAGCCAGAACTGGCTGCTGCGCGCCAAGGCCGACCTCACGCCCGCCATCATCGCCAAGGCGATTGCCAAGCGCCTGAAAAAACTGGGCGTGCCTGACGACATCATCGCCCGCATGGATGCACGCATCACCGTCATCGAAGCCAGCGAGCGCGGCATGGCCGAGCTGAAGGTGGACACCGGCGAGCGCGCCCCGTGGTTCTGCAGCGGCTGCCCGCACAACACCAGCACCCGCGTGCCCGAGGGCTCGCGCGCCGTGGCCGGCATCGGCTGCCACTACATGGCCAACTGGATGCCCGACCGCAACACGTCGACCTTCACGCAGATGGGCGGCGAGGGCGTGACCTGGGTGGGCCAGGCGCCGTTCACCACCGACCAGCACGTGTTCGCCAACCTGGGCGACGGCACCTACTTCCACAGCGGACTGCTGGCCATCCGCCAGAGCATCGCGGCGGGCACCACCATCACCTACAAGGTGCTCTACAACGACGCCGTGGCCATGACCGGTGGCCAGCAGGTGGGCGAGCGGCCCGAGGGCCACTCGGTGCTGCAGATCATGAACAGCCTCAAGTCCGAGGGCGTGATCAAGCTGATCATCGTGACCGATGAGCCGCAGAAGTACGATGGTGTGGCGCTGGCCGAGGGCGTGACGGTGCACCACCGTGACGAGCTCGACACGCTGCAGCGCCAGTTCCGCGAGATCAAGGGCTGCACGGTCATCATCTACGACCAGACCTGCGCCACCGAAAAGCGCCGCCGCAGGAAGCGCGGCACCCTGGCCACGCCCGACAAGACCGTGGTCATCAACGACCTGGTGTGCGAGGGCTGCGGCGACTGCTCGACCAAGTCGAACTGCCTCTCCGTGGAGCCGGTAGAGACGGAATTCGGCCGCAAGCGCCGCATCAACCAGAGCACCTGCAACAAGGACTACTCGTGCGTGAACGGCTTCTGCCCGAGCTTCGTCACGGTCGAAGGCGGCAAGCTCAAGAAGCCCAAGAAGGAAAAGAAGGGCGACCTGTCGGCGCTGCCTTCCATTCCTGAGCCCATCCTGCCCGTGGCCGAGACGGCCTGGGGCATCGTGGTCGGCGGCGTGGGTGGCACGGGCGTGATCACCATCGGCTCGCTGCTGGGCATGGCGGCGCACCTGGATGGCAAGGGTGTCATCACCCAGGACGCCGGTGGGCTGGCCCAGAAGGGCGGCGCCACCTGGAGCCACATCCAGATCGCCAACCGGCCCGAGGCCATCTACACCACCAAGGTCGATACTGCCAAGGCCGACCTGGTGATTGGCTGCGATTCCATCGTTGCTGCGCACAAGTACACCCTGGCCGTGATGCAGCCGGGCCGCACCTTCGTGGCGCTCAACACCCACGGCACGCCCACGGCGGCCTTCGTGACCAACCCCAACTGGCAGTTCCCCGGTGTCAACTGCGACAGCGCCATCGCGGCCGCCGTGGGCGCGGGCGGCGTGGGCAGCTTCGATGCCGAGCAGGTGGCCACCCAGTTGCTGGGCGACAGCATCTACACCAACCCGCTGATGCTGGGCTATGCTTGGCAGAAGGGCCGTGTGCCGCTGACTTTCGCCTCGCTGATGCGCGCCATGGAGCTGAACGGCGTGCAGGTAGACAACAACAAGGCCGCCTTCGAATGGGGCCGCCGCTGCGCGCACGACCTGGTGGCTGTGCAGGCGCTGTTCCAGGCCGCGCAAGTGATCCAGTTCGTCAAGAAGCCGTCCGTGGCCGAGATGGTGGCCAAGCGCGTGGAGTTCCTGACGGGCTATCAGAACGCCGCTTACGCCTCCGAGTACCAGGCCTTCGTCGAAAAGGTGAAGGCGGCGGAAGCGAAACTGGGTAGCGGCACCCGCCTGTCTGAGGCTGTGGCCCGCTACCTGTTCAAGCTCATGGCCTACAAGGACGAGTACGAAGTGGCGCGCCTGCACACCGACAAGGCCTTCACGGACAAGATCGCGAACATGTTTGAAGGCGATTACAAGCTGGTGCACCACCTGGCACCGCCCCTGACTGCCAAGAAGAACGACAAGGGCGAGCTGGTGAAGCAGCCGTTTGGCCCCTGGATGCGCAGCGCCTTCGGCCTGCTGGCCAAGATGAAAGGCCTGCGCGGCACGGCACTGGACATCTTCGGCAAGACCGAGGAGCGGCGCATGGAGCGTGCGCTGATCGTCGAATACCGCGCCTGCATCGACGAACTGCTGGCCCGCTTGAGCGCCGATAATCTGGCGCTGGCTGTGGAAATTGCCCGCATCCCCGAAGAGATCCGTGGTTATGGCCACGTGAAGGAGCGGCACCTGAAGGCTGCGCGTCCCAAGTGGGACGGCCTGATGGCCCAGTGGCGCACAGGCACTTCGGCCCAGCGCCAGGCGGCCTGAGCGGCCCTTCTCGGTCGATCCCCCGTGTAAAAGCCCGCACTTGTGCGGGCTTTTGCTATAAATAATGCAGCTGTCGAGGCATATTTCACTAGCGCATCAGCCGGGTTTTGCCCGTATTTCCCTGCGGATGCCCTGGTGGGTTCGGCAGGTGGCAAACACCCGCTGTGGGCTTGGGTCTTACCCCTTGGGCGGTGCCCAGGCCGCCGCATACAATGCCCTGTTCTGCCCCAGCGGGCGCTTCGGCGCTTGGTGTGGGCGAGTTGTGTGAATTTTGACCATCCGTTGTGGAGTCCAGTCCGTGTTTATTTCTTCCGCTTTCGCCCAAACCGCACCTGCCGCAGCCGCTGGCGGCGGTGACATCATGTCCTCTCTGACCGGCATGCTGCCCCTGGTGCTCATGTTTGTGGTGCTGTACTTCGTCATGATCCGCCCCCAGATGAAGCGCCAGAAAGAACACCGCGCCATGATCGACGCCATCGCCAAGGGCGATGAAGTGGCTACCGCCGGTGGCATCGTCGGCAAGGTCACGCGCCTGTCCGAAGGTTTCCTGCACATCGAGATCGCCAGCGGCGTGGAAGTGCAGATGCAGCGCAGCGCTGTGGTGCAGGTGCTGCCCAAGGGCTCCGTCAAGTAATCTATGAACATCCCCCTGAGGCGCTGCGCGCCCCGGCCCGGCCGGGCGCGGGGTCAGGGGGCGCTGGCGCGTAGGGCGCCTGCACAACTGAGGTGAGAGCGCGATCATGAACCGTTATCCGGTCTGGAAGTACGCGATCCTGGTGATCGTGCTGCTGGTGGGTGCCTTGTACACCCTGCCCAATTTCTTTGGCGAGGCGCCTGCCGTGCAGGTCTCGTCGGCCAAGGCCACCATCAAGGTGGACACCGCCGTGCAGCAGCGGGTTGAAGAAGCGCTCAAGGCCGCTGGCGTGACGCCCGACTTTGTGGCGCTGGAGGGCAACTCGGTGCGCGCGCGTTTTGACACGCCCGACACCCAGCTCAAGGCCAAGGACGCGATCCAGAAGGCGCTGGTGCCCGATGCCAACGACCCTTCCTACATCGTGGCCCTCAACCTGGTGTCGCGCTCGCCGCTGTGGCTCAAGGCCCTGCACGCCAATCCGATGTACCTGGGGCTGGACCTGCGCGGCGGCGTGCACTTCATGCTGCAGGTGGACATGCAGGCGGCGCTGACCAAGAAGGCCGAGTCCTATGCTGGCGATATCCGCACGGCACTGCGCGACAAGAACATCCGCCATGGCGGCATCAGCCGCGACGGCCAGTCCATCGACATCAAGGTGCGCGATGAAGCCACGGCCACGGCCGCGCGCAACCTGATCGCCGACCAGTTTGCCGACCTGCAAGTCACCACCACGCCAGAAGGCACAGATTTCAAGCTGCGTGCATCGATCAAGCCCGAGGCCACACGCCGGGTGCAGGAGCAGGCGCTCAAGCAGAACATGGTCACGTTGCACAACCGGATCAACGAGCTGGGCGTGGCCGAGCCAGTGATCCAGCAGCAGGGCCTGGACCGCATCGTGGTGCAGTTGCCCGGCGTGCAGGACACCGCCAAGGCCAAGGACATCCTGGGCCGCACCGCCACGCTGGAAGTGCGCATGGTGGACGAGGGCACCGAAGCCCGTTCGGCAGAGACAGGCCGTGGTCCCGTGCCGTTTGGCTCCGAGCGCTACCTGGAACGCAACGGCCAGCCCGTCATCGTCAAGAAGCAGGTCATCCTGACCGGCGAAAACCTGACCGATGCGCAGCCGGGCTTTGACGGCCAGACGCAGGAGCCCACTGTCAACCTCACGCTCGACGCCAAGGGCTCCCGCATCTTCAAGGACATCACGCGCGAGAACGTGGGTAAGCGCATGGCCATCGTGCTGTTTGAAAAAGGCAAGGGCGAGGTCGTCACGGCCCCTGTCATCCGTTCCGAAATCGGTGGTGGCCGTGTGCAGATCTCGGGCCGCATGACCACGGCCGAGGCCAACGACACCGCCCTGCTGCTGCGCGCTGGCTCGCTGGCCGCGCCCATGGAAATCATCGAGGAATACACCATCGGCCCCAGCCTTGGCGCCGACAACATCGAGCGCGGTATCCACAGCGTGGTGTGGGGCATGTTGGCCATTGCCGTGTTCATGTGCATCTACTACACGCTGTTCGGCGTGTTTTCCACTGTGGCGCTGGCTGTCAATGTGCTGTTGCTGATGGCCATTTTGTCCATGCTTCAGGCCACGCTCACGCTGCCTGGCATTGCCGCCATGGCACTTGCGATCGGTGTGGCCATTGACTCGAACGTGCTCATCAATGAACGCATCCGCGAGGAGCTGCGCGACGGGGTGTCGCCCCAGGCGGCCATCCACGCGGGTTATGAACGCGCCTGGGCCACCATCCTGGACTCGAACGTGACCACGCTGATCGCGGGCTTGGCATTGCTGGCCTTCGGCTCCGGTCCAGTGCGCGGCTTTGCAGTGGTGCACTGCATCGGCATCCTGACCAGCATGTTCTCTGCCGTGTTCTTCTCGCGCGGCCTGGTGAACCTCTGGTACGGCCGCAAGAAGAAGCTCAAGAGCGTATCGATCGGCCAGGTGTGGAAGCCTGAACCCGACAGCGCTGTGGCAAAGACGAACTAAAGGAGGAAGACCATGGAATTCTTCCGCATCCGAAAAGACATCCCCTTCATGAAGCACGCGTTGATCTTCAACGCGATCTCCTTCATCACCTTCGCGCTCGCCGTGTTCTTCCTGGTCACTCGCGGACTGCACCTGTCGGTAGAGTTCACGGGCGGTACGGTCATGGAAGTGGCCTATAGCCAGCCTGCTGAACTTGCCAAGGTGCGCGAGACTGTGGCGGGGCTGGGTTATGCCGAAGTGCAGGTGCAAAACTTCGGTACGGCCCGTGACGTGATGATCCGCCTGCCCGTGCAAAAGGGCGTCACATCCGCGCAGCAAAGCGAGCAGGTGCTGGGTGCCCTCAAGGCTGCCGACCCCGAGGTCACACTGCGCCGCACGGAGTTCGTAGGCCCGCAGGTGGGCGAGGAACTCGTGCATGGCGGGCTCATGGCGCTGGCCATGGTGGTCGTAGGCATCGTGATCTATTTGGCCTTTCGCTTTGAGTGGAAGTTTGGCGTTGCGGCCATCATCGCCAACCTGCACGACGTGGTGATCATCCTGGGCTTCTTCGCATTCTTCCAGTGGGAGTTCTCGCTGGCGGTGCTAGCGGGCGTACTGGCCGTGCTGGGTTACTCGGTGAACGAATCGGTCGTGATCTTCGACCGGATCCGCGAGGCCTTCCGCAAGTACCGCAAGATGACCACGCACGAGGTGATCGACCACGCCATCACCAGCACGATGAGTCGAACCATCATCACCCATGCCTCCACCGAGGCGATGGTGCTGTCGATGTTCTTCTTTGGTGGCCCCAGCCTGCACTACTTTGCATTGGCGCTGACCATCGGTATCCTTTTCGGCATCTATTCCTCGGTGTTCGTGGCGGCGGCTATTGCCATGTGGCTGGGCGTGAAGCGCGAGGACCTCGTCAAGCCCGCCAAAAAGGAGGGGGATCCCAACGATCCCCATGCCGGAGCTACCGTCTGACCCGCTAATATCTGTTCATGCACACCACGCCCCCTTCCGTTCCGCAACGCCGCCTGGCCCGCCAGGCGCGCCAGCGGTTTGTAGAAGGGATCTGTGGAGGGTTGGTGGACCTGGACAAGACTGTCCAGGACTTCCTCACCGCGTTGATGAACCAGACGGGCACAGCCCGTGAAATGCAGTCGCGCCGGGATGCGTGGCTGCAGTACCAGCAAAAACATTCCGCATGGACGGATCGCGCCGGCAAGGCCTGGCAAGAGGCGCTCGCTCCCCATGTCAGTTCTACACGCGGCCAGCTGGCAGCCGGCAGCGGCGGGCTCAGCCAGTTTGAGCTGCTCAGCGACGATGTGGTCGAGAACAAGATATTGGCCTCGCGCATGGCGTTGACAGTGAATGAGCAGGTCAGCCACCAGTTCGACACCTTGCGCCAGCGCACCCAGTCGCTGGAGGGCCAGGAGCTGGACAGCAGCGACATCCTGCGGCCTGACACCGTATGCCTATTGCTCGTGGAGCAATGGGTGGAGGCCGGTCTGCCGCGCACGGACCTGCAAACCGTGGTGGACCCCCTGCAGCGCGAACTGGCCAACCTGCTGCAAAAGCACTACCAGGCGGTCAACGTGTTCTACGTGGAGCAGGGCATCACGCCGCAGGCCGATCTCAGATCCAAAGTGCGTCGTACCCAGGGAGGTTCGGTAACGGGTAGCGGCGGGGGCGATTCGGGTTCGGGGGGGCTGGCTTCCCAAGCCTTGGCGCAGACCCGCCAGGCCATGGCTGCAGCCCGCGGAGGCATGCAGCCCCCTGGCATCGCCGTAGGCCGGCCCATGGGGCCACCGGGCTCGCAGATGCCGCCACCCATGCACGGTGGCTACCCACGTCAGCACGGCATGCCCACGGCCTTTGCTACGGGCATGACGCCCTTGGCTCGTGCGCGCCAGCGTGCACAGGGTGTGATGGGACAGCTGCGGCGTCTGCTCACGCAGCCCGCCACCGGTTTCGACATGGTCAATGCGCCACCCGCATCGGCTGCATTGGCCCACGCACTCACGGCGCACCGCGTGCATGCAGACACCTATTACAGCGGCGTAGCCACATTGATGGAGGACTACAGCTCTGCTGCGGTGGTGCAGCTGGTAGGCGCCGTACGAGAGCGCTCCACCGAACTCAAGAAGAAGGCAACCACTTCGGGCGAGAAGGCGATCATCGAGGTGGTCGCCTTGATGTTCCAGAGCATCCTTGCCGAAGACCGTATCCCGCCCGCCGTCAGGGTGTGGTTTGCTAGGTTGCAGGTGCCTGTGTTGCGTGTGGCATTGGCCGAGCCCGAGTTCTTCAGCAATCTCGATCACCCCGCCCGCAAGCTGATCGACCGTATGGGCGCCTGTGTGCTGGGTTTCGACGCGACCAGCATCAACGGCAGCGCGATGGAAGCCGAAATTCGCCGTGTGGTGCAGGTGATCGAGCAGTACCCAGAGACCGGACGTCGTGTCTTCCAGCTGGTGTATGACGAGTTCGAAAAATTCCTGGCCAAGTTCCTGACCGAAAAGCAGGTCACTTCGCGACTGGTCAGCGTGGCCCAGCAGGTCGAGCAACGGGAAACGTTGGCCATCCAATACACCATTGAGCTGCGCACCATGCTGCGTGACATGCCGGTACGCGACGAGATCCGCGAGTTCCTGTTCAAGACCTGGGCCGAGGTGCTGGCGCTGTCGGCTGTGCGCGACGGCCCGCAGCATGCCGATACCGTAGCGTTCAAGCGCACTGCCGCTGATCTCGTCTGGGCGGCCAGCGCCAAGCCCAATCGCAGCGACCGGGCCCAGGTCATCCAGAACCTGCCCGCATTGTTGCAGCGCCTGCGCCAGGGGCTGACCCTGCTGGGCGTGAATGGCGCAGCCCAGGATGCCCAGGTCAAGGTGTTGACCGACACCCTGGCCGACGCCTTTTTGTCCAAGACGGCGTCTATTCCCCAGGCGCACATCGATGCCATGGCCAAGCGGCTGGCCAATCTCGAAGACTTCATCAGTGATGCATCGCTGGGTGACATGCCGCTCAATGCGGACAACATCGAGATGATGCTGGGCATCGATGCCTCGTCCATCCATGTGGTCGCCGACAACGGTGCTCCGGTGGACGATGCCATGGTGGCCTGGGCGCAGGACTTGCAGCCGGGCACCTGGTACACGCTGGACCACAACGGTGCATCGGCCCAAGTGCAGTACGCCTGGCAAAGCCAGCGCAAACAGTTGCACCTTTTTGCGGCCGTGGATGGCAGCAGCTACCTGATCCAGTTACGCCGCCTGGCCGCATACTTGCAGGCTGGCTTGCTGGTAGCTCAGGACGAAGAAGGCCTCACGCTGCGCGCTACACGCGATGCCCTGGCCAAGCTGGACGCCAACCCTGAGCGGTTGTTGGATTGAGCGCGTCTGGTCTGGTGCGCCACCCTTGATGGGCTTTGGTGCCACATGTGTCCGTCTGGTCGTACTGCGTTCCCGAGCGGCCTACTAACCCCTGCCGATCCTCTGAAACAAGCCCCCCGGCAACCGCGCCACGCTGCCGTCCAGCTCCAGCTCCAGCAAGGCCACCTGCAGCGCCGATGCGTCCATGCCTGTGCGCGCGACCAGCGCATCCAGGCCCATGGGGTCATAGCCTAGCGCCGATAGCACGGGGCCTTCTGCCCCGCCCAGTGCCGCAGCGTCCGTACCTTCTTGGGGCAGACCCGGCACCGTGGTGGCGGGGATTTTGAGTTCTTCCAGCACATCTTGGGCGGACTCCACCAGCTTGGCGCCCTGGCGGATCAGCGCATGGCAGCCGCGTGACTGCGGTGCGTGGATGGAACCCGGGATGGCAAACACTTCGCGGCCTTGCTCGGCAGCCATTCGGGCGGTGATCAGTGATCCCGACGCCAATGCGGCTTCCACCACCAGCGTTCCCTGCGAGAGGCCCGAAATGATGCGGTTGCGCTTGGGAAAGTTGGCGGGCAGCGGCGGAGTGCCCAGAGGGTACTCGCTGACGATCAGTCCTTGCGCCGCAATGCGATGGGCCAGGTCCAGGTTCTTGCGCGGATACACGCGGTCGAGCCCGGTGCCTACCACGGCGATGGTGGCGGCCCTTGCGCAAGGGGTCGTCGCCGAGTCCAGCGCGCCTTCATGGGCCGCCGCGTCCACGCCGAGCGCAAGCCCTGACACGATGGTCAAGCCCGCCCCGCACAATGCCCGAGCAAAGAGGCGGGCGTTTTCCGCGCCCTGAGCGGTGGGGTTGCGACTGCCGACCACTGCGAGGCAGCGGTCACTCGGAAAGGGCTGCTGCTCCAGCAGTGACGCTGGGCCCAAGAGGTAGAGCAGCAGCGGTGGGTCTTCCGTGTCCAGCAAAGCCTGCGGATAGCGCAGGTCACCCAGGCTCACGATGGCTCGTGCCGGGCCTTGCGGCGCGGCGCTGGCAAGCCATTGGGCTGTGGTCTGCCACAGTGCTTCCCATCCTTCCGGAATCTCGCACAAGGCCCGCACCTGAGCAGCTGGCACACAGTGCTGCAGTGCCGTCTCGGTCTGCTGGAAGATGGACTGCGGCAGACCAAAGCCCGCCAACAGTCGCCGCGCAGCGCCATTGCCCACGCCAGGCGTCAAGGTCAGTCTCAGCCAGGCGCCGAGCTCGTCGTGGTCCATGGATACCATTGCGGCGCAGCAGTGTTGTCACCGCAGCGCAGAAACCCCGCGCTGCGATGGGAACTGCCGACCCTTGACGTTACTTGGGGTTGACCAAGCGGTCGCCGACGCGCACACCGTTACGGATTTCCAGCAGCAGCACATAGGAAACGCGCTCAAAGGTGCGGAACACCATGGCGGTACCGTTGATTTCACTGGGCAACTTGACCATCGCCTTGTTGCTGTCGGTCATGTCCTTGATGCGGTCGCCCTTGGTGAGCAGGCTAAGCACATGCCCGGGCTCCAGTCCGTCCTGCGAACCCATGTTGATGGCCACCACCTGATTCTGACCCGCGTAGGCCACCGCAGAGCTGCCATAGATGGACACTACACGCGCATCGACTTCGATCTGGGGCGCTCGCGGGGTGAAGCTCATGAAGGGTCGGGCCGGTGCTGGCAGGAGGCGGTCGCCCGCACGCACATCCTCCTTGGTGGCCGACAGATCCACGGTGGCAGGGATATATTCCGCCGTGTATCCACCCTTGCCATTCGGAATCTCCTCAAACGACTCGCCGCGCACCAGTTCCGCCTTGCCCAGGTACTGCGCCTCATATCCCAGCACCTCGCCTGAGATGGGGTCCTTGAGGGCTACGGCATTGCGAAACACGCGGTAGTAGCGGGACTCGCCGGCTTCCGCCAGCATGGGCGCCGAAGCATCTCCACGCACATAGGCGCGGTCCCCGGCCGCCATCAGTACACGCTCGTCGGTCGTTGCGATCACGCGTGGGGCGCGCAACAGCACTTGCTCGTCCACCACGAGGGGCTCGACCAGGAAGGGCTCGATCAGGTGCTGCTTGAGCGTGGGCAACGCGGAGTCTGCCAAGCTGTCGCTGCGTGTACGCGGCGAGATTCGCACGGTCTCCGGCTCGTTGGAGCGGCTGGTGCTCAGGCGGGCGTAACCATCTTCCTTGATCAGGTAGAGGGTCTGGCCCGGGAAGATCAGGTGCGGGTTGGGGATGGCTTTGAGGTTCATGCCCCACAGCTCAGGCCAGCGCCAGGGGCGCTTGAGGTACATGCCCGAAATGCCCCAGAGCGTGTCGCCCCGCTTGACGGTGTAGGTGTCGGGTGCGTTGGGCGCCAGCTCTTCCAGCGGTACACCCCGCTCGGACACCTGCTGCGCAGTGGCGCGCTGGCTGCTGGAGATGGGGTAGTTCTGCGCCTGAGCCGGCATGACCAGCAGGGCGCCAGCAATGATGGTGAGTGCGCCCAGGGCGGTCCGCCGCACGCTGGTGAATGCCGTCATGTTGTTCCTTTTCTCATGCATTGGGAAACGCCCCCTCGCTGGCACCTCGGCGCACAAAGCAGGCGTGCGGCCGGGCAAATACGTTACAAAGCTTCTTAGATTCTCTGCTCAAGCCCTTGATTCGGCAACGATTATTGGCTCGCAAGGCGGCAGCAGGCCGCAAAAGTGGCGAAAATAGCGACATCTCTTACCTGCAGCCATGGCAATCCTTCCCATTCTCTGTTACCCGGACCCCCGGCTTCACAAGGTCGCACGCCCTGTCCAGGCGGTGGACGACCGCATTCGCACTCTGGTGGCCGACATGCTGGCCACGATGTACGACGCGCACGGCATTGGCCTGGCGGCCACCCAGGTGGATGTGCATGAGCGGCTGGTGGTCCTCGACGTGTCGGAGGAGCGCGATCAGCCCCTGGTGCTGATCAACCCTGAGCTGGTCTGGACCAGCGCCGAAAAGCACCTGAACGAAGAAGGCTGCCTCTCGGTGCCCGGCATTTATGACGGAGTGGAGCGTTTTGATGCCGTGCATGTGCGCGCGCTGGACGCCCAGGGCCAGTCCCGCGTGGTCGAGGCGGACGGCCTGCTTGCGGTCTGTATCCAGCACGAGATGGACCACCTCATGGGCAAGGTGTTTGTGGAATATCTGTCCCCCCTCAAGCGCAACCGCATCAAGACCAAGATGGTCAAGCAGCAGCGGGAGGCGCGCGGGTGATGCGCACAGCGCTCTGCGTCCGTCGGGGCGTCGGAGTGCTGGCGCTTGTTGCGCTGGTGTGTCAGCTGGCGGGCTGCGTACTGCCGGCACGCGAACAGCCTGGCGCATTGCGGGCCGATGTGATCGCCCGCCTGGGCCCGCCAACGGCCACGATTGCGCTGACCTCGGGTGAGCGCTTGCTGTACTCAGAACTGCCCGCCGGGTTTGCTGCCTACAACCTCGACTTTGATGCCAGTGGCCGGCTGATGCGCAACGAGCAGGTGCTGACGCAGCAACGGTTTGAGAGCCTGTCCGGTGGCCGCTGGACCCGTACCGACCTGCAAAACACCTTCGGGATGCCCCTGCGTGTCGAGCAGGTGGCCCGTTTCGATGGTGACATCTGGACCTACCGTTTCCGGCAGAACTCGGACCTGCGCCTGGCCCATGTCCACCTGGATCGCCAGGGCGTGGTGCGCCAGGTGCTGTTCACCGACGAGTTGCCGAATTTTGACAATGCGCGCGACTGACAGATGGGCCCGCTGAGCCACTGAGTCCTGCGCCCCACCTGAGCCGATATCCGTTTTCATGAGAGTCATTTTTGCCGGTACGCCCGAATTTGCCCGTGTGGCGCTGGAGCGGCTGTTGTCCGCAGGCTTCACGGTACCGCTGGTCCTGACGCAACCTGACCGCCCCGCGGGTCGCGGCATGAAGCTGCAGGCGTCGCCTGTGAAGCAGTGTGCTCTGGAGCACGGGATCGCTGTGGAGCAGCCCCGCAGCCTGCGCCTGGATGGAAAGTACCCCGAGGATGCGGCCGCAGCGCGCGAGGCCCTGCTGGCCGCGCAGGCCGATGTGATGGTGGTGGCTGCCTATGGGCTGATCCTGCCGCAGTGGACCCTGGAGCTGCCGCGCCTCGGGTGCCTGAACATCCATGCCAGCCTGCTGCCGCGCTGGCGCGGCGCGGCGCCCATCCACCGTGCCATCGAGGCGGGTGACTCTGACACCGGCATCACCATCATGCAGATGGATGCAGGGCTGGACACGGGCGACATGCTGCTGACCGAGCGCATGGCCATCGCCCCAGGCGACACCACGGCCACCCTGCACGACCGCCTGGCCGCGCTGGGCGGACGCATGATCGTTGAGGCCCTGGAGCTGGCGGCCTGTGGCGGCCTCACCGCTGTACCGCAACCAGCCGACGGCGTCACCTACGCCCACAAGATCGAAAAGGCCGAGAGCACCATCGACTGGACGCTGTCCGCGGCGGTCATTGGCCAGCGCATCCGGGCGTTCGATCCTTTTCCTGGGGCCAGCACCGATTGCAATGGCGAGACGGTCAAGATCTGGAGCTATGCTATTGATAGCAACCAAGGTATATCGGACAAGCGCCCTGGGCAAATTTTGGCCGTAGATGGCTCGGGGGTGACTGTGGCGTGTGGTGGTGGCACGGCCCTGCGCCTGACCACCTTGCAGCGCGCCGGTGGCAAGCGGCTGGCGGCGGCCGACTTTTTGCGTGGATTTGACCTGCAGCCTGGCATGGTGCTGGGCGCGACCCCTGCATGAGTGTGTCGGCAGCGCTGGGCCCTACGCTGCGCCATCCATCGTTCCGGATGGCAGTCACCGACATGGCGGGCACCTCGTTGGGCATTGCGGCCTGGGGGTTGGTCACCGGGGTGGCCATGGTCAAAAGTGGCATGTCGATCGGCATGGCCGTGTTCATGTCGCTGCTGGTGTATGCCGGCAGCGCCCAGCTCGCCGTCATTCCGCTGCTGTCCGTGGGCGCGCCGCTGTGGGTGGTGTGGCTCACGGCCGCCTGCGTCAACCTGCGGTTTGTGATCTTCAGCAGCATGTGGCGCAGCTACTTTGCGCACCTGCCGCTGCGCCAGCGCCTGGCCGTGGGGTATTTCAGCGGGGACGTGATTTACGTGGCGTTCATGAAGCGCTTTCCGGAACCCCGGCCGGCCCCAGAACAGGTGCCGTATTTCTGGGGCGCGGCGTCCACCAACTGGCTGGCTTGGCAGGTGCCGTCCATCGCCGGCATCCTGCTGGCCAACGCGGTGCCCCTGTCCTGGGGGCTGGGTTTTGCGGGGGTGCTGGCCTTGCTGGGCGTGCTGCTGTCCCTGCTGTTTGATCGGGCCACCTGGCTCGCCACGGGTGTTGCGGCCACTGCAGCGATTGCTGCGTTTGCCTTGCCGCTCAAGCTCAACATCCTGGTGGCGTTGGCGGCCGCCGTGGCTGCGGGACTGCTGATGGAGGCCGTGGACCGCCGCCGTCGCCAACCCGAGTTGCTGCTGGTGCCCGCCGACAGCGTCATGCCGCCGGAAGAGCGCGAGCATGTCGAGGCGGGCGATGTGGTGCCGCTGCGCGAGGAACGCCACCCATGAGCTGGTCCTGGATCTATCCCTTGCTGGCCACGGTGGGCCTGGCTGTGATCACGGTGGTATCGCGCTCGTTCTTCATGATCCCGGAGCGTGAGCTGCCCCTGCCAGACTGGCTCAAGCGTGGCCTCAAATATGCCCCGCTGGCCGCGCTCACTGCCGTCATTGCACCCGAGATCCTCATGGTGCAGGGCGAGCTGATCGACACCTTCATGGACGCACGCCTGCCGGCCGTGCTGTTCGCCAGCGTGTATTACTTCTGGCGCCGGGGCATCCTGGGCACCATTCTGGTGGGCATGGCGGTGTATCTGCCACTGCACATCGGCTGGGGCTGGTAGGTGCTGGCGGCAGCCGGCCGCGTCAGCAGGGCCGCCTAAAATGGCGCCCCTGATCCACCGGCCCCTCCAGGAAACCTCCACCCCATGAACATCCTTCGCTTTTCCGATCTGTGCGCCCAGGGCAAGGCCCGCAACCAGCGCGTCTTCATCCGCGCCGACCTGAACGTGCCGCAAGACGACGCCGGCAACATTACCGAAGACACCCGCATCCGCGCCTCCATTCCCGCCATCCGCATGGCGCTGGACGCCGGTGCCGCAGTCATGGTGACCAGCCACCTGGGCCGTCCGACCGAAGGCGAGTTCAAGCCCGAAGACTCCCTGGCCCCCGTTGCCAAGCGCATGGCCGACCTGCTGGGCCGCGATGTGCCCCTGGTCGCCAACTGGGTGGACGGCGTGCAAGTGGCCCCCGGCCAGATCGTGCTGCTGGAAAACTGCCGCCTGAACGTGGGCGAGAAGAAAAACAAGGAAGAGCTGGCCCGCAAGATGGCCGCGCTGTGCGACATCTTTGTGAACGACGCGTTTGGCACCGCCCACCGCGCTGAAGGCACGACCTACGGCATTGCCCAGTACGCCCCCATTGCCTGCGCCGGCCCGCTGCTGTCGGCCGAGATTGACGCCCTGACCAAGGCCCTGGCGCATCCCCAGCGCCCGCTGGCTGCCATCGTGGCGGGCTCCAAGGTGTCCACCAAGCTCACCATTTTGCAAAGCCTGGCCGACAAGGTGGACCAGTTGATCGTCGGCGGCGGCATTGCCAACACCTTCATGCTGGCTGCGGGCCTGCCCATTGGCAAGAGCCTGGCCGAGCCCGATCTGCTGGATGCCGCCAAGTCCGTGATGGCCGCCATGAAGGCCCGTGGCGCGGAGGTGCCGATCCCCACCGATGTGGTGGTGGCCAAGACCTTTGCAGCAGACGCTCCCGCCACCGTGAAGGCCGCCACGGACGTTGCGCCCGACGACATGATTCTGGACATTGGCCCCGAGACCGCCGCCCGCCTGGCCGCGCAGCTCAAGTCCGCAGGCACCATCGTCTGGAATGGCCCTGTGGGCGTGTTTGAATTCGCGGCTTTCGAAAACGGAACCCGCACCATCGCTGCCGCCATTGCCGAGTCGCCCGCCTTCAGCATCGCAGGCGGTGGTGACACATTGGCGGCCATTGCCAAGTACGGCATTGAAAAACAGGTGGGTTACATCTCCACCGGTGGCGGGGCCTTCCTGGAAGTGCTGGAAGGCAAAAAGCTGCCCGCTTTTGACATCCTGGAGCAGCGCGCAGCCGCTGCCGTGTAAGCAAATGCAAGGCGGGCCCTTCAGGAGTGGCTCTGCCTGGTTGCACGCCTTGCATCGGCACACAACTGTGACCAAAAACAACGAACTGTGTACGCCGGAGCGTAGTTAGCGTAATTTTTTCTTGTTTTTGTTGAGGATACCGCCCAGAATTATTTTTCAATCGTGCGGGTCGCATCTGTTCGGATCCTCGCAAATTCAGTCCGTAGGAGGGAATCATGTCGTTTTCAAAGGCAATCAGCTTGGCCGTGCTGGCTGGCGCTGTGGCAACTTTGGTGGGGTGCGCACAGAGGGCGCCTATTCCCGTCGCGGAAAATTTCGAGTACACCTCGCAGCCCAAGGTCCGCTCCGCCGGACATTGGGACCTGGTCTCGCGCGATGTGGTCAACCAGACGCTGAGCACCCTGGACAAGGCCGGCGTGGCCCCCAACACCCCACTGCATGTGTCCTTGCCCGCCAACGCCACGCAGTTTGAAACCGCCTTTCGCGAGTTCCTGATCACCAAGCTGGTCCAGAACGGTGCCGTGGTACAGCAGAACCTGGGCCAGGCCCTGGAAGTCTCCTACGGTATCCAGGTCGTGCGCCACAACAGCGACCGCCCGCACTTCATCCCTGGTCAGTTCACCATGCTGGCTGCAGGCCTGTTTGCCGCCTACGGCCTGCGCCATGAGCACATCGACGCCCAACTCGCAGCTGGACTCGGTCTGACCCTCGCCGCCGACTACGCCAACAGCATCAACTCCGGTGGCCCGACCAACACCGAGCTGATCCTGACCACCACCGTCACGCGCGGTGGCCAGTACCTGGCCCGCAAGACCGACGTGTACTACCTGGAAAACGCTGACACCCCGTTGTTCACGCGCCCCTCGTACAAGAACGTCAACATGAAGGTTGTCTCGCAATGAAAACCCCTGCACTTCTTTTGACGGTGCTGGCCGGCGTGGTGCTGGCTGGTTGCGCCAACAACTCCGCTCCGGTGCGCGTTGAGCCTACCTACCAGGAAGCCGCAAGCAGCCAGTTCATCCAGAGCAGCCGCGATGCGGTGACCAAGCTGACCACCGGTTTCGACATGAACTCACTGGGCGGCGGGCCTGTGCTCGTGGCCACCGTGGTCAATGTCAACGACCTCAGCCGCGCCGCCCCGCTGGGCCGCACGTTGTCCGAGCAGTACGCCACCAGCATGGCGGCCAGCGGCTTCAACGTGAAGGAAATCAAGCTGCGCGGTGACGTGTTCGTGCGCGAAGGCCAGGGCGAGCTGCTGCTGTCGCGTGAGATCAAGGACATTGCCCGCAACCACAATGCCTCCCTGGTGCTGGTGGGCACCTACTCGGCGGCCGCCAACTACACCTACGTGAGCCTGAAGCTCGTGCGCACCGAAGACAGCCGCATCGTGCGTGGCTACGACTACGCGCTGCCCAACGACCGCGACGTGCAACGCCTGCTGGCTGTGCCCCGCTGATCTTTCGTTTTCACCAGGGACTTGTTGCTCCCTGTGTTCCCGCAAAAAGGCCGTCTCGACGGCCTTTTTTGTTGCCCGGTGGCACACCCCGGGGTGCCTGACATCTCCACTGCACAGCGCCTCTCCTTGACGATCACGGTCCCCGGCGGGGGCATCCCGTGCCCACCCACCTAAAATCACGCCCCATGAACTTCACCGACATGCTGCGCGACGCCACGGCACAGAACAACTCCCTGCTGTGCGTGGGCCTGGACCCTGAACCCACGCGGTTTCCCGCCGCGATGCAGGGCGACCCCCGCAAGATCTACGACTTTTGCGCGGCCATCGTGGACGCCACCGCCGACCTGGTGTGTGCCTTCAAGCCGCAGATCGCCTACTTTGCCGCGCATGGCGCCGAGGACCAACTCGAACGCCTGATGCAGCACATGCGTGCCAACGCACCGCAGGTGCCGGTGATCCTGGACGCCAAGCGTGGCGACATCGGCTCCACCGCCGAGCAGTACGCCAAGGAGGCCTTCGAGCGCTACGGCGCCGATGCGGTCACGCTGTCGCCCTTCATGGGCTTCGACTCCATCGAGCCCTATCTGGCGTACCACGGCAAGGGCGCGTTTTTGCTCTGCCGCACGTCCAACCCAGGCGGCGACGATCTGCAGACCCAGCGCCTGGCCAGCGTCGAGGGCCAGCCACTCATGTACGAGCATGTGGCGCGTCTGGCGCAAGGCCCCTGGAACAAGAACGGCCAGCTGGGCCTGGTGGTGGGCGCCACCTACCCGCAGGAGATCGAGCGCGTGCGTGCCATCGCGCCCACGCTGCCGCTGCTGATTCCGGGCGTGGGTGCCCAGGGTGGTGATGCCGCCGCCACCGTGCGCGCCGGGCTGCGCAGTGACGGGCCGATCATCGTGAACTCGTCGCGGGCCATTCTTTACGCGTCCAAAGGCGAGGACTTTGCTGCGGTGGCGCGTGCCGAAGCCACACGCACCCGAGGCGTTCTGGAAGCTGCCCGGGGCTGAGCCCTCTCACTCCGACCGCGGTGTCTGGTCCTCTAACGGGGCTGGCACAGCCCAGGCACCAGCCCACCGACCGGACAGCCGCCCCTTCAGGAGCCGACGATGCAGTTGAAATGGCTGGAAGACTTCATCGTCCTGGCGCAGGAGCGCAGCTTCACGCGTGCGGCCGAGCTTCGGCACGTCACGCACCCCGCGTTTGGCCGCCGCATCCGCGCGCTGGAGGCCTGGGCAGGCACGCCGCTGGTGGAGCGCGGCAATGGCGGCCCGGTCACCCTCACGCCTGCCGGGCAAAGTTTTCTGGAGACCGCTGGCCACCTGGCACGCAGCCTCACACAGTCGCACGAAGAGTTGCAAAGCCTGGCCGGGCGCCAGGCCCGCACCGTGACCCTGGCCACGGGCCGCACGCTGGCGCGCACCGTGGTGGCCGACTGGCTGGTGCGCCTGCAGCCCATTTTGCAAGGCGGCGAGCTGTGCATTCGCACCCGGGCGCTGGCCGACACCGTGGGCATGCTGGAGCGCAACGAGGCTGATTTTTCGCTTGTGTACCACCACCCGGCCCTGGCCATCCGGCTCGATGCGCGGCAGTTCATGCACCTGACGGTGGCCTCCGACCGGCTGGTGCCGGTGTCGCGCGCCACGGCACAAGGGCAGGCTTTGCACCGGTTCGGGCCCGACGCCACGCTGGTGCCCTATCTGGCCTACGCGCCCCAGCTGGCCCTGGGGCGGCTGGTGGAAGACCACCTGGCGCACAACCCCCATGCCCCAAGGCTGCAGCGCGTGGTGGAGTGCGACTCGGCCGACGCCCACTACGAATACGTGCAAAAAGGCCTGGGCGTTGCCTGGCTGCCCTGGTCCATGGTGTTTGCCGACTGCAAGGCCCAGCGGCTCGCGCTGGCGGGTGACGCCCGCATGGAGGTGCGTTTTGACGTGCGCCTGTACCGCCCCAAGCGCCGTCTGGGGCCGCTGGCTGAGGCGCTGTGGAAGGCCCTGGCCCAGCGCTGATGCACTCTCGCTGAACGTGAGTGGCCTGCGGGTTTCCCCGTGCCATGTATCCTGAATCAGCACGGCCTGGTGCCGTTTTGGCACCAACGGCCAACGGCGGCTTTTTCACAATCAAATCCATACCCCCACCTGCCCCACCCCCGCTTTTGCCAAGGAGTTCCGCCATGACCACCGTCCATCCCCTGCGCCGTGCTGCACTGCTGTGCGGCCTGGCCGTTCTCGCAGCCCCCGCCATCGCGCAAGACGCCTACCCCAGCAAGCCCATCACCATCGTTGTGGGCTACCCACCCGGCGGCAGCACCGACCTGACCGCACGCACGGTGGCCACCGAGCTGGGCAACAAGCTTGGCGTGCCGGTGGTGATCGAGAACCTGGGCGGAGCGGGTGGCGCGATCGGCGCCCAGAAAGTGGCCAACGCGGCGCCCGACGGCTACACCCTGCTGGTGGGCGCCAACAACGAGATCGCCATCAACAAGCTCGTGACCAAAAAGGTCAAGTACGACATCAAGGACTTCACTGCCATCGGCCTCATTGCCTCCCAGCCGCTGGTGCTGGTGGCCTCCACCGGGGCGGGCGTCAAGAACATGGCGGAGTTCACGCAGAAAGTGTCCAAGAACCCCGGCAAGTTCAGCTACGGCAGTTCGGGCGTGGGCACGGCACTGCACCTGGCGGGCGAGGCCGTGAAGGAGCAAGGCAAGCTGTTCATGACGCACATCCCTTACCGGGGCGTGGCGCCGCTCACCAGCGACCTCATGGGCAACAACCTGGAGTACGGCGTGTTCGTGCTCTCCAGCGGCCTGCCGCACATCAAGAGCGGCAAGGTGATTGCACTGGGCACCACCGAGGCCAAGCGCTCGGCCACCACGCCCGACATTCCCGCGCTGGCCGAGTCGCCGCAGTACAAGAACGTGGACATCAGCGTGTGGTTTGCGCTCATGGCGCCTGCCAACCTGCCCAAGCCCGTGACCGACAAGCTCAAGAAGGCGCTGGCCGACAGCCTGCAATCGCCGGACTTCCGCAAGAAGATGGAAGCCAGCGGTTCCACTGTGGCCTCGCCCACCGTGAACATCGACCAGTTCCTGACCACGGAAGTGGCCAAGTACAAGAAGATTGTTGAATTCGCCAAGATCGAAGAATGAGCAGCAGCCACATTCCCCCAACTTCCGTGCAACCCTTGGCGTTTGAACTGCCCGCACCCGACATCAGTGCCTGGCGCGCGGGCAACACCGGCACCGAAGGCGTGTGGCACTTCGACTCGGGCCAGCCCGGGCGCCACGTGATGATCAGCGCCCTGGTGCACGGCAACGAGCTGTGCGGCGCCTGGGCGCTCAAAGGCCTGCTCGACGCCGGGGTTCGCCCGCAGCAGGGCACGCTCACGCTCGCGTTCTGCAACCTCGACGCCTTCGACCGGTTTGACCCCGGCAACCACGACGCCTCGCGTTTCACCGACGAAGACCTCAACCGCCAATGGCTGGACGAGCGCATCGATGCCGTTGATACCAACGAGCGCCGCCGCGCCGCCGCGCTGCGCCCGTGGGTGGCGCAGGCCGACTGGTTGCTTGACATCCACTCCATGCACGAGCCCTCGGCGCCGCTGCTGCTCACTGGCATCCAGCCGCGCAACCTGGCGCTGGCGCGCGCCATGCAATCGCCCGAGCACATCGTGGTGGACGCAGGCCACAAGGACGGCGTGCGCATGCGCGACTACGGGCGGTTTGGTGCTCTGGACGACAACGGCACCCGCTCGCTGCTCATCGAATGTGGCTTCCATGGCGACCCGGCCAGCCGTGCCGTGGCGCAGGACCAGTGTGTGCGCTTCATCGAACAGTCTGGCGCCCTGAGCGCCGACGCGCTGGCGCAGCAGCTGCCCGGCTGGCGCCTGCCCGACGCACCGCGCCAGTGGGCGCTGGAGGTGACCGGCCCCGTGGTCGCCACCAGCAGCGCCTTCCGGTTCGTGGCGCCCTACACTGGGCTGGAGGTGTTCGAGAAGGCGGGGACGGTGATTGGCGACAACGACGGCGTGCCGGTGGTTACTCCGTACGACGACTGCGTGCTGGTCATGCCCTCGGTGCGCCAGGCACGTGCCGGGGTGACCGTGGTGCGTTTTGCGCGCCGCAGGTTGCTGTAGTAGGTGTTGCGGCTGACTGCTATCTAATTGATAGCTTGTGCGGTATATTCAACTAGCGCTACGGGCCATTTTGGCTTGTAGCCTGGGCCCCAGCACCACACAGGCCAGCGCGGCCACCACCAGCGCAATGCCCGCCCACTGCCAGGGCGCCACGCCCTCGTCCAGCAGCAGCCAGCCTGCGGTGAGCCCCACCACCGGCACCGCCAGGCTGAAGGGCGCCACGCGGTTGGCGGGGTAGCGCTGCAGCAGGTTGGTCCACAGCGCGTAGCCCACGATGGTGGCGGCCCAGCCCAGGTAGGCCACGGCGGCCCACGACAGCAGCGGCACGTTGGCCAGCGTCTGCCACTGCAGCCAGCGCGCGGCATCGGGGTCGAACACGGCCGACAGCGCCATGAACGGCAGAACCGGCACCAGGCTGCTCCAGATCACGAACGCCAGCGGGTCAAACCCCGGGCTGTGCTGCTGTGCCAGCCGCGCCACGATGTTGGACGACGCCCACATGGCTGCGCCACACAGCGTGAGCAGCAGGCCCGCCAGCGTGGTGGCCGCCGCCACGCCCATGCCCGAGCCTGGGCCCACGTAGTTCATCGCAAAACACACCAGCCCCAGCGCCGCCAGCACCATGCCTAGGCGCAACGGCAGCCCCGGCCGCTCGCGCAACAGCGCAAAGCCCAGCAGCGCCGTGAAGAACACCTGGGTCTGCAGCAACACGCTGGCCAGCCCCGCCGTCATGCCCACCTTGAGCCCCATGAACAAAAAGCCAAACTGCCCCACGCCCTGGAACAGCCCGAACAGCAGCACCCAGCGCCAGTGCATGCGCGGCGGGCGCACCAGCAGCACCAGCGGCAGCGCGGCGCACAGGTAGCGCGCAGCACCCAGCTGAAACGGGCTGAAGCTGCGCAGCCCCCATTTCATGGCGACAAAGTTGACGCCCCACAGGATCACCACCACCAGAGCGGCCAGCAGATCGCTTGCTCGCAAGGGGCTAGCCGCTGGCGCGGCCTGTGCTGCGCCGGTCATTGCGCTGCGCGCGCCGCGTCGATATGTGCCTTGACGCGCTGGGCCAGCGCCATGTCGCCAGGCGTCTCGGGGCTCCATTTGTCCACGGTGCGCGGCTGGTCGCTGGCATCCACGGCGGTGTACACGGCCACGCAGTGCACCACGTCCTCCAGCGGCGCGCCGTGCACGGCGCCGCTGCGCACCTCCACCGCCATGCACATGCTGGTGTCGGTGGTGTAGGCCAGGCGCGCATGCACCTCGACCAGATTGCCCGGGCGGATGGCGCGCACAAAGTGGGCGCCGCCCACAAACTCTGTGACGCAGTCCCCTTGGGCCCAGGCACTGGCGCAAGCAAAACCGGCCTCATCCACCCAGCGCAGCACCGTGCCACCGGGCACGCGGCCCGCCTGGGGCAGGGTCGTCTGGGACGCCAGGAAGCGCAGGGTGATCGAGTGCATGCCAGGGGCTCCAAAGGATGGGGAAGCGTTCATTATTCTCCAGCGCCCCGGCCGGTGCAGCCTCCCCCATACCGGCACGCAGGCCAGTGCACGCCGTCAAGCCACGGGGGCGAAGCTCTGCGTGACTTGACCTGAGTCAAAACCCTACTGCGGACACGTCCCTACATTGCGGGACATTCCGTTCGGCCCTCAGGAGGGCCGCCATCCAGTCGGCGGTGCCGACACCCGCCCCTGGGGCCTATTCCATTGCGCACGCTGCGTTGCCTGCGCCCACTGCCATGTCATTGCTTCACCGGTTGAACCTGCTCGAAAAATTCCTCATCCTGGGGACCATCGGGCTCCTCATGAGCGCCTTGCCCACCTACCTGGTGGTGCGCGACTCCCTCCACGCCATCGACCACGCGCGCCTGGAGGCGCAGGGCGTGGCACCCGCCCAGGCGCTCACACTGCTGGTGCAGCGCGTGCAGGTGCACCGGGGCCTGTCGGTGGGCATGCTCGGCGGCGACGAGTCGCTGGCCGCGCGCCGCCCCGCAGCGCGCGATGCGGTCAACGCCGCGCTGGACGACGTGAGCGCCCGCTTTGCCGCCGCCAAGGTGCCCGCCGCGCAGATGGCGGCCTGGACCCAGGCGCAGCAGACCTGGCGCACCTTGGAGCAGGCCGTGGGCGCGCGCAGCATCGAGCAGGCGCAAAGCACCGCGCAGCATACCCAGCTCATCGCGACGCTGCTGCAGCTCAATGAGTCGCTGGTGCATGCCTATGGCCTGCAGATCGACCCCGAGGCCGACACCCACGCGCTGGTACAGGCATCGCTGGCCCAAGCCCCCATGCTGGGCGAAAAGCTGGGCATGCTGCGCGCCCAGGGCGCCAGCGCTTTGGGCAAGCGCGAGCTCACACCCCAGGGCAAGGGCCAGCTGCTGGTGCTGCAACAGCGCGTGGCTGAACTGCAGGCCGATACCTTCCGGGGACTGGACCGCTCCTTGCAGGGCAACGCCGAACTGCAACGCGCACTGGGCAGCAGCGTGCAGGCGGTGCAGGGGCAGATCCAGCAGTCGCTGCAGATGGTGGAGCGTGACGTGATCAACGCCACCGAGCTGCAGCTGCCGTCCAAGGATTACTTCGACGCGTTCACCCGCACCATCGAGGCACTGAATGCGCTCAACAACCTGTCCATGGCCAGCCTGGACCAGGCCCTGCAGGCGCGCGTGGCGGGGTTGCAGCGCAACCTGCTGTGGGTGGCGCTGGCTCTGGTCGTTACGTTGTCGGCCACCAGTGCGACGGCGCTGGTGTTCGTGCGCTCCATGACCGGGCCGCTGTCCCAGGCCGTGGCGCTGTCGCGCGCTGTGGCGCAGGGGGACCTGAGTGGTGCTCCCATTCCCCATGGCACCAACGAGGTGGGCCAGTTGCTGCAGGCGCTGCAGCAGATGCGCACACAACTCACGCAGGTGGTGCGCAACGTGCGTAGCGGGTCAGAAAGCGTGGCCACGGCCAGCGTGCAGATTGCGCAGGGCAACACCGACCTGTCGGCCCGCACCGAAAGCCAGGCCAGCGCGCTGGAAGAAACCGCCGCGTCGATGGAGCAGCTCAACGCCACCGTGCGCCAGAACGCCGACAGCGCGCAGCAGGCCAGCCAGCTGGCTGCCAACGCCAGCACCGTGGCCGTGCAGGGCGGCGAGGTGGTGGCGCAGGTGGTGGACACCATGCATGGCATCAACGCGTCTTCGCAGAAGATCTCCGACATCATCGGCGTGATCGATTCCATCGCGTTCCAGACCAACATCCTCGCGCTCAACGCCGCAGTGGAGGCTGCCCGTGCGGGCGAGCAAGGCCGTGGCTTTGCCGTGGTGGCCAGCGAGGTGCGCAGCCTGGCCGGGCGCAGCGCCGAGGCCGCACGCGAGATCAAGACGCTCATCAGCGCCAGCGTGGAGCGCGTGGCCCAGGGCAGCGCCCTGGTAGACCGCGCAGGCGCCACGATGAGCGAGGTGGTGGGCGCCATCCGCCGCGTGACCGACATCGTGGGCGAGATCAGCGCTGCCAGCCACGAACAGTCCCTTGGCGTGGCCCAGGTGGGCGAGGCCGTGACGCAGATGGACCAGGTCACCCAGCAGAACGCTGCGCTGGTCGAAGAAATGGCCGCCGCCGCCAGCAGCCTCAAGAACCAGGCCGAAGACCTGGTGCACGTGGTGTCGGTGTTCCGCCTGGGGGATGAAGCGGGTGGCCGTGGTGCCACGGCGGCGCTACGAATTCAATAGCTGCCAAGGCATGTTCCACTAGCGCTACCTGCCCCTGAGCCTCCAAAGTCCCTCAAAGGGCCGATGTACTCCCCCCAGGGCGCTCAGGCCGCAGGCCCGTGCGCGATGCCCAGTTCGCCCAGCTCTGCGTCGGTGAACACCCGCGAACGCGTGTGGAAGGCCTTGCCCTCCGGCCCCTCCAGCGAGAAGGTGCCGCCCGTGCCTTCGATCACATCGATGATGAGCTGCGTGTGCTTCCAGGTCTCGTACTGCGCGCGCCCGATGTAGAACGGGCAGCCGCCGATGTCGCCCAGGTACACATCGCCTGCGCCCATCGTGATCTCCCCCGGCAGATAGCAGTTGGCCGCGCTGTTGTCGCAGCAACCCCCACTCTGGTGGAACATGAGCGCAGGGCCATGCTTTGCTTGCAGAAAGGCCACCAGCTCCAGCGCGGCAGGGGTGGCGATGACTTTTTCGACCATGGTTGTCTCCAGCGTGCGATGCAAAAGAAGCAAAAAGCGGCGCGTTGGAACAACGCGCCGCCAGCAGCGTGTCCTGCGGTTCACAGGCCGTTTCTGGCTAGGCGTCTCCGTCGCAGACAGTAGCAACGCTACGGCAAGACGGAGCAACGACGCCAGGGACGGTCTGTGGACCGCCACCCCTCAGAAGAAACCGAGCTTGTTTTCGCTGTAGCTGACCAGCAGGTTCTTGGTCTGTTGATAGTGGTCCAGCATCATCTTGTGCGTCTCACGCCCAATGCCCGACTCCTTGTAGCCGCCAAACGCCGCGTGCGCGGGGTACGCGTGGTAGCAGTTGGTCCACACACGCCCGGCCTTGATGGCGCGGCCCATGCGGTAGGCCACATTGCCGTTGCGGCTCCACACACCGGCGCCCAGGCCATACAGCGTGTCGTTGGCAATCGCCAGGGCTTCGGCCTCGTCCTTGAAGGTGGTCACGGCCAGCACGGGGCCGAAGATTTCTTCCTGGAAGATGCGCATCTTGTTGTGGCCTTTGAACAGCGTGGGCTGCACGTAGTACCCGCCTTCCAGGTCGCCGCCCAGGTGGGCCTGGCCGCCACCGGCGAGCACTTCGGCGCCCTCTTGCTTGCCCAGGTCCAGGTAGCTCAGGATCTTGGTGAGCTGCTCTTTGGAGGCCTGCGCGCCCATCATGCTGTCGGTGTCCAGCGGGTTCTGGTGCTTGATGGCGGCCACGCGCTTCAAGACACGTTCCATGAATTGGTCGTAGATGCTTTCCTGGATCAGCGCACGGCTCGGGCAGGTGCAGACCTCGCCCTGGTTGAACGCGAACAGCACCAAGCCTTCGACGGCCTTGTCCAGGAACGCATCGTCCTTGTCCATGATGTCGGCAAAGAACACGTTGGGGCTCTTGCCGCCCAGCTCTAGTGTGGCGGGGATCAGGTTGTTGGCGGCAGCCTGCGCAATCACGCGGCCGGTGCTGGTGGAGCCGGTGAAGGCGATCTTGGCAATGCGCTTGCTGGTGGCCAGCGGCATGCCTGCTTCGCGCCCATAGCCGTTGACGATGTTGAGCACGCCGGGCGGCAGCAGGTCGGCAATCAGCTCGGCCAGGATCAGGATGGAAATCGGCGTGGACTCTGCAGGCTTGAGCACCACGCAGTTGCCCGCGCCAATCGCCGGGGCCAGCTTCCAGGCCGCCATCAGGATCGGGAAGTTCCACGGAATGATCTGGCCCACCACGCCCAGCGGCTCCTGGATGTGGTACGCCACGGTGTTCTCGTCGATATTGCTCAAGGCGCCTTCTTGCGCCCGCACGCAGCCCGCAAAGTAGCGGAAGTGGTCCACGGTGAGCGGAATGTCGGCGTTCAGCGTTTCGCGGATCGCCTTGCCGTTGTCCACGGTTTCGGCGTAGGCCAGCAGCTCCAGGTTCTGCTCGATGCGGTCGGCAATTTTCAGCAGGATGTTGCCGCGCGTGGCGGCGTCGGTCTTGCCCCAGGCGTCGGCAGCAGCATGTGCGGCGTCCAGCGCCAGTTCGATGTCTTCCGCAGTGGAGCGGGCGGCCTGGGTGTAGACCTTGCCGTTGACCGGCGAGATCACATCAAAGTATTGGCCCTTGACCGGGGCCACGAATTGGCCGCCGATGAAGTTGTTGTACTGGGCCTTGTAGGCGATCTTGGCGCCAGCGGCGCCGGGGGCTGCGTAAACGGTCATGGTGTTGTCTCCTGCGATGGTTGTGTGCATCGGACGGGCCCCATAGGGCCTGTCCGATACCAACCCCCTACTCAAAACCCATGCCAGCGGGCCGAGGCGCGCGGCGTGTTGATTTCATTAGGATTTTTCTTCTGACCCGGGGGCTCACCTGTCGCAGCAGTCCCAGCGGCGCTGTGCCGGGCCGCGACACCTGTCACGAAATGGAACAGTTGGCACCCCGCTTGCGCCCACACCCTTGCCCCGCGCCGTGGAGCCCGCCATACTGGCCCACACACCACAAGCGGGCCGCCCTGAGCCCGCACGGAGACAAAGCGTGCGCCCCAACACTTCCCCCGTCGCCTTGCGACAGGCCCGCCAGCACCTGCTGGACTCTGGCCAGTGCCCCAGCGGCCTGGTGGACGAGCGCCTGGCGCGCTCCTGGTCGCGCAGCATGGCGGCGGGCCTGGTTCCCACCGGGCGGCCCCAGGCCATCGACCACCCCAGCAGCGGCACGCTGCGCCATGTGCTGGCCAGCAACCCCGAGCTGCTGGCGCATTCGCGGCCGGTGATGGAGTACCTGTTCGAGCAAGTGCGCCACAGCCAGAGCGTGGTGGTGCTGGCCGACCGGCGCGGCATGCTCATGCACACGCTGGGCGACCCGTACTTTGTGGACAAGGCCGAGCGCGTGGCGCTGACCAGCGGTGCCTCCTGGCACGAGGCCCACCGGGGCACCAACGCCATCGGCACGGCCCTGGCCGAGGCCTGCGCGGTGGAGGTGCACGGCGGCGAGCATTTTCTGGAGCGCAACAGCTTTCTCACCTGCGCGGCCTCGCCCATCCTGTCGGCCACGGGCGAGCTGCTGGGCATCCTCGACATCTCGGGCGACTACCGCAACGGCCACGCCCACACGCTGGGCCTGGTGAGCACGGCAGCCCGCATGATCGAAAACCGCCTGCTGGCCGCCACCTGCAAACGCAACATCCGCCTGCACCTGCACAGCGCGCCCGAGGGCATTGGCAGCGTGGCCGAGGGCATCGTGGCGGTGTCGGCCGACGGCTGGATCGTGGGCGCCAACCGCGTAGGCCTGGCGCAGCTGGGCCTGCACGCGGGCGACGTGGGCGCCACCTTGCTGGAGCGGGTGCTGGACGTGCGGCTGGACGACCTGCTCTCGCACCACAAGCGCCGCCCCCAGCAGCCCCAGGCTTTGCGCACACCCCACGGTGCCTTGCTGTTTGCCCAGGTGCAGATGGATGCCGCCGCGTGGGTCACCCCGTCGCAGCCCGCCACGGCGGCCCGCGCAGCGCCCACGCAGGACGCACTGGCCCTGCTGGACACCGGCGACGCCCGCTGGCGCGCCGCCGCCGACAAGGCCCGCCGCGTGGTGGGCAAACCGATTGCGGTGCTGGTGCAGGGCGAATCGGGCGTGGGCAAGGAGGTGTTTGCGCGCGCGCTGCACGCCAGCGGCCCGCGCCGCGACGCACCGTTTGTGGCCATCAACTGCGCGGCGATTCCCGAGCACCTGATCGAATCCGAACTCTTCGGTCATGTGGCCGGTGCCTTCACCGGCGCGCGCAAGGAGGGCCACCTGGGCCGCCTGCGTGAGGCCCATGGCGGCACGCTGTTCCTCGACGAAATCGGCGACATGCCGCTGGCCCTGCAGACCCGCCTGCTGCGCGTGCTGCAAGAGCGCAGCGTGACGCCGGTGGGCGCCAGCAAGGCCGTTCCGGTGGACTTTGCACTGGTCTGCGCCACCCACAACCAGCTCATGCAGGCGGCGGAGCAAGGGCGTTTTCGGCAGGACCTGTACTACCGCATCAACGGCCTCACGGTACAGCTGCCTGCACTGCGCGAGCGCAGTGACTTTGTGGCGCTGCTGCAGCGCCTGCTGGCCGACCTGGCCACCGAGCAGGGCCTGGGTTTTGAGGTGCAGGTAGCGCCCGACCTGCTGGCCCGCCTGGCCGCCTACCCCTGGCCCGGCAACCTGCGCCAGCTGGCCAACGTGCTGCGCACGGCCTGCGCCATGCTGGCCGAGGGCGAAGACACCCTGGGCTGGGAGCACATGCCCGACGACCTGGTGCAGGCACTCACGGCGGCGCCCGCATCCCCGCGCAGCAACGCCGCAGCAGGCACTGGCGCGGATGTCCTGCCCGCCGCCCTCAGCCTGCAGCAGCTGTCCCAGGCCGCCATCGACCAGGCGCTGCAGGCCGCGCGCGGCAACCTGTCGCAGGCAGCGCGCCAGCTGGGCATCAGCCGCCAGACGCTGTACCGCAAGCTGAAGATGCCGGTGGCCTGAGGGCATGCCGGGTTTACTGAATTGCTATTGATTTAAGAGCTGTTGCCGCATATTGCACTGGCGCATGCGGCACTTTTGGCTGAATTTTCAGTGTGCAGCATGTCCTGGGGGCAGGGCGCGTCCGGTGGCATCACCCTCTCAGGCCTGCCCGCCCCGTGGCAACACCAGCCGCGCGCGCAGCCCCGCGCCCTGCGCGCTGTGCAGCTCCAGCCGCCCGCCGTGGCTGCGCACCACACGCTCCACGATGGCCAGGCCCAGCCCTGCGCCGGGTGCGCCCGAGCGTGCCGCGCCATCGCCGCGCGCAAAGGGCTGGCGGATGCGGTCCAGCTCTGCCAGGGCGATGCCCGGGCCCTGGTCCTGCACCTCCAGCCACACGCCGTCGGCATCCGCCCCCGTGCGCAGCAGCACCGGCGGCGTGCCGTGGCGCCAGGCGTTTTCCACCAGGTTGTCCAGCGCGCGGCGCAGGGCCTGGGGGCGCACCGGCACGTCGGGCAGCGTGCCCAGCGCCAGCCGCACGGTGCGCCCATGGTCGGCCTGCGCCTCGGCCACGGCCTGGGCCAGGTCGTTGAGCGATGCCGTGGTGGGCACCTCGGCCTCGCCTGCGTTGGAACCGATCCGCGCAAACTGCAGGAACTGGCCCACGATCCCGTCCATCTCGTCGATGCTGCGGGCTATGCTCGCGGCCAGCGGCGCATCGATCTGCGCCCCGGCAATCTCTACCCCCAGCCGCAGCTTGGTCAGTGGCGTGCGCAGGTCGTGCGACACACCGGCCAGCATCAGCGCGCGCTCCTGGTCAGCTACCACCAGGCTGTGCGCCATGTGATTGAAGCTGCGGCCCACGGTGGCGATTTCTTCGGGTCCGTCTTCGGGCAGCGGTGCTGGGGGCTGGCCCTGCGCCAGCTGCCGGGCCGCCGCCACCACCTGCGCCAGCGGGCGGTTGATGTGCCGCTGCAGCCACCAGGCCCCCAGCAGCGCCAGCAGCATGCTGGCCAGCGTGGCGGCCAGCCAGGCGCCGCTGAACTCGCGCGTGGGGAAAACGCTGGGCAGGTTCAGCCAATAGGTCTCCGCCCCCTCCGGCCCCTGGTGCATCACGCGCAGGGCCAGCACGCCGGTGCTGTCGCGGCGCCATACGGGTTGCGAAGTGTTTGTTGCCGCATTGTCCGCCCCCAGGCGGCGCGACACCGCCTGCACAAACTGCTGTTCCATGGGCGACAGCAGCGCGCGCCGCGTGGCGCTGTCCGGCGCAACGGGCGGTGCGGACAACACGGCTTGCCGGTTGAACGCCTCGACAAACGCCGCCCGCTGCACCGGAGGCAGCGCCTGCAGCCCTGCGCGCAGTGCCGCTACATTGCGTGCCACGCCATCGGCCACCTGCGCCACGCGGGGCTGAAAAATCATCTGCCGTACCAGCATGGCCGCCACCAGTTGCCCCAGCACGATGAGCACCGCCATCAGCAGCAGGTTGCGCCCGAGCAGGCTGCGCGGCCACCAGCTCCGGGTGGCCTGGGGTGTGGCGGAGGGTGTCATGGCTTGCCTCCATGGCCCGGCGCGGCACCATCGAGCACAAACACATAGCCCACACCCCACACGGTGCGGATGTGGCGCGGCTGTGCCGGGTCGGCCTCGATGAGTTTGCGCAGGCGCATCACCTGCACATCGATGCTGCGGTCGGTGGCGGCGTGGTCGGGGCCATAAGCCAGTGCGATGAGCCGGTCACGGCCCAGAGGCCGGTGCGGCTGCTGCGCCAGTGCCTGCAGCAGTGCGAATTCGCCCGTGGTCAGGGGCACGTCCTGGGCGCCGTTGCCGCCCTCGCCACCGTTGCGCTCCAGTCGGCGCTCGTCCAGCCACAGCGTGAACGCGCCAAACGCGATGCGCCCGCCCGTCTGCCGGGGCCCGGTGTGCGCGCCCAGCATGCGCTGGCGGCGCACCATGGCCTGGATGCGGGCCAGCAGCTCGCGCGGGTTGAAGGGCTTGGGCAGGTAGTCGTCGGCGCCCATCTCCAGGCCCACGATGCGGTCCACGGGGTCTCCGCGCGCGGTGAGCATCAGGATGGGAATGGTCTCGCCCTGCGCACGCAGGCGGCGGCAGATGGACAGACCGTCTTCGCCCGGCATCATCACGTCGAGCACCAGCACATCAAAGCGCTCGCGCTGCAGCAGGGCGTCCAGCGGCCCAGCGCCTTCCACCGTGCGCACGGTATAGCCCTGGTCGCTCAGGTAGCGCTGCAGCAGCGCACGCAGGTCGGGCTCGTCATCAGCGACCAGGATCTTGGCCAGGGCTTCCGTCATGGGGCGGTGGATGTGGATGGCGGCGGTTGGGGGCAGCAAAGGCTGCGTGCCAATGGTAGGGCCGAAAACACAGGGTGGCATCGCGGGCAGTCGCTCCGGTGCATGACAACGCATGACACGCGCGCGTGGTTTGTCATGCTTTGTCATACATCGTGCAGCGGGCGCCACAACTGGCTCATACCTGGCGGCCATAGTTCAGATCAGCGCAGCACCCCGCTGCTTCGCACCCCCTGTTCTGTTGCAAGGAGCCGACCGCCATGTTCCCTTCCGTCCCTACACCGCCTGTATCCGTTGCCACGCACCGCGCCGTGTTGCTGGCCGCCTTGGCCGTGGCGGCGATGCTGCTCCTGACAGCCAGCGATGCCAGCGCACACAGCCGCCACACGGTAGAGCACAACGCCGATGGCAGCGCCACCGCCCGCAGCGGCGTGGTCCGCGCTGCTCCGGGCGGTGGAGGCGTGCTGCGCGGCCGCAGCGTGACCACCGACGGCCAGGGCCACGGCAGCGTGCGCAGCGGCGCCGCCGTGGCTGGCCCCCAGGGCGCCACGGCCGTGCGCCAGGGCGAGAGTGCGAGGAATGCCGATGGCACGGCCAGCCACAGCAGCGCCTTGGCCGCCCAGGGCGACCGGGGCACGCTGCAGAGCACGGGCGCCGCCACGCGCAGCGCCGACGGCAGCGTGACCCAGGGCCGCACCACCACAGCCACCAGCGCAGCCACCGGCAACAGCGTGCAGACCAGCAGCTCGTACACCGCAGACAACGGCCGCACCCGCAGCGCCAGCTGCTTTGACGCCAGCGGCGCCCCGATGGCCTGCCCTGCACGGCCCTGATTTTTCATCTTCATTTCATTGAGCCAGGAGATTCCGCATGTACCGTCCTTCAAGCCCACTCTTCGCAATGGTCCCCCTGCGCACAGGCCTGGGCGCAGCGCTGTGCGCGCTGGCCGCCGTGTTGACCCCACCCGCCCACGCCCAGCTGCGGGGGCTGGGGCCTTTCGCGCAGGTGCGCGACACCGCTGCGGCTTTGCCCGCCGGTGTGCAGCGCCTGGCCGATGTGCCCTATGGCGCAGACCCGCTGCAGCGCATGGATGTCTACCTGCCCGCCGCTGGCGGCGCCGCCAGCAGCGCTGCGGTGGCCACCGGCACACGCGCGCCGGTAATCTTCATGGTGCATGGCGGCGCCTGGCGCACGGGCGACAAGGCCATGTCCCGCGTGGTGCAGGAAAAAGTGGCGCGCTGGGTGCCCAAGGGCTTTGTGTTCATCTCGGTGAACTACCGCCTGTACCCCGCCGTGAACGTGCTGCAGGAGGCGCAGGACGTGGCCATGGCACTGGCCGCCGCCCAAAGCCGCGCCGCCAGCTGGGGCGCCGATGCATCGCGGTTCATCCTCATGGGGCACTCGGCAGGTGCGCACCTGGTGTCGCTCATCAATGCATCGCCCACCCTGGCCCAGCGCGAGGGGGCCTGGCCCTGGCTGGGCACCGTGTCGCTGGACAGCGCGGCGCTCAATGTGCCGGTGGTGATGACCGCGCCGCACTACCCGTTCTATGACGAAGTGATGGGCGCCAACCCGTTGTTCTGGGCCGCAGTGTCGCCGTACCACGCGCTGTCGGGGCCCGTGCCGCCGTTCCAGTTCGTCTGCTCCACCGAGCGCCCGGACCACCCCTGCCTGCAGGCCCAGGGCATGGCCCGCCGCGTGCGCGACCTGGGCGGCCGTGCCGAGGTGCTGCCGCAGGAGCTGACCCACGGCGAGATCAACGCGCAGCTGGGCCTGGAGAGCGCCTACACGCTGGCCGTGGAGACCTTCATGGCCTCGCTGGATGCGGTGGTGGCGCAGCGGCTCAAGTAGTTGCGTTCAGTCCGCTTGCACGGCCCGCCGCAGCGCGGCACGGGCCAGCAGGCGGGTGGAGTCCAGCGTGGGCAGCGGGGAGTTGGCGTCGCTCAGGATCAGCGGGATCTCGGTGCAGCCCAGCACCACGGCATCGCAGCCGTCCTCGCGCTGCATGCGGGCGATGATCTGCTGGAACATGGCCACGCCCTCGGGGCGGATGATGCCGGGCACCAGCTCGTCCATGATGATGCGGTTGATCTCGCTGCGCTCGGCCTCGGTGGGGCGCACCCATTGCAGGCCCTGGGCCTGCAGCGCATCGGGGTACACGCTGCTGTCCACCAGCCAGCGTGTGCCGGTGATGGCCAGGCGATGGTGGCCGCGCGCTGCCGCCTCTGCCGCCACCACCTCGGCAATGTGCAGCCAGGGCAGCGGCGAGTGGGGCAGCACCCGGTCCATCGCCTGGTGGATGGTGTTGTCAGGGCAGATCAGAAAATCTGCGCCCGCACGGGCCAGCTTGTGGGCGGAGGCCAGCATCAGGTCGGCCACGCCTTGCAGGTCATGCCGGTCCAGGCAGTCCACATAGTCGGCCAGCGACGGCGTGTGCAGCGTCACCTCGGGGTGCGCATGCGGGCGGCCCAGCAATGCGGCGCCTTCGGCGCACAGGGTGCGGTAACACAGGGCGGCACCTTCGGCGGAGCAGCCCACGATGCCGATGTGTTGGGGCATGACGGTGGTCCAGGGCGGTTGCAAAGTCCCATTATTGCCAACAGCGCTGCTGTGGCTCGGCTCAACCGCTGCTCCCGTCAGTCTCCGCGCACCCTTTGCGCGAATCCGCGTGTGGTGAACTGCTCCAGCACAAAGTCCACAAACACCCGGGTGCGTGCGGGCAGCAGCTTCTTGCTGGGGTAGTACAGCGAGGTCGGGCCTGCGTCGGCCCACCAGCCGGGCAGTACCCGCACCAGGTCGCCACGCGCCAGCCAGGGCTGCACAAACGGCATGGGCAGCACCGCCAGGCCCAGGCCCATCAGCGCGGCCTGGCACATGGCCTCGGGGTCGTCGAACACGATGCGTGGGCGCAGCTCCACGGGTGCAGCGTCACCGGCCTTGTTGCGCAGCGTTGTGACGTTGATGCGCCCCGTGCGGATGTTGAGCCGCACGATGCCATCCCACTGCGCCAGGTCTGCGGGTTGGCGTGGCGCTTTCCTGCGGCCCCGCAGAAGCGTGGGGGATGCCACCACCACCAGGTGTGTGGGGCCCAGCACGCGCATCACCATGTCCGGGTTCCTGTTCAGGCCACCCCCGATGCCTGCGTCAAAACCTTCGCCGATCAGATCGACATATCGGTTGTCAAACCGCCAGTCAGGCTGGATGGCTGGGTAACGCTGCAGAAACTCTGCCAGCAGCGGAACGATGTATGCGCGGCCAAAGCCCAGTCCCACGCTGACCTTGAGCGTGCCTGCGGGCTGCTGATCGGACTCTGCGGCGTGGTCTACCGCGTCATTCAGGTCCGACAGGGGTTGGCTAATCTGTGCCAGAAAGCGTTGCCCACCCTCGGTCAGCGTGAGGCGCCGCGTGCTGCGCTGGAACAGCCGTACACCCAGGCCGGCTTCAAGCCGCGCCACGTTCTTGCTCACGGCGGCGGGCGTCAGGCCCATGAGCCGAGCAGCTGCCGAGAAGCTGCCGGACTCGGCTGATTTGACGAACGATTCGAGGTGGGTCAGGGGTTGCATGGACTGTATTTTCAACTGAAGGTTGAAATAGATCCATCCCATTGATGGCTACCGGAAGAGCAATGGATTGCCGACACTGCAGCTATTCCCGGTTCGTTGCTGAACCTTCCTGATCACTTTATTTGGAGAAACACCATGTCTTCTGCGTTGGCAACATCCCCTGTACTACACCAGCCCCTGACGGGCAAGGTTGCGCTTGTCACCGGCGGCGCGCGCGGCATTGGCGCGGCCATCGTGCGGCGTCTGGCACGCGACGGTGCGGCCGTGGCCTTCACGTACAGCAGTTCCGCCGCGCCCGCCCTGGCGCTGGTGGCGGACATTGAAGCGAGCGGTGGCAAGGCCCTGGCCCTGCAGGCTGACAGCGCGGACGCTGCCGCCCTCACGCAGGTCGTGGACCGCGCTGCACGCGAGCTGGGCCGCCTGGACATCCTCGTCAACAACGCAGGCGTGGCCATTGCGGGCGAGATCGGCAGCTTTGCCTTGGCCGACTTTGACCACACACTCAACGTGAATGTGCGCGCCGTGTTCGTGGCTACCCAGGCCGCCGTGCGCCACATGGGCCAGGGCGGCGCGTATGGCCGTGTCATCACCATCGGCAGTACCAATTCCGACCGTGTGCCATGGGCGGGGTTCAGTGTCTACGGCATGAGCAAGGCCGCCATCGTGGGCCTGACCAAGGGCCTGGCCCGCGACCTGGGGCCACGTGGCATCACGGTGAACAACGTGCAGCCTGGCCCCGTGAACACCGACATGAACCCCTCCGACGGCCCCATGGCGCGCGACATGCACGGCCTGATGGCGCTGGACCGCCACGCCCACCCAGATGAGATCGCGGGCATGGTGGCCTACCTGGCGGGGCCGGAGTCGGGCATGGTCACCGGGGCCAGCTTGCTGATCGATGGTGGGTTTGCGGCCTGACGGCCTGGCGCGCCATGGGGTAGGAGACCGGGATGGAAGTGAATGCGTGCTCAAACCGGGCGCGCGAGCTCCATCACCCAATTCACCTCCCACGTGGCGCCGCCGTCGTCCGAAAACGCCTGTTGCCAGCGCGGCGCCCCGGTGTGCATGCCAGACCATTCAAACCGCACGCGCACCGGGCGGCCCTCGAATAACTCCTGGCCTTCAAAGCGGCCGATGCCGTCGCTGAACCCGCCCACCACGGGCGGGCTCAGCAGGCCCGTGGCGGCATCCAGGCCGCCGGTGGTGTTGTTCAGCCAGTAGATGCTCCAGCGCTGGGATTCCGGGCAGTACACGCGCAGCGACATGCCCACATAGCCGGGCTGCCATGCCAGCGGCGTGAAGTCGTCGAAATTGCCGATGCCGCCGGGCAGTGCGTGTGCGGTGCCGGTGGCATCGAACACCTCCCAGTCGTTCCAGCCTGCCAGCCTGCGCACCAGGCGCGTGTTGCGGATGCGCCAGGGGCCCATGAGGAAGTCGAAGTCGCGCTGGGCGCTGGGCGCCACGGTGGGCGAGGGGATGGGAATGAGGCGGGCTTGGCTGGGCATGGTGGGGCTCCGTGGTGGGGCATGAATGGGGAGAGGTATGCGGGCGCTTCACGCATGCAGCGCCGAGCGCGCCGTGGGCTGCAGGCGGAGCATCTCGGGGGCCCGGGCCAGCCAGGGGGCAAGCCCTGGGGCTACGTCCCGCGCCCAGGCGCCGCTGTCTGCAAACGCCTGCAGTGCCGTTGCATCGCTAAACAGCGCCAGTCCCAGCAGCACATGCTCGCCTGTGCACACCGGCAGGCGGGCAAAGCTGTTGGGGCTGGCTTCGGTGCTGTACCACGCCAGATGGCGCGCGCCGCCGCGCTGCAGCGTGGGGGCCATGTTGTGGCGGCAATAGTCCAGCAACGCCGGGGTGGCGGGCTCGTGCAGATAGAAGACCGTGGCGTTCAGCACCCCCGCAGCGGTGCCTGTGGCGCCCGGCTCGGGCCGGGCGTACTGCGGCAGTGTGGATGTGGCGCCGGGCCATGCGGGGCGGAGCAGGCGTACGTTGTCCGAATCGATCATGGTGGCGTTCGCAGCATCGCGGTGCGTGGCCCAGACGGGGCCGCCGTAAAAGCCCTCCAGTGCGCGGTGGCGCGCCCGCATGTCGGCAAAGCCGCGCAGCCAGACGAACCGGTCAGGCCGATCCAGGTCGCGGAACTGTCCCAGCACGCGCATGCCGTGCGCCTCCTGGGTCTCGACGAACTCGCGGTCGAACACATCGATGAGCACATCGCGCTGCTGCGGGTGCAGGGTGTACTGGCGCAGTTCGACGATGGCGCTGGGATCGGTGGTAGGCATGGGGGCTCCTGAAAAGGCATATTGGCAACAAGGCAAAGACCAGCCCGCAGTGTGTGCGCCCATACCTGCCAACCTATGGCAGGTATTTGCGCTATCTTTGGTCTTCTGCCTTTTTCTTCTACACCAGACCCCATGCGCGCCAGCCGTTTGTTGTCCCTTCAGATGCTGCTGGAAACGCGTGGCCGCATGAGCGCGCAGGCGCTGGCCGGGGCGCTGGAGGTCTCGGTGCGCACGCTGTACCGGGACGTGGACCAGCTCAGTGCGGCCGGTGTGCCCATCTATGCCGAGCGCGGGCGCAACGGTGGCTTTGCGCTGCTGCCGGGCTGGAAGACCACGCTCACCGGACTCACGCCGTCGGAGGCACAGGCCGTGTTCTTGAGCGGGCTGCCCGGTCCCGCACAGGACCTGGGGCTGGGTAGCGATGTGGAGGGCGCGCGCCTGAAGTTGCTGTCGTCATTGCCTGTGTCCTGGCGCGAGGACGCTCAGCGCGTGAGCGCTCGCCTGCACCTGGACCCGGTGGACTGGTACCGCGAGAGCGATCCCACGCCGCACCTGCCCACCGTGGCCGCAGCGGTGTGGAGCGGTCACCAGGTCACCCTGCGCTATGAGAGCTGGGCCCACACGGTGGAGCGCACCGTGAGTCCGTTGGGCTTGGTGCTGAAGGCGGGCGTGTGGTACCTGGTGGCCCTGCCCACGGGCGCGGACGAGCGCGGGCCGCGCACGTACCGGGTCTCGAACATCCTGGCGGTCACGGCGCTGGGCAAGCCGGCCAGACGCCCCGCACGCTTTGATCTGCCAGGCTACTGGGCCGCGTCGATTCAGCGTTTTGAATCAGGTCTGTACACGGGCGAGGCCGCGCTGCTGGCTACGCCAGAAGGCTTGCGTGGCCTGCGCGCCCTCAGCAGCGCCGTGGCACGCGCAGTGGCTGCCGCGCCACCGTCCCGCCGCAAGGATGGCCGCACGGCCGTGACGATCCCCATCGAATCGGTGGAGCATGCCTGCGGGCAGCTGATGCGGTTGTCTCCCCAGGTGGAGGTGCTGCGGCCGTTGGCGTTGCGCCGCGCTCTGGTGGAGCGGGTACTGGCCACCGCTGCGCTGTACAAGGAATCTTTGCTATGAGTGAAGTAGGTGTGGGCGATTTTGCAAAGGGCGCCTGGGCTCGTTTGCCTTGAGGGCGACGAGGGTGGCCGCGCCGGCCACCTCGGCTCTGGTCAGCGGGTAGTTGTCAAGGCGAGACCACTGCCATCCACGCGAAACACTGCCACCGATTCCACCAACCCGTGGGCCTGCTGGTTCAGTGTCTGCGCGGCGGCGGCCATTTCCTCGACCAGTGCGGCGTTTTGCTGCGTGGACTGGTCCAGCTGGGCCACGGCTTCGCCGATCTGACCAATGCCAGCGCTCTGCTCGCGTGTGGCGGCGCTGATCTCGCCAATCAGGTCCGTCACACGTTTGACTTCGCCCATGATCTCAGTCATTGCCGAGCCTGCGGTGTTTACCAGCGCAGAGCCGGTTTCCACTTTTTCCACGCTCGCCTCGATGAGCGACTTGATTTCCTTGGCGGCCTCAGCGCTGCGCTGTGCGAGGTTGCGCACTTCGCTGGCCACTACCGCAAAGCCGCGACCCTGCTCACCTGCGCGGGCTGCTTCCACGGCCGCATTCAACGCCAGGATGTTGGTTTGGAAGGCAATCCCGTCAATGACGCTGATGATGTCGCCAATGCGGCGTGAGCTGGCAGTGATGTCACCCATGGTAATGACCACCTGGGCTACGACGGTGCCGCCGTGTTCTGCTGCGGCACGTGCCGTTGACGCAAGCTGACTTGCCTGCTGCGCTGTGTCCGAGTTTTGCTGCACGGTGGCTGTCATTTCTTCCATCGAAGCAGCGGTCCGCTGCAAGTTGCTGGACTGCTGTTCCGTGCGGTGCGAAAGGTCGGTGTTGCCCGCAGCAATCTCTTGAGATCCAGATTCGATGGCCGTGGCCGACGAGCGTACGCGGCTCACGATGCTGGCCAGTGCCGCCTGCATTTCGCCCAACGACGCCAGTACGCTGTCCGAGGGCGCGTTGGACGCACCCTCCACGTGGCTCAGGTTGCCAGAGGCCACAAGCCTGGCGGCCGCACGCAGCTGCACAGGATCGGCACCCAGGGACCGCATGAGACTGCGGTTGATGAGCGTGGCCAGCGCAATGGCTGCAGCAATGGCGGAAAGCGAAGCCAACACCAGTTGCAGCCGCTTGAATCTGAATTTTTCTGCCGATTTCTTGATTTCTTGCGCGCCTGATGTGGCGATGAGCTTGGAGTATTCCGTGGTGGTGCCGATCAGCTGCTTGAGCAGCGGCTGGCATTCGGCATTCATCTTCGCCGTCGCTTCGTCTTTTTGACCAGCCAGCGCCTTGGCAACAATGTCCAGCGCCACCGGACCGTAGCGACTCTCCAGACGCTCAAGCTTGTCGAACAGCGCGAGTTCCTCTGCCGATATGCCGCTGGTTGATGCCAGTGTCTTTTTGAGGGTGGCCAAGCTCTCCTGCACCCGTGCATGCGCTGCTTTGACCGCCTCCGTTTCGGCGCGTACGTCCTCTGGGCCGTTCAGCAGGATCAGGTTGCGCGCCGAGATGGCTCGCGCACTGGCTGCAGCCCGGATGTCCCGTGACAGGCTGCCACGGCTGAATTCGTCACTGACGAAGCTGTCGAAGTCACTTTGCGATTCGCTCAGACTGACTACAGACAGGATCGAAACGCCGATGAGGATGGTGACCAGCACGGAAAACGCAATGAAAAGCTTGCGGGAGACGGTTTGATTCTGAAAGTCCATGGTGGTGCTCCTGAGAACGGAGGGCGGCACTGCGGGGGCAGGGCTTTGCGGTTCCTCCATTATGCTCATTAAAATCATTTATAGCATTTTAATCATAATTTCCTATGCTCTCAGTGGGACTTTGCATCCTGCTGCGAAGAAGGCGACGGTTCCGTGGCGAAGCGCAGAACTGTGGCCCGCAATCCCCATCAAGGCACGGCTGCGCCGGTACCGCTCAGGCTGGCGGATGCTGTCTGGCACCGGTCACTCAGGTCGCTGACTGCCCTTTGACGCTTTACGGCGCGTGGTTAGGAGCTGCGCCGTGGAATACGGCGACCAGCCAAGGTTGCCGTCGTGCGCGAGCCACATCGCACAGTCAGACGTGGCGACGCATGGCCTTCTGCACCGCAAATCCAGATTCGTGAATGGTTTGGCTGGGGACCGCCGGTTCGGCTTCCCAGACCGCCCCTCAAAGCCCCCGCTCCACCATGTCCAGCAGCCGCTGGCCCAGCAGGTCCAGCATCTGCAGAGGTGTGCCACGCAGCGGCCCGTCAATGGCCAGCAGCGCCATGCCATGCACGGTGGACCAGGCCAGGTATTCGGCGCCGGGGCGGCGCCCGGGCGGCAGGGCGCCCGCGGCCACCAGGTCGTCCAGTGCGGCGCTCAGGTGCTGGAAGGGGTTCAGCCCCGTGGCACCGCCCATGGCGGGGTCGGGGGTTTGCTGCACCGTGAAGCGGCCACCGAAGGCGGTGCGAAAGAGCCCTGTCTCGGTGTGCGCAAACCGCAGGTAGCCGGCGCCCACGGCGCGCACCTTGGCGTGGGCCTGCTCGGTGGGCGTGCCCGTGGTGGGCACAAGGGCCAGCTCGGCCTCCATGGACCGCGCGGCGGCGGCCACGGCAGCGGCGCGCACGGCGCCCAGCAGGTCGTCGCGGTTCGCGAAATGGCGGTAGGCAGCATTGGGTGCCACACCCGCGCGGCGCGTGGCCTCGCGCAGCACCACCGCATCCGGCCCGCCCTGGCGCGCCAGTTCGATGCCCGCGTCCAGCAGCGCACGGTGCAGATCCCCGTGGCGGTAGGTGGCGCGTGCGGCGGGTGCGCTGGAGGGGGCAGCTTTGTTGCGGGTGCTTACGGTCATGGATCGTTGGGATGTGGACACTGTCCATTATCTTTGTTATTGTTTGTGGACGGTGTTCACAATTGCACGCCGAAACCCTTCCTGCCCCGTCCATGTTCCCCAGGAGACCCCCATGAAAGTCGAGCCCTACCTGATGTTCGAAGGCCGCTGCGATGAAGCGCTGGAGTTTTACCGCCACGCTTTGGGCGCCCAAGTCACCATGCTCATGCGCTACAAGGACAACCCCGAGCCCGCCGCCGGCGAGGGCTGCGCCGATGGCAGCGGCCCGGGCCCCACGCCCGAGATGGTCATGCACGCCTCGTTCACCGTGGGCGATACGCAGATCATGGCGTCGGACGGCATGGGCTCGGGCCACGCCAGCTTCCAGGGCATCTCGCTGGCGCTGAGCCCCGCCAATGCGGCCGATGCCAAACGCTATTTCGACGCGCTGGCCGATGGTGGCAAGGTGCAGATGCCGCTCACCAAGACCTTTTTCTCGCAGGCGTTTGGCATGGTGGCCGACCGCTTTGGCGTGCCCTGGATGGTGGTGGCCCCTGAATGAGTGCAACCGCCATCACCCCCACCGACTCCCCCACAGGAACCCGCATGCTCGCTCTCTATGGCCACCCTTTTTCGTCCTACACCCAGAAGGTGCTGATCGCGCTGTACGAGAACGGGACGCCGTTCGAACTGCTCAATCTCGACCCCGCAGAGCCCGTCAGCCATTCGGCCGACTGGTTGCGCCACTGGCCGCTGGCGAAGTTTCCGGTGCTGGTGGACGGAGGCCGCACAGTGGTGGAAAGCAGCATCGTGATCGAGCACCTGCAGCTCGCGCACCCGGGGCCTGTGCCGCTGATTCCCGCCGATGCCCGGGCAGCACTGGACGTGCGCTTCATGGACCGCTTCTTTGACCTGCACGTGATGGCCCCGGTGCAGCACGCGGTGAATGCCGCGCTGACCGGCAACGCCGAGCGCAAGGCCGAAGGCGTGGCCTGGGCCACCGAGAAGCTGGAGAAGGCCTACGCTTGGCTAGAGGGCATGTGGGCAGGGCGCACCTGGGCGGCGGGCGAGTCGTTCTCGCTGGCCGACTGCGCTGCGGCGCCCTCGCTGTTCTATGCCGACTGGACGCACCCCATCGCGGCCACCTACCCGCAGCTGCGCGCCTACCGCGCCCGGCTGCTCGCACGCCCCTCGTTTGCACGCGCGGTGGAGGGCGGGCGCCCCTACCGCCACTACTTTCCACTCGGGGCGCCCGACCGCGACTGAGCGGCGTCCCCACCACTTCACCAGGAGACTCCCATGATGAATCCCGAACCCCACGCTATGCACCGCTGGCTGCAGCAGCTGCTGGGCGATTGGACCTGCGAGTCCCTGGCCGACATGGGCCCGGGCGAACCCCCCGCGCAAAGCCGGGGCACCGAGCAAGTGCGCGCGCTGGGCAGCCTGTGGGTGCTCTGCGATGGGGCGGGCGCCATGCCCGGCGGGGGCGGCGACGCCCGCATGCTGATGACGCTGGGCTACGACCCGGACCAGCAGGCGTTCGTCGGCACCTGGGTGGGCTCGATGATGACGCATATGTGGGTGTACCGTGGCACGCTGGATGCCGACCAGAAGGTGCTGACGCTGGAGACCGAAGGCCCCAGCTTCAAGGCCGACGGCGCCACCATGCGCTACCGGGACGTGATCACCGTCATCAGCGCCAACGAGCGCACGCTCACCTCGTTCGGCCAGCAGCCGGACGGCAGCTGGAAGCAGTTCATGCAAGCCAGGTACACCCGAACTTCCTGAGCCACTGCGCGGCTTCCCCCTGAAAGGCGACGTAACCGGAGGGCTGGCCAAGCCAGATCCACAGCCGCACTGGTATTCCACCCCGCCAGTCGCCAGCGCAACGCGCATGACACACTGCGCTGCCAATCTCTTTTGATTTCCACCGTCCCATGACCCTCCGCATCGAAGGCCGCGCACGCTGGCCCGCACTCATCCTGCTGTGCCTGGGCGAGCTGATGATCGTGCTCGACACCACCATCGTGAATGTCGCGCTGCCCAGCATCAAGGCCGACCTGGGCTTTACCGAAACCTCGCTGGTGTGGGTCGTCAACGCCTACATGCTCACCTTTGGCGGCTGCCTGCTGCTGGGCGGGCGGCTGGGGGACCTGTATGGCCACCGGCGGCTGTTTCTGGCGGGCATCACGCTGTTCACCATCGCATCGCTGGCCTGCGGGCTGGCCCAAACGCAAGGGCTGCTGGTGGCGGCGCGGGCGGTGCAGGGCGTGGGCGGCGCCGTGGTGTCTGCCGTGGCGCTGTCGCTCATCATGAACTTGTTCACCGAGCCGGGTGAGCGTGCGCGCGCCATGGGGGTGTATGGCTTTGTGTGTGCGGGTGGCGGCAGCATTGGTGTGTTGCTGGGCGGGGTGCTCACCAGCCTACTGAGCTGGCACTGGATCTTTCTGGTCAACATCCCCGTGGGTGTGGCCATCTACCTGGCCTGCCTGGCGCTGCTGCCGGGCGGCAAGGGCCAGGCGCACGGGCAGCGGCTGGACATGGCGGGCGCCGTCACCATCACCGCGTCGTTGATGCTGGCGGTGTACGCCATCGTCAATGGCAACGCGGCGGGGTGGACCTCGCTGCAGTCGCTGGGGCTGCTGGGGGCTGCGGCGGCGCTGCTGGCGGCCTTTTTATTCATCGAGTCGCATGTGGCTGCGCCGCTGGTGCCCCTGCCGCTGTTGCGGCTGCGCAATTTGGCCATCTCCAACGTGGTGGGTGTGCTGTGGGCGGCGTCGATGTTTGCGTGGTTCTTCCTGTCGGCGCTGTACATGCAGCTGGTGCTGGGCTACGACGCCATGCAGGTGGGCCTGGCGTTCCTGCCGTCCAATCTCATCATGGCGGGCTGCTCGCTGGGGCTGTCGGCCTGGGTGGTGATGCGTTTTGGCATTTGCCGCACGCTGGGCTGGGGGCTGCTGCTAGCGGCGGTGGGCCTGGCCCTGTTTGCGCTGGCGCCCACCGAGGGGCGCTTTGTCATCCACGTGCTACCCGGCATGCTGCTGCTGGGCGTGGGGGCTGGCATTGCGCTCAACCCGCTGCTGCTGGCGGCCATGGGCGACGTGAAGCCCGAAGACTCTGGGCTGGCGTCGGGAGTGGTCAACACGGCCTTCATGATGGGCGGTGCCCTGGGCCTGGCCATGCTGGCCAGCCTGGCCGATGCGCGCACCGACCATCTGCGCCAGGCCGGGGCCAGCGTGCAGCAGGCGCTCAATGCGGGCTACCAACTGGCGTTCTGGGTGTCGGCCCTGTGTGCGCTGGTGGCCGCCGTATTGGGCGGCTTCGTGTTGCGCCCGGCACCGCGCCCGTCAGGTGCCGCGCCTTCCCACCCTGGTGCTGCATGAGGAGATGGTCTGCTATCTAGTTGATAGCTTCTCAGGCATATTGCACTAGCGCATGCGGCCAATTTTGTTTGAAATGGTGGCGAAACTGTGTGCGCATGCTGTGCGGCACTGTCCTGTATGCCGCACCGCACTGTTCTACCCAGCGCACTTCTGAAAGCAGCCTCTGGCCTTATCTTTGGCAGGCGTGCTGCCCGATGGCCGGTGGCGCAAACCCAAGGAGCCCTTGATGTCGTCCTCCCCCACCGTGTCTTCGTCTGCCGCCAGTCTGCCCGTCGTGCAGGCCCAGGCGCTGGGTCCGCTGTGGCCCACGATGGACCCGTTCCTGTTCTGCGCCCACCATGACGATGCCTACCCCGCAGGCAATGGCGCGTTTGCGCCCGCCGTGTCGCTGGAGGGCCGCCAGATCGGCAGCGACTTCAGCCGCAAAGACGGCTGGAGCATGTACCACGGCGACACCGTGCCGGGCTTTCCGGGCCACCCGCACCGGGGCTTTGAAACCGTGACCCTGGTGCGCAAGGGCCTGATCGACCATTCCGACTCGCTGGGCGCCGCCGCGCGCTTTGGCGGGGGCGATGTGCAGTGGGTGACTGCTGGCAAGGGCATCGTGCATTCAGAGATGTTCCCGCTGCTCAACGCCACCGAGCCCAACCCGCTGGAACTGTTCCAGATCTGGCTGAACCTGCCTGCGCGCAACAAGATGGTGGAGCCACACTTCACCATGCTGTGGAACGAGCGCATCCCGCGCCTGGTCCACCACGACGACGCAGGTCGCGCCACCACGGTGACGGTGGTGGCGGGCGCTCTGCCCGGCGCGCCCGCGCCGCTGGCGCCGCCACCCGAGTCCTGGGCTTCGCAGCCTGAGGGCGATGTGGCCATCTGGACGCTGCGCATGGACCCTGGCGCACAGTGGACGCTGCCTGCCGCGCGCGGCCAGGGCACGCGCCGCATGCTGTACTTCTTTGTGGGCGACAGCCTGCGCGTGGGCCCGCAGGACGTGGGCCAGCACGCCGCGCTGGAGCTGGTGGCCGGGCAGGACTGGCAGCTGACCAACACCGGCGCCACGCCGCTGGAATGCCTGCTGCTGCAAGGCCAGCCCATCGCCGAGCCCGTGGCGCAGTACGGCCCGTTTGTGATGAACACACAGGCCGAGATCATGCAGGCCATGAACGACTACCGCCGTACCCAGTTCGGCGGCTGGCCCTGGCCCGACCAGGACCCGGTGCACGGCACCGAAGCGCGGCGTTTTGCGCGCTACCCCGGCCAGACGGAGGAAGAGCGCCCGGCCGAGGCCCCGGCGGGCGCATAGGGTTGTTCACCAGGCCCTGCCAAGCCTCCACGAGGCCCTGCGGCAGCAGTCAGGCGCCTCGTGGACAATCCGGGGTTTCGTTCTGACCCGCGCGGCGGCAGGCGGCTCACCCCTGCCAGCCTCGCGCGGTTTTTCACCGCCTGAAAGCGCAAGCACCACCATGGCCACCACCATCACCAAAGACTCCGCCGTCACCATCACCTACAAGGTCACCACCCCCCAGGGCAAGCCGCTGGATGCGGGGCACCTGTCGTACCTGCACGGTGGCTACGAAAACATCTTCCCCAAGGTCGAGGCCGCACTCGATGGCCAGGCCGTGGGCTTCAGCACCACGCTGCAACTAGCGGTGGAAGACGCCTTTGGCGCGCGCGATGAAAGCCTGGTGCGCACCATTCCCAAAAGCGAGTTCCCGCCCGGCGTGAAGGTCGGCGGCCAGCTGCAAGGCGTGGGCAACGACGGCCAGCCCACCGTGTTCAACGTGGTCAAGATCAAGGGCCCCGAAGTGCACCTGGACGGCAACCACCCACTGGCAGGCCAGGCGTTGACCTTCAGTTGCAAGGTGACCGAAGTGCGCGCTGCCAGCCCCGAAGAAGTTGCGCACCGCCATGTGCATGGTGCGCACGGCCACCACCATTGATAGCCAGTCCAGGGGCCGCTGCTCGGGCCCCTGGTTTGCGCCCGCTGGTTACAGCGCTTCCAGCACCGTCGCAATGCCCTGCCCGCCACCAATGCACTGCGTGGCCAGCGCATAACGGCCCTTCTCGCGCTGCAGCAGCGCAGCGGCCTTGCCCGTGATGCGCGCACCTGTGGCGCCCAGCGGGTGTCCGATGGACAGGCCACCCCCATCCAGATTGATGATGTCTTCGCGCAGGCCCAGTTCGCGGATGCAAACCAGGGCTTGCGATCCAAACGCTTCATTGATCTCCACGACATCCAGATCGCTGACCGACAGCTTCGCGCGGGCCAGTGCCTTGCGTGTGGCGGGTACGGGGCCCATGCCCATGTACGCAGGATCTACGCCCGCAGTGGCCATTGCGCGGATGCGGGCTAACGGGGCAAGTCCGTGCCGCGCTGCATATGCATCGGTGGTCACCAAGACAGCCACCGCGCCATCTGTCAGGGGCGACGAGGTGCCAGCGGTCACCACACCATCTTCGCGGAATGCGGGTCGCAGCGCCGCCAGTGCCTCCAGCGTGGTGCTGGGGCGGATGCAGCCGTCCTGAGTCACCAGTTCGCCCGACGCCAGGGCAATAGGTACGATTTCAGCCTGCAGCAGACCGGCCTCGCGCGCTGCCGCAGCCTTGTGGTGTGACGACACGGCCAGTGCTTCCTGATCAGCGCGGCTCACCCCGTATCGGTGGGCAACGTTCTCGGCCGTCTCTCCCATGCTGATGTACGCATCGCTGTGCTCGTACAACGTGGGGTGGGCCGAGAAGTTGAAGCCCCCTTGCGGAACCATGGTCATGGACTCGACGCCAATGCACAGAAAGGCCTCGCCCAGGCCCGCCTCAATCTGTGCGGCGGCGATATGGATGGCGGACATGGATGATCCGCAAAAGCGGTTCACCGTCATGCCGCCCACTTCGTGGGGCAGGCCCGCCAGCAGCGACACGATGCGCGCGATATTGTTGCCCTGTGCTGCCTCCGGGTAGGCGCAGCCGGCAATCACGTCTTCAAGGGTTGCAGGGTCGATACCGGTACGCTGCAGCAGGCCCGTGACCACCTGCGCGGCGAGGGCATCGGGCCGCACCTCGGTCAACGCTCCCTTGCGGGCGAAGTGGAACGGGGAGCGGGCATAGGCAGAAATCAGTGCTTGCATGGTCAGACCTCGGGTGTGGGGCAGGAAGGCTCAGACGCTGGTGGTGACCGCGTAGCGTTGGGCTGGCTGACGCAGCGACAGGAAAGGTCCGAGCGCCCGGCGCGCGTCTTCCAGCGCGTTCCATTCGTGCACCGCTTCCAGCGAGGGGATGGTCACGGCTTCGCCCTGATCCAGACCGGCCAGCGCGGCATCCACCATGGCGTCCACGTCCATCAGCATGTCTTGCGGCAGGTGGCTGATGGGTGTTCCCGCGCGGTCCCAGATCTCGGTGCGTGTTGCACCCGGCATCACAGCCTGCACGCGGACGCCTATCGGCCCCAGCTCCTGCTGCAGGGACCGGGTGAGGTTCAGTAGATAGGCCTTGGTGCCGCTGTACGTGCCGTTGAACATCTCCGGCAGCAGTGCGAGAACGGAGGCAATGTTGATCAGCGTGCCTGCCCTGCGCGCCGCAAAGCCCCTGGCTGCGGCCGCAGCGAGCCGGGTGGGTGCCAGCACGTTCAGCGCCACCATGCGTTCCACGGCATCGATATCGGCGTCCAGCAATGTCCCTGTCACCGCAATGCCCGCGTTGTTGAGCAGCAGCGTGATGCTGGCGTCGTTGTGCAGACGCTGCTCCACACGGATCAGGTCGCTGCGGTCGGTCAGGTCCGCCTGCAGCACCTCAGTCTTCACCCCGCTCTCCTGCGCCAGACGGTGGGCGAGTGCAGCCAGGCGTACGGCGTCACGCGCTACAAGGATCAAATCGTAACCACGCCGCGCCAGCCGGTCTGCGTACACGGCACCAATGCCGGACGACGCGCCGGTGATGAGGGCTGTGCCCAGCGATGGGCGCGAGGAATGGTTTGCTGTGGTGGTCATGGCGGTTTCCTGAAAGCTGTTTTAGATGATGATCGTCACGTTTAAATTATATGACGATCATCATTTAAAATGTCAAGACTGAATTTCAGGGCCAACATCCCCGGGGAGAGATAGACAATGAAGGTCAGCAAGGAACAGATGGCGGAGAACCGTGAGCGCATCCTTGATGCCGCAGCGCAGTTGTTTCGCGAAAAGGGTTTCGACGGCATTGGAGTGGCCGACCTGATGAAGAGCGCGGGGCTCACGCATGGCGGGTTCTATGGGCACTTTGCGTCCAAGGACGAGCTTATGGCGCAGGCCAGCGCAAGAGCCTTGCAGCGGCTGCAGACCGCCTGGGCAGCCATTGCGCGTGAGGCTGTGGAGCAGGGGCAGGACCCTTTGGCAGCTATCGAGGCGGCCTATCTTTCGCCACGCCACCGTGATGCAGCCGGGCAGGGCTGCCTGCTGGCCGCGCTGGGCGGTGATGCAGCGCGGCAGGGGCCGGCCGTGCGTCATGCTGTGACCGAGGGCGTGCGCGCCCAACTGGAAGGACTGGCCACCTTGGTGTCTGGCCGTACCAAGGCCGCGAAGCGCCAGCGTGCGCTGGCCGACTATGCGAATCTGGTGGGCGCCATGGTGCTGGCGCGCGCGGTGGACGATGAAGAGCTGTCGAACGAAATCCTGAATGCAACCGCAGCCGCACTGCGCTTGCCGGAGCCTGTCCCGCGGTGAGTGCCCACGGCGTATGAAACGCACCGCGCTGGAGCTTGCTATCGCATTTTTTGTCCTCGCATCTCTGCGGTTGCCATAGCCACAGCATTGAGTCCTGCGATGGAAAAACACCAAGCCCGCAGAGCGGGCGTTGTGTGGTGGTCGACTGGGAACTTACTTGGCTGCTTCAGGCTTGGCAGCGTCGGCTTTGTTCTGTGCCGCTGCCTTGGTCTTCTTGGCCTTCGCCTTCTTCTCTGCCTTCTTTTCTGCAGGGGCCGACGCGGTGGCGGTTGGCGTTACTGCGGGCTTGGCTTCGGCTTTGACCGCTGGGGTGGCGGGTGTGGCTGGAGTCGCTGGGGTGGCGGGCATGGCCGATGTGGCAGGGGTCGCAGGCGCCGCGGCCTTCGCGGGAGTTGCTGGCGTTGCGGGGGCCGCAGGGGCTTGGGCAAACGATGCGGTCACAAAGAAACCAGCGAGCAGGGCAGCGAGGAGCTTGTTCATGAGAAATCCTTTCAGATCGGATAACCGCCCGACACAGCGTCGGACTTAGCTATGCAACGGTGCTCGGATGCGGCGCGATGACAGGTTACGAAGTCATTGGCAACAAGGCGTTACCGCGCCCAAGTCCCCGCCCGTTCAGCACCGGCTCCTTGGCCAGATGCTCGCGTGCCCATTCCACAAAGGCACGCACCTTCGCCGGGGCCCGTCGCCCTGCGGGGTACACGATGTGCACGGGCACAGGTGGCAGTTCGTGGTCGGCCAGCACGATGCGCAAGCGCCCTGCGCGCAGGCTGGCTGCGGCCTGGTAGGCAAGGCAGCGGGTCAGGCCAATGCCGGCCTCTGCGGCGGCAATGTCCACCTCGTTGCTGTTGCTGATCCAGGTGAATTGCGGCTGGCCTGTGGCGCCATCGCGAAACTTCCAGGGCGCTGGCGTGCGTGCGTCAAAGGCGAAGCCGATGGCCTGGTGGCTGCTCAGGTCGGCCGGGCTGCGTGGCCTGCCGTGTTGCGCCAGGTAGGCGGGAGACGCCACCACCAGGCGGCGCAGCGCACCCACCTGCACGGCCGTGAGGCCGGAGTCAGGCAGGTGCGCGATGCGGATGGCCACGTCCATGCCTTCATCGAGCAAATGCACCAGGCGGTTGACGAACAGCGTGCGCACCTGCACGCGCGGCTGGGCCTGCAAAAAGCCCTGCACGATGGGCGCCACATGCTGGATGCCGAACATCTGCGGCGCGGTGATGGACAGCAGCCCCTGGGCCTCGGCCTGTGCACCGCTGGCTGCCTGCTCGGCCTCGTGCAGGTCGTTAAGTAGGGGGCGGCAGTCTTGCAAGAAGCGCTCGCCAGCTTCGGTCAAGCGCACCAAACGCGTGCTGCGCTGGAACAGCAGCACACCCAGCCGCGCCTCCAGCGCCGCAATGGCGCGCGTGACAGCCGTGGCGGAGCAGCCCAGCCGCCGACCCGCCACGGCAAAGCCGCCAGCGTCCGCCACGGCCACAAAACAGCGCAGGGTGTCGAGATAGTCCATGCGACCCATTATTGCGGATGCCGCAATTATGAAAAGCGGTGATTGGTTATTCACATCGCTATTTGCAATAGCTATCGTCGAGCCATCTTTTCACTCACCCCCGACGAGGCTTCACCATGCTCCCTACCACCCCGCTCCAGCTCTACCGCATGCCCATCTCGGGCCACTGCCACCGTGTGGAGCTGATGTTGTCCCTGCTTGGGCTGCCCTATGAACTGATCGACGTGAACCTGCTGCGCGGCGAACACCAGCGCGCGGAGTTCCTGGCACTCAACCCGCTAGGCCAGGTGCCCGTGCTGGTGGACTCAGGCCAGGTGCTGAGCGACAGCAATGGCATCTTGGTGTATCTGGTTCAGCGCTACGCCCCTGGCAGTGCCTGGCTGCCACAAGACGCCGTGGGGCAGGCGCAGTTGCAGCGCTGGTTCAGCCTGGCGGCGGGCTTTCTGGCGCCGGGCATTGGTGGGCCGCGCTTTGCGACATTGACCGGCCGCGCCATGAACGAGGTGGCGCAGGCCACCGGCAAGCGCCTGCTCACCTTCATGGAGGACGAGCTGCAGGGGCGTGCCTGGTTGCTCGGGGGCACAGCGCCCAGCCTGGCCGATGTGGCCATGGTCAGCTACACCTCGCAGGCCCACCTGGCGGGGCTGCCGCTGGATGTCTACCCGCGCATTGCGGCCTGGGTGGCGCGCATGCAGGCCTTGCCGGGTTACCCGGTGCTGGCCGACCAGCTGCCCGCTGCCGAGCAGGTGGCGGCATGACAGCCACCGTGCCCGCTGCATCGGTTGGGGTGCCGGTGCCGCCCGAGGCATTCCACCCCGGTGAGCAGGCCTTGCAGGCGCGCGTGGGCGTGCGCGAGCGCATGGCGGCCGTGGGTGCGATGGTGCTGCGCGATCACATGCCCGACCAGCACCGTGAGCTGTTTGAGAAGCTGCCCACCTTGCTGCTGGGGACGCTGGATGAACAAGGCCAGCCGTGGGCCACGATGCTCGCTGGCCCACCTGGGTTTGTGCACACCCCCGATGCGCAGCGCATGCAGATCGCGACCGCGCCGGATTCCCAGGACCCGGTGCTCGCACACCTGGCGCCAGGCGCGGCCGTGGGCGTGCTGGGGCTGGAGCCGCACACGCGGCGGCGCAACCGCATGAACGGGCGGGTGGCAGCGTTTGGCGATAACGGCCTGGACGTGCAGGTGGTGCAGAGCTTTGGCAACTGCCCCAAATACATCCAGGCGCGGCAGCCAGGCCTGCGCGCTGCGCTGGCAGCTCCGGGCCCGGTGCAGTGGCTGGGCGTGGGACTGGACGCCGCCGCCATCGCGCGCGTGCAGCGTGCCGACACCCTCTTCATTGCCAGTGCCTCGGCGCCACGCCCTGGTGCCGGGCACAGCGAAGGCGTGGATGTATCGCACCGGGGCGGCGAGCCGGGCTTTGTGCAGGTGGCGCACACGGAGGCCGGCGTGGTGCTGAGCCTTCCGGACTACCCTGGCAACCAGTTCTTCAACACCCTGGGCAACCTTGCGCTGCACCCGCTGGCAGGCTTGCTGGTGGTGGACTATGAAGAGGGTGGCTTGCTGCACATTGCAGCGCAGGCCGAGGTGCTGTGGGACAGCGCAGCGCGTGCGCCCTGGCCCGGTGCGCAGCGCGTGCTGCGGCTCACAGTGCTGCGCGCCCTGTGGCGGCCGCAGGTGCTGCCGTGGCGCTGGACACCGCCGGTGTCGGCCCCCCAGTTCCGGGTGATGCGCGAGGCGGCGCTGGACTGAGTGGCGCACCACCAGCGGGCAGCGCACGGGGTGTCGTTGTCCCCGCAATGCGCCTGCGCGGCACGGTGGCTTCGGCCTCCACCATCTGCCCGCTGCGCTCGTGCGCTGTCTGCGCCAGCTCGGTGATGAGCGCGGCCTCGGGCAGGTTGTGCCAGTAGCGCGTGGGCATCTCCTTTTTCATCATGGCCAGCTTGAGCCGCGCGGGGTTGAAGATGTGGCGGTAGTAGGTGAGCCACAGCGCCTCGCCCGCATCGGGCGGCGGTGCGTCGCTGCGCTGCGCGCCGGGGCCGGTGTGCAGCTGCTGCCCGTCCCAGCGCACGCTGGCGTCGGGTGTAAGGATGGCCCAGCGCATCTGCGTAAAGCGGCGGATGAAGAATCCCGCGTTGGCCACGGTGATGTAGTGGTCGGGCTCGAACCAGGCCATATGCAGGGTCTGGCCATCGGGCTCCACCACAGGCCGAAAGCGCACGAATGCGTGCATCTTGTGGATGTCCCGCCGCACGCTGCGGACCATGTGGTGGGCCAACATGCGGTCCGCGTCCAGCGGGTCGTGCCGCGCGGAATCGGCCTCCGCACCGCCTTGTGCCATGCGCCACAGCAGGCGGTACATCAGCGCAAAGCGGGCGGGGTCGCGGTGCAGGATGAGCTGCTCACACAGGTCCACAAAGTCGGGGGGCACGCGCAGCGGCAGCGCATCGGGGGCTGGGCTGGGCAGGGTGTTGCTAGCGGCAGGTTCGGGCGCAAACAGGTCTTCAGCGGCATCCGCCGGGCAGCGCCAGTCCACCGCCTGCGGGGGCACGTTGGCTTGCACCAGGACGCGTGCCGCTTGGCGAAAGCCGGGCCAGTCGGTGGGGAGGTCCAGCGTGATGGTGTGGCGCTGCATGCGGGCCTCTCCAGCTCAGAACAGGCTGCGCTGCACCGGCGGCGGCGCCAGTTGTGCAGCCAGGTCCGCTGCGTCCAGCGCACGCCCGGGGCGGTAGTCGGCCGCCTCCACAAAGGGCAGCACTTTCTTCAGCGGCACGTGCAGCCGCGCCAGGTCCGCATGCCGCAGGCGGCGCACGCGGCGGGCGGCCAGCAGGCGGTCCACCGTCTGCACACCAAACCCGGGCACGCGCAGCAGCAGTTCGCGCGGGGCGGTGTTGAGGTTGACCGGAAAACGCTCGCGGTGCGCCAGCGCCCAGGCCAGCTTGGGGTCCATGTCCAGCGCCAGCATGCCCACTTGGGAGGGCGGCACGATCTCGTCGTGGGTGAAGCCGTAAAAGCGCATCAGCCAGTCGGCCTGGTACAGCCGGTGCTCGCGCACCGTGGGTGGTGCGGCCAGCGGCAGGGCGTGGGCCGCGTCGGGGATGGGGCTGAAGGCTGAGTAATACACGCGCCGCAGCTGGTGCGCGCCATACAGCCGCGCGCTGGTGGCGAGGATGGTGCGGTCGCTGGTGGCATCGGCCCCCACGATCATCTGCGTGCTCTGCCCGCCTAGCGCGAAGTGCGGCACGCTGGCGCGGCGTGTGGTGCGCGACTGCGGCATGGACACGATGGTCTGCGCGGCTTGCTCCTTGCGGGCCGCACGCGATTCGCCAATGTGCACCGCCATGCGGGCCATGGACCGGTCGATGGCGGCGCTGTCTTTCTCAGGAGCCAGAGCCTTCAAGCCCTCGGCGGTGGGCAGCTCGATGTTGATGGAGAGGCGGTCGGCATAGCGGCCGGCGCGTTCCATCAGCTCGGGCGATGCGTCGGGGATGGTCTTCAAGTGGATGTAGCCGCGAAAGTCGTGCTCTTCGCGCAGCACGCGGGCCACCTCCACCACCTGCTCCATGGTGTAGTCAGGGCTCTGGATGATGCCGCTGGAGAGGAACAGCCCCTCGATGCAATTGCGGCGGTAAAAGTCCAGCGTGAGCCGCACCACCTCATCGACCGTGAAGCGCGCCCGGGGCACGTTACTGGTCACGCGGTTCACGCAGTACAGGCAGTCGTACTGGCAGAAGTTGGTGAGCAGAATCTTGAGCAGGGAGATGCAGCGCCCGTCCGGCGCGTAGCTGTGGCAGATGCCCATGCCCTCGGTCGAGCCCATGCCGCGCCCGCCCACCGAGTTGCGCGGCGCAGCGCCGCTCGATGCACACGAGGCGTCGTACTTGGCGGCGTCGGCCAGGATGGCGAGTTTGGACTGTAAATTCACTGGATGAATTTACAGTATTTTGATTGCCTGACGCCAGTCTGGGGTCAAGCGATGTCTGCTGCTTGCTCCTAATTTGATAGCTTAGGGTGCTTGTAAATCAAGCGCTTGCAGTCAAAAACCCCCAAAATCTGCTGGATTACACCGTTTCGAGGGCCATCACCGCCGTGGCCGTGTTCGAAATGGGGATGTGGTAGTTGCTGTGCACCCGCCGCACGCCCGCGCTGGCGGTGGACAGCGCCCCGCGCATCGCCAGCCACATCAGCAGCTCCACGCCCTGGGTGCCGGTCTTTTCCACCAGCTCGTGCACGCTGTACTGCGTGGCCCATTCGGGGTTGGTGGTCAGGCTCTCGATGAACTGCAGGTCAAACGCCTTGTTGATAAAGCCTGCGCGCTCGCCATCGAGCTGGTGGCTGAGGCCGCCCGACGCAATCACCGCCACCTTCTTGTCGCTGTCCGAGCTCTGGATCGCCTGGCCCACGGCCTTGCCCAGCGCGTAGCAGCGCTTGGCCGAGGGCAGCGGAAACTGCACGGTGTTGATGCACACAGGGACCACCGTCACCGGGCAATCGCCCTCGGGCCAAAAGAGCTTGAGCGGCAGCGTGCAGGCGTGGTCCACCAGCATCTCCTGGCAGGTGGTCACATCAAACTCCTGGTCGATCAGCGTGTTGATGAGGTGCCACGACAATTCCACCTCGCCTTTGAACGGCGGCAGCGTGGGGATGCCCCAGCCCTCGTCGGCGTTGTTGTATTGGGCCGCTGCGCCCACGGCAAAGGTGGGCATTTTGTCGAGGAAGAAGTTCAGGCCGTGGTCGTTGTAGAACATCACCACCACGTCAGGCTGCTTCTCGCCCAGCCACTGGCGGATGGGCGGAAAGCCGTCGAAGAAGGGCTTCCAGTACGGCTCGTTTTGCAGGCCCTTGTGGATGGCGTTGCCAATGGCCGGGATGTGCGAGGTGCCGAGGCCGCCGATGAGTTGTGCCATTTCGTTTTCCTGATGAAGGTTGTTGTGGCGTGTGTTGTTCAGGCGGCGCCGGGCCGCCCCAAGCCGCCTGAGGCCCCCTGGGGGGCAGCGAACCACACGCAGTGGGGAGCGTGGGGGCTCAGTCTTTTCCTGCGGCCACGAGCATGGCCTTGAATTCGTCTTTGGTCATGCCCGTCTGCTGCGCGCCGATGTCCTGCATGTCCAGCTTGAAGATGCCCGCAAACTTGGCCAGGTAGTAGGCGTTGCCGCCTGCAGCAATCAGCTGCAGCACGTTCTTGGCGCGGATGGCGGCGGCCTGCTGTTCGTTCAGGCCGTACTTGCGCATGTACGCCTCTTCGTCGGCCACAAAGGCCTTGCGGTTGGTCTCGTCGTTGAACGAAAAGCACATCTTGTTCAGCGCATAGCCCTTGCGGGCCTGGTCGCCATCGAACGGCGTGGTGCCGGGGATCGGGGGCAGTGGGGAAGGCATGGAAGTCTCCGGGGCTTGATGTAAGTCAGCCCGCAGTGTCGCGACGCCATTGCCAAAGATGAAGCCTGAAAACATCATCGAATGCATGAGCAATTTCGATGGATCAGCGCTGGACGGCCACCTGCTGAAGCTGCTGCTGGCGGTGCTGGAGACGGGCAGCATCACGGCGGCGGCCGAGCGCCTGGGCGTGACCCAGTCGGCGGTGAGCCACTTGCTCGACAAGTTGCGCGCCATCACCGGCGACCCGCTGTTTGTGAAGCGCGGGCGCGGCATTGTGCCTACCGCCCGCGCCGAGGCCCTGGCCCAGCCTGCGCGCGACATGCTGCACCAGATGCAGCTGTTTGCCCAAGGGGCCGAGTTTGACCCTGCAGCGTGGCAGGCCGAACTGACGATTGCGGCCAACGACTTCCAGCGTGATTTGCTGCTGCCCGCGCTGGCGGCCCGCCTGCGCAGCGCAGCGCCGGGCGTCACGCTGCGCATCGTGCCCAGCGGCGCGCCCAGCGCGGAGCTGCTGCGGTCTGATGCATGCCAGCTCGTCATCAGCCCCCGCCCGCCCGAGGGCACCGACATCGTGCAAAAGCGCTTGTTGGAAGACCAGTACCGTGTGTTCTATGACCCCGCCATGCGCAGTGCCCCGGTCTCAGAGGCCGAGTACCTGGCCGCAGACCATGCCACGGTAGCCTACGAGGCGCGCCGGGGGCTGGACCTGGACCGGCAACTGGAAGCACGTGGCGTGTGCCGCCGCCTGGTGGTGCGCGTGCCGGGCTTTGCTGCGCTGCCAGCGTTTGTGCGGGGCACTTCGCTCCTCACCACCGCGCCGTCGCTGATGGGGCGCACTGCATTGGCTGCGCTGGCGGGTGTACCGGTGCCTGTGGCCTGCCCCAGCCTGCCCATGTACCTGATCTGGCATGTGCGCTACCAGCAGGACGCGGCACACCGCTGGCTGCGGGCGCAGCTGCAGGATGTCTCGGCCGCTGTGTTGCCTGTGGAAGGAGCCTGACCCGCAGGGTCAGTCGCGCTGCCGTGACAGCGCCTTTCGCAGCCGCCGCGCCGCCCGCTCCCGCAGCGATGGCGCGGGGCGCGACACAGGTCGCGGGTGCGCCTTGGCCTGCTCGCAGGCTGCCAGAAAGTCATTCAGGATGGCCGTGTCGTCCAGCGTATCCGATCCCTGCTTGTGGAACTCCGGGTGCCACTGCGTGGCGGCGATGTAGCCGCGCCCTGGCGCGGGTTGGAGGCGGATGGCTTCGGGCACGCCGTCGGGCTCGCTCAGGGCCTCGACCACAAACTCGGGCGCCACGCGTTTGATGCCCTGGTGGTGAATGCTGTTGACCCGAGCGCGTGGCGTGTTGGGGTACAGCTTGGCCAGGTGCGAGTCGGGAAGGATCTGGATGTCGTGGAAATGCTGGTCGTAGGTGGTGGCGTTGCGGTGCTGCTGCGCGCCGGGGTGCTGTGACTCGATGTCCTGGTACAGCGCGCCGCCAAAGGCCACGTTGATGAGCTGCAGGCCCCGGCACACGCCGAAGATGGGCTTGCCCACCTGGGCAAAGGCTTTGACCACGGCCAGGTCGTACAGGTCGCGCACGCGGTCGCCCACCCACTCCTCGCGCAGGGGCTCCTCGCCATAGTTGCCCGGCCACACGTCGGCGCCGCCGTGCATCACGATACCGTCCAGCCATTCGGCATAGTGGTCCAGCGTCACATCGCCACGTGCCGTCTCGCCCGTGGGGCAGGGCACCATCACCACCATGGCACCGGCCGACATCAGCCAGTGGGCGATGGACTGCTCGACGTACTGCAGCGTCTTGCCCTTGAACAGCGGGCGCGCAGGGTCGGCGTGTTGAAAGCAGGCGGACAGGCCAATCTTGAGGCGGGGGGCAGCAGGCATGTGGGAAAGCTCCGGGCAGCGCTTGTGCGCGCGATCAGTGCAGTTGTAGCACCGCGCGCCCTACGGCGTCTGTAGGAAAGGGCCGTGCGGAGCGCCGCCGCGCCCTCCCCGGGTTGACGGGGCGCGCCATCTGTCACAACCTGCTGCGAAATGTGGCTTTCTTCATGAATTGTGTCTGTATGGCTCTTGGAGGCTGGCGAATTTTGTGGGGGTGCTGGCCATAATTTCGGCTCACCCAGCGCGAGGGAGGGGCGCCCGGTGGAGCGATGCATGCCTTCCCCGAAAGCAGAAAAATGTCCCATCCAAGATTCCGTTTGTCCGCCGTGGCTGCGCTGGTGGCCGCGACAGCGGTCGCCTGCCCGCTGGTGGCCCAGGCCACCGTGCCCGCCGGTGCGGCGGCCGAGATCATCAGCCTGCAAGGCACCGGCGACCAGCGTGCCGCCACCGCAGCCGACTGGGGCCCTGCCCGACTGGCCCAGGCGCTGGCCCAGGGCGACTTTGTGCGCACGCGCCAGGCCGCCAAGATGGCGCTGCTGTTCGCGGACGACACCCAGCTGCGACTGCACCAGAACACGGTGCTGCAGGTCAAGGGCGTGGCCACCCCGGCACAGCCCGTGACCACCTTGCTGCTCAACGCCGGCCGCGCCTGGACGCAGACCAAACGCGCCAACGGCAGCCGCCTGAACCTGGAGACACCGGCCGCGACCGCAGCGATCCGTGGCACTGATTGGGACATCAGTGTCGAAGACGATGGCCGCACGCTGATAACGGTGCTCTCGGGCACGGTGGAGTTTTCCAACGCGCAGGGCTCGGTGTCGGTGGGCGCCAACGAAGCGGCGCTGGCCGAAGTGGGCAAGGCCCCGGTCAAGCTGGTGCTGAGCCAGCCGCGAGACCGCATCCAGTGGGTCAACGCGCTGCGGGCCGACCCGGTGCCCCATCTGTCGGCCGAGCCCGTACCTGCAGTGATGGTGCCCGTACGGGATGCCCTGGCGGCGCGCGACCTCGCGGCGGCCCGTGCCGCGCTGGCGCAGGCGCGCACTACCGCAGCGCCTGTATGGGTGGATGTGTTTGATGCGGCCGTGGCCCTGCAGGCGGGCGACCTGCTGGCCGCACGCGGGTCGCTGGCGCGGCAGGTGGCTGCGGTGGACGCCGCGCCGCTGCCCGCGTGGCTCATGCAGTCCGACGTGCAGCTCATGGAGGGCGAAGGGGCTGCAGCGGCCGGTACGCTGCGCACCGCGCTGCAGCGCTGGCCGGCCCACCCGGCCCTGGTGGCGCAGCTTGCGCGGGTGCAGATCCTGAGCGACCGTATGGACGAAGCCGCAGCCACCCTGGCCCCTGCGCAAGGCACAGCCCATGCCGATCTGGCGCTGGTGCGTGCAGAGCTGGCCCGGCGCCGGGGCGATGCGCCCGGCACGCTGGCCGCGTACGCCGAAGCCCAGACGCTGGCACCTGGCGATGCGCGCGCCTGGCAGGGCCTGGGCAGTGCACACACCGAGCGCGAAGACCCACGCCCCGCCCGCGAAAACCTGCGGCGAGCCCTGCAGCTGTCACCGCAGTCGCCCGGCGCCTGGGGCGAGCTGGGCACGCTGGAAACCTTTGTGAACCAGTTCACCGAAGCGGGCCAGGCATTTGCCACCGCGCTGGGCGACAACCCGGCGGATTACGTCGCGCACACCGGCCAGGGGCTGCTGCACCTCAAGCAGGGGCAGCCGGATGCCGCACTGGATGCCTTCTTGCGGGCGGGCGTGATGGAGCCACGCTATGCCCGCGCCAAGACCTGGACCGCCGTGGCGTACTACCAGCTGGGCCGCCATCAGGATGCGCTGACCACTTTGCAGCAGGCGACCGTGTTGGACGACAAGGACCCGGTGCCCTACATGCTGCTTGCGCAGATCCACACCGATCTGTTCCAGCCCGGCGAAGCGGTGGAGGCTGCGCGCGCGGCCGTGGTGCGCATGCCGTACCTCAAGTCGCTCAACCAGGTGGCCAACGACCAGAAGGGCAGTGCCAACCTGGGCGCATCGCTCGCGTTCTTTGGCATGGAGGACTGGGCGCTGGAGATGGCGCAGCAGAGCTTCTACCCCTACTGGGGCGGCAGCCATTTGTTCATGGCAGACCGCTATGCGGGCGAATTCAACAAGAACTCGGCGCTGTTCCAGGGCTTTCTGACGGACCCCATGGCGTTTGGGGGCAGCCAGCGTTATTCGCCGCTGCTGCAGCAGCCCGGCAGCCACGGGTCTGTGGGTATGACCCTGGACCGCGAGTTTTACCGCATGCGTGCGCCAGCGGTCACGCTCAACGGCCTGGACAACAGCCATGTGCCCGTGTCGTGGTTCTTCAAGGCGCAGACGGCGGATGTGAGTGCCTATCCGTTCGACCTGCAGGTCAACCGACTTCCTGCCATGCGCGCGGGCGAGGGAGACCTGCGTGCCCATGCCATCACCGCTGGGGTGGGCATGCAGCCCACCGAGCGCATCAACCTGTTTGCCTACGCCAACCAGTTCAGCATGCGCCTGCGCGGCCAGAACGCGCAGGAGACGGCGCTGGACGACACCGTCACCCAGGGGGCCCTGGGTATGGCCTATCGATGGGGGCCGACCGAGCAGACCTGGATCAAGCTGGGCCGCAGCGTGGACAACCTGCAATTGCTGCGCTACCCCACGGCCTACATCGAGCCACCTTTCCTGACCGTCATGGGCGTGAGCAGTGCCCCTCGCAAGGACTTCAGCGACATTCAGCTACGCCACACCGTGGACACCACCCCCGGCAGCCGCTGGAGCGTAACGCTAGAGCATGTGCGCGAGCGCCAGAACAACCTTTTGGCGGGCGAGGCCGCTGTGGTGGCAGACATTCCCGGCGTGGGCCTGTACCGCGACTACCTCGTCCTGGCAGGCTACAACCGCATTGACCGTCGTTACACCGGCCTCACGCTGGCGACTACCCAGCGGCTCGACCCGGCGCTGACCCTGGACGCAGCCCTGGGCCTGCAACAGATCCGCCACCGTGTGGACGGCCTCACGCAGAGCTATCTGGTGGGGCTGGATGCTCTCAGTGAAGACCAGGCCCGCCGCGCGGACACCGAGCGCGTGGTCACGCCGCGCCTGGGCGCGGTGTGGCAGCCCGCTGCGGGCACCACGTTGCGTGTGGCCTACCAGGACTGGTTGCGGCCCCTGAGCGTCTCCACCCTTGCCAGCGTGGAGACCGCAGGCATCCCTGTCGAAGATCGGCTGGTGGAAGCCGGTGGCCGCCACAAGCGCACAGTGGCGCAGCTGGGCATGGAGGTGGGAGCCAACACCTTCTTGGGCCTGCGCGCTGACCATCTGCGGGTGAACAACCCGGGTACCGTCGGGGTGGACCTGCGCACGCCCAGCCTGCCGTTCCTCGAAGAGATGCGCAACGCGCAGCTCGTCAACCTGTCCACCAGCGACCTGCTGGAAGACACGCCGAGTTTTGAGCGTGGCACGCTGCAGACCTTGGGTGGCATGGTCAACCACATGTTCAGCCGCCGCTGGTCGGGCTACGCCAAGTACCTGTACAAGCACAGCGAAAGCCGCTTGCTCGACGTTGGTGCCGAGGTGGTGGGGCGCATTCCCTACATCCCGCGCCATACCGTGGCACTGGGCGCCACCTGGGCCAGCGCGCAGCGCCTGTACCTGAGCGCGCGCGCGGTGTACCGGTCCGAGCGGTTTGAGGACAAGGAGAACCTCACGCGCCGCGCGCCGGGCTGGGGCGTGGACCTGATGGGTTTCTGGGAAACCCAGGACAAACGCTGGGTGGTGGGCTTTGCTGCCTTGAACCTGTGGGCGCCCAAGTCCGACCGGCAAAAGACCCGCTATGTTCTGGATGCGCGCTACCGCTTCTGATCTGGCGACGGTGCCGCACACCCGCCGCCAGCGGTGGCTCTCGCTGGCGGCGGGTGTGCTGGCGCTGCTGCTGGTGGGGGTCGCCACGCTCAGCCGCACCTGGCACGTGCTGGAGTTCAAGACCTTCGATGTGCTGACGGCGTGGGCGGCGCCCCATCGCACGGCCGTGCCGGTGGTGATTCTTGCGATCGACGAGCCGACGTTTCAGGAGCTGCAGCAGACTTGGCCGTTTCCGCGCAGCGTGCATGCGGCGCTGCTGGAGCGGTTGCGCGCAGACGGTGCCCTGGCCGTGGGGCTGGACATTGTTTTTGCCGAACCCACCCCCGAGGCCGAGGACGCAGCGCTGGACCGCACGATTGCCCAGGCGGGGCATGGTTTGCCCGTGGTGCTGGCCTCCACCCGCGAGAAGATCGACAGTGCCAATGCCGCGCTGTGGATGGACATCCAGCCGCTGCAGCGGTTTCTCGATGCGGGCGCCGATGCGGGCGATGCCGGGGTGGAGCCGGACGACGACTTCGTGGTGCGCCGCGCACCCGTCGCGCGCGAAGGCTTTGCGCTGCGGCTGGCCCAGCGCGTGACCGAGGCGCGCGGCCAGACGCCGGAGCTGCACCACTTCGACTGGATCGGCTACCGGGGACCGCGTGGCACGTTCGACACGCGCTCGTTCTACCAGGCGCTGGAGCCGGGGCTGCTGCCTGCAGGTTTCTTCAAGGGCAAGATCGTGCTGGTGGGGCGCTCGGCGCGCACCGCCACCGAGCTGGCGCACTCGCAGGCCGACCTGTTCAATTCGCCGTTTGGCACGGCGGGCGGTGAGCGGCTTTTCCCGGGCGTGGAGCTGCAAGCCACGCTGCTGGACAACTATCTCTCCGGCGGCGGGCTGCGCAGCATGTCGGACGCATGGACCCTGGCGATCACCGTGCTGCTGCTGCCGGTGCTGCTGTGGGCCAGCCGACGCCTGCATCCGGCGGGCGCGGCGGCACTGACTGCAGCGCTGGTGGTGGCGATGGGCGCGGTGTCTTGGGGGCTGTTTGTCAGCTTGCGCCTGTGGTGGCCGCCGCTGCTGCCTGCGGTGGCTGCGGTGGCCATCTATGGGGCGGCTGCGTTGGTGGGCTATGCGGTCGTGCGCCAGCGCGCGCGCCAGACCCGGGCGATGTTTGCACAGTACGTGCCGCCCGCCGTGGTCTCTCGCCTCATTGCCCAGCCCGAGCTGATGCGCCTGGGCGGCGAGGCACGCGAGGTCACGCTCATGTTCACTGACCTGGCCAACTTCACCACGCTGTCCGAGCAGCTGAGCGCCGAGCAGACGGTGGAGGTGCTCACCGGCTACTTCAACGCCATGACGCCCATCGTGCACGCCACGGGCGGCACCGTGGACAAGTTCATTGGCGACGCGGTGATGGCCTTCTGGGGTGCGCCGCTGGACGACCCGCAGCATGCTGAACACGCCGTGGCCGCTGCCATCACCATGCAGCAGGCCATGCAGGCGCTGGTGGCCGGCCTGCGTGCGCGCGGGCTGCCGCCTATCCACATGCGCATCGGCCTGCACACGGGGCGTGTGGTGGTGGGCAACGTGGGTTCGGACCAGCGCTTTTCGTACACAGCCATTGGCGACGCGGTGAACCTCGCTGCGCGGCTGGAGGGCGCCAACAAGGCGTTTGGCACCGGCATCCTGCTGTCGGCCGCCACCGCAGCGCAGCTGCCGCCGACAGTGGCATTGCGCGCACTGGACGATGTGATCGTCAAAGGCAAGACCGAGCCCGTGCGCGTGTTCACACCGTGCGACGATGCGGCCGTGCGCGATGCCAGCCTGACCGCGCTGACCGCCTTCCATGCGCGCGACTGGGCCGAGGCCGAGTCGCACCTGCGAACGGTGCTGGAGCGGCTGCCCGGCGACCTGGCTGCCACGCGCCTCCTGGAGCGTGTGGACGAAGCGCGGGCGGTGTCCGCCGATACCCCCTGGCAACCCGCCGTGGCGCTGGACAAGCTGTAAACATCCTTTGACATGTATTTACCGGGGGTATGGATACGGGTGCCATGATGGGGGCTTCGCAACTTCATCAGGAAGGACTCTCCCCATGCAAGTACAAGTCAACACGGACGACCACATCCACGGCGGCGAATCACTGGCCCACTGGATCACGGACGAGTGCAAGAGCCGGCTGTCCCGCTTTCAGGACCATGTGACGCGGCTGGAGGTGTTTCTCTCCGACGTGGATGCGGGCAAGTCCGGCGCCAATGACAAGCGCTGCCGCATCGAGGCACGCGTCACCGGCCGCCAGCCCGTTACCGTGACCGATGAGGCCGACAAGATGGCCAACGCCTTCATCGGCGCGGCCGACAAGCTGGCCCGCGCTCTTGACACCGACCTGGGTCGCGCCAAGGACCGCAACGGCCGCGACACCATCCGCACGGCGGTGGCGGAAGAGTAGTGAAGGTAACGCTGCACAAGCCTCTCGCGCGCAGCACATGCCTGGCTGGGGGGCCTTGCAGCGTTGTTTTGAGCTAAAAAGGCCGCAGGCGCATGATTGATATGCGCTGGCAGCTATTAATTCAGGAGTAAATGCAGAAGGCGCTGCAGCCAAAAAGTTGCAGCGCCGTTTGTTTTTCGCCGCCTACAAATCCAGCACCAGCAGCTTGCTGCTCGCGCGAGAGCAGCAGGGCATGAACTGCTCGTTGGCTGCCTTTTCCTCGTCCGTCAGGTACATGTCGCGGTGGTCCACCTCGCCCTCCAGCACGCGCGTGAGGCAGGTTCCACACACGCCCTGCTCGCACGAGGTCAGGATGTCGATGCCTTCAACGCGCAGCGCTTCCACCACCGACACGTCGGGTGCAATGGTGTAGACCTTGCCGGTGCTGGCAATGCGCACGTCAAAGCCCTGATCGCCCGAGGTGTCCTGCGCGGGGGCACCAAAGTATTCAAGGTGGATATGGTCCTGCGCCCAGCCCAGGGCCTTGGCGGTGGTCACCACATGGTCGATGAAGCCTGCCGGGCCGCACACATACAGGCGCTTGTCAGGGTCGGGCGCAGCCAGCACGGCGGCGGTGTCCAGCTTCTGCTCGGGGGCGCCCGCATCAAAGTGAAAGTGGGCGTGGGGCGCAATCGCCGATGCGGCAATTTCGGCGGCAAATGCCGTGCGTTCGGCAGAGCGTGTGCAGTAGTGCAGCGCAAAGTCAGCACCCGTGCGCGCCAGCCGGTCGGCCATGCACAGCAGCGGCGTGACGCCAATGCCGCCTGCCAGCAGCAGGGTGTGCTGTGCGGGGTGCAGCGCAAAGTGGTTGCGCGGCGTGCTGATGGCGATCACGTCGCCCTCATGCACGCTGTCATGCATGGCGACCGAGCCGCCGCGCGATGCCGCGTCGCGCAACACGGCGATGCGGTAGCGGTGCGACTCGTGCGAAGCGTTGCACAGCGAGTACTGCCGCGTCAGCCCGCCTGGCAAGTGCACATCGATGTGCGAGCCTGCGCTGAAGGGCGGCAGCGCAGCGCCATCCACGCGCGCCAGCTCATAGCTGGCGATGCCTTCGGCTTCGATCTGCTTCTTGACGACGCGGACCTGCAGGGTCTCCTGCGCGGTCATGCGGCCACTCCCTGCGATGCGGCAGGCGCGCGTTCTGCCGCCAGCAGGCGGTCCAGGATCTTGCGCGACTGCACGCCACCCGCATCGATGTTGAGCATGAGCAGCTTGCGGTCGGGGTAACGCAGCAGGTTTTCCTGCTGCAGCTCCAGCATCTGCTGGTCCTCCGCAAAGATCTTGCCCTGGCCGTCACGGATCTGGGTGGTGAGCGACGGGTCCTGCGGCTTGAAGTTGCGCGCCATGCCCCAGAAGTAGTGGATGGAGGTCTCGGTCTCGGGTGTGATGAAGTCCACCACGATGCTCGATGCCTTCTTGTCGGCCGGGGCGTTGTAGCCGCCGTGGCCCGCCAGCGCCACGCCCACCTCGATCAGCACATGGCTGGGCGGCGTGAAGTGGCAGATCTGCCAGCGGTCCACCGGCTGGTCGTCGGGCAGGCCGTTCATGCGCAGCGCCATCTTCCAGAACGGTGGTGCCTCGATGCCTTCCATGAAGCGGCTGGTGATTACCTCCTCACCCTCCACGCGGGTCTTGCAGGGAACCTCGTCGATTTCCTTTTGGCCGATGCTGGTGGAATGCACATAGGTCTCGTGCGTCAGGTCCATCAGGTTGTCGATCATCAGGCGGTAGTCGCAGGCGATGTGATACAGCCCGCCACCGTAAGCCCATTCGGGGTTGTTCGCCCAGGGCAGGTGGTGGATGGTGGCGGGGTCGGCCTTGTCGACTTCACCCGGCCACACCCAGATGAAGCCATAGCGTTCCACCACCGGAAAGCCGCGCGCCTTGGGGAACCCCTGCACGCGCTGGCCGGGCATGGACACCGACTTGCCCGTGCATTCCACCCGCAGGCCGTGGTAGCCGCACTGCAGGTGGCCTTCGCATACCGTGCCCAGCGACAGCGGGGCGCCCCGGTGGGGGCAGAAGTCGTCCAGCGCGGCGACCTGATCGGGCGCGGGGCGGTAGAACACGATCTTCTCGCCGCAGATGGTGCGGCCCAGGGGCTTGTCCGCGATCTCGTCGGGCGTGCAGGCTACGTACCAGGCGTTCTTGGGATACATGGTTGTCTCTCTCCGTGGGTGGAAGGTGTTGTCGCAGTCTTGGTATACAGCCCGCGTGCGGATCGCAGCTGAGTTGCTGCAATTGTGCGAAAAAGGCGATTCACTGTATACATAAGAAAGCCGTAAAACAGCTATCACACTTCTGTATATCTCATAAGCTGTTGTTTTGTAATGGGTGGATATGCTTTTGGGTAGAAGTCGCCCCGATTCCTGTATACATTCTGGTGGCTGAATTCCATCCCATCACCCGCCATGAACCTTTCCGACTCCCTGACCATTGCTTCACCGGCCGAGGCTTCCGAGGCAGGCACCTCGCAGGCCGTCAAGGCGCAGCTGCGCCTGCGCGAAATGATCCTGGCGGGCGAGCTGCCCGGCGGCGCCCGCATTGCCGAGCTGACCCTCGTCGAGAAGCTCGGGGTGTCGCGCACGCCCATCCGCGCCGCGCTGATGCGGCTGGAGCAGGAGGGCCTGCTGCACCGGCTGCCCGGGGGAGGCTACGCCGTGCGCACGTTCTCTGAAACCGACGTGGCCGATGCCATTGAACTGCGCGGCACCATGGAAGGCCTGGCCGCCCGGCTGGCAGCAGAGCGTGGCGTGGCCCCCGCCCTGTTGGCCGAGGCCCACGCCTGCCTGGACGCCATTGACAGTGCTCTGGCCCCTCCCACGCTGGATGACGAAGGCTTTTCGCGCTATGTGGAACTCAATGCGCGGTTTCACCTGCTGCTCAGCCGCATGGTGGGCAGCGATGTGGTGGCGCGGGAGCTGGACCGGGTCAAGGGCCTGCCGTTTGCGTCGCCCTCTGCGTTTGTGGTGGTGCAGACGCATTCGGCCCAGGCGCGCGACATGCTGGTGGTGGCGCAGGACCAGCACCGCCAGGCGCTGGACGCCATCGAGCGGCGCGAAGGCGCGCGGGCCGAGGCCATCCTGCGTGAGCACTCGCGCATCACCCGGCGCAACCTGCTGGCGGCGGTGCAGGCGTCGCAGGTGCAGGGCTTGCCCGGTGTACAGCTGATCCGCGAGCGGGCATAACGGTCAGTACCGGCCTGCTGCACCCCGTTAGTTATTGCATTTGGCGATACCTGAATGCTTGAATTTGCGCTTGTGAAATAACCCAGCCCACGCGAAACTCCCGCCAGCCTTTTCTGTATACAACGACTTTCCACAGGAGACAACGATGCAAAAACGCCACCTTCTTCGTGCCTCGGCTGCTGCCGCCATCGCGCTGTCCACCAGCCTGGCCGTGCTGCCCGCCATGGCACAGGACAACGTGTTCAAGATCGGCCTGGTTCTGCCCATGACCGGCCAGCAAGCCACCACCGGCCGCCAGATCGAAGCCGCAGCGCGCCTGTACATGGCCCAGAACGGCGACATGGTGGGTGGCAAGAAGGTGCAGCTCATCATCAAGGACGACACCAGCCTGCCTGACGTGACCCGCCGCCTGGCCCAGGAGCTGGTCGTCAACGAAAAGGTCAACGTGCTCGCCGGCATGGGCATCACGCCCTCGGCCATGGCCACCGCCCCGCTGGCCACGCAGTCCAAGACCCCCCTGGTGGTGATGGCTGCCGCCACCTCCAGCATCACCGAGGCATCGCCCTATGTGGTGCGCACCAGCTTCACGCTGCCGCAAGTGTCGGTGGCCCTGGCCGACTGGGCACCCAAGAACGGCATCAAGAAGGTCGTGACCCTGGTGAGCGACTACGGCCCCGGCATCGACGCCGAGAAGTTCTTCAACCAGCGCCTCACGTTCAACGGCGGCCAGGTGACCGAAGCCCTGCGCGTGCCCCTGCGCAACCCCGACTTTGCCCCCTTCCTGCAGAAGGTGCGCGACGCCAAGCCCGACGCGCTGTTCGTCTTTGTGCCCTCGGGCGCAGGCGCAGCGGTGATGAAGCAGTTCCTGGAGCGCGGCATGGACAAGGCCGGCATCAAGCTCATCGGCACCGGCGACGTGACCGATGACGATCAACTCAACGACATGGGCGATGGCGCGCTGGGCGTGGTCACCTCGCACCACTACTCGGCCGCACACCCCTCGCCCATGAACAAGAAGTTCGTGGAAGCGTTCGAAAAGGCCAACAAGGGCCTGCGTCCCAACTTCATGGCCGTGGGCGGCTATGACGGCATGCGCGTGATCTATGAAGCGCTCAAGACCACCAAGGGTGCCGGCGGCGGTGACGCCCTGCTGGCCGCCATGAAGGGCCAGATCTTCGAAAGCCCGCGCGGCAAGGTGTTCATCGATGCGCAGACCCGCGACATCGTGCAGGACGTGTACCTGCGCAAGGTGGAGCGTGTGAACGGCCAGCTGTACAACGTGGAGTTCGACGTGATCAAGGACGTCAAGGACCCCGGCAAAACTAAGTAACCCCTGGATAGAAAGCCCCCCTGAGCCGCTTTGCGGCTTCCCCCCAAGGGGACGCCGCCCCTGCGGCGGGGCGGCCCTTGCACGGCGGCACTGGCCTGGGGCGCGCCAGTTTTTGAGGGCGGGGTTCTGATTCGGGGTGCGGCATGTGTCATGCATCCTGGGATGTCCCCCACAACCGTTCGGGCTGAGCCTGTCGAAGCCGGGGCGTGTTCGTTGAGCGCACAGCCCTGGCAATCCCCGGCACCGCCACAGCCTCAGTGCCGTGGTTCATTTTTGTCTTCAATGAAGTGATTTCATGCTGACCATTCTTTTCGACGGCGTTGCCTACGGCATGCTGCTGTTCATTCTGGCGGTGGGCCTGGCCGTGACCATGGGGCTGATGAACTTCATCAACCTCGCGCACGGTGCCTTTGCCATGGCGGGGGGCTACATCACGGTGCTGCTCATGCAGCGGCTGGATGTGCCGTTCCTCGTCTGCCTGCCCATCGCCTTTGTCGGTACGGCCCTGTTGGGCGGTGTGCTGGAGCGCACTCTGTACCGCCCGCTGTACCACAAGGCCCACCTGGACCAGGTGCTGTTCTCCATTGGCCTGGTGTTCATGGCCGTGGCCAGCGTGGACTATTTTGTGGGCTCCACGCAGCAGATCATGCAGCTGCCCGAATGGCTCAAGGGCCGTACCGAGATCGGCAGCGGCGCATTGATGCTGGGCATGGGTCACTACCGCCTTTTCATCATCGCGGTGTGCGCGGCGCTCACCGTGGGCTTGCAGTACGTGCTGACCAAAACGCGCTTTGGCAGCCGCCTGCGCGCCAGTGTGGACGACCAGCGCGTGGCTGCGGGCATGGGCATCAACGTGAACATCGTGTTCCTGTCCACCTTTGCGTTTGGCTCGGGTTTGGCGGGGCTGGGTGGCGCGCTGGGTGCTGAAGTGCTGGGGCTCGACCCGAGCTTTCCGCTCAAGTTCATGATCTACTTTTTGATCGTGGTGGCTGTGGGCGGCACATCCTCCATCACCGGCCCGCTGCTGGCTGCGCTGCTGCTCGGCATTGCCGACGTGGCAGGCAAGTACTACATCCCCAAGCTGGGCGCTTTCATTGTGTACAGCCTCATGATCCTGATCCTGATCTGGCGCCCCCAGGGCCTCTTTGTGCGCAAGGGGGGCAAGTGATGACGAACCCGCAAAACACCTTGCTGCAGGCCCGGCGCTTTCGCTGGTGGGAGCCCGTGCTGTGGCTGCTGGCCTTTGCCGCGCCCCTGGCGTTGCCGAGCCACGCGCTCATCATCAACGAGATTGCCATTGTGGCGCTGTTTGCGATTTCGCTGGACCTCATCCTGGGATACACGGGCATCGTCTCGCTGGGCCACGCGGCTTTCTTCGGGCTGGGCGGCTACGCGGCCGCGCTGTTTGCCAAGCATGTGATGCCCGACCCGCTGGTGGGCCTGGCCGTGGGCATTGGCGCGGCCACCGTGCTGGGCGCCGTGGCGTCGCTCACCATCATGCGCGGCACCGATCTCACCCGCCTCATGGTCACGCTGGGTGTGGGCCTGGTGATGCTGGAGCTGGCCAACAAGCTCGACTGGCTGACCGGCGGTGCCGACGGCCTGCAGGGCGTGATGATGGGCCCGGTGCTTGGCAAATTTGAGTTCGACCTGTACGGCCGCACGGCCGCGTGGTATTCGCTCACCGTGCTGCTGGTGTTCTTTTTACTCGCGCGCCGCATCGTGCAGTCGCCCTTTGGTGCCACGCTCAAGGCCATCCGCGACAACCGGCTGCGCGCCATGGCCATCGGCATTCCGGTCACGGCCAAGCTGGCGCAGGTGTACACGCTGGCCGCTGCGCTGGCTGGCGCTGCGGGCGCCTTGCTCACGCAGACCACGGGCTTTGCCTCGCTCGACCTTTTTGAGTTCCACCGCTCGGCCGACGTTATGCTGATCCTCGTGATCGGCGGCGTGGGCTGGTTGTACGGCGGCATCCTCGGCGCCATCGGCTTCAAGCTGCTGCAGGATGTGATCTCGTCCATCACACCCCAGTACTGGACCTTCTGGGTCGGCCTGTTCCTGGTGGTGCTGGTGCTGGTGGGGCGCGACCGTCTGTTCCGCCCCTGGGCCTGGTTTGGCGCCGGTCGCAAGGCCGGGGTTGCCTCCAAAGCGGGAGGCCATTGATATGAACACGACAACCTCCACCACCGTGCTATCGGCCAAGGGTCTGGTCAAGCGTTTTGGCGGCATCACAGCCACCAACAACGTTACGCTGAACCTGCAAAAGGGCGCACGCCATGCGCTCATCGGCCCCAATGGCGCGGGCAAGACCACGCTCATCAACCTGCTGACCGGCGTGCTGGAGCCCACCGAAGGTTCCATCACCCTCGAAGGCCAGGACATCACGCGCCTGGCGCCACACCAGCGCGTGCAGCGCGGCATGGTGCGCACGTTCCAGATCAACCAGCTGTTCGACACCCTCACGCCGCTGGAGACACTGGCGCTCACCGTGTCGCAGCAGCAGGGCCTGGGCGGCAAGTGGTGGCAACCGCTGGGTGCGCGCAAGGCGGTCACCGAACGTTGCGAGCAACTGCTGGAGCAGTTTCACCTGACCTCCGTCATGGCCGAGGAAACGCGCGTTCTGGCCTACGGCAAGCGCCGCCTGCTGGAGATTGCGATTGCACTGGCCTGCGAGCCGCGTGTGCTGCTGCTCGACGAGCCCGTGGCTGGCGTGCCTGCGGGCGAGCGCGAAGAGCTGCTGCAGACCGTGGCGGCCTTGCCCGCCGATGTGTCAGTGCTTTTGATCGAACACGATATGGACCTGGTTTTCAGCTTTGCCAACCGCATGACGGTCCTGGTCAACGGCACGGTGCTCACCGAGGGCGACCCGGACACGATTGCCAACGACCCGCAGGTGAAGGCTGTCTACCTCGGCCATGGGGAGGACGCCCATGTCTGAGTTGCTGCGCATTGAAGGCCTGAGCGCAGGCTATGGCGAGGCGGTGGTGCTGCAAGGGGTTTCACTGGCCCTGCCCGAAGGCGACACGCTGGCCCTGCTGGGCCGCAACGGCACGGGCAAGACCACGCTCATCAATACGCTGGCCGGGGCCACGCGCCAGCACGCGGGCAGAGTGACCCTGGGCGGTGTGGCGCTGCACAAGTTGGCGTCGCATGAACGTGCAGCGGCCGGCATCGGCTGGGTGCCGCAAGAGCGCAATATCTTCAAGTCGCTCACCGTGCACGAGAACCTCACGGCCGTGGCGCGCCCGGCACGCAAAGGCTCGACCGCGCGGCAGTGGACGCCCGAGCGCGTGTACGAGATGTTCCCTCGCCTGGCCGAGCGCAAGACCAATCTGGGCACGCAGCTGTCGGGTGGCGAGCAGCAGATGCTGGCCGTGGGCCGCGCGCTGGTGCTCAACCCGCGCCTGCTGCTGCTCGACGAGCCGCTCGAAGGCCTGGCGCCCATCATCGTGGAAGAGCTGCTGCGCGCCATCCGGCGTATCACGCGCGAAGAGGGCCTGTCGGCCATCATCGTGGAGCAGCACCCGCAAGCCATCCTGGCCATCTCCGACCGCGCGGCTGTGCTGGACCGGGGCACGGTGGTGCACACCGGCAGCGCTGCCGAGCTGAGCGCGCAGCCCGAGCTGCTGGACCGCCTGCTGGGCGTGGCGAGGTAGCGCGCGCCATGAGCGCCGTGCACCGCAGAACCCTCCTGGCCTGGCTGGCGGTGTCGTTCAGCGGTGTGGCCAGTGCGCAAGCGGCCTTTCCATCGCGCCCGCTGCGCATCGTCGTGCCCAACGCCGCCGGTGGCGCGGCCGACATCACGGCGCGCACGGTGGGCCAGAAGATCGCCGGCCCGCTGGGGCAAAGCGTGGTCATCGAGAACAAGCCCAGCGCCGGCGGCGTGGTGGCAGGCGACCTGGTAGCGCGCGCCGAGCCAGACGGCCACACGCTGCTGCTGGTGAGCAGTGGCACGGCGGTGAGCGCCGCGCTGTTCCAGTCGCTGCCGTTCGACACGCTCAAGGACTTTGCACCCGTCTCGCTGCTGGCCACCTTCGACCTGGCCGTGGTGGTGAAGGAGGGCGGGCGCTTCGCCACCCTGGCCGAGCTGCTGGCCTACGCCTGTGCCCACCCGGGCAAGCTCAACATCGGCACCCCGCAGATCGGCACCACGCAGAACCTGGCGGCCGAGCTGTTCAAGGTGACGGCGGGCATCGATGCGCAGGTGGTGCCTTTCAACGGCACGCCGCCCGTCATCACGGCGCTGCGGGGCGGCGAGATCGACGTGATGATCGACATCCTGGGTGGCCTCATGCCGCAGATCGGTGCCAAGGCATTGCGGCCGCTGGCGGTGATGGGCGCGCAGCGTGCGGCGCAGCTGTCCGATGTGCCCACGGTGCGCGAAAGCGGCGGGCCGCTGACGGGCTTCAACGTCACGTCGTGGAACGGTCTGGCCGTGCCCGCCAAGACTCCTGTTGCGGTGGTGGAGCGTCTTTCGCGCGAGGTGCAGGCCGCACTGGCCCTTCCCGACGTGAAAAAGCGCCTGCTGGAACTGAACCTGAACGCCCAGGGCAGTACGCCCGCGCAGCTGGGCGAGCACCTGGCGGCCGATGTGCGCCGCTGGAGCGACGTGATCGCCAGGGCCAAGATCGCGCGGCAGTGAGCACCACCGCTGCATGTCAGCGGTACCGGCGGTGCCAGCGGTGATACAGGGGCTGAAAGGAACATCGAATGAACATCACACACATCGGCCTGGTGGGCTATGGCGAGGTGGGCAAGATCTTCAGTGCGGGCTTGCGCGTCCAGCCCGGCGTGGCCTCCGTCGCCGCATGGGATCTGAAGCTGGCCGATGCCGCGCACCGCGATGCCACGCGGCAGCACGCCGCGCAAGCGGGTGTAGTGGCCGTGGATGCGATGCAGGCGCTGTGCGCACGCTGCGATTGCATCATCTCGGCTGTCACCGCTTCGAACACGCTGGCCGTGGCGCAGGAGGCCGCGCAGCACATCCGCCCCGGCACCGTGTTCCTGGACCTGAACTCCGCATCGCCGGGCACCAAGCAACAGGCCGCTGCGCTCATCGAGGCGCGCGGCGCGCACTATGTCGAGGCGGGTGTGATGACCTCGGTGCCGCCCTACGGCATCCGCGTTCCCATGCTGCTGGGCGGTGCGCAGGCTGCAGCGTTGGCGGCTGTGCTGACCGGCTGGGGCATGGATGCCAACCCCGTGAGCGAGCAACTGGGTGTGGCCAGCGCCATCAAGATGTGCCGCAGCATCATGATCAAGGGCCTGGAGGCGCTGGTCGTTGAAAGCTACACCACGGCCCGCCACTACGGCGTGGAAGACCATGTGCTGCCGACCCTGGCGGAGACCTTTCCGTCCATCGACTGGCACGAACAGGGCCGCTACTTCTTCAGCCGTGTCGTGCAACACGGCCAGCGCCGAGCCGAAGAGATGCGCGAATCGGCCCACACGGTGCGCGAGGCCGGCATGGAACCGCTGATGGCCTCGGCCATCGCCGCCAAGCAGCAGTGGGTGGCCGACCTGGCGCGCGAAGCCGTGTTTCAAGGCCTGCCCAAGGACGCACGCTGGCAGGACTATGCAGACCGGGTGCTAGGTAGTTTGCCCACCGCACCCGCGAACGACTGAGCCCAGCAATTCGCCACCTGCCGGTGAAACTGGCGCGGCGCAATGCCAGAGGCGCCAAGCAAGGGCCGCCCCGCAGCGACGGCGCCGTCCCACCTCTGGGGGGAGACCGCGCAGCTGCTCAGGGGGGAGACCTGTACAACGCCTGCAGCGTAGTGCGGATCAGCTCCGCCATCGCCTGCTGTGTGAGCGTGGCCGGGCGCTGTGAGCTCACGGCCATGAACAGCTTGCTGCGCAGGCGGGTGCTGCCGCCCTCGCCCTCGCCATCCCCATCGCTGCCCGCGCCGTGAATGGGCCGGGTGCTGAACACCTCCGATTTGCCCGAGGTGGTGACTGCATTCATGGGCAGCACCGCGCAGCCCGCGCCATCGGCCACCAGGTCCAGGATGGCGGCCACGCCGTCGATCTCCAGGCTGATCTGCGGGCGTTTGCCGCGTGCGGCCAGCTCAGATTCCACCAGCATGCGGATGGAGTTGGGGCGGGTGGGGATGACCAGCGGAAAGCGCGGCAGCTCGTCCAGCGGCAGGGGCGTGCGTGCCAGGGCGTCGGCTTCTGCCTCGCTCTGGCCTACGGCGCGGCGCTGCACCAGAAACAGGTCTTCCTCCAGCAACGCCGTGGTCTCGATGCCCGGCGCGGGCGTGGTGTTGTAGAGCAGCGCGATGTCGAGCAGGCCGGTGGTCAGCGACTCGCGCATGGCCACCGACAGCCCCTCGCTGATGGCCAGCGCCGCATCGGGCATCTTCACGCGGAAGGCACGGGTCAGCGGCACTGTCAGCACCTTGGCAATGCTGGGCGGCAGGCCGATGGCCACACGCCCGGCCAGCGCGCCGCGCACGCGGCCCAGCTCCTCGCGGGCGCGCTCCACCTGGTGCAGGATGCCGCGCCCATGCTCCAGCAGCAGTTTGCCCGCCTCGGTGGGCGTGGCACCCCGGCCATTGCGCACCAGCAGGTTCTGGCGCAGCTCCACCTCCAGCAGGCGCACCTGGCGGCTCAGCGCGGGCTGGGCAATGTCCAGCACCACCGAGGCGCGGGTGAAGCTGCCCAGCTCGGCCACCCGCACAAAGTACTCGATCTGTTTGAGGTCCATGGCAAGGCTCTCTGCTATTTGCAATAGCTGTGGGTCAACGATCACGGAATGATATATCTGGTAGTGCTGGTGCCGCCTTCATGTTTGGGCTGGTGCTGCCCACAATCGACGGCATGTATACAACTGCACGCACCGCCTGGGCCATCCGCAGCCCGGCAGGAGACAACGCATGACGGCGCCTGTGATCCGAGGCATTTCTTCCATGGCCACGCGCCAGGTGCTGGCCGACCTGGTGGTCGGTTTTGCGCAGCAATCGGGCACGCAGGCCACCATTGAATCGGTGGGCGGCGTGGACGCGGCCAAGCGCGTGGCGGCCGGTGAGGCGTTCGACGTGGTCATCCTTGCGTCCGACGCCATCGACAAGCTTTTGGCTGCGGGCCATCTGGTGCCCGGCAGCAAGGTGGACTGGGTGCACTCCGGCGTGGCCGTGGCCGTGCCTGCAGGCGCACCGTTGCCCGACATCCGCACCGAAGACGCTGTGCGCCAGGCCGTGCTGGCCGCGCCCAGCATCAGCCTGTCCACCGGTCCCAGCGGCGTGGCGCTGGCCAAGCTGTTCGAGCGCTGGGGCATTGCCGATCAGATCGCCCCGCGCATGGTGCAGGCGCCCCCAGGCGTGCCCGTGGGCTCGCTGGTGGCCAAGGGCGAGGTGGCGTTGGGCTTTCAGCAACTGAGTGAGCTGCTGCACGTGCAGGGCATCCAGATCGTGGGCCCGCTGCCACCGGCCATCCAGATCACCACCACGTTTTCCGCAGGCGTTGGCGTGCATGCGCAACAGGCGGATGCAGCACGTGCGTTGCTGGCTTACCTGGCTTCTCCCGCTGCGGCAGACGCCAAGCAAAAGCAGGGCATGACCCCCGCCTGACCGATCACAAGAACACCTTCCAGGAGCACCCAAAAATGAGCCTTATCATCGACTGCCACGGCCACTACACCACGGCCCCCAAGGCGCTGGAGAACTGGCGCAATGCGCAGATCGCCGGCATCAAAGACCCAGCCGCCATGCCCAAAGTGGCAGACCTGCACATCAGCGACGACGAGCTGCGCGAGTCCATCGAGACCAACCAGCTCAAGCTGATGAAGGAGCGCGGCAGCGACATCACGCTGTTCAGCCCGCGCGCCAGCTTCATGGCCCACCACATCGGCGACTTCAATGTGTCCAGCACCTGGGCCGCCATCTGCAACGAGCTGTGCTACCGCGTCTCCACGCTGTTCCCCGACCACTTCGTGCCCGTGGCCATGCTGCCGCAAAGCCCCGGCGTGGACCCGGCCACCTGCATCCCTGAGCTGAAAAAGTGCGTCCATGAATACGGCGCCGTGGGCATCAACCTGAACCCCGATCCCTCGGGCGGCCACTGGACCAGCCCCCCGCTGACCGACAAGCACTGGTACCCCATCTACGAAAAGATGGTGGAATACGACCTGCCCGCCATGATCCACGTGAGCACCAGCTGCAACGCGTGCTTCCACACCACCGGCGCGCACTACCTGAACGCCGACACCACTGCCTTCATGCAGCTGATCCAGGGCGATCTGTTCAAGGACTTCCCCACGCTCAAGTTTTTGATTCCGCACGGCGGCGGTGCGGTGCCCTACCACTGGGGCCGGTTCCGTGGCCTGGCGCAGGAGATGAAGAAGCCGCTGCTCGACGAGCACCTGATGAACAACGTGTACTTCGACACCTGCGTGTACCACCAGCCCGGCATCGACCTGCTCAACACCGTGATCCCGGTGAAGAACGTGCTGTTTGCCAGCGAAATGATCGGCGCGGTGCGGGGCATTGACCCCACCACCGGCAACTACTACGACGACACCAAGCGCTACATCGAGGCGTCCACGATCCTGAGTGCCGACGACAAGCACCAGATCTACGAAGCCAACACGCGCCGCGTGTTCTCCCGACTCGATTCACGCCTGAAGGCAAAGGGGCTCTGACATGTTTGAACTTGGCGTTGTCTACCGCAACATCACCCGCGCCGACCGCGCAGCCGCCGACGGCCTGGCCGCTCTCGGCTCGGCCACCGTGCACGAGGCCATGGGCCGTGTGGGCCTGCTCAAGCCCTACATGCGCCCCATCTACAGCGGCCAGCAGGTCAGCGGCACGGCGGTCACCGTGCTGCTGCAGCCCGGCGACAACTGGATGATGCATGTGGCGGCCGAGCAGATCCAGCCCGGCGACATCGTGGTGGCGGCCGTCACCTCGGAGTGCACCGACGGCTACTTTGGCGACCTGCTGGCCACCAGCTTTCAGGCCCGGGGCGCGCGCGCGCTCATCATCGACGCCGGTGTGCGCGACGTGAAGACGCTGCAGGAGATGAACTTCCCCGTCTGGAGCCGCGCGATCAGCAGCAAGGGCACCATCAAGGCCACGCTGGGCTCGGTCAACATCCCCGTGGTGTGCGCCGGTGCACTGGTCACGCCGGGCGACGTGATCGTGGCCGACGACGACGGTGTGGTGTGTGTGCCCGCCGCCCGCGCGGCCGAGACCCTGGCCGCTGCGCAAAAGCGCGAGAGCTTTGAAGGCGAAAAACGCGCCAAGCTCGCCAGCGGCGTGCTGGGCCTGGACATGTACAACATGCGCCCCGGCCTGGAGAAGGCGGGCCTCAAGTACATCGACTGAGCGGATTTTTTCAGTCTTTTGGGCTGCAAGCGCTAGTGAATCATGTGCTGGCAGCTATGTAATTCATAGCAAATAGATTCTCTTCTCTCCATGCGTTGTTCCGTGTCTCCCGTCTCCCTCTCCCGCCGTGCAGGCCTGGCTGTGGGCCTGGCCGCTGCCTTGGGCTGTGTGCCCCAGATCGCATCGGCGCAGGCGTTTCCGTCCAAGCCCGTGCGCATCATCACGCCGTTCCCCGTGGGCGGTGGCCCGGACGGTGTAGCCCGCCTCGTGGCCGATAAGCTGTCCAAGAGCTGGGGCCAACCCGTGGTGGTCGAGAACCGCCCCGGCGGCAACGGCTTCATCGCCATCGATGCGTTCAAGCGCGGCGCCAAGGACGGGCATGACCTGATCGTGCTCGACAACGTGCATCTGGCCGCCTACCCCAGCCTGTTCAAGAAGCTGCCGTACGACACGGCCAAGGACTTCGACACGCTGCTGCCGCTGTTCAAGACCTATTTCTTCTTCACGGTGGCCGCCAACAGCAAATACAAAACCGTGGGCGACATCGTGGCCGACGCCAAGGCCAACCCCGGCAAACTCAACTACGGATCCTGGTCCATCGGCAACCCGGTGCACCTGGGCTCCGAGCTGTTCGAAAGCGCGACCGGCACGCAGATGGAGCATGTGCTCTACAAAGAGACCACGCAGCTCTACACCTCGGTCTCCACCGGCGAGCTTTCGTTTGCGCTGGGCAGCGCCGCCACCGCCGGGCCGCTGCAGCGCGCGGGCAAGCTGCGCTTTCTGGCCGTCACTGCGCCGCAGCGCCTGGCCAGCTTTCCGGATGTGCCCACCGTGGGCGAATCGGGTGGCCCCAAGGGCTTTGAGGTGACCGGCTGGAACGCCATCGCCGTGCCGCCCGGCCTGCCCGCAGCGGTCACCGACAAGATCCGCAAGGACATCGAGCAGGCCCTCGCCGGCGCCGATGTGCAGGAAAAGTTCAAGAGCTTTGGCTACGAGCCCTTCCCCACCACCCGAGCGCAGTTCGCCCAGTTCGTCAAGGACGAGAGCCAGCGCTTTGGCGAGGTGATCAAGAAGGCCAACGTGTCCCTCGACTGATCCGCGCCACCCCAAGCAACCAAGGACCCAAGCCCATGAGCGAATTCACCAAGACCCCTGGCTGGTTGGACTGGTACGCCGGCCCCAGCAAGCCCCGCTTTCAGGTGCCTGCAGGCGCTGTGGACGCGCACTGCCATGTGTTCGGCCCCGGTGCCGAGTTCCCCTACGCGCCCGAGCGCAAGTACACGCCCTGCGACGCCAGCAAGCACCAGCTGTACGCGCTGCGCGACCACCTGGGCTTTGCGCGCAACGTGGTGGTGCAGGCCACCTGCCACGGGGCCGACAACCGCGCCATGGTCGATGCGCTGGTCCACTCCGGCGGCAAGGCGCGTGGCGTGGCCACCGTCAAGCGCTCGGTCACGGACGAAGAGCTGCAGGCCATGCATGACGCTGGTGTGCGCGGTGTGCGCTTCAACTTCGTCAAGCGCCTGGTGGACTTCACGCCCAAGGACGAGCTGATGGAGATTGCCGCACGCATCCACAAGCTGGGCTGGCACGTGGTGATCTACTTCGAGGCGGTGGACCTGCCCGAGCTGTGGGACTTCTTCACCGCACTGCCCACCACCGTGGTGGTGGACCACATGGGCCGCCCCGATGTGAACAAGCCTGTCGATGGGCCTGAGTTTGAGTTGTTCCTCAAGTTCATGCGCCAGCACCCCAATGTGTGGAGCAAGGTGAGCTGCCCCGAGCGCCTGTCTGTGACCGGTCCCAAGGCCCTGAACGGTGAACAGAACGCCTACACCGACGTGATTCCGTTTGCCCGCCGTGTGGTGCAAGAGTTTCCCGACCGTGTGCTGTGGGGCACCGACTGGCCGCACCCCAACCTCAAGGACCACATGCCCGACGACGGCCTGCTGGTGGACTTCATTCCGCACATCGCGCCCACGGCCGAGCTGCAGCACAAGCTCCTGGTGGACAACCCCATGCGCCTTTACTGGCCCGAAGAAGTCACTGTGGAAGACTGACACCATGTCTCTTGATAAACCCTACCTGGACGTGCCCGGCACGACCATCTTTGACGCCGAGCAAAGCCGCAAGGGCTACTGGCTCAACCAGTTCTGCATGAGCCTGATGAAAGCCGGCAACCGCGAGCGTTTCAAGGCCAACGAACGCGCCTACCTGGACGAGTGGGCGATGACCGAAGAGCAGAAGCAGGCTGTGCTGGCACGCGACCTCAACTGGTGCATCCGCCTGGGCGGCAACATCTACTTTCTGGCCAAGATCGGCGCCACCGATGGCAAGAGCTTCCAGCAGATGGCGGGCAGCATGACCGGCATGACCGAAGAGGAATACCGCAACATGATGATCAACGGCGGCCGCTCGGCCAACGGCAACCGCGTGATCGGCGAAGACGGCGATGCCCAGGCGCACCGCCAGCCGCAAGGTGCGGCGGGCAAGAAAGGAAACTGACCATGGCCAAGATCACCGCCTCCGTGTTCACGTCGCACGTGCCTGCCATTGGCGCCGCGCTGGACCTGGGCAAGACGCAGGAAGACTACTGGAAGCCGCTGTTCGCGGGCTACGACTTCTCCAAGCAATGGATGAAGGACAACAAGCCCGACGTGATCTTCCTGGTCTACAACGACCACGCCACGGCCTTCAGCCTGGAGATGATCCCCACGTTCGCCATCGGCACGGCCGCGCAGTTCCAGCCCGCCGACGAGGGCTGGGGCCCCCGCCCCGTGCCTGTGGTGCAGGGCCATCCGGACCTGGCCGCGCACATTGCGCAGTCCGTCATCCAGCAGGACTTCGATCTCACCATCGTCAACAAGATGGACGTGGACCACGGCCTCACGGTGCCACTGTCGCTGATGTGTGGCGAACAGCATCCGCAGACCGGCGCCTGGCCCTGCCCAGTGATCCCGTTTGCCGTCAACGTGGTGCAGTACCCCGTGCCCAGCGGCCGCCGCTGCTACAACCTGGGCCAGGCCATCCGCAAGGCGGTAGAGAGCTACGACGAAGACCTGAACGTGCACATCTGGGGCACGGGCGGCATGAGCCACCAACTGCAGGGCCCGCGCGCAGGCCTCATCAACAAAGAGTTTGACAACGCCTTCCTCGACAAGCTCATCAACGATCCCGAGGCCGCCGCCAGCATCCCGCACATCGACTACGTGCGCGAAGCGGGCAGCGAGGGCATCGAGCTGGTGATGTGGCTCATCGCGCGCGGTGCCATGGACGATGTGGCCGGAGGCAAGCCACCGAAGCTGGCGCACCGCTTCTACCATGTGCCCGCGTCCAACACCGCCGTGGGCCACCTGATTCTTGAGAACACGTAAAAGGACACACACACCATGACCATCAAAGTCGCACTCGCAGGCGCTGGCGCCTTCGGCATCAAGCATCTGGACGGTATCAAGAACATTGACGGCGTCGAAGTCGTCTCCCTCATCAGCCGCGACCTGGCCAAGACCCAGGAAGTGGCGGACAAATACGGCATCAAGCACGTCACCACCGACCTGAAGGACAGCCTGGCGATCAAGGAGGTGGACGCCGTCATCCTGTGTACGCCCACGCAGATGCATGCCAGCCAGACCCTCGCCTGCCTGGAAGCGGGCAAGCACGTCCAGGTCGAGATTCCGCTGTGCGACGTACTGGCCGATGGCGAGAAAGTCATCGCCCTGCAAAAGCAGACGGGCCTGGTGGCCATGTGTGGCCACACCCGCCGCTTCAACCCCAGCCACCAGTACGTGCACCAAAAGATCACGGCGGGTGAGTTCAACATCCAGCAGATGGATGTGCAGACCTACTTCTTCCGCCGCACCAACATGAATGCGCTTGGCCAGGCCCGCAGCTGGACGGACCACCTGCTGTGGCACCACGCTGCCCACACGGTGGACCTGTTCGCTTACCAGGCGGGCAGCCCCGTCGTCAAAGCCAACGCCATCCAGGGCCCCATCCACCCCACGCTGGGTATTGCGATGGACATGAGCATTCAGCTCAAGGCCGCCAACGGCGCCATCTGCACGCTGTCGCTCTCGTTCAACAACGACGGCCCGTTGGGTACCTTCTTCCGCTATATCGGCGACTCGGCCACGTACATCGCGCGCTACGACGATCTGGTGAATGGCAAGGAAGAAAAGATCGACGTGAGCAAGGTGGATGTGAGCATGAACGGCATCGAGCTGCAGGACCGCGAGTTCTTCGCCGCCATCCAGGAGGGCCGCGAGCCCAACGCCAGCGTGGCACAGGTGCTGCCCTGCTATCAGGTGCTGCACGACCTGGAGCTGCAGCTCAACGCAGGCTGATTGCAAGCCAAATCGGCCGGTAGCGCCGATATGTAATGCGCCTGAAGCTATCAAAGTGATAGCTTCAGGCGCTGGCGGGCTGGCGCACTACAATGCGCACCACAGGTGCTGAGGGGCGCCTGCCCGCACAAGAGGCTCTCACCCTCACGTCACCGTCTTGCTGTAGACCTGACAGACCTTTGCTTTTATCGGCCCTTTGCGGGAAGGGCCGGTTGTGCAAACCAGGAACCTGTCATGGAAGCTCCATCCTCTCTTTCCGAATCGTCCTCCCACATCCCGTCAGCCGCGCTGAACGCCACGGCGCCGCTTGCGCCCCGTGGCGAGCGCAAGCGCGAGCTGCTGCGCCACTACAAGGACAACCCGCCCGATGCGGGCGTGTACGCCATCCGCTGCACGGCCATCGGCCACGCTGGCGTGCAGGTGCACGCGTCCACGAACGTAGCCGGCGCCATCAACCGTGCCCGGTTTCAGCTGCGCATGCGCAGCCACACCGACAAACGCCTGCAGCAGCAGTGGCAGCAGCACGGCGAGGCTGCGTTCAGCTTTGAGTTGCTGGACGTGCTCAAACGCCGCGAGGACGCCACCGAAGCCCAGCGGCGTGAAGACCTGGCTGCATTGCTGGCGCTGTGGCGCGAAGAGTTGGGTGTGGACGCTGCATGAGCACCACCTCCACACCGCTCGACGAACTCAAGACCCGTGCGCGCATCGCACTCAATGTGGCCCGGCGTGCCGGTGACCACGACGCCAAACTGCGCTATTGCCTGAACGACGCCGCGCGGCACGCGGGGTTTGTGCACTGGGACTATGCGCGCACCGTACTGGGCGGCTTTGCGCGGCCTGGGGATGACTTTGGCACCTTCTGGCACGCCGCGCGCACGGGCATCCTGCTCAACCAGTGGTTCGCCACCCATGCCGAAGCCCGCGCGGTGCACGCGCAAGACCCCGGCGCCTTCGTGCTGCCCTACCGGCGGCAGTGCATGCTGGTGCAGGCAGAGTTTGTGGCAGAGCTGGGCGTAGACCCGCAGGACCCCGCATGGGCCGCGCTGGGTCACGACCTGGTGGCCGGTTATGGCGGCCCGGCCTGGGTGCGGCTGGTGGGGTTGCGGCTGGCGCAGATGCGGGCGTAGCGCAGCCAGCACCCGTCTCAGCGAGGCGTCAAAGCGCGCGCAGCTCGGCCTTGTGCTCGATGATGCGCGACACCAGGCCGTAGTCCACAGCCTCCTCGGCCGACAGCCAGTGGTCGCGCTCGATGTCGGCCAGCACCACGTCCAGCGGCTTGCCCGTCTGCCGGGCGATGGTGTGTGCAATGCGTTCACGGGCCTTCACGATCTCGCGTGCCTGGATGGCGATGTCGCTGGCCGGGCCGCCTGCGCCCCCGCTGGGCTGGTGGATCAGAAAGCGCGTGTTGGGCAGGCAGAACCGCCGCTCGCGCGGCGCAGCCAGGTACAGGTGTGTGGCCGCGCTGCCCACCCAACCGGTGCCGATCATGTTCACCGGCGCGCTGATAAAGCGCACCAGGTCATGCATCGTGTCGCCCGACTCCAGGTGCCCGCCGGGCGAACTCACCAGCAGGTCGATGGGCTCGGCGCTCTCGGCATCCAGCGCAATCAACCGCCGCGCCACATCGGCGGCCAGGGTGTCGGTGATGGTGCCGAAGACCAGCAGGGTGCGCGCCTTGAAGGCTTTTTCTTCCAGGTAAGAGGTGCGCGGCTCGGTGCTGTGGGTAGAGCTGGAAGGGGCTGTGGGGGTGTCCGGTGTGTCCATGGAGGCTAGTCCTTTTTGAGAGATGGGACTGCCTTGACGAACGAGACACGCCGGGCGTGACATCAGATCGTCAACACGTTCTCAGCCCATGGCCACGCGCTGCCCCGGCGCGATGGTGGGCGGCGCCGCATTCAGTGTCTCGATCGCAAATCCCGCCGCCGCCTTGTACCGGGCCATGAAGCCCTCGCGCTCCTCGCGTGGAAGCACGTCGTCGATGTGGTCGAACACCCCACCGCAGCGCTCATCCACCAGCCCCAGCAGGCCAAAGGGGCCAGAGCCCCGGTTGCGCAGCACCAGGGCTGAAATGTCTTTGCACAGCTTGTCGTCGTAGGCGCGCAGTGCCTGCGGGCCCACGCCATGTGCAATGAGCTGCGCGCCCAGCACGCGCGCATCCACAATCGCCTGGCTCGCACCGTTGGAGCCCACGGGGTACATCACATGCGCCGCATCGCCCAGCAGTGCCACGTGGCCATCCACCCAGGTGGGCACCGGGTCGCGGTCGATCATGGGGTACTCAAAAATATCCTTGGCGCCGCGCAGCATGGCGGGCACGTCCAGCCAGCTGTAGTTCCAGCCCTCGAAGTGGTGAGCGAACTCCTCCAGGGCCACGCGCCGGTTCCAGTCGCCCTGCTGCCAGCCGCCCTGATTGTCCACCGTGATCTCTGCGATCCAGTTGATGGTGGCCAGGCCCGTGTCCGGATCGGGCGGCGTGATGGGGTAGAACACCACGCGGTGCCGCAGCGAGCCCACGCCCACAAACGAAGCGCCCGTGCGTACCGGCACTCCTGGCGTGGTGCCCCGCCACATGATGGCGCCACCCCACTGGATGGGCGGCTGCGCGGGGTGCATCTGCGCCCGTACGGCCGAGTGCAGGCCATCGGCCGCTATCAGCAGCGAACCTGCCACTTCGCGTTTCGTGCCGTCGCGTGTCTCGACGATGGCGGTGACGCCGTTCGCATCCTGCCGGTAGCCCACCACCCGTTGCCCCAGTTGCACGGCGTCGTCGCCCAGGCGGGCTTTGACGGCGTGGTACAGCATCATCTGCAGCTGTCCCCGGTGCACCGAATACTGGGGCCAGTGGTAGCCCGCCTCCAGGCCGCGCGGCTCGGCGTACACCTCGTTGCCGTTGCGGCCCACCAGCGCCCATTCACGCGCCTGCAGGCCAATGGTGTCCAGTACATCGTTGCCAAACCCCAGGTCGTGCAGCTCCCGCACGGCATTGGGCTGCAGATTGATGCCCACGCCCAGCGGCTGAAGCTCGGACACCGATTCAAAGACGATGCAGGGCACGCCGATCTGGTGCAGGGTGAGGGCAGTGGCCATGCCGCCGATACCGCCACCGGCGATCAGCACGGGGCGGGGGGAAGAGGTGTTTGAAGTAGTAGGTGCGCCAGACATGCCGAGATTGTCCATGCAACGGCGGTTAGAGCCTGTCACTGATGCCGCAGGCGAATGGGGCGGATGGCGGATGGCTTGGTGCTGCCGGCTGCGCCAGTACAGCCAGACTTGTCAGGCGCAGACATATACATATGCTGCTCAGAACAAAGGGCTGCCCCGTATTGCAATCGCTGGGTTGTGCCTCTGGACGAGTGCTATCGGCCATTACCTGCCGCTGGCTGATGCCGTTCAACTCGACCAGAATAAGCCGCTATGACCAAGTATCAAGTCGCAATAATTCTGCTCATATTTGCCGTTGTGCAGTTAGTCATGGCGATAAAGATCGCCAGGCTAAGCAAGCGAAATTCTTCAGAAAAATCTGCGCAACTCGATGTAGAAATTGACCGTTTAAATGCAATTAGCAAGCGTATTCAGGTGGCGGCTTTCAGCGCACTTCTTGTTTGGCTGGGAATTCAATACTTCGCATAGCGACGTCTTTCTAGAGGCCTAATGCCACCTGTCTTCACCAAGATGTTTTGGATCGAGGTGTGTGGCCGGTCAAACAGCTGGCCTATCTGGTGCAGCGTCCAACCTTCCTTCCAGCGGTCCCACATCAGCGCCTTTTGGCTGTCGGTGTAGTAGTTTCGTGTCCGATACTTCATTTGCAACACTCCGTCTGCTTACGCAGTTATCAGTGTGTTGCATCGACCGGTTGAATGCGCCGCCAACAGCGGTCCTTCATCAATCTGAATAGACTTCACTGATGGCACATCTTGAACGGTCTGTGGCAACGTTGCGCATCATGGGCGACGAGCTTGTTCCAGAGGAGATCTCAAGACTGCTAGGAGCGGTGCCAACGTCAGGTCATGCAAAAGGGCATCATCTCCCGCCAGGTCCTTCGGGGCGCATAGTCACGAGGAACTCCGGCGTGTGGCGTCTAAGCGCGAAGGAGACCAAGCCTGAAAATTTGAACTGGCAGGTCTCTGAGTTGCTTGGTCAACTTACGTCAGACTTATCAGTCTGGAGCAGCATTAGGGCTCGGTTTCGCGTCGACTTGTTCTGCGGTTGGTTTATGTGCAGTGGAAATGAGGGGGTAGCGATTTCACCCGAGACCATGGTCGCGCTGGGGCAGCGCGGCATTCAGTTGTCAGTCGATATCTACGGGCCTGAAGCTCTGGAGGAGGTCTAGGCTGCCCCGTCAATGTCAGCTATGGAGCAACTGTTAGGACTGCAACGGGCCCAACCCCGTCCTTCGAATCAACGCCAGATCCCTGTATTCGACCATCAACTTCTGGCCTAGTCTGCTTTTGGTCAGCCTGTGGCACCATGATCCGATGCGAAAAGACGAACACGCCGCATCGCTCTTAGACGCCAGCCGCAGTGCCCTGATCCGCGCCGCCACGCGCCTGCTGGGCCCAGCCGATGCTGAAGACGCCGTGCAAGACGCCTACGTGCGCGCGCTGGAGGCCAATGTCCCTGCGCTCAATGCGGCCCAGGCCTGGTTGCTGACGGTGGTGCGCAATCTGGCCATCGACCGCTTGCGGCGGCGCCAGTGGATGGCGCAATGGCTGGCTGAAGCCATGCAGACCGCACCCGGCGATGTCGCTGGCATGGTCGCACCATCGGCTGAGGCTGATGCGGCTCTTGCTCAGCAGGCAAGGCTGGCGCTGCGGGTGCTGGCAGAGTGTGTGACTCCCGCAGAGGGCGCTGCGGTGCTGCTGCATGCGGTTTTCGACGCCAGCCATGCCGAGCTGGCGCAGGCCAGCGGTCGGTCTGAAGCGGCCAGCCGCCAGCAACTGCACCGCGCCTTGCAGCGCCTGCGGCAGGCTCAGGAGGGTGGCGAATCGCGCGATGAGCCCAACGACGCCAACGCTGCTGTGCTGCGCCTGTACCTGCAGTCGCTGCAATCGCGAGACCCGCAGACGCTTTGGGCCCTGCTGCGCCAGCCGCCCGGCAGCGCTTTCGGCACCCATGGTGCTGTGAGGGCATTGCAGTCAGTGATGCCCTTGCCGACGGTTTCCCCACACGCGCCCGCCACAGTGAGTGGCGTGGTGCAGGTGGGCGGGCAGCTGGGGCTGGTGCTCACGCTGGATGGGGTGATGCTCTGCATAGTGCCCCTGGGGCCGCGCGCCGAACAGGCGCAAGACTCCGTGGTGGCCTAAGCCGCACACCTGCAGTGGCAGCGGTCAGGAAGTGGCACGACGGAAGGACGGTTGCAGCACCATGACTCAGCACTTCACGCCCACCTTCTTCGCCACCCCGCAGGCTTTCCGCCAATGGCTGGAGCGCAATGCGGCCAGCGCGCCAGAACTGCTGGTGGGTTTTCATAAAGTGGGCTCGGGCCGCCCCAGCATGGGGTGGTCGGAATCGGTGGATGAGGCCTTGTGTTTTGGCTGGATCGATGGGGTGCGGCGGCGCATTGACGAGGACACGTATTCGATTCGCTTCACCCCGCGCAAGCCTTCGTCCATCTGGAGCGCGGTCAACATCGCCAAGGTGGAACAATTGCAGGCGGCCGGCCGTATGACGCCTGCTGGCCTGGCCGCCTTCGCGCACCGCAAGGCAGACAAGTCGGCCATCTACTCGCACGAGCAGGTGGGGGTGGCCGAGCTGCCACTGGCGCTGCAGCGTGCGTTCCAGCGCAACAAGGCCGCGTGGCGGTACTTTCAGGAATCCACACCGCCCAGCTATCGCAAGGGGATGCTGCACTGGGTCACATCCGCCAAACGCGATGCGACCCGGGAAGCGCGGTTTGCGCAGCTGGTGGCAGCCTGTGCTGCGGGCGAGCGCATTGCGTTGTGGGCGAAGCGGCCCTCGGCGGAAAAGACTTAGGCCTGCCTCCAAGCCCGAGCCACCCGGTGGGTTGGCGCGCTTGCCGTAAGCTCGCGGCATGCAACAAAGAAACCTTGGACCTTTCTCCGTCTCGGCCATCGGCCTGGGCTGCATGAACCTGTCGCACGCCTATGGCGCCCCGGTGTCTGCCGAGCAGGGCGAACGCGTGCTGCTGGCCGCGCTGGATGCAGGCGTGACGCTGTTCGACACCGCCACGCTGTACGGCTTTGGCGCCAACGAAACATTGGTGGGCCGTGTGCTGAAGCAGCATCGCAGCCGTTTCACCCTGGCCAGCAAATGCGGCATGCAGGGCGTGGACGTGAATGGTGACGGCAAGCTGGTGCGCGTGATCGATGGTCGGCCCGCCACGCTGCGCCAGACCTGCGAAGACAGCCTGCGCCGTCTGCAGACCGATGTGATCGACCTGTACTACCTGCACCGCTGGGACAAGAAGGTGCCCATTGAAGACAGCGTCGGCGCACTGGCTGATCTGGTGCGCGCGGGCAAGATCCGCAGCATCGGCCTGTCGGAGGTGTCTGCTGCCACGCTGCGCAAGGCACACGCGGTTTATCCCATTGCTGCGGTGCAGACCGAGTATTCGCTCTGGACGCGCAACCCCGAGATCGCCGTGCTGGACGCCTGCCGCGAACTGGGCGCGGCCTTTGTGGCCTTCAGCCCCGTGGCGCGGGGGTTTCTGTGTGGCGATCTGCGCGATGTGAGTGCGCTGGATGCCAAGGACATCCGCCGTGCCATGCCCCGTTTTGCGCCCGAAGCCTATGCTGCCAACCTGAAGCTGCTCGATGGCTATCAGGCCATTGCGCGCGATGTGGGTTGTACCCCCGCCCAGCTGGCGCTGGCCTGGCTGCTGCACAAGGCAGAGCACATCATCCCCATCCCCGGCACCACCAGCGTGGAGCACCTGCATGACGACCTGGGGGCTGCCAGCGTGTGGCTGGATGCGGCCACCATGGCGCGGCTGGATGCGCTGATCAACGAGCGCACGGTGGTGGGCCACCGCTACAACGCGCAGAGCGCGAGTGAGGTGGATACCGAGACGTTTGAAGACCGCGCGGCGTAAGCGGCGCGGTCTTTGTGGGCGTCAGTGCGGATTCACTGCCGCTTCACCACGGCTTGATGGTGGGATTTTTGTGGGGCGTCAACGGCCGCGCAAGTTGCCCTTGTCATCGGCAATCACGATCTCCACACGGCGGTTCATGGCGCGGCCTTCGGGCGACGCGTTGTCCGCCACCGGGTGGGCCTTGCCGTAGCCGCGTGCGTTGATGCGACTGCTGTCGACGCCGCGCTGCACCAGCGCGACACGTACGGCCTGGGCGCGGCGGTCTGACAGGTCCTGGTTGTAGCTGTCGCCCCCCACGCTGTCGGTGTAGCCCTCGATCAGCAACTTGCGGTCCGGGAACTGCTTGAGGAAGTTTGCCAGCTTGTCCAGGCGCGGGCCTGCCTGGGCCGACAGATCGGCCTTGTTAAAGGCAAACAGCACATCGCCCAAGGTCACCAGCAAGCCGCGCTCGGTCTGCTGGGCTTCGAGTTCGCGCACACGGTCTTGTGCAGCATTGGCCTGGGCCATGGCGGCTGTGGCCTGCGCTTGCTGCTGGGCTGCGCGCTGCTCGGCGCTCATCGCCTGCTGTTGGGCCTGTTGCGCGCGCAGACGGGCGGTGTCAGCCTCTTGGGTGCGAGCCTGCAGGCGAATGCGGTCCGCTTCGCCGCCTGCTTGCTGGATGTTGGCATCGAGCTGGCGCGCACGGGCCGCGTTGGTGGCGATCTCGGCGCGTTGGCGGGCGATGTACGCCAAGTGGTTGGTCTCGGATGTGTCGTGGTCGTCGGCCCACACGCGGTCAGCCTTGGCGAGTGCGTCGGTGGCCTGCTTCAGTTCGAGCTGTGCGTATTGGTTCACGGCGGGGTCTCCGGCAGCGGTGCTCACTGCGGTGCGTGCCTCTTCCAGTGCGGGCGATGGCGTGGTGCTGGCGCATGCGGCCAGCAGGCCAACGGCAATCAGGCTGGTGCACAGGGCGGTAGTGCGATGAAAAAAGCGGTGCATGGTCAGGTGTTCCTTGAAGTGGGGGTGGGGCAATCGCGGGGCCTCAACGGTGTGGTGCCTGAGGCGAAGCCAAGGGGCGCTATGGCCCCATGTTTGGCGCTGGCTTAGCGGGGCGATCGGCGGTTGATTTCTTCTTGCAGTGCGCGGATACCGTCTTGCACTTGGGCGAGGTTGGCGGCATTGCTGGCCGCGTCTGCGCGGGTCTCGGCCACGCGGGCATCTACCTCGGCCTCAGCGGCCAGGCGGCGTGCTGCCACATAGTCCTTTTCGGCCATCGCTTTTTCGGCCTGCATCAGCTTCTCGCGTGCTTGCTGCAACTGCACGGGGGCACTGGTGGTTACAGCCGGGGCAGCCGCCACGCGGTTGACGGTGGTGCGGGTGACCGCCATCTGTTCGGTGGGCGCCGGGGTGGATGAACAGGCGGCCAGTGCGCCCAGTGCGAGTGCTGCTGTGGCGGTACGGATCAGTGCGGATGAATGCATGGTGTGGTGGACTCCTCTGGAGGTGGTTGGGTAGGCCGTACCGACGCATCGGGCGGGCCACCAGGGGGTTCTGGTGTTGATGCATTGTTGGGGCCCGACCTGCAAGCAGGCGTAGGCCCTGCCTCTGTATTGCTGTGGGGTATGTCTTACGAACACTTGCAAACAAGGCGTCCACCATCTGCGTGAAGGAGAGTGACTTGTTGCCTTCGGGAACTCTCATCCCACCCAGGTCTCGATCAATGACAGCACGCGCACTCATCGTGTAGCTGCGGGTGCTGGCCACCCGTACGCCAAGGCCCATGGCCGGGCCCCTGCGGGGTGCCGCGCACGCCTTCCCCATCACCACTGCACTACGAAGAGGAGAGTTACTGCATGCCACCATCCACCTTTTTCACCTGGGTCCAGGAGACCACCTTTGCGGGCGTGCCGCTATGGAGCCTGTGCGTGGCCCTGGCGGCGGCTGTCGCCACCTACGCAGCCATCCTCGTGGTGCTGCACTTGCTGACCCGGCGCGCGAAGGTGTGGGCCACGCAGTCGCACAGCGGCATGGCGCTGACCCTGGTGGATGTGCTGGAAGGCACGAGCCGCACGCTGATGCTGGTGGTGGCGCTGCTGGTGGGCGCAAGCCTGCTCGACCTGCCGGGCCGCTGGGAGAGCCGCTTGAGCCAGCTGTGGTTTGTGGCCGTAGCGCTGCAAATGGGCTTGTGGGGCATGCGTGCCATTGGCATCGGCGTGCGCCGCTATGTGGAGCGGCACTCGTCCAGTGGCATGACACAGGTCAGCGCTTCGGCCACGCTCATGTCGTGGGGGCTGCGCACTCTCCTGTGGAGCGTGGTGCTGCTGGCCATCTTGTCCAACGTGGGTGTGAACATCACGGCTTTCATCGCCAGCCTGGGGGTGGGTGGCATTGCCGTGGCGCTGGCGGTGCAGAACATTCTGGGCGACCTGTTCGCATCCCTGGCCATTGCGGTGGACAAGCCGTTTGAGGTGGGCGACTTTATCGTGGTGGGCAGTGTGTCGGGCACGGTACAGGTGATTGGTCTCAAGACCACACGCATCCGCAGCCTGCAGGGCGAGCAGATCGTGATGTCCAACACCGACCTGCTCAAGCAGACCATCAGCAACTTCCGCATGCTGGAGCGGCGGCGCATTGTGTTCACCTTCGGTGTGGCTTATGACACCACCCCCGAGCAGGCCGAGGCCATTCCGGGTGTGGTGCGCAAGCTCATCGAAGCCCACCCGCAACTGCGTTTTGACCGTGCGCACTTCAAGGCGCTCGGCGCCAGCTCGCTCGACTACGAGGTCGTCTACATCGTGGAAGACCCGGCCTACAACCTCTACATGGACCTGCAGCAGTCCATCAACCTGGGGCTGCTGCGCGAGTTCAAGGCCATGGGCGTGGAGTTTGCTTTCCCCACCCGCACGGTGCACATTGCCAGCGCGCCGCCACAGGCGTCTGCCGCTGCCATGCCCTGAGGCGGGGCGAGCCACCGCCAACGCGCAGACGAAAAAAACCGGCGGCCTTTGCAGGCGACCGGCTTGAACAGGGTAGTTGCTTTTGGGGATCCTTTGCACGCATCACCGCGCCGTGTGCATCTGTGGTCTCGGGCGGTCTGCTGCGTTGCAAAGGCTCGCAATAGCTGGGCTATTGCTGTGCTCTGCTCCTGGCAGCCCCTCCCGATCCGCAGAGCGCACTTTCCGCTCGATTCGTGCAGAGGATCCCTCGCGCTTTTTCAACTTCCCAAAAAAGCTTACTTGGCGACCACGCGCACCATTTCCAGGCACTTGTTCGAGTAGCCCCATTCGTTGTCGTACCAGCTCACGACCTTGACGAAGGTGCCGTCCAGCGCGATGCCGGCGTCGGCGTCAAAGATGGACGTGCGGGTGTCGCCACGGAAGTCGGTGGCCACCACCTTGTCTTCGGTGTAGCCCAGCACGCCCTTGAGCGCGCCTTCGGACTGGGCCTTCATCTCGGCCTTGATCTCTTCATAGGTGGCAGCCTTGTCCAGTTCCACCGTCAGGTCGACCACCGACACGTCGGAGGTGGGCACGCGGAAGGACATGCCGGTCAGCTTCTTGTTCAGCGCGGGAATCACCACGCCCACAGCCTTGGCTGCGCCAGTGCTGGAGGGGATGATGTTTTCCAGGATGCCACGGCCGCCGCGCCAGTCCTTGTTCGAAGGGCCATCCACGGTCTTTTGCGTGGCAGTGGCTGCGTGCACGGTGGTCATCAGGCCACGCTTGATGCCCCACTTGTCGTTCAGCACCTTGGCCACGGGGGCCAGGCAGTTGGTGGTGCACGAGGCGTTGGAGATGATGGCCTGGCTTGCGTAGGTGTCGTGGTTCACGCCAAACACGAACATGGGGGTGTCGTCCTTGGAAGGAGCCGACAGGATGACCTTCTTGGCGCCAGCATCAATGTGCTTTTGCGCGGTGACCTTGTCTAGGAACAGGCCGGTGGATTCGATCACGACGTCGGCGCCGACTTCGTTCCACTTCAGGTTGGCGGGGTCGCGCTCTTGCGTCAGGCGGATCTTCTTGCCGTTGACGACGAGGGTGTTGCCCTCGACCGAGACTTCGCCCTTGAAGCGGCCATGCACCGAGTCGTACTGGAGCATGTACGCGAGGTACTCGGGCTCCAGCAGGTCGTTGATGCCCACGACTTCGATGTCGCTGAAGTTCTGGATGGCCGAGCGCAGCACGTTGCGGCCGATGCGGCCGAAGCCGTTGATACCAATCTTGATCGTCATAGGGTGCCTCTTCAAAGTTGCAAAGTCGAAATCAGGAATCTGCCGGGGCGCACCCACTGCTGCAGCGGGCGTGCAGCGGGCGGGAGGGGACTCAGTGGGCCTTGGCCTTTTTGGCAGGCTTCAGGCGTGCAGCGCCGATGGCGACCAGCACTGCATCGGCCACGTTTTCTTCGGTGAAGCCAAAGTGCTTGAACAGCACGGGCGCAGGGGCCGATTCACCGTAGGTGTCGATGCCCACCACGGCAGCGCAGCCGTACTTCCACCAGCCGTCGGTCACGCCCATTTCCACGGCCACGCGGGGCACGCCGGCGGGCAGCACGCTGCTCTTGTACTTGGCGTCTTCGCGGTCGAAGGTGGTGGTGCTGGGCATGGAGACCACGCGCACGCCGATCTTCTTGTCGGCCAGCAGGCGCTGGGCCTTGAGGGCCAGCTGCACTTCGGAGCCGGTGGCCATGATCACGGCTACGGGCTTCTTCTTGATACCCACGTCGGCAGGCTCGCTCAGCACGTAAGCGCCACGCGAGATGTCGCCCAGATCGCGCTTGGGCGCGTAGGGCAGGTTCTGGCGCGACAGGGCCAGCACGGTGGGCTTGTCGCGGTTGCTCAGGGCCACGCTCCAGGCCACGGCGGTTTCGGCCGTGTCGGCTGGGCGCCAGACGTCCAGGTTGGGGATCAGGCGCAGGCTGGCCACGTGCTCGATGGACTGGTGCGTGGGGCCGTCTTCGCCCAGGCCAATGGAGTCGTGCGTGAACACGTGGATCACGCGCTGCTTCATCAGCGCGGCCATGCGGATGGCGTTGCGGCTGTAGTCGCTGAACGTGAGGAAGGTGCCGCCGTAGGGGATGAAGCCGCCGTGCAGTGCCACGCCGTTCATGATGGCGGCCATGCCGAATTCGCGCACGCCGTAGTTGATGTGGCGGCCGCCGATCTTCTGGCCGTTTTCCAGCGTGGTCTGCACCACGTTACCCTGCATGTCAAAACGCAGGTTGGGTGTGCTCTTGGTGTTGGTCAGGTTGGAGCCGGTCAGGTCGGCGCTGCCGCCCAGCAGTTCGGGCAGCGCAGCGGTGAAGGCTTCCAGGGCCAGCTGGCTGGCCTTGCGGCTGGCTACGGTCTCGCCCTTGGTGTGCGCGGCCACTACGGTGTCCACGGCCACTTGCGCAAAGTTGGCGGGCAGGTCGCCCTGCATGCGGCGGGTGTATTCGGCAGCCAGCTCGGGGAAGGCTGCGCTGTAGGCCGCAAAACGTTCGTTCCAGGTAGCCTCAGCGGCGGCGCCTGTGGCCTTGGCGTCCCAGCCAGCGTACACCTCTTCAGGGATCACGAAGGGCTCGCTGGTCCAGCCCAGGGCTTCGCGCGTGAGCTTGATTTCTTCGGCGCCCAGAGGTTCGCCGTGGGCCTTGGCCGTGTTCACGCGGTTGGGGCTGCCCTTGCCGATGTGCGTCTTGCACACGATGAGCGTGGGGCGCTCGGTCTGCTTCTTGGCTTCTTCGATGGCCGCGGCCACCTTGTCAGCATCGTGGCCGTCGATGGGGCCAATCACGTTCCAGCCGCTGGCCACAAAACGCAGGGGGGTGTTGTCGGCAAACCAGGGCGCGACCTGACCGTCGATGCTGATGCCGTTGTCGTCGTACAGGGCGATCAGCTTGTTCAGCTTCCAGGCGCCCGCCAGGGACACGGCTTCGTGGCTGATGCCTTCCATCAGGCAGCCATCGCCCAGGAAGGCGTAGGTGTGGTGGTCCACCACGGCATGGCCTTCACGGTTGAACTCGGCGGCCAGCAGCTTTTCAGCCAGCGCAAAGCCCACCGCGTTGGTGATGCCCTGGCCCAGCGGGCCGGTGGTGGTTTCCACGCCAGGGGTGATGCCCACTTCGGGGTGGCCTGCAGTCTTGCTGTGCAGCTGGCGGAAGTTCTTCAGCTCGCCGATGGGCAGGTCGTAGCCCGTGAGGTGCAGCAGTGCGTACAGCAGCATGGAGCCGTGGCCGTTGGAGAGCACAAAACGGTCGCGGTCAAACCACTGGGGGTTGGTGGGGTTGTGCTTGAGGTGGCGGCTCCACAGCGCCACGGCCATGTCGGCCATGCCCATGGGGGCGCCCGGGTGGCCGGAGTTGGCTTGTTGAACGGCGTCCATGGCCAATGCGCGGATCGCATTTGCCATCTGTTGGGATTGCTGGGTGTTGGCCATGGGGGGAGGGTTCAGGGTGGGTGAGTCGGGGGAAACCCGGCATTTTACCGGGGTGTCTTTCTCCCACCTGAATTCGTGGCCTGCGGGCCGGGTGCGCCACCACAATGCACTACAGTGCGGCCCATGCAAGGACTGCATCTCACCGCCGATCTCCATGGCTGCCGTTGCGCCCCCGCATGGCTGCTGGACGCCACCGCCCTGGGCCGCGCCTGTACCGATGCGGTGCGCACCGCCGGGCTACAGCCTGTGGGGCAGTTGTTCCACGAATTTCCTGCCACGGGGCATGGCCCCGGCGGGGTGACTGCCACGGTGTTGCTGGCCGAGTCGCACCTGTGCGTGCACACGTGGCCTGAGCAGCGCGGCGTCACGCTGGATGTGTATGTGTGCAATTTCGGCGCCGACCATTCGGCCAAGGCGCGTGCGCTGATGGAAGCCCTGCTGGCCTTGTTCGACCCCACCACCGTGGAACGCCAAGCGCTCCAGCGAGGCACTGTGAGCGGGGTGGCGGCATGAGTCCCGCCCGCCACCAGGTGCCTGCCCTGCTGCTGGCAGCGGGCCGGGGCGAGCGCATGCGCCCCTTGACCGACAGCACACCCAAGCCGCTGCTGCAAGTGCAAGGCCAGCCGCTGTTGCAGTGGCACCTGCAGGCTCTGCGGGACGCAGGCGTAGAGCGGGCGGTGATCAACACCGCATGGCTGGGTGGGCAGATCAGCGCGCATTTTTCCAGCGTTTTTGCCTCCAAGCGCTTGAAAAACATGCTTGGGCAGCTATCAATTTCATACTCGCACGAAGGGGTGGACTTTGGCAGCGCGCTGGAAACCGCCGGCGGCATCGCACGCGCGCTGCCCCAGCTGGGGGCTGTGTTCTGGCTGGCGGCGGGCGATGTGTTTGCGCCCGACTTCGTGTTCGACAGCGCAGCGGTGGCGGCCTTCGAGGCCAGCGACCATCTGGCCCACCTGTGGCTGGTGCCCAACCCCGCCCACAACCCGCGTGGTGACTTTGGCCTGTCGGCAGACGGGCTGGCGCTGAACCTGCCCGCCGATGACCCCGCGCCACGCTACACCTACAGCACCATCGCCCTGTTGCGCGCCGAGCTGTTTGGAGCGCCGTGGTGCGACATTCCGCCCGGAAACCCCGGCGGCATCAAAGCCCCCCTGGCGCCGCTGCTTCGCCGTGCAATGGACAATGGCCGCGTCAGTGCGCAGCTTTACACCGGCCGCTGGACCGACGTGGGCACGCCAGAGCGGCTGGCCGAACTCAACTCCTTTTCTTCCAACGCGCCATGAACACCACCGTGCCTGCCTCTGTCTACGCCCAGCGCCGCGCGCACCTGGCTGCCCAGCTGGGCCCCCGGGGTATCGCCATCATTCCTACGGCGCTGGAGCGCCCGCGCAACCGGGACAGCGACTTTCTGTTCCGCCATGACAGCTACTTCTATTACCTGACCGGCTTCACCGAGCCCGGCGCCTGCCTGGTGCTGGCGCACGATGGCCGCAGTACGCTGTTCTGTCAGCCCAAGGACCTGGAGCGCGAGATCTGGGACGGCTACCGCCTGGGCCCGGCCGCTGCCCCTGCCGCATTGGGCGTAGACGCTGCGCATTCGATGGCTGAGCTGGACAGCAAGCTGCCGCGCCTGCTCGAAAACACCGCCTGCGTCTGGTACCCGTTTGCCACACACAGCGGCCTGGCCGCGCGGGTGGAGGGTTGGCTTAACGTGGTGCGCGGCCGTGTGCGCTATGGCGCCATCTGTCCCGCCGAGCAGAACGATCTGTGCACCTTGCTCGACGAGATGCGCCTGTTCAAGGACGCACACGAGCAGGACATCATGCGCCGTGCCAGCGCCATCAGTGCGCGGGCCCACATCCGCGCCATGCAGCGCTCGGCCCGCATGCTGCGCGCCGGGGCGGATGTGCGCGAATACCACCTCGATGCCGAGTTGCTGCACGCGTTTCGCGAGGCGGGCTCGCAGTACCCGGCCTACAGCTCCATCGTGGCGGCGGGCGCGAACGCCTGCGTGCTGCACTACCGCGCAGATGCGGCACCGGTGCGCGATGGCGAGCTGGTGCTGATCGACGCGGGTTGCGAGCTGGACAGCTACGCCAGCGACATCACCCGCACCTTCCCTGCCAACGGAAAATTCACGGGCCCGCAGCGTGTGCTGTATGACCTGGTGCTGGCCAGCCAGGATGCCGCCGTGACGGCCACCAAGGCTGGGGCGCGCTTCAACGACCCGCACGATGCCACGGTGGCGGTGCTGGCACAGGGCATGCTGGACCTCGGCCTGCTCGACAAGAACAAGGTGGGGTCTGCGCAGGACGTGGTCGAAAAGCGCGCCTACTTCCAGTTCTACATGCACCGCACCAGCCACTGGCTGGGCATGGACGTGCACGACTGCGGCAGTTATGTGGAGCCGGGCGAGGTGGGACAGGTGAGCGAGCGCAAGGACCCGCTTTCGGGCGAGACCATCACCAACCGCCCCAGCCGCATCCTGCGGCCCGGCATGGTGCTGACCATCGAGCCCGGCATTTACGTGCGCCCCGCCGACGGCGTGCCCGAGCAGTTCCACAACATCGGCATCCGTATTGAAGATGATGCCATCGTGACGGACGCGGGCTGTGAACTGATCACGCGCGGCGTGCCCGTGAAGGCCGACGAGATCGAAGCGCTAATGCGAGCCTGAACGTGGGCAAAACCATGGCCGTGGACAACGCTGCCGAGGCAGACGCGGCGCGCGCTCTGGCGCAACCCGGCAAGTGGCGGTTGGGTGGCGCGCTGTGGCTGCTGGGCATGCCCGGCGTGGTGGCGGTGGTCTGGACACTGTTTCCCACCTTGAAGGCCAACGATGCCCTGTTGCCGCTGCCACCGTGGGCCGTGCTGCTGCTCAGCGGGCTGCAGACCGCCGCACTGTTGGCGCTGGCCGTGGCGCTGGGGGTGTGGTTGGCGCCCCGTGTGGGCCTGCAGGCGCCCGCTGTGTCGTCCTTGCTGTCCGGTAGGCCCATCGGCCCCGCGTTGCGTGCCCAGTCCCTGCCCGGCATCTTGGGCGGTGTGGTGGGTGCCGCGTGGTTGTGGGTGCTGTCCCAGGTGGCGCCCGCCGCACTGCAACCGTCGGACCCTGCCAGCGCCATGCCTCTGGTGGTCAAGCTGCTGTATGGTGGCATCACCGAAGAGCTGCTGGTGCGCTGGGGTGTGATGACCCTGCTGCTGTGGATGGGCTGGCGCGTGCTGCAGCGCGGGCAGGGTCAGCCGGGCATGGTGGTGGTGGCTGTGGCGGTGCTGCTCAGTGCCCTGTTGTTTGCGTTGGGGCACCTGCCTGCCGCGCAGGCGCTGGCCGGGGAGTTGACCGCGCCGGTCGTGTTGTTCGTTCTGGCGGGCAACACCGCCTTTGGCCTGGTGGCGGGCTGGCTTTATGCGCGCCACGGCCTGGAGGCCGCGATTTTTGCGCACGTGCTGGCGCATCTGTTGTCATTCCCGGTGCTCTGACACGGCGCTGCGTCACAGGTCGGTTGCAAGGGGTAACTCGTATGTAACCGCTTCGTGTGAGAATTGAAACTCGATTACATCGCCAACAACCGAGAGAAAAGAGACATGTCCATGCCTACCCGTCGCGCCACCAAGATTGTTGCCACCCTGGGCCCCGCATCGAGCGACCCGGCACTTCTGGAGGCCATGATCCGAGCGGGCGTGAACGTGGTGCGGCTGAACTTCAGCCACGGCAAGGCGCAGGACCATATCGACCGTGCCGCCACCGTGCGTGCCGCTGCCCAGCGCGCAGGGCGCGAAGTGGCCATCATGGCCGACCTGCAGGGCCCCAAGATCCGTGTGGGCAAGTTTGCCGAGGGCAAAGTGCAGCTGGAATCGGGTGCCAAATTCGTGCTGGACGCCTCGCGCACCGAACTGGGCGACATCGATGGCGTGGGGCTGGACTACAAGGAGCTGCCGCGTGACGTGAAAGCGGGTGACCTGCTGCTGCTCAACGATGGCCTGATCGTGCTCACCGTGGATGCGGTGCGCGGCGAAGAGGTGCTCACCACCGTCAAGGTAGGCGGCGAGCTGTCGAACAACAAGGGCATCAACAAGAAGGGCGGCGGCCTCACGGCACCGGCCTTGACGGCCAAGGACATGGAAGACATCCGCACGGCCATGAGCTTCCAGGCCGACTATGTAGCGGTGAGCTTTCCCAAGAACGCGACCGACATGGAAATGGCGCGCCAGCTGTGCAATGTGGCCGCGTCCGAGTACCGCCACAAGCCGGGCCTGATCGCCAAGATCGAGCGCGCCGAGGCCATCCCGCACCTGGAGGCCATCTTGCGCGTTTCCGACGGCATCATGGTGGCGCGCGGCGACCTGGCGGTAGAAGTTGGCAATGCGGCCGTTCCCGCGCTGCAAAAGAAGATGATCCGCATGGCGCGCGAGCTGGACAAGGTCGTGATCACTGCCACGCAGATGATGGAAAGCATGATCACCAACCCCGTACCCACGCGTGCCGAGGTGAGTGACGTGGCCAACGCCGTGCTGGACGGCACCGATGCCGTGATGCTGAGTGCCGAGACGGCCGCAGGCCGCTACCCGCTCGAAACCGTGGAAGAAATGGCCACCATCTGCGCCGCGGCCGAGGCGGCGGAAGACCACCAGCTGGATGCCGACTTCACCGGCCAGACCTTTGGTCGCATCGACCAGTCCATTGCCATGGGGGCGTTGTTCACGGCGCACCACCTGGGCGCCAAGGCCATCGTGGCCATGACCGACAGCGGCGCCACGGCGCTGTGGATGAGCCGCCACAGCATCCGTATCCCCATCTACGCCCTCACGCCCAAGGTGGCTACCCAGCGCAAGATGGCCATGTACCGCAATGTGCGTCCCCTGCTCATGGACACCAGCGCCGACCGTGACACCGCGCTGGACCAGGCCGAGCGCCACCTCAAGAGCCGCAACATCGTGCAAAAGGGCGACGTGTATGCCATCACCTGCGGCGAGCCGATGGGCGCGCCAGGTGGCACGAACATGCTGAAGATCTGCGTAGCCAGCTGAGGACAGCCGCAGGTCACGGTGCGTTGCCTTGCGGCGATTTGTGCAGCAGGGCTTGCCAGCGCGTTGCCCGCGCAGCCAGTGCATGCATGGCTGCTGCCGCCAGTCCACCGGTGAGCAGGCCTGCCAGTACGTCGGACGGAAAGTGCACGCCCAGGCACACGCGGCTCCACACCATGGCCGCTGTCACTGCGATGGCCAGCCAGGTCAGCCCCGTGACCGGCCGCAGGGCGAGGCTGGCCGCCAGCGCGGCGGCTCCTGCCACATGCATGCTGGGAAAGCCTGCCCGCGCGGCGTGTTCAATCCACTGCACGCCAAGGCCCAGTTGCGCCGGGCGTGGCGCCGGGACGGCCAGCCGCAAAAGTTGCACCCCCACCCACGCCAGGGCCATGGACGCGAGCGCCAGTGCCAGTGCGCGCCGCTGCGCCGCATTGCCCAGCACAAAGCTGCCGAGCAGCAGGCCGCCCATGGCGGTGGGCAGTTGCTGCGACACCCACCGGGCCACCGTCACCACTGCGGGCAAGGTGGCGGCGTCGGCATTGAGGGCCTGAAACAAGGCCAGGTCGAGTTCAAGCATGGGAGCTGTCCGGTGGCGTGGTGGTGCTGGCGAAATGTGGAAAGCGCGGGCGCAGTGCTGTGGCCGCCAGGTCGCAGAGCCAGCCGGTCGTCCAGCACAGCCAGCCTGTCCACAGCGTGTGGCTCATGAAATGGGCGCCACGCACCTGCTGCGCTGCGCCCAGCACAAACCCCGCCAGCAATGAGCCAGCCAGCCACCAGCGGGCTGCGGCGGGTGCCTTGTGACGCAGCGCAAAGTAGCCCCCCAGAAATGCGAACCCGGCTGACGCATGGCCCGCCGGGAAGCAGCGACCGCTGCCGCCATCGAGCACGCCCAGCGCCCAGTGCGACACGTGGCGTGCCACGCCGCCAAACTGCGCAAGGTCCCAGGGGCAACTGGTGGCGCTGAGGTTTTTGGTGATGCTGACCACGGCCAGCGAGAGCAGGGCACTCACGGCCATCTGCAGGCGCTCGCTGGCGTCCAGCTTACGCAGAAAGCCGCGTGGCCACCACACGCTCAGGGCCAGCAGCAACACCAGCAACCATCCCAGGCGGCGGGCTCCTTCGTGCAGCACCTGCACAAAAAACCACTGGTCCCGCATCGGAAATCCGTTGGACGACCCAAACACCTGGGCAAACGCCAGGTCTTGCCCCGCGGCATCCCAGGCCACCACACAGGCCAGTGCTCCCAGAGTCCAGACAAGCAGTGTGTGGCGGTGGGAGGGGGTTCGGGACGCAATGGGTGCGGTGGACGGCGTGACGGGCGAAGGCTGCATGGGCTGCAAGATAGGCGGTCGTACTTAACGCCGTCTTAAAGCCGATGCTGCCCTTGTCCCGCCCCTGTCCGATGGGCTGCGACAATGCCCGCATGCGAATACTCGTGGTCGAAGACGATGCGGGCATAGCCAGTGGCCTGCGCAGCAATCTGCAGCAACGCGGCTATGCAGTGGATGTCAGTGACGGCGTCGCCAGCGCCTGGAGTGCCCTGCGCGCCGAGCGTTTCGATGCCGTGCTGCTGGACCTGGGGCTGGTGGACGGTGATGGCAGCGAACTGCTGCGGCGCCTCCGCCTGAGCCCGCCCGCCACCGGGGCCGCGTCGTCCGCCTTGCCGGACCCCTCTACACCGGTGCTGATCGTCACGGCGCGTGACCAGGTGCACCAGCGCATCGCGGGGCTGGATCAAGGCGCCGACGACTACTTGACCAAGCCGTTTGATGTGGACGAGCTGGACGCGCGCTTGCGGGCGCTGCTTCGGCGTGCAGCAGGACGGGCGTCGCCCACCATCCGTCTGGGTGATATCGAGCTGGACCCCGCGACCCGCACGGTGCGCCAGCAAGGCAACCCCGTGGAGATGTCTCCGCGCGAGTTTTCCGTGCTGCTGGTGCTGCTGGAGGCGCGGGGCCGGGTGCTGTCGCGCCAGCAGATTGAGGAACGCCTGTACAGCTGGGATGCCGCGGTGGAGAGCAACGCGGTCGAGGTCCACATCCACCACCTGCGCCGCAAGCTGGGCAGCGCCTGTATCCAGACCATGCGCGGGGTGGGTTACTTCATGCCGCAGGAGAAGCCCGCGTGAACGCGCCCGCATCTCGTCGCCCGGCGCCCGGGCGCCGCCCATCGTTGACCCGGCAGCTGCTGCTGTGGTCGTTGGGCGCGCTGGCCATCGTCTGGGGCAGCTTCGTCTTCATTGGCTACCGGACCGGTGTGCATGAGGCCGATGAGCTGACTGACGGGCACCTGGCCAGCGTGGCCGCGCTGCTGCTCAACCTGCGGGCCACCGAGGCGATGGAAGGCCCACAGCGGACCGAGCGCACCCCCACACCCTGGCTCAAGACGCACGACTATCAGCAGACCATCAGCGTGGTGCAGTGGGATGCGCAGGGGCGGGTGCTCTCGCTCACGGGCTCGGTGTCCGAGCCGCCTTTCAGCGATGCCGAGGGGTTTGCCGACCTGACACTGGGGCCCGACAAGGTGGCCTGGCGCAGCTTTTCGCAATGGGATGCCGGGCGCACCCGCAAGATCATGGTGATGCTGGAGCTGCGCGAGCGGGACGAGCTGGCGGATGACATTGCCGGGCAGCTCATCGAACCCGGCTTGTGGTTGCTGCCTGTGGTGTCCCTGGCCTTGGGGCTGGCGCTGTGGCGCGGCTTGCGGCCCCTTTATGCACTGTCGGCCGATGTGGCGGCGCTGGACCCGGCCAGCGCCCAGCGCCTGGCCTCGCGCCATGCCTGGAGCGAGTTCGAGTCGGTGGTGGCGTCGATCAATACGTTGCTGGACCGCCAGCAGGTCGCCATGGTGCGAGAGCGCCGCCTGGCCAATGAGGTGGCCCACGAGCTGCGCACGCCGCTGTCCTCCATCGCACTGCAGGCCAGCGCCCTGGCGGGGGAACTGACGGAAGAAGCCCGTGCCCAGGCGCTGGCGCGCATCGGCCAGGATGCTCTGCGCGCGGGTCACGTTCTCAACCAGCTGCTGGCCCTGGCCCGCGCCAGCCGGGCTGAGCTGCACGAAGCCAAGGCGCCCGTGGACCTGAGCGCACTGGCGCGGTCGGTGTGCGCCGACTATGCCCAGGCGGCGTGGAAACGCGGCGATGACCTGGCCCTGTCAGCCCCGCCTGCTCTCACCGTGCCCGGCCATGCGGTGTTGCTGGACATTGCAGTGCGCAATCTGGTGGAAAACGCGCTCAAGCACACGCCCGAAGGCACCCAGATCGCGGTCCAACTGGGCTCCACCGACACCGGTGGCGCGTGGCTGCAGGTGTGTGACGATGGGGCACGCCAGCAGGTGGGCAGTGCGGTGGGCCGTACTGCGGCCTCACCGGTGGACAGCCTGCACCTGGGTCATGAAATCCTGCGCCGCGTGGCGGACATCCATGGGGGGCACTTTGGTGCCGCACCTGCGCTAGCGCCCTTTACCACCTGCTACCGGTTGGATTTGCCATCGCCCTCCGTGTTGTCCCCCGGTTAAAATTGCGAGTTACGAAGCGGTTACCACCGCGTTGCCCGGTGCTACAGCGCCTCGCCCCCTCCTTCATCAACCCACCACGGACCCCACGACCATGCCCCTCGTTTCGATGCGCGAACTGCTCGACCATGCCGCTGCCAACAGCTATGGCATCCCTGCCTTCAACGTCAACAACCTGGAGCAGGTGCAGGCCGTAATGGCTGCTGCGGACGAAGTGGGCGCTCCCGTCATCCTGCAGGCCAGCGCTGGCGCACGCAAGTACGCGGGCGAGCCCTTCATCAAGCACCTGATCCAGGCAGCGGTCGAGGCCTTCCCTCACATCCCGCTGGTGATGCACCAGGACCACGGCACCTCGCCCAAGATTTGCCAGGGTGCGATCGACCTGGGCTTTGGCTCGGTGATGATGGACGGCTCGCTGATGGAGGACGGCAAGACGCCTTCGTCGTTTGACTACAACGTTGAAGTGACGCGCAAGGTGGTGGACATGGCGCACAAGGTGGGCGTGACGGTCGAAGGCGAACTGGGCTGCCTGGGCAACCTCGAAACCGGGGACGCGGGCGAAGAAGACGGCATTGGTGCGGTCGGCAAGCTCGATCACAGCCAGATGCTGACCGACCCCGAAGAGGCCGCGGTGTTCGTGAAGGCCACGCAGCTGGACGCACTGGCCATTGCCATCGGCACCAGCCACGGCGCCTACAAGTTCAGCCGCAAGCCCACGGGCGACATCCTGGCCATCAGCCGTGTGAAGGAAATCCACCAGCGCATCCCCAACACCCACCTGGTGATGCATGGCTCCTCGTCGGTGCCTGCCGAGTTGCTGGCCATCATCAACCAGTACGGCGGCAAGATGAAGGAAACCTACGGCGTGCCGGTCGAGGAAATCCAGGAAGCCATCAAGCACGGCGTGCGCAAGATCAACATCGACACCGACATTCGCTTGGCGATGACTGGCGCGGTGCGCAAGTTCCTGTTCGAAAACCCCGACAAGTTCGACGCCCGCGAATGGCTCAAGCCCGCTCGCGAAGCGGCCAAGCAGGTCTGCAAGCAACGTTACCTGGAGTTCGGCTGCGAAGGCCAGGGCAGCAAGATCAAGGGCCTGAGCCTGCAGGCCGTGGCTGCGCAGTACGCTTCGGGTGCGTTGGCCCAAGTGGTGAACTGATCAACGGCACAAGGCTCTTCGGGGCCACTGCCCAGCCTGGCTGCATTGTGCTGCCAGGCTTTTTTTTGCCCAGTCGCCGCGTTGACTGGGGAGTTCCCTCTACAGAAGACAAAGGCGACAGCGATAAGAATTTCTTCATGTAAGCTCGCGGTCAGCTTGCCCACCGGCAGCGCCGCAAGAAGTGTCTGATACCAGGGCGCTTTCAACACATTTCTCACCAGCTACACCGAGCTGGTTGTTGCATGGCAAGAGCCGTCGAGGGACGGACTCGGGTGCCGTGGGATGATTGAAGGCGAATTCGTATGAACCTTTCTCTATGACTCTGACCATTTCAAAGTTTCGGCGGCTGTTGCCTCTCTTGTCTGTGTTGGCTGTGACGATGTTCACGGTGGCGTGCGCGCCCCTGACCGTTCCTCCCAAGTCCGAATATCCCGTGGGTCGTGCCCGTCTGGTCTTGCCGCCGGGGGCATGGCAGGACCTGGGTACTTCCGATGAAGCCATTGCTGGTTCTGGAGGCCGCACCTCACTTCAAACACGTGACGTGGGGCTGCGTGGTGCGCAAGGCGAATGGTTGGGTGCGCTGCGCGTGCAGACCAACCGTACTGGCGACCTGCGTGGGTCTCCGCAAGGGGTGGGGTACTGCCCGGCGCAACAGGACGTCATGGTGAAGGATGCCGCCGATGGCAGCCCTGTGCGGGCCGATTGCCTGCGCTTCAAGCTTTGGGCGAGCAGCCCCAAGTGGCTCGAAAAGAACCGGCCCGATCTCGTTCAATGGATGGCCAGCCACCAGATCGCGTTGAACTCCCCCTATTCGTATGTGGGCTACCGCTACGTCACTGAAGCGGGTGTCTGGGTGGTGGTGGATGCCCTGGTCGATCAGCGGCTGCTGAGTTCCCGGCCGCGCAACAACGAAGAATTCCTGGTGGCCGGCCGGCCTGCCCAGCAATGGGCCTATGACCTGGCTCAGGCCGTGCGCCTCAGCTCCGGCATGGTGGACGGCCACCTGGCCATTCCGCCCTTTCCCTTCCCCGCGCCCACTTCCAGGCCCTAGCTCGCCAGTCCTCCCCTGCCTGGCGGCCTTGCATAACGATTACGAAACTTGAGGAGACCTCTGATGCAGACAAGCCCCGTCCCGCAGCCGCAGCGTATCGGCGTGCCAAGGGAAATCTTTCCCGGCGAAAAGCGCGTGGCCACCGTGCCCGATGTGGTGGAGAAGCTGATCAAGCTGGGCTTCACTGTCACGGTGGAGTCTGGGGCTGGGGATGCCGCCAATTTCAGTGATGACGCCTACCGCGCCGCCGGGGCCCAGATCGTGGGCGACGCTGCCGGGCTGTGGGCCGCATCCGACATCGTCTTCAAGGTCCGCCCGCCCAGCAGCGATGAAGTGGCGCTGATGCGCGAGGGCACGACCCTCATCGACTTCATCTGGCCCGCCCAGAACCCCGAACTGATGCAGCAGCTGGCGGCCCGCAAGGCGACGGTGCTGGCCATCGACTGCCTGCCGCGCACGCTCTCTCGCGCCCAGAAGATGGATGCGCTCACTTCCACCGCAGGCGTCAGCGGCTACCGCGCCGTCATCGAGGCGGCCAACGCCTTCGGCCGCTTCTTCAACGGCCAGATCACGGCCGCAGGCAAAGTGCCGCCGGCCAAGGTGTTCATTGCAGGCGCTGGCGTGGCGGGGCTTGCGGCCATCGGCACCGCGGCCAACCTAGGCGCCATCGTGCGCGCCAACGACACGCGCGCCGAGGTGGCCGACCAGGTCAAGTCGCTGGGCGGTGAGTTCGTCAAGGTGGACTACGAGGAAGAAGGCTCGGGCGGCGGCGGCTATGCCAAGGTCATGAGCGAGGGCTTTCAGGCTGCGCAGCGCAAGATGTACGCGGAGCAGGCGAAAGACGCCGACATCATCATCACCACCGCGCTGATCCCAGGCAAGCCCGCGCCCAAGCTCATCACCGCCGAGATGGTGCAGAGCATGAAGCCCGGCAGCGTGATCGTGGACATGGCCGCCGAGCAGGGCGGTAACTGCGAACTGACCGTGCCCGGCGAGGCCGTGGTACGCCATGGTGTGACCATCGTCGGCTACACCGACCTGGCCTCGCGCCTGGCCAAGCAGTCGTCCACGTTGTATTCCACCAACCTGCTGCGCCTGACAGAAGAGCTGTGCAAGGCCAAGGATGGCGTAGCCGTGGTCAATATGGAGGACGACGCGATCCGGGGGCTCACCGTGGTCAAGGAGGGTGCCATTACCTGGCCCGCACCGCCACTCAAGCAGGCACCACCACCCGCTCCCAAGGCAGCAGCGGCACCCGTGGCTGCCAAGAAATCCAGCCATGGCCCCGGTGCACCCATGTCCGCCAAGACGCTGACCATTGTTTTTGCCGTGCTGGCCGTGCTGTTCTGGGCCATCGGTGCCTATGCGCCGTTGGCCTTCCTGGGGCACTTCACCGTGTTCGTGCTGGCCTGTTTCATCGGCTACATGGTGGTTTGGAACGTCACCCCTGCGCTGCACACGCCGCTGATGAGCGTGACCAACGCGATCTCCAGCATCATCGCCATCGGTGCGCTGGTGCAGATTGCGCCGCCCGATGCCGGTGTGAACGGACGACCGGACGGGCTCATCCTCTGGCTGGCCTTTGCGGCGCTGGTGCTCACGGCCATCAACATGTTCGGTGGCTTTGCGGTCACGCGCCGCATGCTGGCCATGTTCCGCAAATAACTCCATAACGACAAGAACACAAGGAGCACAGAACATGTCCCAAAGTCTCGCTACCGTGGCCTACCTGGGCGCGGCCATTTTGTTCATCCTGAGTCTGGGCGGGCTCTCCAACCCCGAAACTTCGCGCCGGGGCAACCTCTTTGGCATGGTCGGCATGGCGCTGGCCGTGCTGGCCACGGTGTTCGGCCCGCGCGTCAGCCCTGCAGGCGTGGCCTGGATCGTCGGTGCACTGGTCATTGGCGGCGGCATTGGCCTGTATGCGGCCAAGGTCGTCAAGATGACCCAGATGCCGGAGCTGGTCGCACTCATGCACAGCCTGGTGGGCCTGGCTGCTTGCCTGGTGGGGTTTGCCAGCTATGTCGATACCTCGATCCAGCTGCAGGGCGCTGAAAAGATCATCCACGAGGTGGAGATTTATGTCGGCATCCTGATTGGTGCCGTCACGTTCAGCGGCTCGCTGATCGCCTTCGGCAAACTCAACGGCAAGATCGGCGGCAAGCCGCTGCTGCTGCCTGGTCGCCACTGGCTCAACCTGGCCGCGTTGCTGATCGTGATCTGGTTCGGCCGCGAGTTTCTGCGCGCCGAGACCGTTGAGCAAGGCTTGGTGCCGCTGGTCGTGATGACAGTGATTGCGCTGCTGTTCGGCATCCACATGGTCATGGCCATCGGTGGCGCCGACATGCCGGTGGTGGTGTCCATGCTCAACAGCTATTCGGGCTGGGCGGCGGCGGCCACGGGTTTCATGCTGTCCAACGACCTGCTGATCGTGACCGGCGCGCTCGTGGGCTCCTCGGGCGCGATCCTGAGCTACATCATGTGCAATGCGATGAACCGCAATTTCATCAGCGTGATCGCGGGCGGCTTCGGCTCGGGTGCTGGCGCGCCCGCCAAAAAGGGCGAAGCTGCAGAGCCGCAGGGCGAGGCCGTACCCGTCAGCTCGGCCGAAACGGCCGAGCTGCTGCGCGACGCCAAGAGCGTGATCATCGTGCCCGGCTATGGCATGGCCGTGGCCCAGGCCCAGCACACCGTGTACGAGATCACCAAGACCCTGCGCGAAAAAGGCGTGGATGTGCGCTTTGCCATCCACCCCGTGGCAGGCCGCATGCCCGGCCACATGAACGTGCTGCTGGCCGAGGCCAAAGTGCCTTACGACATCGTGATGGAGATGGACGAGATCAACGAGGACTTCCCCGATGCTGATGTGGCCATGGTCATTGGCGCCAACGACATCGTGAACCCCAGCGCGCTCGACGATCCGTCCAGCCCCATCGCCGGCATGCCGGTGCTGGAGGTGTGGAAGGCCAAGACTTCCATCGTGATGAAGCGCTCGATGGCCTCGGGCTACGCCGGGGTGGACAACCCCTTGTTCTACAAGGACAACAACCGCATGCTGTTTGGCGATGCCAAGAAAATGCTGGACGAGGTACTGACCGCGCTCAAGAGCTGACGGGCATAATTCCTCCACAATAAAAGCACGACCGTGCTGAAAAACATCGGCGTACTTTCAGGACCCCCATAAAACCTAACAGGAGACAATCCCAATGACCGACCGCCCGTGGCTGGCCGCCTACCCACAAGGTGTTCCCGCAGACATCAACACCACGCAGTACAGCTCCCTTGTGGCGCTGATGGACGAAGCGTTCAAGAAGTACGCCAACCGCGTGGCCTACAGCTTCATGGGCAAGGACGTGACGTACGCCCAGACCGATTCGCTCTCCAGCGCGTTTGCTGCCTACCTGCAGAGCCTGGGCCTGGTCAAGGGCGACCGCGTGGCCATCATGATGCCCAATGTGCCGCAGTACCCCGTGACCGTGGCTGCCGTGCTGCGCGCGGGGTTTGTGGTGGTCAACGTGAACCCGCTGTACACCCCGCGGGAGCTGGAGCACCAGCTCAAGGACTCGGGCGCCAAGGCCATCGTCATCATCGAGAACTTCGCGACCACGCTGGAGCAGTGCATTGCGCACACGCCCGTCAAGCACGTGGTGCTGTGTGCCATGGGCGATCAGCTGGGTCTGCTCAAGGGGGCGCTGGTCAACTACGTGGTGCGCAACGTCAAGAAGATGGTGCCCGCCTACAACCTGCCAGGGGCGGTGCGCTTCAACGACGCGGTGGCCCAGGGCACGCGGGGCACGCTCAAGAAACCCGACATCAAGCCTGACGACATCGCGCTGCTGCAGTACACCGGCGGCACCACGGGGGTGAGCAAGGGCGCCGTGCTGCTGCACCGCAACGTGATCGCCAACGTGCTGCAGTCCGAGGCCTGGAACGAGCCCGTGATGAAGAAGGTGCCGGCGGGCGAGCAGCCCACCAGCATCTGCGCGCTGCCGCTGTACCACATCTTCGCGTTCACCGTGAACATGATGCTGAGCATGCGCACGGGCGGCAAGACCATCCTGATCCCCAACCCGCGCGACCTGCCTGCGGTGCTCAAGGAGCTGTCCAAGCACACCTTCCACAGCTTCCCAGCCGTCAACACGCTGTTCAACGGCCTGGCCAACCACCCGGACTTCAACACCGTCAACTGGAAGAACCTCAAGGTCTCGGTGGGCGGCGGCATGGCGGTGCAGGGCGCCGTGGCCAAGCTCTGGCTCGAAAAGACAGGCTGCCCCATCTGCGAAGGTTATGGCCTGTCGGAGACCAGCCCCTCGGCCAGCTGCAACCCCACCACCAGCACCGAATACACCGGCACCATCGGCGTGCCGCTGCCCAGCACCTCCATGAAGCTGCTGGACGACGAGGGCCGCGAGGTCACCACGCTGGGCGAGCCGGGCGAAATCGCCATCAAGGGCCCGCAGGTGATGGCCGGTTACTGGCAGCGCCCCGATGAAACCGCCAAGGTCATGACCGAGGACGGCTACTTCAAGTCCGGCGACATCGGCGTGATGGATGCGCGCGGCTTCTTCAAGATCGTAGACCGCAAGAAGGACATGGTGCTGGTCAGCGGCTTCAATGTGTACCCCAACGAGGTCGAAGAGGTGGTGGCCAACTGCCCTGGCGTGCTCGAATGTGCCGTGGTGGGGGTGCCCGACGAAAAGACCGGTGAAGCCGTGAAGCTCGTGATCGTGAAGAAGGACCCGGCGCTCACCGAAGCGCAGGTCAAGGAGTTCTGCCGCCATGAACTCACGGGCTACAAGCAGCCCAAGGTGATCGAGTTCCGCACCGAGCTGCCCAAGACGCCCGTGGGCAAAATCTTGCGCCGCGAACTGCGCGACAAGAAGTAACGCAGCCACTGGCGCGCCACAATCCCCAGGCGGCCTCGGCCGCCTTTTTTGCGACCGCGCCGCGATGCTGGCGCGCGTATTTTGTGACCCGATGACATGACCAAGAGGACCTTTGCATGAGCACTGCCATCCTGAGTGCGTTGCCCGAAGAGCAAAGCTCGCTGCTGCAACACCTGGCGCACCCCCACCGGGTGATGCATGCAGGCCGCGCGTTCTGGTGCGGGGAACTGCATGACCGCCCGGTGGTGCTGGCGTTGTCGGGCATCGGGAAGGTGGCGGCTGCCACCACAGCCACGGCCTTGATCGAACATTTCGGAGTGGCACGCATCGTCTTCACAGGTGTGGCCGGGGGCGTGGGCGATGGGGTCCACCGGGGCGATGTGGTGGTGGCGCAAGACTATGTGCAGCACGACATGGATGCCTCGCCGCTGTTTCCGCGCTGGGAGCTGCCAGGCTACGCCTGCAGCCGCCTGGCGTGCGATACCGCGCTGACTGCTATGCTTTTTGAAGCTGCCAACCTATGCGTCACTAGCGCAAGCGGCCTCTGGGGCTTGAAAACCATCCACGGGGATGCTCACCGCGCACACCGGGGCCTGGTGGCGAGCGGCGACCGTTTTGTCTCCACCGCGCACGAATCTGAGCGCCTGCGCACTGCCCTGCGCGACGCCGGGCATGACGTGCTGGCCGTAGAAATGGAAGGCGCCGCCGTCGCTCAGGTCTGCCACGACTACGGTCTGCCCTTTGCCGCCGTACGCACCATCTCCGACCGGGCCGACGACGAAGCCCACGGCGACTTCTCCCAGTTCGTGCAGACCGTGGCCAGCCGTTATGCCGAGCACATGGTGCTGTCGTTTTTGCAAAAGCTATGAAATTGATAGCTTTCGAGGCATATTGAACGGGCGCTAGTGGTAGATTTGGCTCCTATGTAAGGACCCGACCACAGGCCATTTGCCGCAATGCTCTGAAACCGGCGCTGTGCATCTACCAGCGCCACCGCGGAGCCGGCTTTGCCGGGCCGCTGGAGGTGTCCCCCTCGGGGGGAAGGCGTGCAACGCCACAGGGGCTACTTCAACCAGCCTCGCTTGCGGAAGTACCACATCGGCCCCAGCGCACTGGCCAGCATCAGGCCCAGCGCATACGGGTAGCCCAGCGACCAATCCAGCTCCGGCATGAACTTGAAATTCATGCCGTACACGCTCGCGATCAGCGTGGGCGGCAGCAAAGCCACGCTGGCCACCGAGAAGATCTTGATGATCTTGTTCTGGTTGATGTTGATGAAGCCGACCGTGGCGTCCATCAAGAAGTTGATCTTGTCGAACAAAAAGGCCGTGTGGTTGTCCAGCGATTCGATGTCTCGCAGGATCTGGCGGGCTTCCTCGAACTGCTCGGAGTTGAGCATCTTGGAGCGCATCATGAAGCTCACGGCGCGGCGCGTGTCCATCACGTTGCGGCGGATGCGCCCGTTCAAGTCTTCCTGGCGCGCGATGGCGGCCAGCACCTCGCCGGCGCGGGTGTCGGTCACGTCGCCGGCCAGCACCTGTTTGCTCACGGCCTCCAGCTCGTCGTAGATGTTCTCCAGCGTGTCGGCCGAATACTCGGCGTCGGCGTCGAACAGCTTGAGCAGCACTTCCTTGGCATCTTCGATAAGGCCGGGCGCGCGGCGCGCGCGCATGCGCAGCAGGCGGAACACGGGCACGTCTTCATCGTGGATGGAGAACAGCACGCCCCGGCTTTTCAGGTTGGTGTTGTGCTGGTTCAGGATGAAGGCCACACGCACCGAACGGGGGTCTTCGTCGTCATCGATCAAGAAGTCGCTGCGGATGTGCAGCTCGCCGTTGTCTTCCTCGTAGAAGCGGGCGGATTCCTCGATGTCCTCGTCCATCGCATCCTCGGGAATGGACAGACCGTAGTGCTGCTTGATCCAGCGCTTCTCTTCGAGCGTGGGGGCTTCCAGGTCCACCCAGATCGGCTGGAACTTGGTCAGCTCTTCCAGGGACTCGATTTCTTCCTGGAACAGCCGGCCATTGGCGAGCGTAAAGATGTTGAGCATGGGCTCACTCCCTTGTTTTTTTGGCGTCTGCGGTGTGGGGGTAGGGGTGCTTTCAACCCCACAGCAGTCAAATGCGCCGGGAGCTGAAAGCTACCAACTCGGGTAGGTTTCCAAGGAGCTGTCTCCGTAAAAATAGGCAAGCGGCGGATTATGGCACCGGGCGATGACCTCGCGGGCGCCCGGTGTGGCGTGGCATGGGGGCAGAGCCGCTTTCAGCGGGCGTCACCCCCGGCCTCGGCACTGCGCACCATGGCCAGCGCCCGGCACAGGTCCGCCCAGGCGGCGGCCTTGTTGTCCTGCGAGCGCAGCAAAAAGGCGGGGTCGTAGGTCACCACGGCCGGGCATCCGGCCAGTACATGTGGCCCCGCGCGCAGGCGGCCCAGGGGCTCGGTGCGCCCCAGCGCCGCGCGCGCCGCCACGTGGCCCAGCACCAGCACCATGGCGGGCTGCAAGTGGGCTACGGTGTCGGCCAGGGCGGCTGGGATGTCCGTGCTGGCTTCGGTGCCAGGCGCAGACCGCTCCAGGGCGGCCAGGAACACGCGCGGGTGGCGGTGCAGTTGCATGGCCCGCAGCATGTTGTCGAGCAAGCGGCCCGCATCGCCACCCAGGGGCTCGGCGGGGGTCAAGCTCTCGGCCACGATGAGCCAGCCCCTGCCCAACCCGGCGGGCGTTTGCGCCGGGTCGGCGGTGGGGTAGAGCGTCTGGGGTGGGTGCAGCCGCAGGGCGGGCGTGGCCGCGCCTGTGGTGGCAGGTGCAGGAGTCGGAGCCGGCGGTGCGCTGCGGTTGGTGGTGTGGGCCGGCGGCGCTTGGGGGCGCTCGGCGAGCGCAGGGGACGGTGTCTGTGGTTGTGCGCGCGGCGACGCCATGGCAGGTGCTGCCACGGCCGCAGGAGCCGCAGAGGCGGTTGCCGGGGGCTGGGCGATGGCCTCCTGGGCGGGGGATGGGCCCCACACGGTGACGCCCATTTCTTGCAGCATGGCGCGCTGGCGCGCATCGAGGTGGAGGCTCATACGGAAAGAAAACAGGCCATCGGTGGTTCAGCAGGTACGGGGTGCGGTGCGGGGTCAGAGCGCCAGGCTCATGACCACGGCATCTTCGCGCTGTCCGTGTGCTGCGGGGTAGTAACGCTTGCGGTCGCCCACGCGGCGGAACCCGTGGGTCTGGTAGATCTGCTGGGCGCGCAGGTTGCTTGCCCGCACCTCCAGCCACAGCCATTGTGCACCGCGCCCCCGTGACCACAGGGCCAGGGCGTCCAGCAGCACGCGGGCCCAGCCCTGGCGTTGGTACTCGGGGGTGACGGTGATGTTGAGCAGGTGCACCTCATCCACTCCCATCATGGCCACAAAGTATCCCAGCAGGTGCTCATCGGCCATCAGCAGCTGGGCCTCGTAGCCAGACGCCATGGCGTCCGTGAAGTTGCCGCGGGTCCAGGGGTGCGAATAGGCGCGCTGCTCCACGGCCAGCAAGGCGTCGAGCCGGGCCAGGGTCAGGGCCTCAAAGCGCGCCTCGGGGCGGTTTTGGCTGGCATCGGACGGCGATGTGGAGGAGGTAGGCAGTGCGCTCATGCTGGATTCGTTCACCCCTTTTTTCAGGGCGTCACAGCCGCCTGGGCGGCGCGCAGTGCGGTGCGTTCGGCGGTGGTTTGCGCCACTTTATCGCGGATATAGCGCGGCAGGGCGTCACCAGCGGCCACGGCATGGCCCGCTGCAATCAGCGCGGGCGCCAGGCGCAGCAGGGCCGTGGCGGTGGGCAAAGCGGTGACGTGCGTGGCGTTCGGTGCCAGTCGGTCGCCATAGGCTGCGCGGGCATTGCCGGCTACCGTCCAACCATCTGGCGGTTGCACCGACTCGGGCGCCCCTAGGCCAAAATCTTCGTCTGCTTGCCAGCGGGCTTCGGCGGGCAACCATTCGCAGCGCGCGTGATAGACCTCATCCATGCGGGCATCCAGCACTGCCACCACGTGGGTGCAGCCGTGCTGCTGGCGGGCTTCCTCGGCAACGGCCAGAAGGGTGTCCACGGGCAATACCGGCACGCCCTGACCGCCCTTGGCACCGAAGGCCAGCCCCTGGGCCACGGCGCAGGCGGTGCGTAGCCCGGTGAATGAGCCGGGGCCGCGCCCGAACACCACCGCATCCAGTGTGTCGAAGGTCAAGCTCGCCTCCGCCATCAGCGCGCGCACGGCAGGGATCAGTGCCGCCGAGGCCTGCGCTCCCCCCGGCCCCTGGTGCTGCCAGACCCCATCGCCATGCTGCACGGCGATGGAGAGGGTGTCGGTACTGGTGTCAAAGGCGAGCAGATTCATGGGCAGGGTGTGGAGGTCTTGGGTGGCGCGGTCGGGGCACAGGCTCTCAGGAGGTTGCGTTGGCAGCGGCCGCCGGAGCCTGGCTTTTGCGCAGCACGCCCACGAGGATACCGGCGGTGACCAGCAGCAGGCCGGCCACCAGGTTCCAGTGCATCGGCTCATTGAGGAATATCACTGCCCCCATGGCCGACAGGCCGGGCACCAAGGCTGTGATCATGGTCGAGCGTACGGGGCCATAGTGCTGGATCATGCGCGTGAAGCCAATGCCCGAGATCACCACGGAGCCGCCACCCTGGAACAGCATCTGGAACGCGATCTCGCTCCACGGCGCCTGGGCCAGATGGCTGGTGACCGCACCCAGCCAGACCAGCATCGCATAGCTGGGCAGGTACACCATGCAGGCAAACGCGGTGATGGCGATGGTGGCCTGCACCGCATCGACCGCGTGGCGCCGCGCCAGCACGCTGTAGGTGGCCCAGGACGACGCGGCCAGCACGAACAGCAGGTCGCCCTTCCAGACGTCCCCGCCCGAAAACGCCGCCAGCAGGCTGCGCCCGCCTACCAGCAGATCGCCTGCCACGATCAGCGCCAGGCCGGCGGCGCGCAGCGGGGTGATGTAGTCGCGCAGCAGCCAGGCGGCCAGCAGCGCCGTCCACAGTGGCAGGCTGCCCGGCATGAGCACGGCCGCATGGGTGGCTGGCGCATGGAAGAACCCTGAATAGGCCAGCAGCGCATACAGCAGCCCGCCAAAGCTGCCCAGCAGCGCCGTGGTGCGCAAGGGCAGGGGGGAGATGCCCGCCAGGCTGGACGGCGGTGCCGAGGCAACCGATGCCGCCTGGCGCTGTCGCACCATCCACCAGCCCCAGGGCAGCAACACCAGGCTGGCGCCCACGATGCGCAGCAGCGCAATGTCGAACGGGGTGAGCGTGCGCTGGGCCGAGGCGCGGGCGATGATGATGAAGCCCGTCCAGATGGTGACGGTTACCACGGCCGCCAGCAAGCCGATGGTGCGGGGAGAAAAACGCATCGCGCGATTATCGGCGCCCGCCGCATGCTGTGCTGACGCGGGGCCCAGTGCGGGTGTGCGGGCGATAGACTCACCGCCATGTTGTCTGTTTCTGCTCTTTGGCGCCGCCGTGTGCTGCGTGGTGTGTTGGGTTGGGGTGCTGCGTGGCTCGTTGTGGTGGGCGCGGCGGGCCCGGCGGGTGCGCAGACAGTGGCGCCGGCAACCGGCCCTGTGCCGCCCGAGGTGGAGGCCGCGCTGGCCCGCGCCAAGCTGCCCCGCGAGGCCCTGGCGGTGATGGTGGTGGACGCGCAACCTGCCGGCAAGGCCGGCCCGCGCCTTTCGCACCGCGCCCAGGCCCCCGTGAACCCCGCGTCAGTGATGAAGCTGGTGACCACCTACGCGGCGCTGGAGCAGTTGGGCCCCGCCTATGTCTGGAACACGCCGGTGTACGTGCAGGGCACGGTGCAGGACGGCAGCTTGCGGGGCAATGTGTACATCCAGGGCCAGGGCGACCCCAAGCTGGTCATGGAGCGGTTGTGGCTGCTGATGCGGCGGCTGCAGGGCCAGGGCATCCAGGTCATCGTGGGCGATATCGTGCTGGACCGCACGGCGTTCGACGTGCCCGACCAGGACCCGGCGCGGTTTGATGGCGAGCCGCTGCGGCCCTACAACGCCTCACCCGACGCCCTGCTGCTCAACTACAAATCGTCGGTGATGACCTTTGTGCCCGATGGGGCCGCCGGTCTGGCGCGCATCCAGTACGACCCGCCTCTGGCCGGGGTGCAGCGTCAGTCCACGGTGGCGCTGGCGGCGCCGGGCGCAGACTGTGGGGACTGGCGCACGGCCTTGCGGGCGGAGCTGTCCGACCCCTCCAGGGTGTCTTTCCAGGGCGTGTACCCCGCAGCGTGTGGCGAACGCGTGTGGCCGGTGGCGGCGGCCGACCCGCGCGGCTTTGCGGCGCGGGCAGTGGAGGGCATGTGGCGCGAACTGGGTGGAAAGCTCACGGGCAGCGTGCGCGACGGCAAGGTGCCCCCGGGTCTCAAGCCCGCGTTTGTGGTCACGTCCCCCGCACTGGCCGAGGTGGTGCGCGACGTGAACAAGTACAGCAACAACGTGATGGCGCAGCAGGTCTTTCTGACCCTGGCGCTGCAAAAAAACGGTGTGGCCACGTTCGACGGCGCCCGCGAGGTGCTGCGCCAGTGGTGGCAGGCCCGCATGGGCGATGCCGACCTGCCGCAGGTGGACAACGGCGCCGGGCTCAGCCGCGACGCCCGCCTGACTGCGCAGGCCCTCGCCCGCATGCTGCAGGTGGCCTGGGTGTCGCCCGTGATGCCCGAGCTGGTGGCGTCGCTGCCGATCACGGGGGTGGACGGCACGCTGCGCCGCAGCCAGAGCCGTGCTGGCACCGCCCACCTCAAGACAGGCAGCCTGCGCGACGTGATGGCTGTCGCAGGTTATGTGCATGCCGCCAGCGGGCGCCGCTATGTGCTGGTGGCCGTGGTCAACCACGCCAATGCAGGGGCAGCGCGGCCCGTACTCGACAGCCTCATCGACTGGACGGCGCGCGAGCAGTGAATAATCGCTGCTGCCCTGCGCTTTCCCCACCATGCAACTCTATGAACTGATCGGCTACCTGGCCGCCTGCCTGACCACCTGCAGCTTTGTACCGCAGGCCTTGCATACCTTTCGCACGCGGGACGTGAGCGGTATCTCGCTGGGCATGTACAGCGTTTTCACGGTGGGGGTTGCCCTGTGGCTGGCCTACGGCCTGGCGCTGGCGGCCTGGCCCATCGTGGTGGCCAATGCCATCACCCTGGCCCTCGCGGGCACCATTCTGGGCATGAAGGTGTTGTACGGCGTACGCCGTCCCGACTGAGCGGTCACGCAGGCGCCGGCGCGCTGTCGCCTAGGTGTCTGGCCGCGCGTGGTCTCCCGCGTTATCCCCTATGGATGCTGCAGCGCAGGTGCGCGCACGATGCGTCGTTCTTCACTGACCGAGGTATCCATCCATGACCTATTTCCGCCTTACCTGTGTGGCCGCTGCAGCGGTCCTGCTTGTCGCCTGCGGTGGCTCTGACGACCCGGCGCGCGGCGCACTGATCGACCCACCTGCCACGCTCACCACGCTCACCGTGGCGCAGATCGACGCGGCCACGGCCAGCAGCGGCCTGCAGGCGCTCAGCGGCAAGGCCAAGTGCGATGTGAAGGTGGTGTCTCTGAACTATGCGACTGTGGGTGCCAAGAGCGGCGAAAACACCAACGCCTCTGGCGTGATGCTGGTGCCGGCCGGCACGTGCACCACGGCCGCCCCGCTGGTGGCCTATGCCAAGGGCACCGACATGCAAAAGCCACGCACCCTGGCCAACCCGCAAGACAGCGAAACCTTCCTGCTGGCGGCCATGTACGCCGCGCAGGGCTATGCGGTGGTGGCCACCGACTACCTGGGCTTTGCCAAGTCGGGCTACAGCTATCACCCCTACCTGCATGCCGACTCGGAAGCCACCTCGGTCATTGACTCGGTGCGTGCTGCACGCAATGCGGCCGGCACGGTGGGAGCCACGCTGTCTGGCAAGGTGATGTTCACTGGTTACTCGCAGGGCGGCCACTCGTCCATGGCAGCGCAGCGCGCCGCTGAGCGGGACTACGGCAACGAATTCAATGTGGTCGCAGGCGCACACCTGGCAGGCCCCTACAACCTGTCGGGTTCGCTGCGCATTCCGGACGCGATCGCGGGCGTGCAGTTCTTCGTGCCCTACCTTGTCACGGCCTGGCAGAAGGTCTATGGCAACGTCTATACCGATGTGAAGGATGTGTTCAAGGCACCGTACTCGGGCTACATCGAGAACCTGCTGCCCAATCCCACGCTCAACTACACCACCCTGGTGACCACGGGTACGCTGCCCTCGGGCACACCCAACCAGGCGCGTGACGCGCTGTTCCAGTCGGCATTCATCACTGGCTCGCAGACCAGCACCACCCACCCGCTGTACCTGGCCGCCAAAAAGAACGACCTGCTGGGCTGGACCCCCAAGGCGCGTGTGATGTTGTGTGGTGGCGCAGGTGACCCCACCGTGCCCCCTGCCGTGCACCAGTCCGTCATGAAGGCCGACTTTGACAGCCGTGGCGTGACCAATGTGACGTCCGTTGATGTGGACGCCGCCATCCAGGCCACCTATGGTCCCGGCGGCAAGGCGCCGACCGACCCCACCTCGGCGGCGTTTGCCACCTACTACGGCAGCTACCACGGCACCTATGAGCCACCTTTCTGCCATGCGCAGGCCAAGGCGGTGTTCGACACCGTCAAATGACGGCTGTGAGGCGTGTGTGAAGCGCCACACAGGCTTTTAGAACCTGCACCCTAAGCCCCACCGGTGTTTACCCGGTGGGGTTTTTTTGTTTTGGCAACTAAGATGGAAAGGAATAGCACGATCGTTCTATTTTTACGATAACAGGAGTGATACCGATGGTTTTCCAGCGCAAGGCTTTGTGGGTTTCTCTGGCAGCAGCGTCGTTGCTGGTAGCGTGCGGAGGCGGCGGTGCCGACACCTCCCCGGTGGCACCCATCAAGACCGTCAAGGTCATGGGTGACAGCATTGCCGACAGCGGCACGTTCGGCTTCAAGTTCACGGTGCAGGGCAGCGCGCCTACAGGCCCATTGTCCACCCCCATCTGGCCGGAGCTGGTGGCCAGCAGCTACAGCAACACGCTGTGCCCCCGCTATGTGTCCACAGGCAGCGCCTTCAACAACGCGGCGGGCTGCACCAATTACGCCATCGGCGGTGGTCGCATCAACAACTTCACGGCCCCCACGTCGCCCGTGTCCATCGTCAAGCAACTGACTGACGCAGGCGCCGACGGCTTCAGTGCGGGTGATCTGCTGCTGATCGACGGCGGTGGCAACGATGCTGCGGATCTCATCGGTGCCTACCTGTCGGCTTCCAGGGACGGCGGTGCCGCCTTTGGTGCCCTGCTCTCCACTCTGCTGCCTGCGGCCACGGTCAACGCCGGCCTCGCGGGTGGCGCCACGGGTCAGGCCCAGGTGGGCGGCGCCTATATGGTGGCGCTGGCTGACAAGTTCCACGACGCGATAGAAGCCAACGCACTGAACAAGGGCGCGCAGCGTGTGGCTGTGCTCAACATGCCGGCCATCGACAAGACGCCACGTCTGCAGCAGGTGCTCGGCGGTATCACGGCGTCAGCGGGCGCCGCCACCAGCGCGCAAGTGCAGGGGCTGCTCAAGGCTTGGCTCGAAGCCTTCAACGCCCAGCTGGCCAAACGTTTTGCGGGCAATAGCAAGGTGGTGGTGGTGGACTTCTACACCTCGTTCAACGACCAGGTGGCGAACCCCGCACAGTTCGGGCTTACCAACGCCAAGAACACCGCGTGCCCCATCACCGGCCAAGGTGCTGACGGCCTGCCCACCTATACCTTCCCCACGTGCACGGCGGCAGCTTTGTCGGCACAGACGCCGCCCGCAGGCGCCACGGGCGGCGCGGACTGGTGGAAGACCTATGCGTTCTCCGACAGCTTCCACCCCACGCCGTATGGCCACCAGCTGGTCAGCCAGCTGGTATCGCGTTCGCTGGCCCGCGCGGGCTGGCTGTAATCGGCAGTTGAAGGGTTCATACACCATGCAAAACAAAACCATCACCCCTTCCCTGGCTGGCGTTGGGGCCGCACTGGCGCTCACCCTGTCCGGCGGCGCGCAGGCCCAGACCGCTGGCAGCTGGCTGGTGCGCGCGGGCGCCACGCAAATCGCGCCCCAGGTCACCAGTGGCGACCTGTCCGCGCCCAGCTTCACGGGCACCAAGGTGGACGTGCATGCCGACACGCAGCTGGCTGGCGGCATCACCTACATGCTCACTGACCACTGGGCGGTGGACGTGCCCCTGGCACTGCCTTTCAAGCACAACATCATGGGCGCCGGAGCCATCGGCGGCGTGGGCAAGATCGGCGAGGTCAAGGTGCTGCCCATGACCGTGTTCGCGCAGTACCGCTTTCTGGAGGCCAATGCGCGGGTGCGCCCCTACGTGGGCCTGGGCGTGACCTACGCCAAGTTCTTCAAGGAGCGGGGGACCGCCGCGCTGACTGGTCTGACCGGTGGCAGTCCCTCCCGTCCCACCACGCTGAGCGCTGAATCGCGGTTTGGCCTCACGCCTCAGGTGGGGGTGAGCATTGCGCTCAACGACCAATGGTCGCTGGACGTGGCGTACTACAAGACCTTTGTGAAGACCCGCAACACCCTGTCCACAGGCCAGACCATCGACGTCAAGCTCAACCCCAACGTGGTGGCGCTGGGCATGGTGTATCGGTTCTGACCTTCATCCGGGGCAGATCGATGGCCCACAAAAAAGCCGCCCACTGGGCGGCTTTTTGCTGGGTGGAGCGCGGAGCGCACCGGCTTACCAGCGTGCGCGCAGGCGGTCGTAGGCGTAGGTGCCAAACTGGCGCTGGGCCGATGGCGTCAGGTACACGCTGTCGGCAAACACGAACGAGGTGGCATTCGCGCCCGACAGCAGCGTGGACGACGTGCACAGGGCCGAATTGACCTGGCCCGCGCCGATGCCGATACCGTTGTTCGCGTCCACCGACGTACACACGGCCGCCGTGGAGTTGTTGAAGCCATAGTTGCCCGGCACGCTGGTGTACAGGTTCACGTAGTAGGCCGAGTCCACGTACAGCACGTTGGCGCCCAGGTCCACGATGCCCACCAGCAGGCCTTCGTTGAAGCGGCTGCTGGCGTTGCTCAGCAGGGCTTCGCGGCCAATGGACTTGGCCCAGGGGGTCTTGCTCAGGTCGTAGGTGCCGGTCACCACCACATACTTGGCGCCCGCCGTCACCAAGCGGCGCACCTGTGCAGCCAGGTCCTCCCCAGCCTTGCGGGCGGCGGCCACCATGGCGTCCTGGGTCTGGGTGCCTGCGTTCACAGCGGCCATGCCGGCGATCACGTCGCTGACGCCACCGCTCACGATCACCACGTCGGTGGCCGCAAAGCTGCCACTGGCCAGAAAGGTATCGATTTGTTCGGTGACGGTCCGGGTGCTGGCATTGCCTGCGGCGTCGGGCTTGGCGCTGACCCGTGCGTTGCCAGTGGCGTAGCTCAGGCCGCCTGCGGAGACCGGGGCGAGCGACTTGCCGTAGTTGGCCACCAGTTGCAGGGTCCAGTTGTTGACGCTGCCGTCATTGACGGTGTAACGCGAGCCGTTTTGCCCCACATCGTTCATGGCGTCGCCGAACGCAATAAAGCGCTGGGGCGAGATGGCCGATTCGGTGGTGCTGGAACCGCAGGCCGCGAGCAACGCGGCCGACGCACATGCGGCGACCATGATGGTGCGGCGCATCCAATTTGCTGCCATGTATTTCTCCAGAAAAGTGGGGGGTAGTTTAACGACGCAAAGTCAACGGATGTAAAGCGGCGCCATCGTGCCTGGTCAGGCGGCGGAGGCGCGCTGCAGGCGGTCGCGCACGCCCTCCCAGTCGGGGCTCGCCGGCGGGGTCTCGATCCAGATCAGCTTCACGCCCTCGTCGTCAAAACCGCGCAGCACGGCGAACAGCTGCTGCGCTGTGGCAGCCGCGTCATCGGGCATGCGCCGCATGACCAGCTTGGAGGACCGACTGCGCAACGCAGCGCGGGCATAGATCGCAATGTGGGCGGCATCGGTACCCAGCAGGTCCAGGCTGGTCTGCAGCGCCTTCGCGTCCATCAGCCGCACCTTGGCGCTAGGGGCATAGTGAGCCTCCAGCGTGCCCGAGGCGCGGGGTGTGGCCGTGGGGAGGTCTTCCTTGGACAGCGGGGCCATGCCGCAAGCGGCCGCAATCTGCGCCCGGGTGATGGCGCCGGGCCGCAGCAGCACGGGCACACCACGCGTGCAGTCCACGATGGTGCTTTCAATGCCTACATCGCAGGGCCCGCCGTCCAGCACCAGCAGGTCGTCGCCCAGCTCGTCCTGCACATGCTGGGCGGCGGTGGGGCTCACGCGGCCAAAACGGTTGGCACTGGGGGCTGCAACGCCCCACACGGGAGGGCCGCCGGCCTCATTACTGTCGCCAGCGGCTGCGCAGGCCACCAGCAGGGCGTGGGCCACGGGGTGCGCGGGGCAGCGCAATCCCACGCTGTCCTGCCCGCCGGTGGCGGCGGTGGCTACGCTGGGCAAGCGCGGCAGGATGAGCGTGAGCGGGCCGGGCCAGAAGGCATCCACGAGCTTTTGTGCAAAGCCGGGCACTTCACTGGCGAAATGCGCAATGCCCTCGGCATTGGCCACGTGCACGATCAGTGGGTGGTCGCTGGGCCGCCCCTTCGCGGCAAAGATCTGCGCCACGGCGGTATCGCTGCTGGCATCGGCCGCGAGGCCATACACCGTTTCGGTGGGGAGACCCAGCAGGGCGCCGCTGCGCACTGCGCGTGCAGCGGTGGCGATGGCCTGGGGGTCGTTGCCGTCGAGAATCATGGAAACAGCCTGGCTCAGAAGGGCTCGATCCCCAGCAGCGCTGCAGCCTGCAGGGCCGTGGCGCGCGCAGCCTCGGGGGTGGCGGCGGTGATGTTCAGGTGCCCCATCTTGCGGCCGCGCTTGGCGTCGCGCTTGCCATACAGGTGCAGGTGGGTGCCGGGCAGGGCCAGTACCTGGGCCCAGGGCGGGGTCTGCGCCGCGTCGCCGTGGGCAAACCACAGGTCGCCGAGCAGGTTCAGCATGACGGCAGCGCTGTGCTGGCGCGGCTGCGTCAGCGGCAGGCGGGCCATGGTGCGCACCTGCAGTTCGAACTGCGACACATCGCAGGCGTTCTGGCTGTAGTGGCCGCTGTTGTGCGGGCGTGGGGCTATCTCGTTGACCACCAGGCTGCCGTCCTGCAGCACAAAGAACTCTACGCACAGCACACCCACGTACTGCAGGCCTTCTGCTACAGATTTTGCAGCGGTTACCGCTTGAACCACTAGCGCTTGCGGCAGATTTCCTTCATAAACCTCGGTCACGGCCAGGATACCGTCGCGGTGCAGGTTGCGCTGCACGGGCAGGTGCACCATCGTGCCATCGGTACCACGCGCCACGATGACGGAGCATTCCAGCTGCAGCGGCAGCATCTTCTCCAGCACGCAGGCCACCTGGCCGACCGAATCCCATGCAGCGGCCAGCTCGGCGGGCGTCTTCACGCGCACCTGGCCCTTGCCGTCGTAGCCCATGCGGGCCGTCTTGAGGATGCCGGGCAACAGGTGGGGGGATACGGCGGCCAGTTGCTCTGCGGCTTCGATCACGGCATACGGCGCGCAGGGCACGCCGCAGGCCATAAAGTGCGCCTTCTCGCGCGCACGGTCTTGCGCCACCGACACGGCGCCGGCAGCGGGCGACACGGGGCGTTGCGTGGCCAGGGTGGCCAATGCAGCGGCGGGTACGTTCTCGAACTCGGTGGTCACCGCGTCCGACAGGCGGGCCAGCTCCGCGAGGCCCTGCGGGTCTTCGTAACCCGTCTGGATGTGGTGGTGGCTCACCAGCCCGGCAGGGCTGGTGGGGTCGGCATCTAGCACGGCCGTGAAGTAGCCCATGGCCTGGGCCTGGTGCACGAACATGCGGCCCAGCTGGCCGCCACCCAGAACGCCCAACGTCGATCCGGGAAGCAAGGGTTGCATGGCGGCGCTCATGCAGCGGGCGGCAGGGTCATGTTGCGGGCCACTTCCGTCTGCTCGGCGCGGAAGGCTTCCAGGCGCTGGCGCAGCTCGGGGCTCTCATTGGCCAGCAGGGCCACGGCAAACAGGGCTGCATTGGCCGCGCCGGCTGTGCCGATGGCAAACGTCGCTACAGGGATGCCCTTGGGCATCTGCACAATGCTGTGCAGCGAATCCACGCCCTGCAGGTGGCGGCTGGCCACAGGCACGCCCAGCACGGGCACGGTGGTCTTGGCCGCGATCATGCCGGGCAAGTGCGCAGCGCCGCCGGCCCCGGCGATGATGGCCTTCAGGCCCCGGCCTGCAGCGACCTCGGCGTAGGCAAACATGTCATCGGGCATGCGGTGGGCCGACACCACGCGGGCCTCGTGCGCGATGCCGAACTGTTCAAGGATTTGCACTGCATGTTGCATGGTGTCCCAGTCGCTGCTGGAACCCATGACCACGCCGATCTGGATGGGTTTCATGGTGTGGAGGGTGCTGGCCGGCAGGCGTTGCCTGCCCAGCCGCTGTAGGTAGAACCCGCGATTTTACTTTTTGCGCCTCCCTGGCGGGTGTGGGGCTGTTTCGATGGGCCAAAATAGAGCGCAAACTGCTCCACAGGCCCCGGGCCCCACACCATCATGATTGACGTCACCGTAGAGAACTTTGAAGCCGAGGTGGTAGCTGCCTCCATGAACGTGCCCGTGCTGGTGGACTTCTGGGCGCCCTGGTGTGGCCCCTGCAAGTCGCTGGGTCCGGTGCTGGAAAAGCTGGAGACGGAATATGCCGGCCGCTTCAAGCTCGCCAAGATCGACTCTGACCAGGAGCAGCAACTGGCAGGCATGTTCGGCATCCGCAGCATCCCCACCTGCGTGCTGCTGATGAACGGTCAGCCTGTCGATGGTTTCATGGGCGCCTTGCCCGAAGGCCAGGTGCGCGCCTTCCTCGACAAGCACGTGCCTACTGCCGAAGAAATGGTGGCCGAGGCCGAGGAAGAAGAAGCGCAGGAAGCTCTGGCCGAGGGCGATACCGGCACCGCACTGGAGAAGCTGCAACACGCCGTCGTGACAGACCCTGCCAACGACGACGCGCGCTTTGACTACGTCAAGCTGCTGCTGCAGCTCGGGCGCGAGGACGATGCCAAGGTGGCTTTTGCACCCGTGATCGCCAAGGCCGCCATGTCGCGCAAGCTAGGCGCCCTCAAGGTCTGGATGGATGCTCTTGATTTTGTAGCGTCTGGCGCATATGACGCTAGCGCTGAGGCCGGATTTGAGGCAAAAATCGCCGCGAACAAGCGGGATTTTGACACCCGCTATGCCCGGGCCCGCTGGCTCATCACTCAGCAGCGCTGGACCGACGCCATGGATGAGCTGCTCGAAATCCTCATGCGCGACAAGGCGTGGAGCGAAGAGATCGCCCGCAAGACCTATGTCGCCATCCTCGAACTGATCGAGGCGCCCAAGCCCAAGGTCGCCGATGGCCAGATCCCGCCCGAAGATCCGGTGGTGGCGACTTACCGCCGGCGGTTGTCGAGCGTCGTGCTGAGCTGAGACAACGCACTGCCAAAGAGAAAAGGCCCGTCAAGGGCCTTTTTCACGGGTGCACAGACGCTGGTAGCAGTCCAGGTCAGCTTGTCAGCCGCTCCAGGGCCTCGCGGTACTTGGCCGCCGTCTTTTCAATCACCGCCTGGGGCAGGCGGGGCGATGGGGGGGTCTTGTCCCAGGGCTTGCCGTTGACCTGGGCCTGCTCCAGCCAGTCACGCACAAACTGCTTGTCGTAGCTGGGCGGGTTTTCGCCCTTGGCCAGAGCCTCCGCGTAGCCTTCCACGGGCCAGTAGCGGGAGCTGTCGGGGGTCAGCACCTCGTCCATCAGCACCAGCGTGCCGTCGGGTGCCAGGCCAAACTCGAACTTGGTGTCGGCAATGATCATGCCCTTGGTGAGCGCGATGTCGGCCGCTGCCTTGTAGATGGCAATGCTCAGATCGCGGATGCGTGTGGCCAGGTCCAGACCGATCATCTCCACCGTGCGCTCGAAGGTGATGTTCTCGTCGTGCTCGCCCATGGCGGCCTTGGCAGCGGGCGTGTAGATGGGCTCGGGCAGCTTGGCGGCGTTGGTCAGACCTTCGGGCAGGGGCACGCCGCAGACCGAGCGCGACTCCTGGTATTCCTTCCAGCCGCTGCCGGCCAGGTAGCCGCGCACCACGGCTTCGACCGGGATAGGCTGGAGGCGCTGGACCAGCATCGAGCGCCCACGGATCTGGGGCGCTTCTTCGGGGCTCACCACGCTCTCGGGGGCGTCGCCTGTCAGGTGGTTGGGGCAGATATGACCCAGCTTGTCGAACCAGAACAGGGCCATCTGCGTGAGCAGCTCGCCTTTGCCTGGAATGGGTTCGCCCATGATGACGTCGAATGCCGACAGGCGGTCGCTGGCCACCATCAGGATGCGGTTGTCGCCCACGGCGTAGTTGTCGCGCACCTTGCCGCGTGCCAGCAGGGGCAGCGAAGTCAGGGCCGAAGTGTGCAGGGCGGTGGAGCTGGGCTGGGTCATGGTGTCGGTGTGGGCGGTGGGTATCCGCTGCGGGCAGTCCGAAGAACGTAGGGGGAGGGGATGCGACAGGTAGCGCCTGGGCGCAACCTAGGGATTTTACGCGCCGACCTGGAGCGCGGCGGTTTCACAAAGGAATGCGGCGGCAGGGGTGCGAGCCGGGATGCATGCGGCACACTGGGCGGCCCTGAACCTGCCTGGGCCCCTGCGGCCGTCTGCTGTGTCTTCTTCTACCCCCGAGCTTTCTCCCCGCCGTGAGCTGTGGCTGCTGCTGACGCTGGCAGGCATCCAGTTCACCCACATTCTGGACTTCATGATCATGATGCCGCTGGGCCCGCAGCTCACGCAGCTGTTTGCGATCACCGATGCGCAGTTTGGCTTGCTGGTGTCGGCCTATACGCTGTCGGCGGGGGCGTCGGGCCTGCTGGCTTCGACTTACATCGACCGCTTCGGGCGCAAGCGGCTGCTGCTGGTGCTGTATGTTCTGTTTGGGCTGGCGACGCTGGCCTGCGGCCTCGCGCCCACCTACGGCACACTGATGGTGGCGCGCATTCTCGCGGGGACTTTTGGCGGCGTGCTGTCAGCACTGTCGCAGACCATCGTGGCGGACGTGGTGCCCTTCGAGCGGCGCGGGCGTGCCATGGGCATCGTGATGACGTCGTTTTCTGTGTCCACGGTGGCTGGCGTGCCCCTGGGGCTGATCCTCGCGCAGTATGGGGGCTGGAACCTGCCGTTCATTGGCATTGCCGCCATGGTGGGAGTGCTGGCCGTGCAGGCGGCCCGCACCCTACCGACCATGGCAGGCCATGTGCAGGCTGCCCACGGGCGGTCTGTGCTGAGCGGCATCACCCAGGTGCTGGCGGATGGCAACCACCGTTGGGCATTTCTGTTCTCGGCGTTGCTGATGTTTACAGGTTTTACGGTGATTCCCTACATCACCATTTACATGCAGACCAATGCGGGTGTGCGCGCCGATCAGGTGCCGCTGGTGTACCTGTGCGGCGGGGTGGTGACCTTGTTCACGGCACGCCTGTTCGGGCGCATGACCGACCGGAATGGCAAAGTGCCCACCTTCCGGTGGCTGGCGCTCGCAGGCCTTCCCTGCATCCTGGGTATCACGCTGGTGCAGGGGTTGCCGCTGTGGGGCGTCTTGATGGTGTCCACGCTGATGTTCACTTTTGTCAGTGGTCGCATGATTCCCGGCATGGCCATCATTGCCTCCGCGGCGCATGCGCCGTTGCGGGGGACCTTCATGACGCTGAACGCCTCCGTGCAATCGGCGGCGATGGGTGTTGCGTCTTTTGTGGGAGGGGTGCTGATCAGCCGCGATGCGCAGGGGCTGGTACAGAACTACTGGGTGGCTGCGCTGGTGGGCATCGGTGCCAGCCTGCTGTCGATGCTGGTGGTGGGGCGCCTCACGCTGCATGGTGCGACGCCGTCGGCACGGTGACAAGGGAGGGGCTTGCGCTGCACTTTGGCCGGTCCCTTCAATCCGTCCATTGTGCGCGCTTTTCGGGTGCTTGGCACCTTGCCGGGCATAACCCAGTGGCCTGCGGCGGTATGGGATTGCATTTCAGGGAGGGCGGGGGCATAGTGAACCCACGACGTCAACAACAGATGCATCCAAGTTCGCCGAGCCGCTCCTCTGATCCAGGGCGGCGTTTTTCCACCGAGAGCCACAGGAGACTTATTTATGAACTTGACGATCAGCGGTCACCACCTCGAAGTTACTCCCGCCTTGCGCAACTACGTCACGACCAAGCTGGACCGGATCACCCGCCATTTTGACCAAGTTGTCGATGTCAAGGTACTGCTGACGGTAGAGAAGCAAAAGGAAAAGGAAAAGAGACAGCGAGCGGAATGCAACATCCACGTCAAGGGCAGCGACTTGTTTGCCGAGAGTTCCCACGCCGACCTGTATGCGGCTGTGGACGAACTGGTCGATAAGATGGACCGCCAGGTGGTGCGCCACAAGGACCGTTTGCAAGACCACCACCACGAAGCCGCCAAGCGCGAACTGCACGCTTGATGCGCCAGCCCTGAGCTTGGCACAGCAGCCGCCCCTCTCGGGCGGTTTTTTTGTTGCCTGACGCGCCGCGCTCAGGGTTTTCGCCAATATGTGCATAATTGTTACCCTTGACCATGAACCGACTCGCCTCCATCCTGCCCTCCGCTCAAGTGCTTGTGAGCGTGGACGCCACCAGCAAGAAGCGTGCTTTTGAAGAAGCGGGTCTGCTGTTCGAGAGCCAGCACGGCCTCTCCCGGGCGCTGATCACCGACAGCCTGTTTGCTCGTGAGCGCCTGGGCTCCACCGGGTTGGGTCATGGCGTGGCCATTCCCCACGGGCGCATCAAGGGCCTCAAGGCCCCGATGGCCGCCGTGTTTCAGTTGCTCAATCCCATTGGGTTTGATGCGCCGGACGAGTTGCCGGTGGGTCTGCTGATCTTTTTGCTGGTGCCCGAGGCGGCCACGCAAAAGCACCTGGAAATCCTCTCCGAGATCGCCGAGTTACTCAGCGATTCGGCCTTGCGCGAAAAGCTCAAGGGCTGCGCCGATGCCGCCGAACTGCACGGCATGATCGCGGGCTGGCAGTCCACCCAAACGGCCTGAGTGCCCCAGCCGCCGCCTGCGCTGCTCATCCTGACTGACCTGCCGTGAAGCCCAATGTTGTCAGTGCCGATGTCCTTTTTGAGGAATTTCGCGGTCCCCTGAAATGGGAGTGGGTGGCAGGTCTCGGAGCTTCCGAGCGCCGTTTTGATGAAGTGGCCGTGCGCTCTGCGCGGTCCGGGGCCGATCTCGTCGGCTACCTCAATTACATCCATCCCTACCGGGTCCAGATTCTGGGCGAGCGCGAAATTGCCTACCTGAGCAACGCGTCCCCCGACGATTGCAAGCGCCGTATCGCCCGCATCGTGACGCTGGAGCCGCCCGTGCTGGTGCTGGCTGACAACCAGACCGCACCTGACGCGCTGGTGTCGATGTGCGAACGTGCGCAGATTCCGATGTTCTCCACGCACGAGTCGTCGGCTTTTGTCATCGACGTGCTGCGCGCCTACCTGTCCAAGCACTTCGCCGACCGCACCACCATGCACGGCGTGTTCATGGATATTCTGGGCCTGGGGGTGATGATCACCGGCGAGTCCGGCTTGGGCAAGAGCGAGCTGGGTCTGGAGCTGATCTCGCGCGGCAACGGCCTGGTGGCCGACGATGCCGTGGACCTGTTTCGCATCAACCAGACCACCATCGAGGGCAAGTGCCCCGAATTGCTGCAGAACCTGCTGGAGGTCCGCGGCATTGGCCTGCTCGACATCCGCGCGATCTTTGGCGAGACGGCCGTGCGTCGCAAGATGCGCCTCAAGCTCATCGTGCACCTGGTGCGCAAAGAGACGCTGGAGCGTGACTACGAGCGCCTGCCCTATGAGCCGCTCACCCAGGACGTGCTCGGCGTGCCCGTGCTCAAGGTGGTGATCCAGGTGGTAGCCGGCCGCAACATCGCCGTGCTGGTCGAAGCTGCTGTGCGCAACACCATCCTGCAACTGCGCGGAATCGACACCTACCAGGAGTTCGTCGAGCGCCACCGCCGCGCCATGGAGCGCGACGCAGGGGGTTAGTCTGCTTCGTATTTGATAGCTGCTGGCGCTTGATGTACGGGCTAAAAGGCCGATTTTGAGGCCCAAAGACGCGTGCTCACTGGCGCGCTCCAGGCCGCTGTCCCCGCGCAAGATCTGCCCCGCTGTGCCGGGGGCGTCCCCTCCAGGGGGCAAGCGCGAAGCGACTCAGGGTGTTACCCTTTTTTTGCGCAGTCGGCGCACTGCCCGTACAGCGCCATCGTGTGGTCCTGCACCAGCCAGCCCTTGGCCTTGGCCACGGCATGCTGCCGCTTTTCGATCTCGGGGTCATAGAACTCCTCCACCTTGCCACACGAGGTGCAGATGAAGTGGTCGTGGTGCTGCCCCTCGTTGAGCTCGTACACGGCCTTGCCGCTCTCGAAGTTGCTACGGATCAGGATGCCCGCCTGCTCGAACTGTGTGAGCACCCGGTAGACGGTGGCCAGGCCAATGTCCGAGCGTTCTTCCAGCAGCACGCGGAACACGTCTTCCGCAGTCATGTGGCGCTGCGCACCCTTCTGGAAAATCTCCAGAATCTTCAGGCGAGGCAGTGTGGCCTTGAGTCCCGTGCTTTTGAGTTCGTCGATATTGGTCATGGCTGGCTCTTTCGGGGGCGGGCCGCCGCCTCAGGGTCTGGAGGGGCTGCCGCTACAATGGGACGATCATATCCTTTGGCCTTTTACCCATGCCCGTCCAAGCCCGTTACAGCGCCCGTCTGGGCCTGGTTGTGTTGATCGGTGCCAGCATGGCCGCCCTGACCGGTTGCGGCAGTCTGGATGGTGCCAGCAGTCGCATCGCCAGCATCGTCAAGCCCTACCGGGTGGACGTGGTGCAGGGCAATTTCGTGTCCCGTGAGCAGGTCGAAGCCCTGCAGCCTGGCATGAGCCGCCAGCAGGTGCGCGAGATTCTCGGAACGCCCCTGGTCACCAGCCTGTTCCACGCGGACCGCTGGGAGTACGTGTTCACGCTCAAACGCCCTGGTGAAGAGATCCAGACCCGCAAGCTGACCGTGTTCTTCAAGGGCGATGCCCTGGAGCGCTCCGAAGGCGATGAAATGCCGTCCGAGACCGAATTCGTCGCCACGCTCGGCGCGCGCGACGGCGCCAAGGGCAAGGTGCCGGTGCTCGAGGCCACGCCGGAGCAACTGGCCAAGTACCCCGTCAAGGAACGTCCCGCACCGGCAGCCGCTGCAACGCCTGCGCTGCCTGCCACCACCAGTTACCCGCCGCTCGAAGCGCCTGCGCGCTGATCCTTGCGGCTTGGCAGTGCGCCTTGTGCGCTCGCTGCCCTTTCATTGAACAGGACCTTTTCATGACCGCGACTTCTTCGCCTGCGGCTCCCGCGGCATCCCCCCTCCGTGTGGCCGTCGCCGGGGCTTCGGGCCGCATGGGCCGCATGCTGATCGAGGCCATCCGCGCCAGCGACGACTGCGTGCTGGCCGGTGCACTGGATGTGGCCGCCAGCCCGGCCATCGGCTCGGACGCCACCGCCTTTCTGGGCTACGCCAGCGGAGTGGCCATCACGGCCGACGTGGCGGCCGGCCTGAAGAACGCAGAGGTGCTCATTGACTTCACCCGCCCCGAGGGCACGCTGGCCCACCTGGCCGTGTGCAGCCAGCTGGGCGTGAAGGCCGTCATCGGCACCACCGGCTTCACCGATGCGCAAAAGGCCGAACTCGACGCCTACGCACAGCGCACCGCCATCATGTTCTCGCCCAACATGAGCGTGGGTGTGAACGTCACGCTCAAGCTGCTGCAAATGGCCGCCAAGGCCATGGCCACGGGGTACGACATCGAAATCATCGAAGCCCACCACCGCCACAAGGTCGATGCACCCTCGGGCACCGCGCTCAAGATGGGCGAGGTGATTGCCGAGGCCCTGGGCCGCGACCTCAAGGACTGCGCCGTGTACGCCCGCGAAGGCGTGACGGGCGAGCGCGACCCCTCCAGCATCGGCTTTGCCGCCATCCGTGGTGGCGACATCGTGGGCGACCACACCGTGCTGTTTGCGGGCATCGGCGAGCGCATCGAGGTCACGCACAAGTCCTCCAGCCGCGCCACGTACGCGCAGGGCGCCTTGCGCGCTGTGCGCTTCCTGTCGGCCCACAAGACTGGCATGTTCGACATGTTCGACGTGCTGGGCTTGCACTGATCCGCCGACTCCCATGGACGCGCTCCACTGGTGGCGCCAGGGCGATGCCGTCACGCAAAGCGCGGCACTGGTCTTGCTGGCCATGTCGGTGTCCAGCTGGGTGGTCATTGTGTGGAAGCTTCGGCTCATGCGGCGCGCCAGTGCCGACGTGTCCCGCTGCACGGCCGCGTTCTGGCAGGCGCCATCGCTCGCTCTTGCGCAGCAGCGTTTGCAGGCTTTTGACCGGGATGCGCTAGTGCTTCCTTTGGTGATTGCTGCAAATTTAATAGCAACTCATGCGGGCGGCGGTGCCCAGCCCACGCTGGCCACGGCGGGTAGCTTGTCCCAGCAACTCACGCGCGTGTTGCGCGATGCCCTGCACGATGTGCTGGGCCGCCTGCAGTTTGGCCAGGTGCTGCTGGCCACGGTGGGTTCCACGGCGCCCTTTGTGGGGTTGCTGGGTACGGTGTGGGGCATCTACCACGCTCTCACTGCCATGGCAGGTGCGGGGCAGATCACCATCGACCGCGTCTCTGGCCCCGTGGGCGAGGCGCTGGTGATGACGGCTGCAGGGCTGGCCGTGGCGATCCCCGCCGTGCTGGCGTACAACGTGTTTGGCCGCCTGATTGGCCGCATCGAGGCCGACCTGGAAGGGTTTGCGCGTGATTTGCGCGAGCTGGTCATCGACACATCGGCCCACGCCGATTCCCGGCCCTGAGCGCCAGCAAGGGTGACCTCACCATGGCCTTCGGAAGACTGGAGCGCACCACAGGGCCGCAGCCCATGAGCGACATCAACATGACGCCGCTGGTGGACGTGATGCTGGTGCTGGTGGTCATCTTCATCCTCACGGCACCGCTGCTGGCCAGCTCCATCCGGCTGGACTTGCCGCGCACCGAAGGCGCCACGCCCGGCACGGCCCCGCAATTCGTTACGCTGGTGGTCGATGCCTCGGGGCAGGCCTTTCTGGATGACCAGCCTTTGTCGCAAACCGCGCTGGCAGAGCGCCTGCGCCGCATCGGCGCCGAGCGCCCTGACACCGAGGTGCAGCTGCGCGCCGACGCTGCCGTGCCCTATGGCCGCGTGGTCGAAGTCATGGGCGCGGCCCACCTGGCTGGGCTGCAGCGCATCGGATTTGTGGCCGAACCTGCGGCGAATCCTGTGTCGCCTGCGTCTCCAGCCCCGTCCCGCTGACCCACCCCGGCTGCTGGCACGCTGGTGCCAGTCCCTGACCGCCTAAAATCCCTGCAGCGCGGCCCTGCGGCTGCACTCTTCTCTCACCCCCGAGCTCCCATGCAAGACAAATACTCTCCCCAAGACGTCGAACGCGCGGCGCACGACCACTGGACCGCCACCGACGCCTACCGCGTGACGGAAGACACCAGCAAGAAGAAGTTCTACGCCTGCTCCATGCTGCCCTACCCCAGCGGCAAGCTGCACATGGGCCATGTGCGCAACTACACCATCAACGACATGCTCACGCGCTACCTGCGCATGAACGGCCACAACGTCTTGATGCCCATGGGTTGGGACGCCTTCGGCCTGCCCGCCGAAAACGCGGCGCTGAAGAACGGCGTGCCGCCTGCCAAGTGGACGTACGAAAACATCGCGTACATGAAAAAGCAGATGCAGGCCATGGGCCTGGCCATCGACTGGAGCCGTGAAGTGGCCACCTGCGACCCTGAGTACTACAAGTGGAACCAGTGGCTGTTCCTGAAGATGCTGGAAAAGGGCATTGCCTACCGCAAGACCCAGGTGGTGAATTGGGACCCAGTGGACCAGACCGTGCTGGCCAACGAGCAGGTGATTGACGGCAAGGGCTGGCGCACCGGCGCCACGGTCGAGAAGCGCGAGATCCCCGGCTACTACCTCAAGATCACCGACTACGCCGAAGAGCTGCTGGGCTTTGTGACCGGCGACAAGCTGCCCGGCTGGCCCGAGCGCGTGAAGCTGATGCAGGAGAACTGGATCGGCAAGAGCGAAGGCGTGCGCTTTGCCTTCACGCACGACATCGCCGGTGAAGACGGCGAACTGATCGGCGACGGCAAGATGTACGTGTTCACCACGCGGGCCGATACCATCATGGGCGTGACCTTCTGCGCTGTGGCCCCAGAGCACCCGCTGGCCGCACACGCTGCCAAGACCAACCCTGCGCTCAAGGCCTTCATCGAAGAATGCAAGAGCGGCGGCACCACCGAGGCAGAACTCGCCACGCAAGAGAAGAAAGGCGTGCCCACAGGCCTGTACGTCACGCACCCCCTCACCGATGAGAAGGTGCAGGTCTGGGTCGGCAACTACGTGCTGATGGGCTACGGCGACGGCGCGGTGATGGGCGTGCCTGCGCACGATGAGCGCGACTTCGCGTTTGCGCTCAAGTACGGCATCGAGATCAAGCAGGTCGTGCTGGTCGATGGCGAGCACTTTGACTACCACCAGTGGAATGACTGGTACGGCGACAAGCAGCGCGGCGTGACCATCAACTCCGACAGCTTCAGCGGCCTGTCGTACAAGGAAGCCGTGAACGCCGTGGCCCATGCGCTGCAGCAAAAGGGCCTGGGCGAGAAGAAGACCACCTGGCGCCTGCGTGACTGGGGCGTGAGCCGCCAGCGCTACTGGGGCACACCCATCCCGATCATCCACTGCGACGAGCACGGCGCCGTGCCCGTGCCCGAAAAAGACCTGCCCGTGGTGCTGCCGCAAGACTGCATCCCTGACGGCTCGGGCAACCCGCTGCACAAGCACGAAGGCTTCCACGCTGGCGTGACCTGCCCCGTGTGTGGCAAGCCCGCCCGCCGCGAGACGGACACCATGGACACGTTCGTGGACAGCTCGTGGTACTTCATGCGGTATTGCGACCCCAAGAACGCGGACGCGATGGTGGCTGGCGGTGCCGACTACTGGATGCCGATGGATCAATACATCGGCGGCATTGAGCACGCCATCCTGCACTTGCTGTACGCGCGCTTCTGGACCAAGGTGATGCGCGACCTGGGCCTGGTGAAAGTGGACGAGCCCTTCACCAAGCTGCTCACGCAAGGCATGGTGCTCAACCACATCTACAGCCGCCGCACCGCCAAGGGCGGCAAGGACTACTTCTGGCCGCACGACGTGGAGCATGTGCTGGACGAAGGCGGCAAGATCATCGGCGCCAAGCTCAAGAACGAAGCCACCAGCGGCGACGGCATGCTGCCTGTGGGCACGCCCATCGACTACGAGGGCGTGGGCACCATGTCCAAGTCCAAGAACAACGGCGTGGACCCGCAGGACCTGATCGAAAAGTACGGCGCCGACACCGCCCGCCTGTACACCATGTTCACCGCCCCACCCGAAGCCACGCTGGAGTGGAACGACGCCGCCGTCGAAGGCAGCTACCGATTCCTGCGCCGCGTGTGGAACTTCGGCCTCAAGCTCTCGGCCATTGACCGCGATGCGGCCATGGCCAGCGTGGCCGGTGCCAGCAGCCTGCAGGACGTGCAGTTTGGCAAGGAGGCCAAGGCCCTGCGCCTGGAGATCCACTACGTGCTCAAGCAGGTGGACTACGACTACCAGCGCATGCAGTACAACACCGTGGTCTCGGGCGCGATGAAGATGATCAACGCGCTCGAAGACTTCAAGGCCACGGACTCGGCCGGTGCGCAGGTGGCGCTGATCGAAGGCTTTGGCATCCTGCTGCGCTGCCTCTACCCCGCCACGCCCCACATCGCCCACAGCCTGTGGACGGGCCTGGGCTACGCCGGTGCGCTGGGCGATCTGCTCGATGCGCCCTGGCCGCAGGTGGATGCCGGTGCGCTGGTGCAGGACGAGATCGAACTCATGCTGCAGGTCAACGGCAAGCTGCGAGGCTCCATCCATGTGCCCGCCCAGGCCGACAAGGCCGAGATCGAGCGCATTGCGCTGGCCAGCGAGGCCTTCACCGCCCAGGCCGCCGGGGCCGCGCCCAAACGTGTGATCGTGGTGCCGGGCCGTCTGGTGAACGTGGTGGTCTGACCCCATGAACAAACGCACCCTGCTCAGCCTGGCCCCGGTGGCCCTGTTGTCTGCCTGCGGATTCCGGCTGCGTGGTGTGCCGGAGTTCGGGTTTGGCTCGCTCTACATTGCGGCCCCCTCCACCTCGCCGCTGGCGCGTGAGCTGCAGCGCACACTCGACGGATCGGGCAGCCAGCTCAAGCTGCTGCGCGACCCGGCCAGCATGCCGACGGCAGAGGCCATCTTCGATCTGCTGCAGGAGCAGCAGGAGCGTGTGGTGGTGGGCCTCAATGCGTCGGGCCAGGTGCGCGAACTGCAGCTGCGCCTGCGCATCAAGTTCCGCCTGCGCACGCCCACTGGGGTGGAGCTGATTCCTGACACCGAGCTGCTGCAGCAGCGCGACATCAGCTACAACGAAACCATTGCGCTGGCCAAAGAGGCCGAAGAGGCGCTGCTCTACCGCGACATGCGGACGGATCTGGTGCAGCAGCTTATGCGCCGCCTGGCGGCTGCCAAGCGCTAAGAACAGCTCACAGAACTCCCCTGGCGTTGTTGTCTCGCCTTGTCGTACTAGTCGTGCTGCCTGCGGCGAAACGCCTGGCCATGGCCGCTTCGCTGAGTTTTGTGAGCTGCTCTAAGAATGTGCGCGCTCAGGCGCTCAGCGTCGGCCCATGGCCGTGCGAGGGCACGCGCATGAGCGTGCTCTTGCCAAACAGCGACTCCACCAGGTCCACCGCCAGCACGGCCGTGCGGTTGCGCACATCCAGCGCGGGGTTGAGCTCCACAATGTCCAGCGAGGCCAAACGCCCGCTGTCGGCAATCATCTCCATGCACAACTGCGCTTCTCGGTAGGTGGGGCCACCGGGCACCGTGGTGCCCACCCCGGGCGCAATGTCGGGGTCCAGAAAGTCCACATCAAAGCTCACATGCAGGTGAGTGTGCGCATCCAGTCCGGCCAGCGCCTGCTGCATGGTCTGGCGCATGCCCACCTCGTCGATGTAGCGCATGTCGAACACCTCCAGGCCTTGCTCGTGCACAAAACGCTTTTCGCCCGCGTCCACGCTGCGGATGCCGATCTGCCGGATCTGCGACGGGTGCAGCGCCGGCCCACCGCCCGGCATGCGGGCAAGCCCGGTCAGCGCCTCGGGCCCAAACCCGCACAGGCAGGCCACGGGCATGCCATGCACATTGCCGCTGGGAGTCAATGCACTGGTGTTGAAGTCGGCATGGGCATCCAGCCACAGCACGCGCAGTTTTTTACCCACCTCTGCGCAATGGCGGGCCACGGCGCTGATGCTGCCCAGGCCCAGGCAGTGGTCTCCGCCCAGCAGGATGGGCAGGTGGCCCAGCTGCAGCTCGGCATACATAGCGTCGAACACGCGCTGGTTCCACTCCACCACCTCCGGCAGGTGACGGTAGCCGTCCACGGGCGGCAGCCACGGGTTGGCGGGGCCGCTCAAGTTGCCCCGGTCAAACACCTGCAGTCCGTGCGACTCCAGTGCTGCCTGCAGGCCCGCCACACGCAGTGCCTCGGGCCCCATGGAGGCGCCCCGCGCCCCGGCGCCGATGTCGGTGGGGGCGCCGATCAGGCTGGTGGGCTGGGCGCTGCGCAGGGCGGTGGGTGGCATGGTACGGGGGCTTTCTGGGAAGGCGGTCAATGTCGGTGCGGGCGCGTGCACGCGCCCCGGGGGAATTCTCGGGGCTTTGGGCGCCAATGAATAGCGCTGCAGCTGATCAGTTCGTGGTCTCTCTTGTGCACTGTGAGGGCATACGCTGGCAATTTGCGCAGTGCCGGGCCTGCCTAGGCGATAAACTTTGCCGTATGCAAGTCGCCCTGGCCCAACTCTCTCAGCATCTTCAACGGGGCCTGTCGCCGCTTTATGTCCTGCATGGCGATGAGCCCTTGCTGCAGCAGGAGGCGGCCGACGCCATCCGCGCCACCGCCCGCACTCAGGGCTACACCGAGCGCAGCAGCTACACCGTGGCCGGCGCCCATTTCGACTGGAGTGCGGTGCTGGCGGCAGGTGGCTCCTTGAGCCTGTTTGCCGACAAGCAGATCGTCGAGATCCGCATCCCCTCGGGCAAGCCCGGCAAGGACGGCAGCGTGGCCCTGCAGCAGATTGCCGAATCCGCCAGGGGCAACGACAGCACCCTTACGCTGGTGATGCTGCCGCGCCTGGACAAGGCCACGCGCACCGGCGCCTGGTTTGCTGCGCTGGAGGGCAACGGCACGTCGATCCAGATCGACCCCATCGAGCGCGGCATGCTGCCGCAGTGGATTGCCCAGCGCCTGGCCGCACAAGGACAGCGCGTGGTGGCGGGCGAAGAGGGCCAGCGCACGCTGCAGTTTTTTGCCGACCGCGTGGAAGGCAACCTGCTGGCCGCGCACCAAGAGATCCAAAAGCTGGCCCTGTTGCACCCGGCGGGTGAGTTGACCCAGGCCCAGGTCGAAGCCGCTGTGCTCAACGTGGCGCGCTACGACGTGTTCAAGCTGTCCGAATCTGTATTGGCCGGGCAGACGGCCCGCGTGCAGCGCATGCTCGACGGCCTGCAGGCCGAAGGCGAGGCCGAGGTGCTGGTGCACTGGGCGCTGGCCGAAGACATCCGGGCCTTGAAGCGCGTGAAAGACGCCATGAACGCGGGCCGCCCCCTGCCCATGGCCCTGCGCGAGAACCGCATCTGGGGCCCCAAGGAGCGGCTGTTCGAGCGCATCCTGCCCAAGGCCAGCGATGCCGCCCTGGCGCGCCTGCTGCAATCGGCCCACACGGTGGATGGCATTGTCAAAGGCCTCAAGCAGCCCGACTGGCCGCAAGACGGCTGGCAGGCCCTGCAGCGCCTGGCCTTTCAGCTGTGCCGCCTGACCAGCGCGGCACGTTGATGGCGGCCGCTGCTGCCTCCCTGCCACTGCCGCAGGGCTCCCTGCCCCTGCGCCTGCCCAACGACGACTCCACCAACGGCTGGTCCGCCATCCTGCCCCCGCGCACGCCGCGCCCTGCACTGCAGGGTGATGTGCAGGCCGACTGGTTGGTGCTGGGCGCTGGCTTTGCGGGCCTGGCCGCGGCGCGCCGCCTGGCCGAGCTGCGCCCCCACGCCCACATCGTGGTGGTGGACGCAGTCACCGTGGGCAACAACGCCTCGGGCCGCAACTCGGGCTTTGCGATCGATGTGCCGCACAACATCGGCAGCTCGCTCGAAGAACTGCGCCAGGCAGCGCACTACCAGGCCTTGCTCAAGGCGGGGCTGAATGATCTGGAGCAACTGGTAGCGCACCACCGCATCGACTGCCAGTGGCGCCGTGCAGGCAAGTACCACTGCGCCGTGTCGCCCGCTGCCGAGCGCACGCTGCAGCACCATGTGCAGGAGCTGCGCGCCCTGGGTGCACCGCACGAGTTGCTGGACCGCAGCGCCCTGGCCGCGCGCCTGGGCACCCGCTACTTTGCCGCCGGGCTCTACACGCCAGGCTCCGTGCTGCTCAACCCCGCCGCGCTGTGCCGGGGCCTGGCCGATGCGCTGCCTGCCAACGTCACCCTGTACGAGCAAACGCCGGTGCAGCGGCTGGACCTGTCGGGCGGCACGGTGGTGGCGCACACCCCGCAGGGCAGCGTGCGTGCGCCGCAGTTGTTGCTTGCGGCCAATGGTTTTGCGCAGCAGCTGGGGCTGTTTGGCAGCGCCTGGGGGGCGGAGACGTTTCCGTTGGTCACCTTTGGCTCGCTCACAGCCCCGCTCACCCCCGGGCAGCGCAGCCGCCTGGGCGCGCCCGAGGGCTGGGGCGTGACGCCCGCCAGCGCCGTCACGGGGGCCACGCTGCGCTACACGGACGACCACCGCATTCTGGTGCGCCAGGGTTTTGAATATGCGCCGCAGTTCCGTGTCAGCCCCGCGGTGCGCGAGCGCGTGCGGCGCGAGCATGCGGCCGTGTTTGCGGCGCGTTTCCCGCAGCTGGCCGATGTGGCGTTGGCGCATTTCTGGGAAGGCTCGATTGCCATCACCCGCAATGGCGCGCCGCGCTGGGGGCGGCTGGCACCGCAGGTGCATGGGGTGGCGGGGTGCAATGGGGCGGGGGTGGTGAAGTTCACGGCCCTGGGGGCTCTGGCGGCGGATTTGGCGCTGGGGCAGGACCACCCGTTGCTGGCGCATGCCTTGGCCTTGGGCGGGCCGACGCGCATGCCGCCGCAGCCGTTCATGGGGCTGGGGGTGCGGGCTTATATTGCGCGGGAGAAGTGGTTGGGGCGAGCGGAGGTTTGAGGGGTTTTTGGCCTCTGGTGCTTGTGCAATAAGCTGCAGTCGCTATGAATTTAAGAGCAATCTGCCGATTGGGTGGCGTGTCTTTGCTCAGGGCGGTAGCCGGGTTGTCGCCCCGGCGGGCGAGGTACTTTTCTTTGCTTCGCCAAAGAAAAGTACCCAAAAGAAAGGCGACCCCACTGTCTGCGTCCCTGCGCTTCGCTTCGGGCAACCTGCGGTGCTCGCGTCCAGCGGGGTCTCGCTCAAACTCGCTGCGCTCAAACAGTCGCGAGCCCTGATCCGCTGGCCGCTGCGCTCCTCGGCGCATACAGAGGTGAGGGGAAACGAACAGCCACTCGGGCCGTCGCGTTGCTCGGCCCCGGAGTGGTCAGCCAGCGTTCAAGGTGCCCTGTGCTTTTTCTGCCCACATCGTCAGGTTCGCCACCAGATCCTTCTGGCTGAACGAGCAGCTTTCCTCTGAAAACAGCGCGCTCGATTCCAGCCGGTCCAGCAGGTTCAGCAGCACTTCGCTGTAGCGCGGGGGCAGGGCGGCCAGCAGGGTGGTTTGCTCGCGGGCCAGGGTGCTCAGGGTGGCGGCGGTGTGGTCGCCGCGTTCAAAGGCTTGCAGGGCCTGGGTGAAGGTGGTGAGCTGGGTGTGGGCGGTGTCGGTCATGGCGTAGCCGGGCGGGTCCAGGATGGGTGATACGTCCGAGGGTAAAGCAGCCATGGGCCCGCGCCCACCGGGCCGATACCAAGTGCGGCAAAATCGCCGGATGAACGCCCTCAACGTCGCTGAATACACGCACTCTCTCGGTCTCCAGGCAAAAACGGCCTCTGCGCTGATGGCCAAAGCGCCAGCAGCTATCAAAAACAAAGCGCTCAAGGCGCTGGCCCGGTTGCTGCGCGAGAACGTGGCGGCGCTCCAGATCGACAACGCCAAAGACCTGGAGCGCGCCGTGGCCAATGGCCTGGCAGGCCCGATGGTGGACCGGCTCAAGCTCACCCCCAAGGTGCTGGAAACCTGCGCCGAAGGCTGCGAGCAGCTGGCCGCGATGCCCGACATCATTGGCGAGATCATTGGCATGAAGCAGCAGCCCAGCGGCATTCGCGTGGGGCAGATGCGGGTGCCGATCGGGGTGTTCGGCATGATCTATGAGAGCCGCCCCAACGTGACCATCGAGGCCGCGTCGCTGTCGATCAAGAGCGGCAATGCCTGCATCCTGCGCGGCGGCTCGGAGGCCATCGATTCGAACAAGGCGCTGGCCAGGCTGGTGCAGCAGGCGCTGGCCGAAGCCGGCCTGCCGCAAGACGCGGTGCAACTGGTGCAGACCACCGACCGCGAGGCCGTGGGCCAGCTTATCGCCATGCCGCAGTTTGTGGACGTGATCATTCCGCGTGGTGGCAAGGGCCTGATCGAGCGCATCAGCCGCGATGCCAAGGTGCCTGTGATCAAGCACCTGGACGGCAACTGCCACACCTATGTGGACGACCCCTGCGATATCGCCATGGCGGTGAAGGTGGCCGACAACGCCAAGACGAACAAGTACAGCCCCTGCAACGCCAGCGAAGGCCTGCTGGTGGCGCGCGGTGTGGCGGCAGAGTTTTTGCCAAAGATTGGCGCGGTGTATGCCGCCAAGGGCGTGGAGATGCGCGGCTGCCCCGAGTCGCTGGCCATTCTGGCCGACGTGCCCGGCGCCCAACTGGTGCCCGCCACCGAGCAGGACTGGAGCGAGGAATACCTGGCCCCCATCATCAGCGTGAAGATCGTGGCGGGTGTTCATGAGGCCATCGCCCACATCAACCGCTATTCCAGCCACCATACCGACGCCATCCTGACGCGCGACCACATGCATGCCCAGCAGTTCCTGCGCGAGGTGGATTCTGCCAGCGTGATGGTGAACGCGAGCACGCGGTTTGCCGACGGTTTCGAGTACGGCCTGGGCGCCGAAATCGGCATCAGCACCGACAAGTTCCATGCGCGGGGCCCGGTGGGCATCGAAGGCCTCACTTCGCTCAAGTACGTGGTGCTGGGCGAAGGCGAGGTGCGGGCCTGATGTGCTCCTGAAACGATAGCTGCTGGCGCATGCTTGACTAGCGCTTGCGGCATATTTCACATGAAAATCATCATCCTCGGCGCCGGCCGCGTAGGCCAGAGCGTGGCAGACAGCCTGGTGTCCGAGCGCAACGACATCACCGTCATCGACACCGATGCCGCGCGCCTGCGCGACCTGGAGTCGCGGTTTGACCTGCGGGGCGTGGTGGGCAACGGCATCGAGCCCGCCGTGCTGGCCGAGGCGGGCGCCGAAGACACCGACCTGCTGATCGCCTGCGCAGCGCAGGACGAGACCAACCTGGTGTGCTGCAAGATCGCGCAGCTCATGTTCAACATCCCCAGGCGCATTGCGCGGGTGCGGTCCACAGGCTTTGAGGCCCATGAACGGCTGGTGGGCCCCGAGGGGTTTGCGGTGGACCGCATCATTTGTCCTGAAGAGTCGCTGACCCGCTACATCGGCAAGCTCATCGAGTATCCCGAGGCCATGCAGGTGCGCGAATTTGCCGGGGGCCGCGCTTGCCTGGTGTCGGTGCGGGCCCGCGTGGGGGCGCCCATGGTGGGGCACACCATCGGGGCGCTGCGCGAGAGTGCGCCTGAGCTGGCCATGCGCATGGTGGCGATCTACCGGCGGTTTCCGGACGAGCCCGACCGGTTCATCGCCTGCGATGGCAGCACGCGGATCGACCCAGGTGACGAGGTGTTCGTGCTGGCCGCGCATGAGCACATCGCCAACGTGCTGGCCGCATTGCACCGCCCCGCATCCCAGCAGCCCCAGCCTGTGCGCCGCATCATGATTGCGGGCGGCGGCCGCGTGGGCCTGCGACTGGCTCGGCAGCTCAGCCAGGCGGGTGGGCGTTTTCACATCAAGATCATCGAGGACCACGCCGACCGCTGCGTGGAGCTGGCCTCGGCGCTTCCGTCCGATGTGCTGGTGCTGCAAGGCGACACCACCGACGAGGACCTGCTGGGCGATGAAGGCATCGAAGAGGTGGACCTGTTCCTGGCGCTCACCGACGATGACGAGGACAACATCATGTCCTGCCTGCTGGCCAAGCGCATGGGCGCCAGCCGGGTGCTGGCCCTCATCAACCGGCGCAGCTATGCCGACCTGATGCACGGCACGCAGATCGACATCGCGCTGTCGCCCGCGCAGGCCATGCTGGGTGAGCTGCTGGCCTATGTGCGCCAGGGCGACGTACAGGCCGTGCACAGCCTGCGCCGGGGTGTGGCCGAGGCGCTGGAGATCGTGGCGCGTGGCGATCGCAAAAGCTCGCGCGTGGTCGGCCGCCAGGTCAGCGATCTGCAGCTGCCGCGTGATGTGCACATTGGCCTGATCGTGCGCGGTTTGCCGGATGTATCGAACGCCACGGGTTCGTCGGGTACCGATCTGCGCGAGCCTGAGGTCATCATTCCGCGCAGCGCGACGGTGATCGAGAGCAATGACCACGTGGTGTTCTTCCTGCCCAACAAGCGGCTGGTGCGCGACGTGGAAAAGCTCTTCCGCGTGAGCGCGACCTTTTTCTGACTTGGCATCGAGCTGCGCGAGACCCCCATGACGGACATGTTTCCCGTTCTGCGTGTGCTGGGCATTCTCGTGATGATCTTCTCGCTGTCCATGGGCCTGCCGCTGGCAGTGTCGCTGTGGACGCGCGACGGCGTCTGGTTTGTGTACCCGCTGGCCATGGGTGCCACGATGCTGGCAGGTGCGTGGCTGTGGTGGCGGTTGCGGCTGTTCCGGCAAGAACTGCAACCGCGCCACGGCGTGATGCTGGTCTCGCTGGTGTGGATGCTGCTGCCCCTGTCGGCCGCGCTCCCGTTGATGCTGGCGGGGCACTACACGGGGAAGCCGCTGTCGTTCACCCACGCCTACTTCGAAGCCGTGTCGGGGCTCACCACCACGGGCTCCACCGTGCTCGCGGGCCTGGATGCCCTGCCGGTGTCGGTCAATGTGTGGCGCACCTTCTTGCAGTGGATGGGCGGCATGGGCATCCTGATCCTGGCGGTGGCCGTGCTGCCGCTGCTGGGCGTGGGCGGCAGCCAGCTGTTCAAGGCCGAGGCGGCGGGACCGCTGAAGGACACCAAGCTCACGCCGCGCATGACCGGCACCGCCAAGGGCCTGTGGGGGGTGTATGCGCTGTTCTCCACACTGTGTGGCCTGGCCTACTGGGTCGCTGGCATGGCGCCGCTTGATGCGCTGATGCACATGTTCGCCACCGTGAGCCTGGGCGGGCTGTCGTCGCATGACCTGAGCTTTGGCTACTTCCAGTCGCCGCTGCTGGAGGCGATCTGCATCTTCTTCATGCTGGTGGCCAGCTGCAATTTTGCGTTGTACTTCGTGGCCATTCGCAAAGGCCAGTGGGGCGGCTTCTGGCGCGACCCGGAGCTGCGGGCCACCCTTTTTACGCTCGTTGGCGGCGGGCTGCTGGTGGCGCTGCTGCTGTGGGCCAAGGGCGTCTATGCGCCGCTCGAGGCGCTGCGCCATGGCATGTTCAACCTGGTGTCGCTGGCCACCACCACCGGCTTTGCCACCGTGGACTACCTCGCCTGGCCGGTGTTTGCGCCCGTGTTCATGCTGCTGCTGTCGGGCGTGGCAACGAGTGCTGGCTCGACGGGTGGGGGAATCAAGATGGTGCGCATGCTCATTCTGGTCAAGCAGGCGCGCCGCGAGATGAACCGCCTGGTGCACCCGCGCGCCGTGCAGCCGGTGCAGCTGGGCGGCGCCGTGGTGGACAACCGCGTGATCTTTTCGGTGCTGGCCTTCATGCTGGTCTATGGCGGCACGGTCTTTGGGCTGAGCATGGTCATGCTGCTGACGGACCTGGACCCGGTGACGGCGTTTTCGGTGGTCTTGGCCAGCGTCAACTGCGCGGGCCCCGGCCTGGGCAGCGTGGGTCCGGCGTCCAACTATGCGGTGCTGACCGATTTTCAGATCTGGGTGTGTACGCTGGCCATGCTGCTAGGGCGGCTGGAGATACTGAGCTTCATGGCCTTGCTCACCCCGGCGTTCTGGCGCCGATAGTCGGCAGATAGTCGGCATCGCCGTTGCCGCACAGGAGGTGGCTTGCGAAAACCCGGCGTGGCCCCACATCCTACAATTCACTGCAATCGCTTCCCGAGGGCTTTCCATGGTTCCGCATCTCATCACGGCCCTCACCGGGCCGATCAACGAACTCGAACAGCGCATTCTCGACTCGATGCCTGCCATCGAACGCTGGTTCCGGCTGGAGTGGATGGAGCACACGCCGCCGTTCTATACGTCGGTAGACATCCGCAATGCGGGCTTCAAGCTGGCCCCGGTCGATACCAACCTGTTTCCTGGCGGCTGGAACAACCTGACCAAGGAGATGCTGCCGCTGGCCGTGCAGGCTGCCATGGCCGCCATCGAGAAGATCTGCCCCGAGGCGCGCAACCTGCTGATCATCCCGGAGAACCACACGCGCAACACGTTCTACCTGTCCAACGTGGTACAGCTGCAGCGTATCTTCAACATGGCGGGCCTCAACGTGCGCGTGGGCTCCATCAGCCCCGAGATCAAGAAGTCCACGCTGATCGAGCTGCCCAATGGCGACACCGTGACATTGGAGCCTGTAGTGCGCACCAAGCGCCGCCTGGGCCTCAAGGACTTCGACCCCTGCACGATCCTGCTCAACAACGACCTCACGGCGGGCGCCCCCGGCATTCTGGAAGACATCCACGAGCAGTACCTTCTGCCCCCGCTGCATGCCGGCTGGAGCGTGCGCAAGAAGAGCACCCACTTCAAGAACTATGAAGAGGTGGCCAAGCGCTTTGGCAAGATGCTGGGTATCGACCCCTGGCTGGTCAACCCCATGTACAGCCAGTGTGGCGAGGTGGACTTTGCCGAGGGCACGGGCATGGACCAGCTGCAGACCAGCGTGGATGCGCTGCTGACCAAGGTGCGCCGCAAGTACAAGGAATACGGCATCAACGAAAAGCCCTTCGTGATCGTCAAGGCCAACAACGGCACCTACGGCATGGGCATCATGACTGTGCGCGACGCCAAGGAGCTGGACGCCGTCAACCGCAAGACGCGCAACAAGATGGCCGTGATCAAGGACGGCCAGCCCGTGAGCGAAGTCATCATCCAGGAAGGGGTGCTGACGCAGGAGCGCGTGAACGACGCCGTGGCCGAGCCGGTGGTCTACATGATGGACCGCTACGTCGTGGGTGGCTTCTACCGCATGCACGCCGAGCGCGGCGTGGATGAAAACCTCAATGCGCCCGGCGCGAGTTTTGTCCCGCTGGCCTTCGAGCACAGCACCCACATGCCCCAGCCCGGCGTGCGCCCTGGCGTGAGCGCCCCCAACCGCTTCTACATGTACGGCGTGGTGGCCCGGCTGGCGATGCTGGCGGCCAGCTATGAGCTGGAGGCGACCAACCCCGACGCCGAGGTGTACGACTAAGAGAACCCAGCGCCTCCGAGACGCTTCGCGTCTTGGGAGTGGTCGGTTTCTAGGCCTTCGGCCTCCAGATTTGGCCCCGCAGTGGGCCATCGGGTGATCGATATAGCCCGTCATGCCATGCCAGCGCCCGCTTGCCAAGTGCAAGTTGCTGCGTTGCAACATGGGGTTTCGCCTCCAGGCGCTTGATCTGGCTCAGGCGCACAATAGCGTTCCCAAAAGTAACGGAACCCCGTCTGGCCCAGTGCGCGGGGGTGGTCAGTGCAAAGCTCCAAGTCATCGCTCGCAGCGCTCACGCTGGGCGCCATCGGTGTTGTGTATGGCGATATCGGCACCAGCGTGCTGTATGCCGTCAAGGAGGTGTTCGGGTCCGGCCATGTGCCGTTCACGCCCGCAAACATCTACGGCATCCTCTCCATCTTTTTCTGGACCCTCACGGTCATCGTATCCCTGAAGTACGTGGTGCTGGTGCTGCGCGCCGACAACCACGGCGAAGGCGGCCTCATCGCCATGCTGGCCCTGGCCTCCCAGGCCGTCAAAGACAAACCCAAGCTGCGTAGCGTGTTGCTGGGCGTAGGTATTTTTGGCACTTCGCTGTTTTATGGCGATGGCGTCATCACCCCGGCCATCTCGGTGCTGTCGGCGGTGGAGGGGTTGGAGGTCGTGTCGGATCACTTCAAGCACTATGTGATTCCGATCACGCTGGTGGTGCTGTTTTGCCTGTTTGCCGTGCAAAAGCGCGGCACCGGCGGCATCGGCAAGTTTTTTGGCCCCATCACGCTGGTGTGGTTTGCCACCATCGCGCTGCTGGGTGTATCGCACATCGTGGGCCACCCCGAGATCCTGTGGGCACTGAGCCCGCACCATGCGCTGGGCTTCATGTGGGCCAACCCGGGCACCAGTTTCATCATTCTGGGCGCGGTGGTGCTGTGCGTGACGGGCGCCGAGGCGCTGTATGCCGACCTGGGCCACTTCGGCAAGCGCCCGATCCGCATGGCCTGGTTTGGCGTGGCGATGCCGGCACTCACCCTCAATTATTTTGGCCAGGGTGCGCTGCTGCTCGCCGAGCCCGAGGCCGTCAAGAACCCGTTTTATCTGATGGCACCCGACTGGGCGCTGGTGCCCCTGGTCATCCTGGCCACGATGGCCACAGTGATTGCTTCGCAGGCTTTGATCACCGGCGCGTTCAGCGTGACCAAGCAGGTCATCCAGCTGGGCTACCTGCCGCGCTTGAACATCCAGCACACCAGCGTGCGCGACACGGGTCAGATCTACATGCCACTGGTCAACTGGGGGCTGTTCGTGGCCATCGTGCTGGCGGTGGTGATGTTCCGCTCGTCGAGCAACCTCGCGGCTGCCTACGGCATTGCGGTGACCCTGGACATGCTGATCACCACCACGCTGACTTTCTTCGTGATCCGCTATGGCTGGCGGTATCCGCTGGCGCTGTGTGTTGCGGCCACAGGGTGCTTCTTTGTGGTGGACCTGGCGTTCTTCGCCTCCAACCTGCTCAAGCTGTTCCAGGGCGGCTGGTTCCCGCTGATGATCGGCGGCATCGTGTTCTCGCTGATGATGACCTGGAAGGAAGGGCGCCGCCTGCTCAATGACAAGCTGCGCGCCGATGCCATCGACCTCAAGGACTTTCTGGAGTCGATCTTCATCAGTCCGCCAATGCGTGTGGACGGCACGGCGGTCTTCCTGACGGCCGAAACCGGCGCTGTGCCCAATGCCTTGTTGCACAACCTCAAGCACAACAAGGTGCTGCACCAGCAAAACCTGTTCGTCACCGTGCACAACCACGAGACGCCCTGGATTGGCCTGGACAAGCGGCTGCAGGTGGAATCGCTGGGGCACGACTGCTGGCAGGTGGTGGTGCACTACGGCTTCAAGAACGACCCGGACCTGCCCCGCGCGCTGGAACTGCTGCGGGGGCGCGGCTGTGAGCTGGAGCCCATGACCACGAGCTATTTCCTGTCGCGGGACACTGTCATCCCCACTATCGGCAGCGGCATGGCGCCCTGGCGCGAAAAGCTGTTTGCGCAGATGCACCACAACGCCAGCGGCGCGGCCGACTTCCTGCACCTGCCCAACAACGCCGTGGTCGAACTGGGCTCCAAGATCGAGATCTGACCGCTCGCGGGCTCGCCGGGCACCCCGTAGGCGTGTGCGCCCGGCTTTGGGCTGTTTTAGCCTGGTAGCGCTAGTGCCAATTGCCTAAGTTGCTATCAATAGTGTAGTGCTTGGGTGGTTTGGAGGTCACTCCAGGTGCCGGGGGCGCGCGGTGACAGAATCCCGCCCATGCAATTTTTCAAAGACCTGAGCCTTTCGACGGCGGTGGCGGGCTTCGTGGCCGTGCTGGTGGGCTTCACCAGTTCGGTGGCCATCGTGTTCCAGGCCGCCCAGGCGTTTGGCGCGACGCCGGCACAGATCACTTCCTGGATGTGGGCGCTGGGGCTGGGCATGGGGCTATGTTCGCTGGTGCCTTCATTGATCTTGCGCCAGCCTGTCATGGTGGCCTGGTCTACACCGGGTGCCGCCGTGCTGGCCACGGCGGGGCTGGCGGGCGGTTTCAGCATGGGCGAGGCCATTGGCGCCTTCATGCTCAGCGCATTGCTCATGACCCTGGCGGGCGTCACCGGCTGGTTCGAGCGTGTGATGAACCGCATCCCCATGGAAATCGCCGCAGCCCTGTTGGCCGGTGTGCTGGCCCGCTTTGGCCTGCAGGCGTTTGCGGCAGCCCAGACCGCGCTGCCGTTGGTGCTGCTGATGTTGATGGTGTATCTGGTGAGCCGCCGTCTGGGCCCCCGGTATGCGGTGGTCATCACCCTCGCAGTGGCGGTGGGGTTTGTGGCTACTCAGGGGCACATGGCCTGGTCGGCTGTGCAGCTGGAATTGGCCATGCCGGTGTTCACCCCACCCCAGTTCAGTGTGGCGGCGGCTGTCAGTCTGGCGATTCCTTTGTTTGTGGTCACCATGGCGTCGCAGAACCTGCCCGGTGTGGCGGTGATCCGTGCGTCGGGCTACGACCTGCCCATCTCACGGCTCATCACGCTCACGGGTCTGGCAACCCTGGTGCTGGCGCCTTTTGGCGCATTTGCGCTCAACTTCAGCGCTATCACCGCCGCGATGTGCATGGGCCCAGAGGCGCACGCCGATCGCAGTCGGCGGTACACGGCCGCTGTGGCGTGTGGCGCCATCTACGTGGCGATTGGCCTGTTTGGTGCCGTCATCACCGGATTGCTGACCGCGTTTCCCAAAGAGCTGGTGGTGGCCATTGCGGGCTTGGCCCTCCTGGGCACCATTGGCAACGGTCTGGCGGCAGCGCTGCGGGATGTGTCGCACCGGGAGGCGGCGCTCATCACCTTCCTTGTCACCCTCAGTGGGGTGGTAGTCGCAGGGATCGGGTCGGCCTTCTGGGGCGTGGTGGCCGGCAGCATTGCGCTATTTGTGCAACAGTACGGGCGTTCGCGGGCCCGTGGCGCGTAAGGCGTCCCGGCTGTCTGGGCCACAGGCTTCCCCTCTCTTTGATCTGACACCATGAAACTGCTCTTCATCGCCGACCCGCTGCAAAGCTTCAAGATCTACAAGGACACCACCTTTGCCATGATGCGCGAGGCGCAGGGGCGCGGGCACACCCTCACGGTGTGCGAACCGCAGCACATCACCTGGCAGCGCGGCAGCAAGGTCACCGCCCGGGTGCAGGACATCCGCCTCACGGGGGATGCCACCCATTGGTACGAGGCGCAACCGCAGCGCAGCGCCGCATTGGCCGAATTTGACGCGGTGCTCATGCGCAAAGACCCGCCCTTCGACAGCGAGTACTTTTACGCCACCCACCTGCTGGAGCAGGCGGAACGCGACGGTGCCCGGGTGTTCAACAAACCCAGCGCGTTGCGGGACCATCCGGAAAAGCTGGCCATCATGGAGTTTCCACAGTTCATCGGGCCGACGCTGGTCACCCGGGACGCCGAAGACATTCGCCGTTTCCACGCGGAGCACCAGGACATCATCCTCAAGCCTCTGGATGGCATGGGTGGCATGGGTATCTTCCGCGTCGGGCCGGATGGCCTCAACCTGGGCAGCATCACCGAAACCCTCAATCGCCACGGCGCGCAGAGCGTGATGGTGCAGAAGTTTTTGCCTGAGATTATTGAGGGGGACAAGCGAGTCCTCATCATTGGAGGCAAGCCTGTACCGTTCTGTCTGGCGCGTATTCCCCAGGGTAGTGAAGTGCGGGGCAATCTGGCCGCTGGCGGCAAGGGCGTGGCTCGCCCGCTGTCTGCGCGGGACCGTGAAATTGGAGAAGCGCTCGGCCCGGTGCTGCAGTCGCGCGGCTTACTGCTCGCCGGGGTGGATGTGATCGGCGACTGCGTCACAGAGATCAATGTCACCAGCCCGACCTGCTTCCAGGAGATCTTTGATCAGACCGGGTGCGACGTGGCCTATCTGTTCCTTGATGCTTTGGAGGCGGCTGTTGCTGGATTGGGTGGCTGAGCGGTGGTGAGGATAAAGTCTGGGGTTTTCCCTGTGGTCGCTTCAAACCGTGCTATAGTCGAGGGCTTCGCTACTGAGACCTTGCTGCGAAAGTGAGTGGGTCGGTGGATGTGGTTTGAGGTGGTGCTTTGTGCGCTGCC